>JAURPJ010000111.1 GCA_030835305.1 Verrucomicrobiota bacterium | reverse complement strand
CTGCGAGCTCCTGCAAAAGCAGATCGTGGCGCTCTTTTTTTTGGGGATCAATTTGAGTAACTCCGGTTCCGGCTCTGCCATCAACAAGATTGGCACGCCCCCAACGCGGCATCGCTTCAATGGAGTCGAGAGATGTCACTTGATGCAGCTCCAAAACCTCCCCCTTTGAAATCACCTGCAACTCGCTCAAGGCGAAGATCCAATCATTGCTCAAAGGCCCTCCTGCTTGACGACGACTCCACAACCTGGTGGCGACGATTCGGACAAAGCGAGCCTTCTTTCCCCGCGCATCGATCACCACCGGACCTGCTCCGGGGCGGGGAAAATCAGATCCCGTTTGATCCGAAAGAATTGATTTCGAGGAAAAATCCTCAACATCGGAAACCTCAACTCGAAAACGATGGGGAAATCCAAAATCCTGAAAGCCATACTCGTCAGCCGGAAAAATCTCCACTTTGTCCATCGGAAGAGAACTCCCCAAATCGACCTGCACCCACTTCACCGTCTCCTGCCGGCCCGCAACCTGACTATGATAGCCGTAATGATCGGATCGGATTCCCCGTACGTCTCTAATTACTTTTTCGAGTTTCTTAAGTTCGGGAGATTTCGTACTTTCGATTTTGGTCCGAACCTCACCCAGCTCCGCTTGTTTCTCCCGGATCCGTGTGGCGAGGGCCGCGCGCTTTTGAGCAAGCACTGGATCCAAATCATACCCGCGGTCAGCCCGATCAAGGGCCGCGAAAACCGACTGCAAAGAATAGTAATCCTTCATCGTCACGGGATCCGCCTTATGATCATGGCATTGGGCACACTGGACGGTCAGCGAGCAAAAGGACGTCATGACCGTCGTAACCATGTCATCACGATCAAGATGGCGCGCCACCTTCCCATCAATCTTGGTCTCGGGCACTTCCGCGTGTCCGATGAAATCCCATGGCCCTGCCGCTAAAAAACCAGTGGCCTCGATACCATCACGTCGATGGGGCCAGAGCACATCTCCGGCGATCTGCTCACGCACAAATCGCGCATAGGGCTTGTCTTCGTTCAGTGATCGAATGACGTAATCCCGGTAAGGCCAGGCATGATTACGGGGCTTGTCCTTGTCGTATCCATGGGTCTCTCCGAAATGCACCAAATCCAGCCAGTGACGCGCCCACCGCTCGCCATATCTAGGTGAGGCCAATAGTTCATCCACCAGCTCACGATAGGCCCCGGGCCTTTCGTCTTGAACAAAGGCATTCACCCTCTCGGGCGAAAGAGGCATCCCCCAAAGATCGAAAGCCAACCGGCGGGCCAACACCCGCTTCCCGGCAGGTTCTGAAAACGCAAGCCCGAGCTCCTGCTGCTTCGCCCGAATGAATTGATCAATAGGTGCCTCTTCAAGCCCGGCGGGAACATCAGGACGTTCCAGAGCGCGCATTGACCACCACACCTCGCTCCCGGCAGCCCCAAAGACTGATAAGAAGAAAATTTGCAGCACCTTCACAAAAAAGGAATTTATCAGCAATGAAACCCGTAACGAACAAAAAAGCTAGGTTCCCGCCGACAGGGTAGGGTGATTTCGAAATTGCCCTTTTTGGGGGGCAAACTTTTGTGCTAGCCTAATAAAATAAGCAAACATCCCAAATTTCCCAGCTATTCACACACTCACGCCATGAACATCAAGCAATTCGCTTCGATCAAATCACTTCTACCCTTCGGGTGCGCCGCCATTTTAGGCACCATTCCGGCCACCGCCGAGCAGGTGATTTTCACCGAAATCCAATACAACGCCAAAGCAGGCGATCCGGATTTTTTGGAAATTACGAACATTACCGGGACTCCGCTCGACATAGGAAAATGGTATTTCTCTGATGGTATTGACTACACTTTCCCCGATTTTAGCTCGGCAAATCCTAGCGCCCATATCTTTAAGCAATTTGAAACTATTCTGGTTTCGCCGGTCGATGAGGCCACTTTAAGAGGGGCTTATCCCAATATCCCTGAAGAGACCCGTATTTTCGGGCCTTATGCCGGTAAGCTTTCAAACTCCGGAGAGACCTTGACGCTGAACGACAAGAACGGCGTTGTGATGACCAGTATCGAATACAATGACGGTGGCAAATGGCCCGCCGCAGCCGATGGAACTGGTCACACTCTGACCAGAATCAACCCAAATCTCTCCAATGCTGAGTGGCGCAACTGGGCAGCCAGCGAAAATCCCGGCGGAACTCCAGGCCGGGGACCAGCCACCGAGGACGATCTTGCGACCTTCACCACAAAGATCGCTCAAACCACCTCAACCTGGAAATATGATCAGAACGCGGCGAATCTCGACCGTGGCACCACGTGGCGGGACTCGGATTTTGACGACAACAGCTGGTTGGAAGGCGCAGGTGTTTTTGGAAAAAATTCCAGCGATCCATTCGCCACCCCATGGACCACAGGTGGCAGAATCACTTACTATTTGCGTCACGAGTTTCAGTTCGACGAACTTTTTTCAAGCGCGACGATAGACATCGAATCCCACCTAGACGATGGCGCGGTTTTCTATCTAAACGGTAAGGAAATTACCCGCTTCAATATGCCCTCAGGTGAGATCAAATTCGACACCGTGGCAAGCGCGGGACGCGAGTGGCAGGAATTAGCCAAAATTGCTTCCGGCACGGATATTAGCTCCGCGCTTCGCACCGGCTTGAATGTCCTTGCCGTCGAGGTTCACAACCGGGCCGCCGGCAGTTCGGATATCGCCTTCGGTGCCAATATTAGTATTACGGCAACCGAATCACTCAGCGCACCTCTCTCAAACCTCATCATCAGTGAAATCCACTTTGGAGAAGACGATCAAATCGACTGGGTCGAACTTCATGCGCCCGGAAGCTCTCCGGTTTCTGTTTCTGGTCTAGCACTCGCAACTACCCGTTCACTCTCAAACGCAGTTGATTTGACCGGTAGCGTCCCCGCCGGCGGCTATCTTAGCTTTCCACTAACCTTGCCCATCGACGATAATGGTGATGTCGACCTATTCCTCGTCCAGGAGAATTCGGTAATCGATGCGGCCCGCCTTGACCGGGACCGCGCCGAAGAAACCTTCCAGTCCTTTCCGGTTGGCGTTGAATGGTTCGGGGGCCCCGGCCACACCCGCGACGCTCCCAATGATCCTATTTTGCGAGAAACCTCCATCGTCATCAACGAGATCATGTATGATTCCCCTTCAGACCACGGTACGGCGGAGTATGTCGAACTCTTCAACCGTGGCTCCGAAACTGTCGACCTCACGGGATGGAAAATCAGCGACGGAGTGCGATTTGATTTTCCTAATGGCACCAAAATTACCCCAGGTGGTTACCTCGTTATCGCAGCAGACAAGAACTGTCTCACCGCCGCCCACGGAAATATTCCGGTCGTCGGCAATTGGCGTGGTGGGTTGAGAGACGGTGGAGAACTAATTCGCATCGAGGATGCAAATGGAAATCTTGTTGATGAGGTGGACTACCTTCCCGAGGGAGATTGGCCGAACCTTGCCGATGGTGATGGTAGCAGCATGGAGCTTCGCCACCCAGATATGGATAACAATGACAGCACCGCATGGGCTGACAGTGATGAAAGCAATAAGTCCACCATGCAGAATTTCACATACACCGGAGAGTTTGAACGTTCGTCTTGGTTACCCGTTAGAACCGGCCAAGAACTTCACACCCATTTGACCGGCGACGCCCACGTGATTCTTGAGAATATCTCCGTCACTCTCAATAATTCGGGTTCCAATTTACTGAGAAACCCCGATGTCATGTCACCCACGGCCAGTAGCGCTCTAGGTTGGGTTTGCCAAGGAACTCACTGGCTGAGCTTTGTCGATAGAGGAAGATTAAACCTCATTTCAACCGGTCACGGTGACAACAAGGGAAACCGTGCAGAAGTTGATTTCGCCACCTCTCCGATCATAGGTCAAAATTATACTCTTTCTTTCGATGCTCGCTGGGTCCACGGAAAGTCCCGAATCATATTCCAAACGCTAGATCATGGATTTGGCACAACGTTTCTACTACCCATTCCAGAAAACCTGGGAACCCCTGGTGCACCCAATTCCGCTTTACTAACTGCCCCTGCTCCAACCGTCACCGATATCATCCATAGTCCAGCTGTTCCAAAGCCAGGAAACCCGGTCACAGTGACCGCTCAGGTTCACTCTGCTGGCCCACTAACCTCGGTTGAACTCGTCCACCGACTAGATAATAATTCCGGCAACGGGACATGGATTCGGACTGCAATGACTGATCAGGGCGGTGGCGAGTATACCGCAACCGTTAGTCAGAACACCTCTAACAGTCAAATCACCCAGTTTTACGTGGAAGCAGTTTCTGGGACCGCTGCTACCACCCAACCAAAATTCGGCGCCGACCGCCCTGCGATGTGGATCGTGGACAGCCGTGAAATGCCCAATATTCTTCTGCGAGAAAGATTTATTATCTCTAATTACGACCGTCAGGCCCTCACCACCAGTATCGGTGGAGGCCCCGCCTTCAATTACAACTTTCCCCGCCCTTCAAACCAATTCTTCAATGCGACCTTCATTGCCAATGAGAGTGAGGTTTATTACAATGCGGAAATCCGTAAAAGTGGGAGCCCGTTCACACGATCCACAAACGCCAACATTGATCACGGTAAGTGGAAGCTTCCAGGAGATCGCCTGTTCCGCGGAAGGCGCCGCAGCGTCATCGATGCCTCGGGAACTCCTCAGGGAAGCGGGACTCCCCGATTTTACGATGACCGCATTGCTCGTTATTTCCTTTACCAGCTCGGGCATCCCGTCAATGAGATGGAATTCACCCATACCGTAGTCAACAACGGGCCTTTCAATCTCCGCGAAAATCACGAGCCCATCTCAAACGATTTCTTGAGGCGGAATTTTAAGAATGGGACAAAGGGAACTCTTCTTCGAATCGATGACCAATGGCGTTTCACCGGCGATGATGGAGACGCCCGGCAAAGTCGCAATGCCGATTGGTCCTACAAAAATAGCGAAAACCCAATCGCTTACCACAGCGAGTGGCTCATGCGCACCCGGGAGTCCGATTATGACTACGGAAACTTCATCGAGCTCACACGTCTGCTCGCCGAGAACAAAACCGATGAAACAACTCTCAGGCGGATCACCAACGCCGACATGTTGGCGCTGAATGCCGTGGTTCGTGGATACGATGCCGACTGGGACACCATTACGGTAAACCGGGGTAAAAACGCCTACTTCTTCCGACCCAAAGATGGAAATGGCTGGATGCTCCTCCACTGGGACGGAGACCGTGTCTTTGACCGCCTAAACCAGGCAATCCTTGGTGGCAGGGCCGGAGTCAGCAAATATTTCAACCGCCCTTTCATCAGGCGCCGGATGAACTACTACATGACGAAATTGCTGGACGAGCACACCAAAGGTTCGGCCAGAACCGAGGCCTGGATGGATGCCGAAACCGCCGCAGTGGCCGGGACCGGAATCAACATGACCAAATCCCACTACACCAACTGGTTCAACAATCGTGAAAGCCTCGCGCGAAACTTCATCACGTCAAACGTTGCCAACACCTCTTTCTCGGTCACAAGCTCTAACGCTCCGACCTCTGAAAATGTCATCACCCTAGTGGGCACCTCACCACCAACGGCCTTTATCGTCCGCGTCGCCGGACAAGATGGAACTTCATTCTCATGGACCAGTACAACGGCCTGGGAACTTGCCGGGGTTGTTCTTCAAGAAGGAGTGAATACCCTGGACATCGAGGGAGTCGATCACGAAGGCAACGTCGTTGAGCAAACCCAGTTCACCATTACCAAAACCGGTAATGCCCCGCCGGTGATCGCCTTGGACTCTTCGCCAAATTCGCAAAGAATCGCGCTGGATGAAACGATCACTCTGGACACCATGGGAACGTATGATCCGGAGGGAGGAACGGTCTCGATTAATTGGATCGTAATCCCTGAGACCGGTGTGAATTTTGCAGTGGACGGAAGCAATCTGACGGCAGACTTTTCGCAACCTGGCTTTTATGTCTTCACTGCAGAAGCCACCGATAGCAGTGGAAACACGAGCAGCAAATCGGCTGCCGTCTCCGTGCATCTTGATGAGGGCTTTTCGAACTTCGGAGATCCCGCACTCGGGAAGGTTTGGACCGGAGCCAATTCGCCCAAGCATGAGAACTCATCAGATGTCGCCCATTATTCGCTTCAAGATCATGAGGGTCGCCTCAACATCAATATTCCGGTCAGTCAGGTTCCCCTGGGTCTGCCCGAACCGGAGCTGCCCCCCGCAGAGAACTACATCGATTTCGGTTCCACCTGGAAATACGATGACTCCAACCGGGAACTCACCGGAATATTCGCCCAACCTAGGTTTGATGATTCAGACTGGTCATCGGGTCCGGGATTCCTCGGCTTCAACGAAAGCAATGTTCCTGCACCAGGCCTGCAGACAGATACCCTTACTAGGGGAAGTCGGGCCACCAATCTGGTTACTTATTATTTTAGGACCGAGTTTGAATTTACCGGAGATCCCATTGGAGCAAAACTTTACATCGACCACCTCGTCGATGATGGAGTCCGTTACTATCTCAATGGCCAGGTCCTGGGCTCAATCCGCCTTCCTGACGGAAAGATCGACTCCAACACGGAAGCAGACTCGCTCTCGCCCGAAGGTGTCATTACCGCAGACGCTCTTGTTGTTGATGTCTCAACAGCAATCGTAAACGGCACAAACGTTTTCGCAGCTGAAGTTCACAACCAAAACCCGGGGAGTAGTGACCTCGTCTTCGGGGCACGCGTCGATATTGCCGCCAATCCAGCCGGCAATGGCCCTCCGAATCTCGATGATGCCCTCCACCCCTGGATCAAGAGGCAACTCCCTGATGGCGATTGGGCCATGGAAACCGAAGTGAAACTCGAGAAGGTCCAGTTCGGAGAATTCTACGCCGGCTTGCTGGTCGAAGCTGACCAAGGAGGAAACACCCTCCGATACGGTATCGGATTTAAAGATGGAGACAGCATTGCCTCAATCCGCGTGAATCCATCCGGCGGCTCCGAGACGATGACTCGCGTCCCCGCTATTGAATCGGATGTCGCCGTGATTAGACTGGAGCGTAGAGACAACCTTCTCAACTTCTACTGGTTGAATGATGGAAGCCTAATCCAGATCAACCAGGTCACCCTGCCGGAGGGAACAACTTTCAGCACCGGTGGAGTCTTCGCATCCACCGAAGTTGAACAGTCCCTTGAGGCCAGCTTCGACTACGTCATGCTGATCGGTTCCGATACCGACTTCACGACCTGGATGTCGATGAACGGCCTCACCGATCCGAATGCCGAATATGAAAGCTCAGGACTCACCAATCTCATGGCTTATGCCTTGGGTCGCGATCTGAATCCCAATGTTGCCCCCGCTCTCATTAGAAATGGTGATGTCATTGGTTTCAGTCACCGTCAACGCATCGTCGGTGGCCAGGTCCGTTATCAGGTTGAAAAGTCCACAAACCTCGTGGATTGGGAGCCTGCCGGAGACCTCAATGCTGATGGCGAACCAATTGAGAATCCCGACGGCACCTTTACGGTCAATCTTCTGAGCGAAATCCCTACTTCGGATCGTTTCGAAGTTTACTTCCGCCTCGTGGTCACTGCTTTCTAAACCAGAAACCGCCAGGACTTCGATGCCCTAGCGATCGCGGTGCCCCCACACCCAGAGGGTGGGCACCACGATCACGCTCAGGGTCATCGTTAACAGGACCCCGATCCCACAAAAGATCCCCATCGATTGCAGGGTTTCATTGGAAGCAAAGGCAAGCGACCCGAAGCCCACCACAGTCGAAAGTCCGCAAAAAAAGATTCCCTTCCCCACTCCATTCCAGACTTTGGCGAGATCGCCCCCACTTCGTCTCAAAGCAAAGATCAGGTGAATACTATAATCGATCCCGGTCCCCACGATGAGCGGGATCGCCATACTGCTCAAGAAGTTCCACGGTCTTCCGGCAACCACAACCAAGGCATTCACCAAAAGAAGGACGGTCAAAAGGACCCCCGCCGTAAGGACAGCGTCTTTCCACGACCGGAAGACCAAAACCAATGCCACGAGAAGGACCAAAGTCGCCGGAATGAAGAGAAAATAAAGGTCGTCCTTGACCCGCTTGAGGAGAAGTAAACGCAACATCTCCCATCCCGAGACTGTCACTCCATCGCTATTTAATACCTGCAACTCCTTGGCGGTCTCTGCCGTGACTATTTCTTTCAGCTGAATACGCCCGGAGAAGAAACCCTCCTCGTGGTAAAACATCCGGGCAAAGGCATCGAGCTCCTCAGGAACATTTGCCAGATTTTTAAGTACCATAGAATCCAGTTCTCTTCCCCTCTCGTTGAAGCCTACTTTTTTCATCTCAGCGAGGATCGCCTTGGAATTTTGTGAGACCTCTTTCCACGCGCCGGCATTCTTGGCCCGTGCTTCACGGTCCGGCAAAACCTGCACCGGCCACTCTGATCGCGTGATTAGCCCGGATTTCTTGAGCTCATTGATTTTGCGCTCGGCCACCTTCAGCGATTTTCGTATTTCTTCGACCGAATCCCCCTTTGCAACCAAAGATAGGTTCCGTTTCGACCAAGCCGGGAAATGTTCTTGGATAACTTCCAGGGTTTGAGCTGCCTCACTGACCTCCGGCTCGACCATCGACACATCAAATTCGATCTGGGGTGATCCAAGAAAAGCAAAAACCCCGGCGGATCCCGCAAGCAATACCCCAAGAAAGGCCAACGCTGATCTCACCCCCGGAAATGGTGGCTTGAGCAATTGGGAGGGTTGTTTTCTTGGGAATTTTTGCAGAGCCAGCGGCATCAACCAAAGACAAACTAGTGCACCAACAACCAGACCGATGAGAATTAGCCCGCCCAACTGCTGAACCCCCTTAAAAGTGCTCAACATGAGGATTCCAAAAACAACCGCAGTAGTTAAAGCCGCCCAAAGAATCCCGGGTGCCATTTCCCGTCGCAAGGAAGCAGGCGATTGCCCCGCTAATGATTCGCGAGCGATGACTACACCGTAGTCGATCACCAATCCAAGGAGTATGGCCGCAAAACCGACGCTCACCAAATTTAACGTCCCATAAATCCACCCCGCCAGACCGAGGGTAATTAAAAAAACCAAGCCAAGGATCACTCCCAGCACCGCCAGTTGAACAAAACTCCGCTGCGTCAAAAGAAACAAAATCCCCACAATAATCGAGGTCATGGCAATGGTTCCCGACATGTCTTTCTCCATTCCAGAGCCAATCTCGGAGCTAAAAACGGGGCCTCCGGTCAGAGTATAGGTGCAGCCTTCCGCTTCCCAACCATTAACTGATTCGCGAATTTTTTCCACCCAACTCGCATGCTCCCGATATTCCAAACCCAGATTGGTGTTGGCGATCATGACCAGCCAGAACCGCCCATCTTCGCTTTGATAGTCGAAGCCATTGCCCTGCAACCGAGTTACCGCCGGATGGTTCAAAAACCCCAGCGGATCATAGGCAGCCATTGTCGCTTCACCCTGATCTAGAGAGAGAGCCACTTTCTCCTTACTCTCGGCGAGCAATGCCTGAAGTCCTGCAGGGTCCTTCAGCCTCGAGGCAAATTTTTCGACTTCAGTAGGTTCGGAGTCCGCCCAAAGCCTCGCCAGACTTTTGGCAACGCTTTCACGATCATCCTCGAATCGTTCACGATACTGAATTCGGGCTTCTGGAAGACTCTTTTCGAGGTGATCTGCTAATTCAGCCACGTCCTCCTCGAAAATCTCTTCGTCATGCTTCAACAAAAGAATCACCCGGTGATCATCATCAAAGTATTCCCGAAAAACCTGCAGAGCTTCCACTTCGGGAATTCCGTCAGGTAGGATCTCGAGAACATCGGTTGCGAAACTCAAGCGACGCAAACCGTTAATGGAAATCAAAAGGACAATTCCAAAAATAAGATAGGACTGAATCAACCGGCGCACGGGAGGAGATTGACTGCTCTTTTAGAAATATCGACTTCCTAGATTGAGAATATCCCAAAAAAGCGGATCATTACTCCATGCACCGCATTTCCTTACTTTTCCTTTTTTTTTCACTCGGGCTTTTTGCCGACGAAGCCGCTCCGCTTAAAGAAGCTCTCAAAAAGCAGGCAGGCCACAAATCTGTTGTCGTCACTTTTCGTCAGACCAAGAAGATTCCCGCTTTGACCGACGACATCAAAACCATGGGGAAACTCTGGCTCATTCCGGGAAAAGCCTTTCGATGGCAACTTGGGACACCTACCAAGAAGACCATCATCTACAACGGTGGCGATGTCCTCGTGATTGACGAGCTCAAAAAGACCGGTGAGCGGGTCTCTCCCGACAATCGTTCGGTCAAGCCACTGTTTCTGACACTCGGAATGGGCGAGGAAACGTCATTCGATGAGATGTCCAAGATATTTACCATTACCGGGACAAACGAGGCCAAAGGTCGCTACCTAGCGACATTTTCGCCCAAACCACGCTCCATTCGGAAGATCATCAAATCACTCTTGATGCAGGTGAATCTTGAGAGCTCATTCGTAGAGCGCATCGGCTGGGTCCAACGGGATGGCACCGAGACCATGACCGAGTTCTTCAAGCCGACATTTAACGGGCAGATTCCCACGAGCACCTTCGTCATCGACGAGGCTGCTTATCACTGGAAGAAATAAACCAGCACGTTTGATTCCCGGCTACTCCTTCCTGGAGATTGCAATCTCAATAAATCCGAGGACTTCCTTCCGACCGGCCCGAGTGGTCGTGGAGCTTTCGAAAAAGACCGGAGCACCATCGCTGAACTCCTTCATCCTTTCCAGGAACAACGCAATGTTTTTGCGGACCACCCTGGTCTTGCTTTTGTCGGTCTTCGTAAAGATGAGAGCAAAAGGCAAGTGAGCTCCAATAACCCAGGCAACGAACTCCAAATCAATTGCCTGGGGAGCGTGACGGGAGTCGATCAAAACAAATATCCCGGCTAGAGATTCCCGATTGAGGAGATAGTCCGATACAAATTCGTTGAACTGATCCCTTTGGGACTTTGAGACCTTGGCGTAGCCATAGCCCGGGAGATCGACAAGATTCCAGGCATCGTTGATTGTGAAAAAATTGATTTCCCGGGTGCGCCCCGGAGTTTTTGAAACCCTGGCTAAGCCGTCTTTGTTTGTCAGGAGGTTAATTAACGATGATTTCCCAACATTGGATCTACCAATAAAAGCGAACTCAGGAAGGTCCGGAGCAGAACAACGGTCGAGACTGACCGCACTTTTCTTAAACCTTGCACTTTGAATTTTCATCAATCGAGAGGGCTTTATGGGACTAAAGGAAATAATAAGGGACAAAAAACGACTGCTTTCCGAAGAAAGCAGCCGTGAAAACAAAAAGTAAAACGATTGTTAAGAGCGCGCCCGTGGCGAACTAGCGACGGCGGCGAGCTACAAGAGCAAGACCAGCGAGCGCTGCGAGGAGGCTTGTTGATGGCTCAGGAATGACAGCGCCGCCAATCTGGAGACCTTCGGTGAAAGTCACTCCAAGTCCGGTATCAACATCAGTCAAAATCGTGCCCCAAAGGACAGACTCAGGAGTGACTGCGTCGCTGTTGATGTTGATATCAAGTCCACCAGCACCAACCGCATTCTCCGTTCCGAAAACTAAATTCGGATCGAAGACAACAAAGTCAGTAGAATCAGCGAGTGTAGAGCCGTCGCCAATCACCAAGTAAACGTTCTGACCAACAGGCGCATCAACTGTTCCCTGTGGAATCGCAGCAGAACGGGTACCATCGAAAAAACCAGGAACACCAATGCCATTTGAGAAAGCAGTATTCCCGTCTCCAAATGGGTTAAAGTTGGCCTTTACATCATCAATACCCCCAGGGAGCTCTGAAAAGGTTCCTGCAGCAACATAGCCCGAGCCTTGAGCGATTGGAGTACCCGTGTTGTCAAGAATCGGAACAGCCGTTGGGTCAGCTGCACCAATGTTCAAGAATGCTACGGTGTATGCACTTGCCCCAGAGAACATCCCTAAGGTGACAAGACTCGCAATTAATGTTTTTTTCATAATAATATCTTTAAACGTGAATTGTAAAACGACTTAGAGGTCAGCATAAAATGCCGGAGCTCCGATAGCAACTCCCTGCGGAAGAGCTCCGCGGTTTTGGATAACAATTCCCGAAGCAGAGTCAAGCGAAACAGCTGTGGAATCCACGTCGTTGCCATCAGAATCTTTCCATCCTGCCCCAGCCCCACCGAATCCACCGGATGAATACCAGTAAACATCGAAATCAGGGCCATTCGGAACAAAGACAAGATCAGCAGCACCTTGACCAGCCGAAGCGGTCAGAGTTCCCGCTTTGAGAACCCCAGGAGTTGCAGGATCGTCGAAAGCGGTAGAAAGGGTTGCTCCGGCGGGGTAAACGGTGCTCAGGTAATTAAACTGAGTGGTGAGAGCTGGAGTTGTTCCAGTAGTCTTAACCGAGCCACTCACAACGATTGAATTATTAGCACCACGATTCTGGATGATGATTCCATCTGTGTATACCAGAGTCACTGCCGAGCCATCAACATCAGAAGAATCACCACCGGCTGGGTTGACCTGCTTCCATCCTGCTCCCACACCGCCAAAGCCTCCAGAAGAGTACCAGTAGGTGTCAAACCCACCTGAACCGTCGGGAATTAAAACAAGATCAGCTCCACCCTGTCCAGCAGACTTGGTAAGACTGTCACCGGTGGCACCAAATACAGAAGCAAGGGTCTGTGGAGCGCGAACGGTCACCGCGTTGTCGACCTCAAGGTTGTCAAGGAGGCTTGCAGGGACGGTGATGACACCGCCAGTTGCGGTCCCTTCGACAACAGCGCCAGCTGCGTCTCCATCAATCACTTCAACGATCACTGGACCGTCAGCAACGGTTCCGCTCGCGAGAGTGATCTCGGCATTCTCAGCGGTGGCAACAGTGCTGGTCGCAAGAGGAGCACCAAGAAGGCGAAGACCGACGTAATTAAACTGTTGGGTGATCTCAAGCGTCTCGTAGCCCACGGGCTTGGAGACTGATTCCTGAGCTGCGGCGCTGCCCACAAGGAGGGCGCTAAGCCCAAAAGCGGCAGCTGCTTTAAGAGTAGTAGTTTTCATTTTTGTTTTCTTTTTTGTCTTTGTTGAAGACCCACTGACTTGACGTCAATGAGTTTCCGCAGGCAATCCTCGAGTAAGATATCGTCAAATGAGGGGGGGCGTCAATGGCATTCTTAAAAGTTTTCGAGAAAATTTAAATTAGTTCGGAAAACAATAACATTTTGGCTCTGGATCCTTTATCTACGGGATTCGTTGACCAGGCTACCAGGCTGAAATCCGCTCAAATCTATCGAGACGGTCCGAAAATTCGGTTTTATCGGCCGATTCCAGGGATTTCGTTGAGAAATTTTCGCAGGTAAACGAGGCGAGAATGGACCCGTTAACAACCGCCTTCTTGAGTTGCTCGAACGACGGGGAAACCGCACGTTCGGCGGCCAGTGTTCCAATCAGGCCACCTAGGAAGGTATCTCCGGCACCGGTCGGATCCGCCAGATCGCGCAAGGGCCAGGCTCCACAACGGAAAAAATCTCCGTCGGGGCCAAACAATTTGGCCCCAAACTCACCGAGTTTTACCACGACGTAACGAGGTCCTTTTTTAAGTAACCTTTCGCCGGCGAGTACGAGATTATTCGTACCTGAAAACTCCCGCGCTTCGCTTTCGTTGATAACCAAAAGGTCAATCCGCTTCAGAACCTCGTGCAGTTCATCATTGGCAACGGTAATCCAGAGATCCATGGTGTCCGCGACGACAAATTTTTCTTCCGCAATGCACTGATCCAGCATTTGGAGCTGATTGACAGGAGCCATATTGGCCAAAACAACGAAGGGCGAGTCCGCCAGGCCGGCCGGGACCGAAACCTGCCAGTGCTCCAGCACATTGATCGCGACGTTGTGCGTGGTCCGCTCGTTCATGTTTTCGTGATATTCGCCGGTCCAGGTGAAGGAAGCTTGGTCGGAGCGCTCCAGGCCCGACAAGTCGACGCCCTGATCGCTCAACATCTCGAGATGCTCCGGGGGGAAATCATTGCCAATGATTCCCACCAAATGGACAGGAGAGGAAAGCTTTGCCGCGGCCAGCGAAGCATAACTAGCGGAGCCCCCGAGCAGATTGGTTTCATCTGCCACGGGGGTTTTGACGTTATCAATGGCGACTGATCCGCCGACGAGTATTTTCATGAGAGTTGGGATAAGATTTTCGTGGTCTCCTGTTCCGGGTCAGGCGAGGAGAGGAGATGGGACACCATCACAACGCGTCTGGCACCGGCTTGCTTCACCTCCTCGAGATTCTCCGGCTTGATTCCGCCGATGCAGAATGCCGGGATTTGCCGCCCCACCTCCTCCTGCATGCAGCGGATCTCATCCAGACCAATTCCGGGGCGCCCTTTCTTGGTCGGCGTTGGAAACAAGGGGCCAAAACCGATGTAATCCGCCTCATCCAAGAGAGCCTGCCGAGCCTGCTCCAAAGAGTGGGTTGACCGGCCAAGGATCATTTCCGGGCCAACCTGCGACCTCGCTTCCTGCAGCGAACCATCATCCTGCCCCAGGTGAAGCCCATGGGCCTGGCACTCGAGTGCGAGCTCCAGATGATCATTGATCACGAAGGGTTTCTCAAATTCGTCACAAAGAATCCGAAGCTTCAACGCGAGATCACCGAGTTCACGTGGATCATGTCCCTTGGCGCGAAGCTGCAAAATCCCCACTCCCCCGGCCAAAAGCGCTCGCGAGACGGCTTCCGCCGTCCCGATATTTACGTAGCCCAGATCGCAAATCCCATAAAGGAGTGCTTTTTGCAAAGCTGACCTCACGCCCCTTCCTTTTCTTTTAGGTAGTTTGCAACCCAGGCAATGTCGTATTTCCCGGCGATGAAATCCGGGTGATCGATAATTTCCTGCTGGAATGGGATGGTGGTCTTGATGCCTCGAATCGTGAATTCCGCGAGCGCACGCTTCATCCGGGCAATGGCAACCTCGCGGCTCGAGGCCGTCACGATGAGCTTTGCGATCATCGAGTCATAATAAGGAGGCACCGTGTAACCGGAGTAAACGTGGGTATCCACCCGAACCCCTTTTCCGCCCGGAGCATACCAAAGATCGATGGTACCGGGACTTGGCGTGAAGTTATTGTAGGGATCCTCCGCATTAATCCGGCATTCGATGGAGTGACCACGCGGCTCGACTCCCAAAACATGTTCGGAAACAGGCTCGCCGGACGCGATGCGGATTTGTTCCTTGATCAGCTCACAGCCCATCACCTCCTCCGTCACCGGGTGCTCGACCTGGATCCGGGTGTTCATCTCCATAAAATAGAAGTCAGTAGCGTCGGCATTGACCAAATACTCAATCGTTCCGGCATTCCGATAGCCGATTGATTCGATTAAGCGGACCGAGGCGTCGCCCATGCGCTTCCGCATTTCAGGGGAAATCAGCGGACTGGGGCACTCTTCGATAATTTTCTGGTTGCGACGCTGCATCGAGCAGTCGCGCTCACCAAGATGGAGGTAATTCCCGTGATTGTCGGCAAGAACCTGAAATTCAATGTGGTGAGGCTCAAGGACCAGCTTCTCGATGTAGCAATCGCCATTGTTAAAGCAGGCCTCCGCCTCCTTGGAAGCCGCCTGGAATTGCGACTTGAACTCGCCCTCATTCATGGCGGGGCGCATGCCACGGCCTCCGCCGCCGGCCGTCGCCTTGATCATGACCGGAAATCCAACCTCTTTGGCAACCTTCAGACCCTCGTCGGCATCAGCCACAATCCCGTCCGAACCGGGAGTGACCGGAACACCGTTGGCGGTTGCCGTGGCACGGGCGGTGTTTTTATCGCCCATCGTGCGGATGACTTCGGCCGAAGGCCCGATGAAGGTGATGTTACAGCTTTCGCAAATCTCAGCGAAACGAGCATTTTCCGAGAGAAATCCGTATCCAGGATGGATGGCATCCGCTCCGGTAATCTCAGCGGCCGCAATGATGCGATCGGGCTTTAGATAACTTTCCTTGCTGGGGCCGGGACCGATGCACACCGAATCATCGGCGAGCTGAACGTGCATGGAATCCACATCCGCCTCGGAATACACCGCGACGGATTCAACTCCCAACTCACGGCAAGCCCGAATGATGCGAAGGGCGATTTCGCCACGATTGGCGACGAGGACGCGCGTAAACATGATGTATCAGGGAAATTTATTGCACGCGGAAGAGCTCGTCTCCGAACTGAACCGGAGTCCCGTCATCCACACAAATCTGGGTGATGGTCCCGGAACGCTCGGCCTTGATCTCATTCATGACCTTCATGGCCTCAATGATGCAGAGCGTTTGACCTTCGCTGATGGTATCTCCCACATTCACGAAATCGGGATCGTCCGGAGAAGGCTTGCGATAAAAGGTCCCGACCATCGGAGAGGAAATCGCTTCGCCAGATGGGGCGTCCGCGGCTTCGCCGTCCGCAGCCGATGCAGGTGCCGCGCCGGCCGATGCAGGTGCTTCCACAGAAACAGGAGCAGGGACATGGCCGCCACTTGAGGGGACTGAGGCGATTAACTTCTGGATCTCTTCGAGATCAGTGCCCTTCTTGAGCTTGAGATTGAAGTCTTCCTTTTCGTACTGAAACTGAGACAAGCCATGCTCATCCATCAGTTTCATGATTTTGCGAATTTCAGTGAGGTCCACGGAGTTGATAAGATGTTATTGAGCAGCTGCTCTGGGAGCAGTATGACGAATTTGTAAGGATGGGCAACACCGAACGTTCCCGGTTGTTGGCCAAACTGGCTAAACACCTCGATTTTCTGGCTTTCAATCCTCTACGATTTTCGACAGTTTTCCAGAAGTCAGACAGTAAAAATGCTGATCCCCACACCTCTCCGCCAAACCCATCGCAGCCAGTGCTCGAACTGAAAGATGTTTGCTTCACCATTCAAAAAGATGGTGGGCCCTTAAACCTCGTAGACCGCGCCAGCCTAAAAATCCCCCGGGGCCACTTTATGGCCATCGTGGGACCTTCCGGTTGCGGCAAAACGACCCTGCTTAAGACCATCGCCGGACTCAACCCCGAATCCGATGGTTCTCTTTGGTGGAATGGGCGCAATTTATCGGAAGACGAGGATCTAGAACCCTATGAAATCGGCTACGTCCCCCAGTTCTCCATCGCCTATGACCAGCTCAGCGTTGACGAATCCGTCGAAGCTGCGACGCGCCTCCGCGTGAAAACCAAAGGATCCGCAGATCTCGACGAGCGAATTGACAAGGTTCTCGAAGAAACCGGACTCGCTCCCATCGCAGACCGTCCCGTCAGCGTCCTCTCCGGAGGTCAAAAACGCCGGCTTGGCCTAGCTATGGAGCTGGTATCCCGCCCCAAGCTTCTTCTTTGTGACGAGGTTACCAGCGGCCTGGACCCCCGGTCCGAACGGGAAATCGTCCACCTTCTGCACGATATTTCACGCCGGGAAGGTCGAATTGTCCTTTCCGTGACCCACTCCCTGGCTCACTTGGAACTCTACGATTCCATCTTGGTCCTTCACGAGGGCCGGGTCGCCTATCACGGCACCCCGGAACAACTCACCCACTACTTCTCGGTCGATAACATCGAACTGGTTTATCCCCAACTGGCGAAGCAAGCCTCGGAAAAGTGGCGCGCATCGTGGCTGAAGCACTCGCCCACCTACTATGACAAGCTTGAGGGCAATCGCCAAAATCTGGTCGACCACGGGCTTCTCGAGCTACCGGAAGATGAATTTGAGGATCCGGACGATGAGGACTTCTCCATCGCTCACGAAGACGAAATCCGTGCGCCCGGAATGCTCAGCCAGTTCAGCACCCTGCTAGGTCGAAGAATGCGGATTTTCTTCCGTGACCGAGGACAGGTTCTTCTCCAACTCGCCATTTTGGTCTGCTTTCCCATCCTCGTTGTCCTCTTTTCGCCAAGGGCAAATGAAAACATGCGAAAATTCACTAATGCCTCTGGCGCGAGCCTTCAGGAACAATACCAGGAACAAGCCAATGTGCAGGCCGACCGCCTCAAGGTGGGCTCGGCCGTGTCCGGCATAATCATGTTTCAGGTCGTCCTGCTCTCCCTGATGGGTTCCAATAACGCCGCTCGCGAAATCGCCGGGGAACGCCAGATTCTGGAAAAAGAGAAATTTGGAGGGGTCAGTCCCATCGCCTATCTCACAAGCAAAGTCGTCTTCTTGTCCGGGCTGGTTCTTGTCCAATCGCTATGGATGGCGGGCTTTGTGGAGCTGTTTTGGTCCTTCAAGGGCAATTTTACCGATCACGCTATTTTTCTGATACTGGTGAATGCTGCGATGACTTCGGTTTGCCTTGGAATCTCCAGCCTGATGAAGACTGCTGAAAAGGCCTCGCTACTTTCGGTCTATCTGGTCGGCTTCCAGCTTCCTCTCTCCGGAGCCGTTTTGGCCCTGCCGGAAAACATTGAACCCCTCACCCGCCCGTTCATTTCGGCTTACTGGGGCTGGTCGGGCAGCGTTGCTTCGCTTTCGGGAGACTATAAATCCGCACTCACCGCAATCAGCGAAACCGAGCTCTCTCCCACAAACATCTGCTTTTTCGTCCTCGTCATTCATATTATCGTCGGTCTCGCCGCCTCATGGGTTGGCACCAGTCGCCCGCAATGGGAACACTAATCACCTACAAATCTTTCTTTAATCATGGCTCGTCGCGCTAGCTCAGGCGTCAATACCCAGGCTCTTATCATCGGGGCTGTCTTTCTTCTCCTCGTCTTTGGAGGAGGCTATTGGTTTCTAAACAGGAAGCCATCCGGCTTCGATGCTCCGGAATTGGATATCGAACAAGCTCTCGGT
>JAURPJ010000110.1 GCA_030835305.1 Verrucomicrobiota bacterium | reverse complement strand
CAAGGGGGTCGAGGGCTTGGTTCTGGAGGCAAACTATGAATGGCGGATGCTGGAAGCGGATGTAAAACGGCCCTTTAGCACGAAGCAGCGGATTTCCTCACAGCATGGACATTTGTCAAACGAACAGGCGGCCGAGCTGGTGGCTGAGTTAGTTCCGGAGGGATTAAAAAGAGTCATTCTCGGGCATCTGAGTAGTGACTGCAATTGTCCAATCAAGGCGGTTGAGGTCGTTCGCGAGAAGATTGGGAGTGGAGAGCTTGAGATTTGTGCGGCCTCTCAAAATGAAGTGACGGCCTGGCAAAGCATCGAGCCTGAGGTCGATCCCGCTTTTTATGGAGAACTCTTTGGCCCGCGATGAATTTCGCGTTGCGCTTCAGGTGATGCTGGCCAAACTGCCGCCCGCGTGAATCAGGTTCCAGTCAAGCCAAGTGCCGAGGAGTTTGTTGAGCTAGCGCAGGCCGGGAATGTCGTGCCTGTCTATGCTCAGCTTGCTGCTGACTTCGAGACTCCGGTCTCTGCCTTTTTAAAGCTCCGCGATGGCAGGAATGCCTTCCTCTTTGAGAGCGCGGAGGATACTGATGCAAGCGGACGATGGTCTATTGTGGGAAGCCAGCCACGTTGGGTTTTTACATCACGAGGTGCTGAGGTGACCATAGAGCGAGGGGGAGCGGTCGAGAAGCGAAAGCGCGAGGGCGATGTCCTCGATGAGGTGCAACGTTTGATGGCCGGATACAAGCCGGTGACCCATGGCGATGCCCCGCCCTTCTTTGGCGGAGCGGTTGGCTATGTCGGTTACGATGCCGCCCGGCAATTTGAGCCGACAATTTCCGAGTGTCCGCCTGACGATTTGGGGCTTCCGGAATCGATTTTCTTTCTCGCTGACACGCTGGTTGTCTTTGATCACAAGCTGCGGCGTCTTCTTGTGGTGGCAAATGCCATGCTCGATGAAGCGTCGTCGGTGGAGGAGGCTTACGCGCTCGCGGTTGGTCGGATCGGTGCGGTGATTGAAATGCTGGACCGGCCTCTCCATGTTTCACCTCTCAACGGCCTTGCCGAAGTCGAAGCTCCGTCTCCGCGAAGCAACACGACTCAGGCCGAGTATGAGGGGATGGTCTTAAAGGCGAAAGAATACATCGCGGCGGGTGATGCCTTTCAAATCGTGCCGAGCCAACGTTTCGAGGCTGACTTCGAGGGCTGCAATATCGACCTTTATCGGGCGCTCAGGCACATCAATCCTTCACCATACATGTTCGTTTACGAGACACCGGAGTTTTCCCTTGTGGGGAGTTCTCCCGAGGTTCACGTTCGTGCCGTCGACGGACGCATTGACATCAGGCCGATCGCGGGCACGCGCTGGAGAGGCAAGACCCCCGAAGAAGATGATGCCTTGGCAGCGGATCTTTTGGCGGACGAAAAGGAATGTGCCGAGCATGTCATGTTGATCGATCTGGCTCGCAATGATGTTGGACGTATCTCGGAAGCGGGCTCAGTCAGCGTGGATGACCAGATGATTGTGGAGCGCTACAGTCACGTGATGCACATTGTGTCGAACGTCAGCGGACGACTTGCTCCCGAACATTCTTCGTATGATGTTTTGCGTAGTACTTTTCCGGCGGGGACGGTGAGCGGGGCCCCCAAGATTCGTGCGATGCAAATCATCAATTCTCTCGAGAAAAACAAGCGCGGGACCTACTCCGGCGCCGTTGGCTATTTCGGCTGGGATGGAAATCACGATTCCTGCATCGCTTTGAGAACCTGTGTTTTGAAAGACGACAAGGTTTACATACAGGCTGGAGCGGGCGTGGTTGCGGACAGTGATCCGACCTATGAATACAACGAAACGGTAAATAAGGCGGCTGCCATGATGCGGGCGGTTGGTTTGGCCAAAACTCTAGCCAAGCCATGAAAGAGGTTCGCCGACATCACGAATTTATCCGGGTAAATCATTTCCGTGACCTTGTTGAAGCAGCGGGGATTCCGACGATGATGAGGAATGAGCACTTGGTCCACGGGGTGGTCGAAATCCCGATCCCCGAGTTTTATCCCAACCTCTGTGTGATGAATGACCAGGATTACAAGGAGGCGTGTTCGATCTTTGATCAGGCCCTTGAAGCTGAAAAGACCCATCCGGGAGAGGAATTACCCTGTCCGGAATGTGAAGAGAATAATCCTGCCAAATCTGCAGAGTGCGTTGCCTGCCAAACTCCACTTAAATCACCGAAGCCATGCTAGTCGTTATTGATAACTACGATTCGTTCACCTACAATCTCGTCCAATACTTTGGCGAACTTGGAGCTGAGATGAAGGTCCTCCGCAATGATCTTGTGACTGTGAATGAACTCCGCGATCTCAAGCCGACGCGGATCTGTGTGTCGCCGGGTCCCTGCACTCCGAATGAGGCCGGAGTTTCCTGTGAAGTCATCGAATCCTTCGGCGGGGAGATTCCCATTTTCGGCGTGTGCCTAGGTCACCAGTCGATTGGACAGGTCTATGGAGGTGAGGTCGTGCGGGCCAAAAAGCTGATGCACGGCAAGACCTCGATGATTCATCACAAGGGAGGGAGTGTTTTTAAGGGGCTAGCGAATCCTTTTGAAGCGACGCGCTACCACTCGTTGATTGTTAAGAAAGAGACACTGCCGGATTGTCTGGAGGTCACTGCTTGGACCGAGGATGGCATTATCATGGGATTAGAGCACAAGGACCTTAATGTCCATGGCGTGCAGTTCCATCCGGAGTCCATCCTTACTGATTCCGGAAAGAAAATTCTCCAAAACTTCCTGGACCTTTGATATTCTGAAAGCCTTTTTCTGCTTATTGCAGCGCTTGCCCTATTTCCTGTTTGTTCCGGTTGACTGGAAGCTGGTCCCTTGGGACCGGAGGATGAGCAGGCTTAGTAGAATCTAAGTATGGTCTCCAGGGAGCACGAATTTCCCTGTCTGCATTTTAACTGCATTCCAGAAGAATAAGGCACGGGTTTTGAAGGATTAATTAACCACGATCTCGATAAATTCGCCTGGGAAGCTTGAGCTGATCGCGGAGCCGCGATGAAGGTTTTTAAAAGGACGAGTCATCACCGGTTTAGGGGACTGGCACGCGGCCCATCAGGCGTTCGATGATTTGATCGGTCGTGACGTTCTCGGCCTCGGCTTCATAGGAAAGCAGGATGCGGTGACGAAGGATTTCCGGTGCCAGTTCTTTGACGTCGGCCGGGGTGACGAAAGCACGGCCCTGGAGGAAGGCGTTGGCGCGAGCGGCCCGGGCAAAGTTGATGGTGGCTCGTGGTGAAGCTCCAGCCATGATGAGGTTTTTGAGTGAACTCTCGTAGTTGCCGGGAGTTCTGGTGGCCTGAACGAGATCCACGATGTAGCCTCGAACGGCCGAGTCGATGTAGATTTGATCAATAAGCTCGCGACTTGTGGCTATCGCTTCGGGCGTGGTCACAGGCTTTGTCTCTTCGTTTGCTTTGGAAGATGACATGCGGTCCAAAATATCGAGCTCTTCCTCCCGGTTTGGGTAGTCGACTGTGACCTTGAGAAGGAAACGGTCGAGTTGAGCTTCTGGAAGCGAGTAGGTTCCTTCCTGATCGATTGGATTTTGGGTGGCGAGGACGAGAAAGGGGCGCGGAAGGTTGTAGGTTTGATCGCCGATGGTGACCTGTTGCTCCTGCATGGCTTCAAGCAATGCCGATTGAACCTTGGCCGGAGCGCGGTTGACTTCGTCCGCCAAAATGAGATTGGCAAAAATGGGCCCGAGTTTCGGGGCGAAAGTCTTTTGATCCGGATGGTAGATCATGGTGCCGAGGAGATCGGCGGGAAGCAGGTCCGGGGTGAATTGAATTCGGGCGAATTGAGCCTGAAGGGATCCGGCCAGGGCCTTGACGGCAAGGGTTTTGGCCAATCCGGGGACCCCCTCGAGCAGAATATGCCCGTTACTCAGCAGTCCAATGAGGAGCTTGTTGACAAGGTTTTCCTGTCCGACGAGGACGCGGCCCATTTCATTGCGCATCGTTCCCACCCATGCACTGGTGTCGGATATTTTGTTTTGAAGTTCCTGTGGATCCATCGCTTGGGCGACTCTGGCAAAATCAGGCCGTCTTGAGAAAGAAAAAGGAGATTTTGGAGCTGATATCTTGCTACGCAAGATCGTGTTTGGCAAATAGGGAGGTTCGTAGTGGGAGAATCGCGAAGCCGGGAAACCCTCAGCGACGTCCCCAATTGCGGACTGGGTGTGGCCTCATTCCGACCAATGGCGTGCGAAAGAGGCCGATGCTGCTGGTACAAGGGTGGATGGGTAAAGAGTTTCCTCTGCGGCGAAACGCTAGGAGCTTGGCTGCGCGCTTGAGGTGGATGGGGAGGGGCTGGAGACAGAGTCCTGATCAAGTTGTGAGGAATGGGCAATTTGACCATCCGCTTGGCCTTGCGGACGGGAGGAGGGATCCCGCGAATAATGAGCACGCGGTGACCGACCACGGTTTTAACGGTCCTATTTTGTATTAGATTGTTGGGAGAACAATTGATCTTCATTCTGACTTACTTCGATTTATATCGGCTGGCCGACGATGACTTGGGATTGTTTTGGACGAGTTTGGTCTGGCAGTGGAGGCAGCCTTCGTCCCCGTAGAAACCTGGTTCAGAATAGGTCAAAATTTTGTAGAGGCTGATTCCACCCTATGGAAGGCTGTCGCTGGTGTCTGTTGTGATTTGAAGTAATCCGCCAGCAAGTCGGCCTGGAGAGCGATTTCATCGATCCCGGCGGTATTGGTTTCCTTTGTTTTGTTTGTCTTGGTCCAGACCCAGTATGATCCGTGGGAAATGATCCAAGTGGGTGTTTTTAGTCCGCCCTGTTGCTGGCTGATCTGGCGAACGGGCCCGATCAAGTCGAGCATTGCTCTCCACATGATTTTCAATGGCCTGAGTCCAGTCGGAGTTTATCTGGTTGGCCAGATGCCCTTGTGAGATCAGTCTTTGGAGGCTTTGGGGTCAAGCGCGTCACGAAGGCCGTCGCCCAGGAAGTTAAAGGCGAAGAGGGTGAGTGAGAACATGACCGCAGGGACAGCAAGAACAGTGAGGTTGGTTTCAAGATAGTTTGCGCCTTCTTGAATCAATTTACCCCAGGATGAGTTTGGCGGTTCGATTCCGAGTCCGATGAAACTGAGGGTGGCTTCGTAAAGAATGAAGCTCGGAATGGTAAGGGTGGCATAAATGATGACCGGTCCCAGCATGTTGGGCACGATATGCCGGAAGAGAATCCGGCTGTGGCTGAGGCCAAGTGAGCGGGCTGCCTCAACGAACTCTTGTTTCGAGAGAGAGGCGGCTGCAGAGCGAACGATGCGTCCCATGGTAAGCCACCCGAAGGCGGCGATCGCGATTGTTAGCGGAATGAGGTTGGCGAATCGAAGCACCGTGTTGTCATTCCAACCCCAGTCATCGATTAGAAGCTTCGCGATGTCATCGATATGGCCGGTGATGATTTCGCGAAACAGGATCACAATGATCAAGAACGGCATCGCGAGGAGTCCGTCGACAATTCGCATCATAATGTTACCAACTTTCCCGCCGACGTATCCGGCAATTCCTCCGTAAATGACTCCGAATGTCACAGTCATGCAGGTGGCAAGAATGGCGACAAGGAGCGATATCTGGCCGCCTTCAAGAACTCGCATGAAAAGGTCGCGCCCGAGTTGGTCTGTCCCTAAAATCCCTTTTTCTCCGATTCTGGCAAAGCGGTTGGTAAGGTCCTGTTCGTTTGCATTCATCCCCGAGGCAGCGAGAATGGGGGCGACAATAAAGCAGAGGATTAAAATCAGGATGACAATGATCCCGCCTAGCATGGCTAGTTTGTTCTTCTTGAGGCGAACGTAGGCATCCGCCCAAAGGCTGGAGCCTTTTTCGGCGACCACTGATTCGCTTTTTATGACAGGTGCGGCGGTGGACATGGGAAATCAGGCATTGCGAAGTTTGGGATCCATGAAGATGAGAGCGAGGTCAGAAAGCAGATTGGCAATTCCCATGAGGATACCGTAAAAAAGAACGAGTCCGAGAACGAGATTGTAGTCCTTTGAGGTGATGCCAAGGACGAAGTGCTGGCCCATCCCGGGAACGAGGAAAATGTTCTCCACTACAAATGAGCCGGTGATGATCGCTGCGAAAGCTGGTCCAAGATAGGTGATGGCCGGTTGCAGTGCCGGGCGCAAGGCATGCTTGGTAATGATCTTGAAAGTGGGCACTCCTTTTGCGCGAGCTGTGCGAATGTAATCCTGCGAGAGGACATCGAGCATGCCACCCCGGGTGAGGCGGGCAAGGTAGGCGGCTACTCCGAAGCAGAGCGTGATGGCTGGTAGGATGATATCGGACGTTCGGCTCCAGCCGGCGACATTCAGGAATGAAAGGGGGCGTGCAATGGAGAGCTGGAAGATGGGCCCGAGGACGAAGGCAACGATACAGATTCCAGCCATCGCGATGACCATGGCCGTGTAGTCCTGCCACTTATTATGGAAAAGGGCAGCGATGATTCCAAGCGGAATACCAATGCCCATGCCGAGGATGAGTGAGACAATTCCAAGCTTAAGTGAGACCGGGAATGATTCGGCAATGAGAGTCGAGACCTGACGTCCCTTCATTGCAGAGGAGTTTCCAAAATCGCCCTTGGTGAAAATGTTTTTGAGGTAGTTGTAATATTGGATGTGAACGGGCTTATCCAGCCCGTATTGGCGCTCAAGAGCCGCCTGCTCTTCTGGTGCGAGCGCTTTCTCACCGGCGAACGGATTACCGGGAATCGCCCGGACGGCGAAGAAGACAAAAGTGATCAGGAAGAAGACCACGACGATGGTCTGAATCACTCGGGATAGGATGACTTTCAGCATTTTAGGAAAGTGTTACTTTTCGAGCTTCACAAATTTGAACGGATGGTTGTTCAAGAGGAGTGGGTTCCATCCCTTTACCTCCGGGCGGATCAGATAATTGGTGGTATACCAGTAGATGGGGAGAACAGGAGTGTCCTCAAGGATGGTGCGGTCGGCTTGGGAAAGTAGATCCATGCGGACCTCGAGGTCGGCGGTATTCTCGGCTTTCGCTAGGAGATCCTCAAATTTCTTCGACCCCCAACCTGTATTGTTGTTACCGCCATCGGTGATCCACATTTCGAGGAAAGTGGTGGGGTCGAGATAGTCGCCGATCCAGCCGGCAACACAAATGTCGTAGTCGGAATCATATTGCTTCTGCAGGTAGGTGGTCCATTCGCGCTGCATAATCCGGACCTTGATTCCGAGATGTTCCTGCCACATCGCCTGAAGGGCTTCGGCCTCCCGAAGGCCCGATTCAGAGTTGGTGGTGAGAAGGCTGATATCTGGAAATGAGGAGGTTGATTTGTAGCCGGACTCGGCAAGTAGGGCCTTGGCTTTTTGGGGATCAAAATGGATCACGCCGGGCGGCTTGTATTTTCCGAAGGGTGGGACGATTCCGGAAGCAGGCTTTTGTCCTCCTTGGAGAATTTTTTCGCAGATCGCTTGTTGATCGATGGCGAGGGCGAATGCCCGGCGAACTTTCGGATTGTCGAGCGGCTTGTTTCGGGTGTTAACGCGGAGGAAGCGCACGCCGACGTAGGGTTCCTGACGAAGTCGGTCTGGATACTTTTCCTTGGCCATTGGGATGAGTTCGGCGGGCACGGTGTAGGTGAGGTGGAGTTGACCGTCTCCAAACATGCGGGTCTCGGTGTAGTAATTCTTGACCGGAAGGTAGCGGATGCCATCCAGAGAGACTTTGTTGTAGTCCCAGTAGTGTGGATTTCTTTCGAGCTCGAGGAAGTGATTGGTGCGCCAGGTTTTCAGTTGGAAGGCACCGTTCGACACGATGTTGCCGGGTCTGGTCCATGGCGAGGAATAGGCGGTGTTGATCTCGCCGTGGCGCAGGACGATATGTTTTGGCACGGGATACCAAGTGTAGTGTTTGGTGATTTCGGGAAGGAAAGGAATGGGACCGCGAAGATTAATTTTCAAAGTGAAATCATCGATTGCAGTGACTCCGACTTGCGCCTTATCCCAGAGATTGGGTTTTCCTGCCTCACGATGGGCAATGATTCGATCGAGGACCAATTGGCGCACTTCTTCTTGAATCTTGTTGGTCCAGTCCAACAAGGCGGTGTCGGTCTTTAGGAATTTCAGCTGATCTGTGGTAAGCTTGTCGATTCCCTTGGCATTGACGAAAATCCGGCGCTCCTTTGCAGAGAGTTGTTCGAGGTTCACCTTTTCGGCGGTAATCTTGCCAAGGTCGATAGATTCCCCGTTGTCGAGGTAAGGCTTTAGCCGTTTTAAATCAATCTCCTCAAGATCATCAAAAGACTTGCCTTCGAAATTGGAGAGCTTGATAGATCGTTCTCCCTTGAAGTTGGCCTCCTTGAGAATTTCCCAGTCGAGGGGGAAGTCAGGGTCATTTCCGCAGAGGATTTGGCCGAAGTAACTTCGATGATAGGCTTCTCCATTTTTTAAAAAGTAGAGCATTTCGGCATACTCGGCCGGCCAATCTGGGTCGGGCGAAAGAAGGCGTTTGTAGGAAAAGACAAAATCATTGGCGGTCACTGGGACTCCATCGGACCATTTCGCGTCAGGATTGAGATTGAAAATCCATTCTGTGAAGTTGGAGCCCTCGGTGGGCGCCCAGGTTTTGGCAACCCCGGGTCTTGATTCGTTGTTCAGTTCGGGGTCTTCGATGCAAAGACCTTCGAAGAGCGCGCGGATGATGTTAGACTCAAGGACTCCGGAAACAAGTTGAGGGTCGAGGCCTTTGGGCTCGCCGCTGTTTCCAATAATAAGGATGTTTTTCTCATTCGCGATTTCGACGTCCGATCTGCGCTCACACGACACGATGGTGAGGCAGGCGAGAGCGGTGATGATGGCATTTCGAAACACGGCGGAACCTTGGACAAATTTGGCAGAAAGGGAATGAATTTTTGCATTGAGAGACTTTGGTTTGACATTAGCGATTGAATAGAAAGAAAACTATATGCGTCGAAGATGCTGATCCCTCCCAATGAAAGTCTATTTCCTCCGCCGCTTACTGCTCGTTCCGCTGACCGTGCTGGGGGTCACTTTCCTCGTTTTTGCAATCACCCGGGTTATGCCGGGGAGTCCTCTGGCCAAGGAATTGCAAGCAGCCGCTGCTGGTACCACTGACGGTGGCGGAGGTGGAGGGAAGGCAGGATCCGGAGCGCTCACCGAGGAGCAAATCGAGGAATTCGAGCGAGAGTATTTGTATGACAAACCAACTCCTTTGGCCTATTTGACCTGGCTGGGTGCTTATTCGAGGGAGCGACTTCACAGCGAGGCAGATTTTAAGCCTGTTACCAAGGGGGCGAAGGTGAGCGAGGAAACGATTGGTTCCAGTATTGTAAAGGATCCAGAAAAACAGGTTCTGATCAGCTTGGCGGGAACCGGGCGTCCGGTGGTGGTCCAGCGCAGGGGTGGGGAGATTGAGTGGGCTCGCTTTGTGGAACGGGGCAAGCCGATGGAGGATTGGCCGGATATTTCTGACGAGGGCTGGGAGGTCCGCTACGAGACGGCGGAATCCCGCTTTGAGGCACATCTGAAGCGTGAAAAGGGTGAAACCAACAAGACAGTGGACAATTACCTGCCTCGCGCTGTTGTTTTTAAGTCCCGTATTTCCGGGCTCCTCCAGGGGGACTTTGGGCGATCCTCGGTTTTTGGAGAGCCCGTGCTTGATTTGATTGTCTCGCGGATGCCGGTGGCACTCTACTTTGGTATCCTGACTACCATCATCAGTTATGGTGTTTGTCTTCCGCTCGGCATATTAAAGGCGATCAAGCACCGCACCCCGATCGATAACATAAGCTCGATTTTGATTTTCCTTGGATACGCGATTCCCGGTTTTGCGCTGGGTGCTTTGGCGCTGGTTTATTTTGGGGTCGTTAAGCCCATCTTTCCGATGATCGGGCTCACCTCGGAA
The DNA here is from genome assembly GCA_030835305.1 of Verrucomicrobiota bacterium. Taxonomy (GTDB): domain Bacteria; phylum Verrucomicrobiota; class Verrucomicrobiia; order Verrucomicrobiales; family Akkermansiaceae; genus SW10. Next base: position 68,689 of record JAURPJ010000110.1, on the reverse strand, counting down.
AATTTCGATTCGATGAGTAATTACGAGAAGATCAAGGATCTCGCTTGGCATTCCGTCCTACCGCTGGTGAGTTATCTGGTTGGAGCCTTCGCTTGGATGACGATGATGATGAAAAATAACCTGATGGATAACCTGGCTGCCGATTACGTCCGCACGGCAGTGGCCAAAGGCGTGGGCTTCAATCGGGCCGTCTTCAATCATGCCTTTCGCAATTCCTTCATCCCGATCGCCACCAGTCTGGGCCAGTTGATTACTTTGATCGTCACCGGGAGTCTTCTCATCGAAACCGTCTTTGATATTCAGGGTTTTGGGTTGCTCCAATTCCGCGCTATCACCGCCCCTGATCAAATGCTGATTATGGGAACACTGACCGTTGCCTCGTTTCTTATGGTTATGGGCAATATACTCTCCGATGTAATTGTTGCCTGTGTCGATCCCCGCGTGAAATTTCACTAAGCCCATGAAACTCTGGATAGGAATCACACTCATGGTTGCTGCGGTTGTCAGCTATCTAGCCGAGCAGTTGGATCTGACGCTACCCACGATTAGTTGGGGCTACAATTTAAGCCGGACAGCAGGTGAACTCGCCCTGTTGCAACCTTTGAAGTTTTTCATCGAAAATGCCGGCGATGTTACTGCGGTCGTGCTGTTACTGCTGGGCCTCTGGTTGGTAATCTCCAAGTTGACCAGCGGGCCGTCCAACCCAGTCACGGTTCGGAAGATTCAACGATTCAAAGCCATTAAGCGTGGCTATTATTCGTTTCTCATTCTGATTGGCTTGGCGGGCTTCGCGGCTCTGGATCAAATTGTAGTGGGCAAGGAGGCTCTTGCGGTAAAGCACGACGGGGAGTGGTTTTTCCCAGCTTTCACAACGAAGCTCGAAAAGAACAAGGACTTCGGAATCGACGATGATGGCAAGGCTGATTTGGAGCCCAATTATCGTGAACTTAAGAAGGATGGAAACTACACCGTGATCCTTCCTTTGCGGCCCTACGCGCCGACCCAGGACACCATCAACGCGTTGGGGCGGGAAATTAGTCCCGCAGAAATCGGTTACAATGGTTTGGGGACCCGACTTTTTGATTCGGATCGACCTGAGAAGCCCCACCTGCGGTTCACCTACCGGAAGGGGCTCAGACAAGGCGATGCCCAGGGGTGGGATGCCAATGCCAATCGGGTTTACAAGGCGAAGTATGAGGGTGGCGAATTGGTCGAGGGTTCCGAGGAATATACCGCAGAAGGGACTTTGGAAGAGTTCATGGGTCTCAGCGGAGAGCAGGAATACGACGTTAGCTATCCTCCGTCGGAGCCCAAATGGGCCTTCCCACTTGGAACAACCTCGCAAGGCGATGACGTCCTCGCCTACCTTTTTGGAGGGCTTCAGGTGAACTTTAAAGCCGCCCTGATTTTCATTCCGATTGTCTATTTTATAGGTATTACGGTTGGTCTTTTAATGGGGTATTTTGGCGGCTGGTTTGACCTGGTGGTTCAGAGGCTGATCGAGGTTTTGGCAAACATTCCCTTCTTGTTTCTCGTGATTATTGTGACCTTGGGAGTTCCGCCGCAATACAAGGACCGTCTGGGTCTTTATCTGATTCTACTTCTATTGGCGGTTTTTGGTTGGATGGGAATGACGAACCTGATGCGGACTGCAGCGCTCAAGGAAAAAGCGAGGGATTATATTGCGGCCACCCGGGTTCTTGGGGCGGGAGTTCCACGGATCCTCTTCAGGCACCTTTTGCCGAACACGGTGGCAATCTTAGTGACCTTGATTCCGTTTTCTATCTCCGGAGTGATTCTTTCGCTCACCGCTCTCGACTACCTTGGCTTTGTTCCTTCGGATTTGGCGAGTTGGGGGAAGCTTCTCAAGGATGGTTTGAGTTCTCTTTCTTCTCCCTGGTTGGTTAGCGCGGCTTTTGCCTGCCTTGTGACCTTGTTGGTTCTCGTGACCTTCGTCGGTGAAGCCATCCGCGAGGCTTTTGATCCGAAAAAATACACCTTTTATCGTTAACAAGTCATGCGTTGGTTTTTACTGCTCACTCCATTTTTCCTGATCGGCTGCGGTGAGGAAGAGGAACCTTATGTTGCGGGCTTGGGGTTCGACGAATACGTTCCCGTTTACAACGATTACATCAAACTCTGGGCCGCCGGAAAGATTGAAGAGGCCAGGAAAGAGTTGGATGAGGCAGAACCCGGGTCGGTCGAGGCAGCGGATGCTGAGGAAGCGATTGCACGTTATGAAAGGCGTTTGGCGTTGGGGGATTACTTCAACTTTTCGAAGATTGAAGATTTGCCCGACGGTCTTCCCTGGAAGGACGGACTAGATGAACCGGAGGACTCGGATCCTGCTGCGAAGAAGGGCGGAGTGTTTCGTTACTTTACCGCCAGCCCTCCTGCTACGATCAGACCATTTGGGCCCAACGCCAACAGCGGACTTCGAAGTGAGCTCTATGATGATGTGCAATTGGGCATCGTGCGTTTAAACCGACTGAATGGTTCGGTGGTCCCGGCGATGGCCAGAGAGTGGGCGCATAGCGAAGATAAGCGAACCTGGTATTTTAAGCTCCACGAGGATGCGACCTACAGCGATGGAGTCGCCGTAAAAGCGAGGGACTACGCGGTGAATCTTTACCTGAGAGCTTCCGATTACGCCAAAGCGCCGTATTACAAGCAGTACTTTCGTGAGGAGATCTCCCAAATTACAATTTACGATGATCACACTTTTGCGATCACTTTCCCGAACCCCAAAAGTGAGTTGGGGATGTACAATACGATCGGTGACCTGCCACCTGCTCCTCCCCACTTTTACGAGGAGTTTGGTCCCGATTACGAGGATCGATACAACTGGCGTCACCAGCCGATCACCGGCCCCTACTATATTGCGGAGGGAGGCTTGAACAAGGGGGTGTCGGTCACTCTGACCCGTAAGAAGGACTGGTGGGGGAACGATAAAAAGTTTTATCGATATCGCTACAACCCGGACAAGATTGTTTGGAGGATTGTTCGTGATCCCAACAAGGCTTTCGAGTTATTCCGCGCAGGAATTCTCGACATGGCTCTCGTGTCGGGTCCCAAGTCCTGGTATGAAAACTCGGAGATTCAAAAGGTCTACGATGGCTACATCGAGCGTCACTGGTGGTATAACGATTTTCCCCGTGCTCAGTTTGGGGTTGAGATGAATCTTTCCAGGGACAAGTTGAAGGATATTAATATAAGACTCGGTTTGGCTCATGCCCTCAATTACGAAAAGGTGATTCAGGTTCAGTTTTGGGGGGATTACGGTCGCCTTCCTGGATTTGTCGACGGCTATGGTGATTTCGTGAATCCAAACGTGAAGCCTTGGCCCTTTGATCCGGCGAAGGCGCGCGAGTATTTTGCGAAGGCTGGTTTTACTGAAGAGGGAAATGATGGGGTGCTGCGGAAGCCGGACGGAACCAGACTCGAGTTTACCCTTAGCCACTACGCCATCAAAACCTACACAGACATCATGGGGATTCTCAAGAATGAGGCCAAGAAGGCTGGGATTGACCTCATCCTCGATGGCAAAGATCCCAGTGTGGTTTTTATCGACGCGATGGATAAGAAGTTTGAACTCACTGCTGTGGCGTGGGCGGTGCAGCCTCCCTATTTTTCATTTTACGAGTATTTTCACTCGCGAAATGCCTATGACGAGCAGGGGAATATCAAGCCAAAGACTAATAACGTTTTTGCATACAGTGATCCGCAGATGGACAAGTGGGTTGAGGCCTACCGGCGTGCTACCGAGGATGACGAGAAGCGGGGACTTGCTCACAAAATTCAACAACAAGTCTATGAGCGTTGCGTTTTTGTTCCTGGTTGGAAGCGCGACTACGAGCGCGTTGCCTGCTGGCGTTGGTTACGTTGGCCGAATTCAGAGACGGTGAAGTTCTGCCCTCCGATCAATGCCTATCCCTGGGATCATTATAGTTTTTGGATTGATGAAAAGATGAAGGAGGAAACCCGTGCTGCGATGCTGTCCGGCCAAACTTTCCCTGAAGTTCAAAACGTGGTGGAAATGTATCGCAAAAAATGAGCAGCTTGTTGGACATAAATGAGCTGGTCACCAGCTTCGATACTGATTCCGGGTGGGTGCGTGCCGTCGATGGAATCTCGTTCTCGGTTGAGAAAGGGAAAACGGTTGGGCTAGTTGGCGAGTCAGGTTGCGGCAAGACTGTCACCGCGATGTCGATCGTCGATTTGCTCCCAAAGCCATCCGGACATGTCCTGGAAGGTGAAATTCGTTTTAAGGGGCAAGATCTTCGCAAGGTCAATCGATCCCAGATGCGAAAGATCCGAGGGGGTGAGATTGGTGTGATTTTTCAGGAACCCATGGCGGCTTTGAATCCCGTTCATCGCATCGGCAAGCAGTTGGTGGAAATTCTTAAGATTCACGAGAATATGTCGTCGCGGGCAGCTTTGCAAAAGGCGGTGCAACTACTCGATGCGGTTGGGATTCCCGCACCCGATAAGCGGATTTCCAGTTATCCGCACCAGCTTTCGGGAGGAATGAGACAGCGCGTGATGATAGCCATCGCGTTGGCTTGCGAGCCCGATCTCCTGATAGCTGATGAGCCGACAACGGCCCTCGATGTGACCGTGCAGGCCCAGATCCTGGAGTTGATCCAGTCGATGCAGCAGAAGCTTGGAATGGCCGTCCTAATGATCACCCACGACCTCGGGGTGATCGCGCAGAATTGTGATGAGGTGGTTGTAATGTATGCGGGTCGTATCGTCGAACGAGCACCGGTTAACGAGCTCTTTGCAAATCCCCGGCACGCCTACACCAAAGGTCTTCTCAACTCGATTCCAAGAATCGAGAGCGAGCGAAAGAGCCACCTTAATACCATCCCCGGGCAAGTTGCCTCGATTCAGGATTTTGTTTCCGGTTGTCGTTTCTGTCAGCGGGTGGGGCGCGACGATTCGAATCTTCTTCGTCAACGCCCAGAGTATCGCGAAATAACGCCCGGTCACTGGGTTGAAACCTGTCCCGAATGTTTTCAGGCATGAACAACGAACCTCCCAAACTCCTTCAAATCGAAAATCTCCGCCAGCATTTTCCGGTTCGTGGTGGTTTGATGATGAAGCAAATCGGTGCGGTGAAGGCGGTCGATGGAGTGAGCTTTGATATTGAGACCGGAGAAACCCTTGGTTTGGTGGGCGAATCCGGTTGCGGGAAGTCGACTCTTGGGAAATCAGCGGTTCGACTTCTAAGTCCAACGAGCGGGAAAATATCCTTTAAAGGTCACGATATTACCTATGCGAGTCAGCGCTCGATCCGGCCGCTGCGTCAGGATTTTCAAATGGTCTTTCAGGATCCTGCCGAGTCACTCGACGCGCGAATGGCGGTGGGCGAGCTGGTGGCCGAGCCGCTCATAATTCAAGCAATTGGCAACCGGTCGTTCCGCCAGAAAAGGGTGGCCGAGCTCCTGAGTCGAGTGGGCCTGCCGGCGAATGCCTCCGGTAAATTTCCTTTCGAGTTCTCCGGTGGTCAGCGGCAGCGGATTGGAATCGCGCGGGCCCTCGCTTTGAATCCTGACCTTCTTGTTCTTGATGAACCTGTCTCCGCCCTTGATGTTTCGGTGCAGTCCCAAGTAATGAACCTCTTGCTCGACTTGCAGCGGGAATTCGGGATGTCATATCTGTTCATCGCCCACGACTTGGCGGTGGTAAAACATATGAGCGATCGTATTGCCGTGATGTATCTTGGAAAGATCGTGGAACTTGCTCCTGCTGATGAAATTTACCTGAACCCACGACACGCCTATACCAAGGCGCTCTTATCGGCGATCCCGATTCCCGATCCGACCGCCAAACGTGAAAGGGTTGTTTTGGAGGGTGATGTTCCGAGTCCAATTGACCCTCCAAAAGGGTGCGCTTTTGGCCATCGGGTGAATCATGCCCGATACCCGGAAAGCATCGGCCAGGACCTTCCTTTCGTCGAAATTGCGCCCGGTCATTGGGTGCAAAAGTGTCCTTGTTGCGTCGATTAGATCAATTCGTCGGCACAAAACTTGGACCACGTTTCCAGCGTGTCGTGGAGACTTCCCTTGAGGTCCTCTGCAGATTGGAAGGCAAGATTGGCAAGGGCGTCTTCCGCCGAAGTGATTTCATCCGATTCCAGGTCGAAGATGTGAACGACCCCCAGATGGACCTTGCCAACGTCATTACTGTCATCATTCAGCAGCCCAACAATACGGTTCCGGTGCCCCCCGGTGATGTTGAGTTCCTCGTCGATTTCACGTTCGACACCTGCAAGGTAGGTTTCTCTTCCAAGAGGATCAGCTCGTTCGTCGATCGGGTTGATATGACCGCCGATGCCGACGGATCCCTGGGCGTGGAGGCGACTTTCTCCACCGCTTTTTCCCCGGGTATAGTGCAGGTATCGCCCGTTGTGGTGAAACAATGCGTAGGGAATAATTTGTTTAAAGGACGGATCTTCCTCGGCCTTGCCGCGATCCATGAAAAAATTATTTGCGGGATCGAGAATGGCCTCTAGATAACGGACCACATCGGTTTCGATCCCTTGAAAAGATCCAAGTTCGTCAAAGAGCTCACGTGAGATGACTAAAATTTCTTCACCTTGATAGTCGCGCATGCCGGAAACTTGGCAGGCAGTTCTCGTGGTGTCGATTCTTTGAAGAAAATTGGGGGGAATAATGAGGTTCTGATGGTTCTTGATCGCCGGGGGAGATCGCTTAAACTGGGGAGTCATGAATTTTAAGCTGCTATCGCTGATCAAAGTTTCTGCTTTGGTCGTTTCTTCTGTTTTTTTGGTTGGCTGCCTCGATGAAGAGAAAAAATTGGATCTTGAGGATGTGAGGGCTGAAATCGAAGGCTTGGAGTATGACAAAGAGCGAACCCAGAAGTTTATCGACTCCGCGAAGGCCAAGCTCGCTTTATTAAAAAAAGTGGAAAGCGACCTCGAGAGGGCGGAAGAGATTGGTGAGGAGCTTGTCGGCGTCACCGGAAATCTTGAAAAAGTAAAAGGAACAGTCGATGAACTCAAGGCTTCCATGGAGGAAAGCGTGTCGGGATTTGAGGACTATCAGGCAAAGTACCGGGCGAAGGTTCGAAAGGAAATTGTAGGAAAGAATGTGGATCTTTCGGAGACCAAGGGTGACGATTACAAGGCAGTCCGGGTTTTGTCGGTGAATCCGCTTGAGATTCGTATTTACCGGAGTTCCGGGCCCCAATCGGTTCCTCTCAGTGAAATTCCCAAAGAGATCAGAGAGATGTTACAAATGAGCGAGGAGGAAGCTGAAAGCCATCTGGCGAAACAAAGGGAAGACGCGAAATTACGGGCGGAACGATACAAGGAGTGGAAAGAAGGCTTGGCCGACCGTCAGAGTGAAGCGGCTCAGAAGGCCATCGCCAAGCGCTTGAGAGATATCCAGACCGAGATCGAAACCATTGAAAAAAACATAAATCTGCGGCTTTTGAAGATTCAGGACCTCAAGTCGCGTGCCTCACAATGGGAGCGTGATTTCTCCCTTGCTCAAAGTGACAAGCGCCGGGAGAAGGCATTGAGATACTCTCAAATGTATCGGGATAAGGCCCAGAAACTGACCGACCTTAGCTCGGACGGTCATCTGGTGATTGCCCGTTTGAGGTCCGAGGAAGAGGATCTCAAGGGGATGCAGACACCGGGGAACTAGGATGCAGAGTTCCTGACAAATTCTGCCACCTTCGAAGGGTTGCCGGCCGCAGCCCAAACGTGGCGGAGAAAGTCGGCGGGATGGATATTTCCGTTTTCGCGCAGGAATTTCCGGTCTCCCCCACAGCCGAACATCATGTCGGGGTCGAGTTCGCCACGGAGTTTTGCTTCCGCCTTCGCGATAATTCGCGGGAGGTAGGCGATGCCCTCGAATTCCTCGCCGAATGAGGGAACATTCTCGCGGGAGATTTGCCGAGAGCTTGTTTCGCCTTTTTGAACAGTCAGGAGGTAGTCGCGACGGACTGCGGCAATGAGCAGGGCGGTTGACCGGGCGGGCACTCCCTCGTCAGCCAAATCCTCGATGAAATCAAAGAGCTCGCGGGGCTTATAACCAATACCGGCGAGGAAAGTGAGGTCTTCCGAAGTGTAGTAGGTCATAAAGTCCAAATTCCCTCCCTGATAAGCGGAAAGGCAGCGATCGAAGAGCTCTTCAAATTGTTCGTTCCAAGTCATATAGAATTGTTGCAAGGAAGACGGTCTTGTCAATTGACCAAGGTGGAAAGAGAGGGTTGAGTTTGACTTGAGCGATCCATCGGGCAACCTTCGCACTATGTTTAAATTTGTGGCAATGACCTTGATCAGCCTCTCAACGCTAGCGTGCAAGGATATTAAGGATTCTCCGGAAATGAAGAAGCTGGAGGAAGAGCGTGCGGCGCTTAAAGCTCTCGAAGATGAACTCGAGGAGTTGAAGGCGGGAATTGCCAAGATCAAGGTCAAGCAGCCTGAGGTTGCAGTTGAGGATCTGCAAAAGGAGCTCGACGAAAAAAAGGCAGCGATTGTCGCGCTCGAAGAAGAATTAAAGACACTCACGAAAAGCGAGAAGGAAGCGAAAGAGAAACTCGAAGCTTACCGGAAGAAATACCCATCCGAGTAAGCTTGCGCAAAGACGCAAGAAAACCGCTCCAGCCGGAGACTGAAGCGGTTGTTGTTGGAAGAAATTTCCCTTTAAGCGTCGATTTTGCGATAGGCGGCCATGAGGGCGTCTAGGCCTTCCTGGCCTTTTTTGCTCGCGCCGTGCTCCATTCCGATCACGCCGGTGAAGCCTTTCTTGCGGAGGAACTTTGTTACGGCAACATAATCAAGTTTTCCAGTGCCCGGCTCTTTTCGGCCCGGTGATGCGCCATACTGGATGTAGCTGACCTGGTCCCAAACGGCTTCGGCGTTTTCGACGAGTTTGTCACCGTTGCCGATTTGACCTTCGTGGTAGAAGTCAGCGAGTAGCTTGCAGGAAGGCCGGTCGACCAACTTGCAGAGGAGATGGCCATCCGCGAAAGAACGGATGAGGGGCTCACCGCCACGCACATTGTGGGAAAGTGGTTCTTGCGCCATGATGATGCCGTGTTCCTCGACGAGGTCGCAGCAGAGTTTCATGTTGTCCACCGACGCCTTGATCTGCTCTTCGCGGGTCATCGATTTGTCCCGGGCTCCCGGGATCATGGTCATGTTGGTTTGACCGGTGATTTTTGCGACCTCTATGCCTCGCTCGAGTTCTTTTTTCACCGTCTCTTTTTGCTGGTCGGTTGGCTTGTTAAACATGGCTCCGGCTCCCCCGGTGATTACGCAGACACCGAGGTCCATTTTCTTGTCCTTCATGAATTCGGCGATCTTTTCAATCGTTTCGTTCTTCTGACCTTTGAGCCTGTTGTCCTCCCATGCCCGGAAGCCGAGATCGTAAGCCAGCTTGAGTTGGTCCAAATAGCTGAGTTTCTTGCCCTTGCCTCCAAAAAGGAGTCCTGGGTGAGGGGCGAACTTCGCTTTGAAGGGAGTCCCTTTTTTGACTTCTTTAGCGAGGAGTGATGCGCTTCCCAGTCCGAAGACTGAAGCGCCTGTGATTTGAGCAAATTGGCGTCTATTCATGGTGTTACAGGTGAAAAAATAGCAGTTGAGGGGCTCGGCTGCCAAGAACCAATCCCGGAGTTGTTCATCGGCTGGGAGGGGCGATTCTCTCACCAATCATTGAAGAAATCAAAAAAAAGATCGGCTTAGATTTGCGTCCGGAGCGCCATGTCAAATCAGATTTATTCCGAGACGTGATCGAGAAGAGCCTGGGCAGCGGAGTGAAACGCAGCTGAAGCCCTGGATTCGGAGGGGCTCAAAAGAGCTGCGGGCTCCCCTCCGTCGCAGCGTTTCCCGATAATTGGTTCAAGGGGGATCCGTCCGAGAAGTGGCACTTTGATGCGATCGCATTCCCGCTGGGCACCGCCTTGCCCAAATAGGTGGTAACGCTCTCCGTGATCACACTCGAAATAGGACAAATTCTCGATTAGTCCCAAGATTGGGACGTTCACCTTCGCGAACATCGAGACGGCCTTGCGGGCGTCGATCATGGCAACTTCCTGTGGAGTGGTGACAATAATTGCTCCGTCGAGCGAGACGGTTTGAACGAGGGTGAGTTGAATGTCGCCGGTGCCGGGAGGAAGGTCGAGAACGAGGACGTCGAGCTCACCCCAGGCCACTTGCTGGAGAAACTGCTGGGTGTAGCGGTTGGCCAGAGGTCCGCGAACGATGACCGGCGAATTGTCGCTGAGAAGGAAGCCCATCGACATGAGCTTTAGACCGTGTGCTTCAATCGGGATGATGCGATCTTGGCTGTCGGCCTGCGGTTGATGATGGGGAACGCCGAGCATCAGAGGGATAGACGGGCCGTAGAGGTCGCAGTCGAGTAGGCCGACTTTCAGCCCCTGTTGGGAGAGCGCGATGGCGAGGTTGCTGGAGACGGTTGATTTTCCCACGCCCCCTTTTCCAGACCCGACTGCAATGATGCGTTTGACTCCCGGAAGTGAGCTGGCTCCGGTGGAGGTTTCTCCGGCGGACGCCGGGTTTTGAACATCGATCTCAATACGCACCTTGCAGGGATCTCCCATGAGGGGGTCCAGAATGGTGTGGCAGTCCTGGAAGATCTGTTGGGGGATTTTGGGGTCCTTCGTCTGAATCTGGAGTTTGACAACGGCGGTATCGCCTTCGATGTCGCAGGCTTTCAAAAGGCCAAATGAAATGATGTCCCTTGAAAACCCCGGGTATTTAACTTCTCCAAGGGCCTTGCGGATCTCTTCGCTCGTCATAGGGTAAAAGTAGCGCGGCCGGCGCGGACTGCTAGTATTTCTTACGCAAGTGTGAGGGCAAGATGCCGAGTTGCTCGCGGTATTTTGCAACTGTTCGGCGGGCGATCTTGATCCCCTGTTCATTGAGTAACTTCTCCAGCTTCGAATCAGAAAGCGGTCTGGTGCTGTTCTCACGGTTGATGAGGGTCTGCAATGCTTCGCGAACCCCTTCGTTGGAAACGTCTTTCCCGTCGAAGGTCTGGTAGCCGGTAGCGAAGAATTTGCGCATCTCCATCAAGCCGTGCGGAGTGTCGATATATTTCCCGGCGACTGCCCGTGAAACCGTAGTGGGGTGAACGCCGATCACTTCTGCGATATCATTCATCGTCATGGGTTTGAGGTGGCGGGAGCCTTTTTCGAGGAAAGGTTGCTGGCGATCGACGATCTCACGGGCGATGGCGAGGATGGTTTCCTGTCGCTGATCGATCGCTCGGATGACAGCTCGTCCGTCGCGGATTTGATTACGAAGATAGTTGCGGGTTTTACGATCATCGGTCGAGCTGGAAAGGAGATCCTTGTATTCGTCGTTAATCCGGAGTCTGGGCAGGTAGCTGCCGGTTAGACTGGCCACCCATTCGCCATGATCTCCCGATTTGATTTCGACGTCTGGCTGAACGTAGGGATTGCCATTGTTTTGAAAGCGAGAACCGGGTGATGGGTCGAGCGTGCGAATGTGGTTGATGGCTTCGATGATGGTCTCGATCGGAAGGTGAAGTTTTTTGGCAAGTTGCGGAAAGTGGTTGCGAGCGACCTCGTCGAGATGCTCATCAACAATTTCAGCTTCGAGCCCGGCGCCGAGGTCTAGGAAGTCGAGCTGCAGGAGGAGGCATTCCCTTAAGTCGGCCGCACCAACTCCCGGGGGGTCAAAATTCTGAATGGTGGCAAGGGCATCTTCGAGTCGTTCCAAGGGGATTTGGAGCTGGATCGCGAGCTCTTCGAGGGGGGCGTCGAGATAGCCGTGGTCGGTCAGGTTGCCGACGATGATTTTGGCATCTCCCTGGCGTTGTTCGTCAAGGCCGCCTTCACGAATTTGCTCGATCAAGTGCTCCTGGAGAGTCAGGGGGGCGACAATCGAATTGTAAAAGTGCTCGCGTGCCTCAATGGCATCCTGTCCCAGGCCTTGGTTGCGACGCTCCATAATGGCAAGATCCCGCATGTCATCATCATAACTTTCCTGCCAATCGTCATAATTTTCGGAGTCCTCAAGCTCGGAATCAGTGATTTCATCGAGCGATTCATGCTCGGTGATGTCTTCCAGAACCGGATTGAGCTCCATAGCCTGATTAAGCAACTGGCCCAACTCAAGGGTGCTCGCCTGCAAAATCTCAAGACTTTGTCGCATCTGCGGAGCTAGCGTCTGCTGCTGGGAAAGCGACTGGTGGAGTGAGGCGTCTGCCATAGTTGTGGCCTATCGATAATCAGATTTCCACAAATGTAAAGGTCTACCAGCAGCTTTTGTGCCAAACTTGTCCTATTTAGCGCTTTTACGATCCCTTGTATTCTGCGAGGAACGGTCAGGGACGAAATTATGACTGAAACAGCAAGCCGAATCCGCCAAAAAATGGAAGAAAAGGGAGTAATGAACTCCGCAGTCCTGGCCTTTGTTCGGGCTTACGGGTTGATCGCCAGCGGCAGCTCGGGCGAGGTGTCCGAAAGTGAGATCACCCCGGCCCAATCGGTGGCGGAATATGAGGAATTGGAGCGCGAGGATTCTTTTGATCCAGAGCTTTTGGCAAAGACGGTGGTCATCAAATTAAACGGTGGTCTGGGCACCAGTATGGGGCTTGAAAAAGTGAAGAGTCTTTTGGAGGTGCGTCCCGGAGTCGCGTTTCTCGACTTAATGTCACGCCAGATTCTCTCGCTTCGCGCCGAGACCGGTGGTGAAGTGCGTTTCCTGCTCATGAACAGTAATGCCAGCAGTGATGATACCCGGAGTTATTTGAGCGAATCCGTTCCGGAAATCGGTGATCCCGGTGACTTAGAGCTTTTGCAAAATTGGGCGCCTAAATTGAATCGCGAAACCCTCGAGCCGGTCAGTCACCCCGCCAATCCCGCCCTGGAATGGTGTCCGCCGGGCCATGCCGATGTTTATCCTACTCTTGAAGGTAGCGGCTGGTTGGACCGACTTTTGTCTGATCGAGTCAAGTATGCCTTCATCTCAAACAGTGATAATCTTGGTGCCGTTTTAGACCCTACCTTGCTCTCCTACTTTGCCAAGGGGGACTCACCCTTCCTGATGGAGGTGACGCGCCGGACAGAGGCTGACAAAAAAGGCGGCCATCTTGCCACACGCAAGGAGGACGGGCGCTTGCTTCTTCGCGAGGTTGCCCAGTGCCCGGATGAGGATCTCGATTCTTTTCAGGACATCGAACGTCACCAGTTTTTTAACACCAACAACATCTGGGTGAATCTCGAGAAGCTGAAGGGTGTGATGACAGCCTCTGGAGGAGTGTTGGAACTCCCGGTGATCCGGAATGCCAAGACGGTGGATCCTCGGGATTCGTCGAGCACAGCGATTTTTCAGCTTGAGCAGGCGATGGGATCGGCCATCGAGTGCTTTGATGGAGCCGCTGCGGTCAATGTTCCGCGTTCCCGCTTTGCTCCGGTGAAAGGGACGACTGATCTCTTTGCTCTGCGATCCGATGCTTACGAAGTGAGCGAAGACGGGCGGGTCCAGCTGCTTGCCTCACGCAAGGGCTCGCCGCCCGTGATTAAGTTTTCTTCTGAATACAAGCTGGTTGATGCTCTCGAAAATCTCGGCCAGCCATCCCTGCGTGAAGCTGAAGTTCTTGAGGTCAATGGGCCTGTGAAATTTGCCAAAGGTGTTGTGATCAAGGGCAGGGTGACGATTTCAAATCCTTCCAGCGAAGTGAAAACAGTCGCTTCGGGAGTTTACTCGGATCAAGTGGTTTCATTGTGACTTTAAAACGGACTTTGTCACTTTTGTTACTAAGGTGATTGCTGCTTGTCACGAGGGGAACTTTACTTCATTCCGCCCACGCCGATGAATGATATTGAATTGAAAATTCCCAAGTCAGACTACAAGGCCCTGATCTTTGATCTTGATGGAACGTTGGTTGATTCCATGCCGGCGCATTTTCAGGCGTGGTGCAAAGCACTCGAGGACCAGGGCCAGGCTGTAGTTTTTCCCGAGGATGTCTTTTATGCGATGGGTGGACGCCCCACCCGGGATATCGTTGAGGTAATCAATGGGGAGCAGGGGCTTCATCTTGATGCCGACCAGGTTGCCTCCTGCAAGAAGCGTCACTACCTCAAGAGTCTTCCATTCGTTGAATTGATCCCGGCAGTCGCAAAAATCGCGGAGGAGAATCGAGGCAGGGTGCCGATGGCGGTGGCGAGTGGAAGCTCCCGGGAGGTGGTTGAAAAAACCCTCCAAAATCTCGGGGTTTCCGATTGGTTTGATGAAGTGATCTCGAGCAATGAAGTCGCCAACGGAAAGCCCGCGCCCGATGTTTTTCTGGAAGCAGCCTCCCGTCTCGGTGTTGACCCGGTAGATTGTGTTGTGTTTGAAGACGCCCGTTCCGGAATCATTGCTGCACGTGCCGCCGGGATGGAAGTCGTAGCGGTGCCGACTCATCTGCACCTCGACTGAGCATTGGCTTGATTTTTATGAGCCATCTTGAGTTGACTCGCGACCTCCTCATGGATGCAGGTGGGCACGTTGAGATGAAGAAGGCCCGCGCGATTCATCGTCAGGGCGGGGTGAAGTCGGCCTCCTATCAGGATGGGGTCCTTTCCGGCGAAACGCGGGTGGGAGGAAAAATGAAGAAGGTGAGCATGGAGATCATCTCCCGGACTCACATGGAAAACCACTGCACCTGTATGATGGTGCGGCGCGATGGTCGTGTCTGCGCACACATCATGGCGATTGGTTTGGAGTTCATTGATCCCCGGCAGGTGGTGGTTGAACCCGAGACTCCAACTGAAGACCACTGGCCGGAATTATCGGATGAAGGAAAGCCGCTTTCCCTCCAAGTCATGCTGCCTTTGAAGGTCGAGCCTTCCTGGGAGCGTGGACAATTGATGACGGGCTTTGGGGCTGTCCTGGATGGTGAGGAAATTTTGCTGAGCGCTCTGCCGGACGGGCCGTTTCAAATCGAGGGCCATGACGAGGAACTCTGGCGTGTTCTCCGTGAGTTGTTTCCGGTGGAAGCCCCGGGAATTGTCAATCTGGACCAAGGAAGCTTTGGCCAACTCCTTGAAGGATTGGTGGGGCACCCGCGGGTGTTCTTTGGGAAAAAATCCTCTGCGTCGATTCAAGCCAAAGGCTTGCGTCGGAGCCTCTCGCTGAAAGGTGAGCGTGTCGTTGCGAGGCCCGGGAACCTCGGCTTGTGGCAACTGACGGATTCCGAATTTCAACCTGTCGCGCCGGGTTTGCCCATGCGCTTTTATCCGGTCCTCGCGCAGGGCTTGCGAGTCAGTGCGGCCGAGGCCCGCTACACGCTGGCGGAGCTGGAGCAATGGTTCGAGGTTCCCGATGGTTTGTGGGAAATCCTGCCTGTGGAAGGGGTGCCGGAGATCACAATCGTTCTTGAGGGATCGCTGCGGCACCTGGAGGCCCGATTGGAATTTCGTTATGATGGGACGAAAGCTTCGTGTCAGGATGGTGAACCACAACGGGTCGGCGATGTCTTCACGAGTCTTTCCAAAGAGAAGGCCGTCATCGAGTTTTTCCTGGCTTGGGGCTTTGAAGGACCAGCCAAAGGGGGACGCATGGCCCTGCGGGATCGAGAAGAGATTCTCAAGTTTCACGCCTTTGCCGAATTACCAGCGCAATGGTCCGTGGAAAAAGGCGAACGTTTTCAGGCGGCCGCGAAGCAAGTGGTCGCTGTTCGTCCCGACTGGGAATGGCGGGAGGGCGGCCGCGATTGGTTCTCGGTTGAGACGAGGTATCAAGTCGACGGCGAGGAACTTCCTTCCGATCAAGTGCAACGAATGCTTCGTATGGGAAGTGCCGAGCATGCTTTCGGCAAAGGAAAAATCGCCGTCATTGATTCCGAATTTATCGAGGAGGTCAACGAGACGCTCACCGATTCCGAGGCGCTCCAGAATTCGCCGGGTGTCTTTGAGATCAACGCGCAGCAAGCAGCCTTCCTCAAAGCAAGCGCGCGGGATTTCGGGATGGTAGTTGAATCTGACCCGGTGATCGATCTGGATTTGCCTGACTCCCTTCGCCCTTATCAAGAGACCGGCGTTAAGTGGATGTATCGCCTCAGTGACTTGGAAATGGGCGGGGTTCTGGCTGATGACATGGGTCTCGGTAAAACCCTCCAAACGCTGACCTTCATTTCGGAAAAGGGTGGGGAGGCTTTGGTTGTTTGCCCTTCCTCGTTGGTGTCGAACTGGGCCGCTGAGTGTGCCAAGTGGGTGCCTCACCTGAAGGTCGCTCTCCATGTCGGCGGAAAGCGTGGCGAGATCCCGGAAGCCGATATCGTGATTACGAGTTACGCCATTCTTCGAATCGATGGCGAAAAATTCCAGAATCGCGAATTTGAAATCGCGATTCTGGATGAGGCCCAGCAGATAAAGAATCCGGAGGCCCAGATTTCCAAGGCAGCCCATCGCTTGAATGCCAAGTATCGCTTTGCGCTTTCGGGAACTCCGGTCGAGAACTCATTGCAGGATTTTTGGTCGATTATGGAGTTTGCGCTCCCGGGATATTTGGGGCCGAGAAAACCATTCCTCGATCGCTTCGAAAAGCCACTTCGCAGAGGTGCAGATCCGGCCTTGGCCCGTCGTCTTGCACGAAAGGTAAAGCCTGTGGTGCTTCGCCGGCTAAAGAAGGAGGTTGCACAGGATCTGCCGGATCGCATTGAGCAGGTTCGCTATTGCGATCTCGCGCCCAAGCAACAGACGATTTATCGCCAGCTCTTGCAGGAAAGCCGTTCACAAGTCGAGGCTGCGGAGGATGGTCGTAAGCGAATGGTGGCGTTGACGGCGTTGCTGCGACTTCGTCAGGCGTGTTGTGATTTGCGCCTCCTGCCCGGACTGAAGATCGAGGATAAAGACGCCGGTGTGAAGCTGGATGAGCTTGAGGGACTTCTCAACGAAGCGATCGCCGGAGGGCATCGGGTTTTAGTCTTCAGCCAATTCGTTCAGCTTCTCCGGGGGATTGTTCCCATCCTTCTGGAGAACCAGTGGGACTATTGTTATCTCGATGGCTTAACTAAGAAACGGGGCGAAGTAGTCGAGCGATTCCAAGAAGGAAAAGCTCCGGTATTTTTGATTTCCCTAAAGGCGGGTGGAGTCGGGTTGAATCTCACAGCCGCGGATACCGTCATCCATCTTGATCCATGGTGGAATCCGGCCGTGGTAGCGCAAGCCACCGACCGTGCCCACCGGATTGGTCAGAAGAATGTTGTGACGAGTTACAAGTTGATCACCCGCGGGACCGTGGAGGAGAAGATTCTTGCGCTTCAGGAGGAGAAGAAAAAGATGATCGAGGCCGTTCTCGATGGAGGTGGTTCGCTCGTCCCTGGGCTCGAGGAAGGGGAGCTTCTGGATCTCTTTTCTTAACAAATTTCACACCGACCGGCAGTCTCCCGAGAGATGTCTCCGTAGAGGAGTTAAGTTGACCTTGAGGCCGGAGTTTCCGAGGAGTCCGGCAAGGTCTGGCGCGCGCGTTTCATTGATTTGGTGAAAGGAAAGTGAGCCCCGGGGAGAACTCCCGAGGCATTTGACCTATCGGATCTTAAGATTTTTCGATGGTCTCTCGAGAAATCCCGCGCAAAGCCAGGACCCGGACAATCGCTTCCTCGATGAGATTTGCCGGGCAGGAGGCGCCGGCGGTGATGCCAATGGTTACCTCTTCCTTGTCGAATCCCGAGAGAATATTGGGAGCCGAGACTTCGGAGTTTTTTTTGATGTCGAAATGCACCACTGTTTCGAGCGACTCAAGGCAGGAGGCCTCCCTGATGAAATAGGTGGGAAGATTTTCGTTTCCGATTTCGACGAGGTGCGTAGTGTTGGAACTGTTGTATCCACCGACCACGAGAAGGAGATCCATTGGCTTGTTGAGCATGTCGAAAAGCGCATCCTGGCGCTCCTGGGTGGCTCCGCAAATCGTGTCGAACATCTGAAAGTTTTCATCGTTGCCATCGCGGTCGACGATCGCCAGGCGAACGCGGCGCTGGATATCCTCGGTCTCGCTTTTCAGCATCGTAGTTTGATTTGCCACCCCAATTTCCTTGAGGTGAATTTGGGGGTCGAAGTCGTCTGAAACCGCTTTGTCGAACTTGGCAAGAAATTCTGCCGAGTTACCGCCGTTGCGAATAAAGTTACAAACGTATTCGGTCTCCTCGAGTGTAAGAACGATGAGGTAGTGCCCCTTGCCATCTTCGCCGGTGGCGCGGGAGGCAGTGGCCCGGGTTTCCTCGTGACCGCGCTTACCATGAATCAGCGAAGTGACGCCGGATTTGGCATAGGTTCGAACCCGGCGCCAGACTTTCATGACGTCTCCGCAGGTGGTGTCGATGATATGGCAACCCTGCTTTTCAATTTTTTCGGTAAAGAAAGTCGGAGCGCCAAAGGCGGGGACGATAACGACGTCGTCTTCCGTGAGGTCATCGTATTCCTCCGTGAGCTCTTTCCAGGGGAGAGAGACGATGTCCATATCCGAAAGTTGGCGGTTGACCTCGGGGTTGTGAATGATTTCGCCAATCAGGAAAATCCGTTGATTCGGAAAGACCCGGCGTGAAGCGTAGGCGAGGTCGATAGCCCGCTCGACGCCGTAGCAAAAGCCAAATTGTTCGGCGAGTCGGATGGTGGTTTTGCCAATCGTGAGTGAACCACCGCTTTCGCGAAGCTTTTCCACGATGGGTGAATGGAAGTGTTTTTCGACCTCCTCCTGAACGAGAGTCATAACGTCTGGGCGACGGACATTGACTCTTTTTCTTTTTTTGGGCTTGGCGGCTTCACTCATGCTTTGGATTTACTCCGATTCCGTCCGAGCGCCAAATGTTTATTGATCTGCGGAAAGGTAAAAGTAGGAGGGTCATGAGCAGAATGGCCAGAAGTTGAAGCCATAACAGATAAATTGGCCAATCTCCGAGTTGGTCGAGAAGTGAGGTAACATTCGGCTTACGGGCCAGAAATCCAAAGTTTGTCCCGAGGATGGTGTTCACGGTGAAGGCAGTGATGAAATAGATCTGATTCCAGAGGATCACCCGTGGAACGACACCATCGCGGGGTTTCCAATTCATCGCAAGTGGCAGATAAAGGGCAACGATGACAATGACTCCGTGCTGAATGAAGAAGGTCCAGAAGAGCGGGTGGGGAAAGTTGAAGGCCAGGTTGGGAGTGATCAAGCCCTGCATGGTGCCGGCGAGGCCCCAGCAATAGGTGAGTTCGCAAAGTAGGGACTTTCTGGTGAGAATTCCAAATCCAGCGGTTACGGCGGCGATGTCGCAAAGGTGGCAGGGAATGAAGTTTTCGAGCGGGGGCTCGAAATCCACCCCGGCGAGAACCAGTTGATTCAGGGGAAAAACCGAGAGGCAGACAAAGGCGAGGGTGGCGCGCGGCCAGACGAGGCCCCGTCGGCCCTCCCGGATGCAGATTCCAGCAATCAGGGCAATCACAATGACAGTGACACCGTGAACAGTTCCAAAAAGGGGCATGGGTGAAACGTTAACTGATTTTCTTCGTGATGGACAGGGCATTGACCGCGGCCCCGCTTTCCCCTAAGAGCATCGCCATGTCCCAGCCGACGATTATTTACACCAAGACCGATGAGGCTCCGTTTTTGGCGACCCAGTCTCTTTTGCCCATTATCAAGGCCTTTACCAAGTCATCGGGAATTGAGATTGAGACCCGTGATATTTCTCTGGCTGGGCGGATTATCGCAGTTTTCGCTGATCGCCTGCCGGAGGATCAGCGTATCGGGGATCACCTTGCCGAGCTTGGCGAGTTGGCAAAAACACCCGAGGCGAACATCATTAAGCTTCCCAATATCAGTGCGTCGGTGCCCCAGTTGGTGGCCGCGATTTCCGAGTTGCAGGAGCAGGGGGTGGCCCTGCCTGATTATCCCGAAAATCCGGAAAATGCCGATGAAGAGGACATCAAATCTCGTTACGACAAGGTGAAGGGAAGTGCAGTGAACCCCGTGCTTCGTGAGGGCAATTCGGATCGCCGTGCCCCAAAAGCGGTGAAGGAATATGCCAGAGCCAACCCGCATTCGATGGGGGCTTGGAGCTCGGATTCGAAGACCCGCGTTGCCACCATGGCGGGAGGCGATTTCGCCTCGAATGAGAAGTCGATAACTGTTGAAGATGCCACTTCGGTCAAAGTCGAGCACGTTTCCTCTGAAGGAACGGTCACTGTTTTGAAAGAGGGGATTGCTTTGCAGGCTGGTGAGATCATTGATGCAACTTGCATGAGCAAGGCCGCCCTTGTCAGTTTTCTGGAGGAACAGAAGGCGGCTGCGAAGGAGGAAGGGGTTCTTTTTTCCCTCCACATGAAAGCCACCATGATGAAAGTTTCCGATCCCATCATTTTTGGTCATGCGGCCGAACTTTTCTTCAAGGATGTCCTTGAAAAGCATGCCGGCGTGTTGGGTGGGCTTGGGATCGATTTCAAAAACGGTTTTGGTGATCTTGTTGCGAAGATTGAGACTCTTCCGGCTGATCAAAAAGCGGCCATCGAAGCGGATATTACTGAGGCCATTGCAGCCGGGCCTGACCTCGCGATGGTTGATTCCGATCGTGGAATTACCAATCTTCACGTTCCAAGTGACGTGATTATTGATGCCTCCATGCCTGCCATGATCAGGAATTCCGGTCAAATGTGGGATAAGGATGGCAAGGTTCAGGACACCATTGCGGTGATTCCCGACAGTTCTTACGCGGGCGTTTACCAGGCCACCATCGACTTTTGCAAGAAGAACGGGGCCTTCGATCCAACCACGATGGGAACCGTTCCAAACGTCGGCTTGATGGCCCAGAAGGCCGAAGAGTATGGCTCACACGATAAGACATTCGAAATTCCATCGGCTGGAACCGTTCGAGTTGTAGACTCAGCTGGTGAAACTTTGATTGAGCACGAAGTCGGCGAAGGTGACATCTGGCGTGCCTGCCAAACCAAAGACGCTCCCATTCAGGATTGGGTGAAACTCGCCGTTAATCGCGCGCGGGCCACTGGATCTCCGGCGATTTTCTGGCTCGATGAAGATCGGGCGCATGACGCCCAGCTCATCGAAAAAGTGGGCACCTATCTGGGTGATCACGACATCGAAGGTCTGGACCTTCGAATTCTTAGCCCGGTCGAGGCGTCCGAGGTTTCACTTGAGCGACTTAAGGCAGGCGAAGAAACAATCTCGGTGACTGGAAACGTCCTCCGTGACTATCTCACCGACTTGTTTCCCATCCTTGAGGTCGGGACGAGTGCAAAGATGCTCTCAATTGTTCCGTTAATGAATGGCGGCGGACTTTTCGAGACCGGGGCCGGTGGTTCCGCGCCCAAGCACGTTCAACAGTTCGTGCAGGAGAATCATCTGCGCTGGGATTCGCTTGGGGAGTTTCTTGCCCTTGCCGTTTCACTCGAGCACATCGGTTCGGAGGAGGCCAAAATTCTCGGAGCGACACTTGACGATGCGACCACCGCCGTTCTCTTGAATAACAAGAGCCCGCTCCGCAAGAGTGGCGAGCTTGATAACCGGGGGAGCCACTTTTATCTCGCACTTTACTGGGCGAAGGCGCTCGCAGAGCAGGCCGACTCTCCATCTCTCGCGGAACAGTTCAAAACGGTTGCCGAGGCTCTCGCATCCAATGAAGAGATAATCGTTTCAGAGTTGAATGGGGTTCAAGGCCAGCCGGTCGACATCGGCGGATACTACTCCCCGGACCCCGCGAAATTGGTCGAAGCAATGCGCCCAAGCGCAACCTTCAATGCAATCATCGACGGCCTTCAGTAATTCCCGATTTCCGGCTGATGAGAGACGAGGTCGCCACTTTCCTGAAAGGATTCGCGATGGGTGCGGCCAACGTCGTGCCCGGCGTTTCCGGGGGGACGATTGCGCTCATTACCGGAATTTACGAACGCCTTATCGACGCCCTGAAGTCCTTCGATGCCGAGGCTCTGAAGCTTGGACTGGGTTTCAAGATCGGAGCGCTTTGGAAAAAGGTCGATGGCCTTTTCCTGACGGCGCTCATGCTGGGCGTAGGCGTCAGTATCATCACGCTTGCGCAGGTGCTTGAGTATGAATTCAAAAATCATCCCAAGCTGATCTGGTCGGTCTTTTTCGGGTTGATCGCGGCTTCCACCCCATCGGTTGGCAAGGCTGTCAAAAGCTGGAGTGCCGACGTCATTACCGTGTTTTTTATTGGGGCTGCGATCGCGGTCTCGATGGCTTTTCTGACCCCGGCTTCCGAGAATAAGGATTTCGTTTATCTCATGCTCTGTGGCGTCGCTGCCATGTGCAGCATGATCATTCCCGGGCTGAGCGGTTCCTTTGTTCTTCTTCTGATGGGAAATTATCGACTGGTCCTTAGTTCGGTAAATGCGCTGACTTCGGGAGATTTCAGCGTCGTGTTTTCAGTCATCCTCCCAGTAGGAATCGGGGCGTTGGTCGGGCTTCTGGTTCTCTCGAGGTTTTTGAGCTGGTTGTTCCGAGAACATCACGACCGTGCGATTGGGACGATCACCGGGTTTGTTGCCGGATCTCTCGTTATCATTTGGCCATGGAAGGACAAGGTTTTGGAAACCATCGAAAAAAAGGACGGCCCTGAAGATAAGATTGTCGGTTACGAGAACTGGCATGTTCCTGATCTGTCGACCGGTGGGGCATGGCTTCAACTGGGTGCGGTCGCTCTGGGCATTATCTTGATTTTGGTCACCGAGTATTTTTCAAACAAGAATAGCAAAGGATGAGTGCAGCAATTGGAATCATTGGCGGGAGTGGAGTGTCCGGATTCGACGGACTGGAGAATGTAGAAAAATGCCAAGTAAAAACGCCGTTTGGCGATCCGTCGGACGATTTGGTCGGCGGCACTTACGAAGGTCGGCAAATCTGGTTTCTTTCCCGGCATGGCCAAAATCACACGATTCTTCCGACCGAGGTGAATCACCGCGCAAACTTTTGGGCTCTTCGGTCACTTGGAATTCGCTGGGTGATTTGTGCGACTGCCGTAGGCAGTCTGAAGGAGGAGTATCCGCCTCGCTCGGTGGTACTTCCCGATCAATATTTTGACCGCACCAGCCAACGGGCCAATCACACTTTCTTTGGTGAGGGCATTGTCGCTCACGTTGGATTTGCGGAGCCGATCAGCTCGGGGTTACGCGCGATTTTGGCTGAAGCGGGACGGGCCGAAGGCGCTGGGATCCACAATGGTGGAACGTATGTTTGCATGGATGGGCCGGCATTTTCAACCAAGTCGGAGTCGCACTACTACCGACATTTCGGCTTCGATATCATTGGGATGACGAATCTTCCGGAGGCCAAATTGGCACGAGAAGCCGAGATCGCGCTGGCCACTCTGGGAATGGTCACGGATTACGATTGTTGGAGGGAAGGTGAGGAGTCTGTCGAGGCTAGCTCGGTCGTGGAGCATTTGGCAGCCAATGCCAAAATGAGCGCACAAATCATCAAGCGGGCCATTTCCAAAATCCCCGCGGAGCCGGATTGGCCCGAGCATCAATCGCTCGATGCCGCCATTTTTACCCCGAAGAGTGCGTGGCCGCCGGAAACGGTGCAGAAGCTCGCGCCGATTCTGGACGGGCGGTGATTTGCTTTTGACCTAAAGTGTCACGCCGGTCGCGTAGATAACGCCTTCAGTCTCCCGAATCGTCGTCATGACGGATGGTTCGAGCGGGGCATCCAGTTCAATCACAGTGAGTGCACTGCCTCCCGAGCTGTTCCGGGCGAGTGAGAGGTTGGCAATGTTGGCCTTGGCATTTCCGAGTTCGGTCCCGATGACACCAACCATGCCGGGCCGATCATCATTTTTGACGACGAGGAAATGACCCTTGGTGTTGATGTCGACGTAGAGCTTGTCGATTTCGACGATGCGGGGCGATTTGCCGATGACGGTTCCCGAGACCCGATAGCGGATCTCTCCTTTTTTGAGTTCGGCGACGATCAGCTCGCTGAATTCGGTGGCGGCGTTGATTGTGGATTCGATGGTGTCGAGCCCCATCTCCTTGGCGACGGCTGGGGCGTTGACGATGTTGACTTGTCCGTCACAGCGAGCTGCTTCAAGAAAGCTGGTGAGAACGCTTCGAGAGATGAGAGCGGTGTCCTTTTTCGAAATGGGACCGTGATAAGAGACCCGGAGGGAGTCTGGGTTGTCGGGGCCAATCTTGGCGAGGATTTTGCCGAGGCCGTTTGCGATGTCGATGTAGCAGCCGAGTTCGTTCAACGCGGCGGCATCCATCGACGGCATGTTGATGGCGTTGCGGATCTCTCCGGTCGCGCAGAAGTCGCGGATTTGTTCGGCGACCTGAATCCCGACGTTTTCCTGAGCTTCGTTGGTCGATGCTCCGAGGTGAGGGGTGAAGCTAATGTGTTTGTCGAGGGAGAATAGGGGATGATCGGCGGAAGGAGGTTCCTCCTCAAAAACATCTAGTCCGCAGCCTGCAATATGGCCGGTGTCGATGGCTGCTTTGAGGGCGACCTCGTCGATGAGGCCACCGCGGGCGCAGTTGATGACAATCGCTCCCTGATTCATCAGCGAGAGGCGTTCGGTATTGAGAATATGCCGGGTGTCTTCGGTCATCGGAACGTGCAGCGTGACAACGTCGGCTCCAGCGAGCGCTTCGTCGGGAGTGCCCGCAAGTTTGACCTTCATTTCGTCGGCACGTGATTGGGTGAGGAAGGGATCGTATGCGACAATCTTCATGTTGAAGGCCTGAGCTCGTTTGGCGAACTCCGAGCCAATCCGGCCCATGCCGATAATGGCAAGAGTTTTGCCATTCAGCTCGATGCCCTGATAGGCTTTGCGGGCGGTTTTGAAATCTCCGGCGATGACTCCGGCGTGACCGAGGGCGATATTTCGAGCCGTGGCACACATCAAAGTGAAGGCGTGCTCGGCGGTGGAAATGGTGTTGCCGGTGGGAGTGTTCATCACGATCACTCCGTGGGAGTTGGCGGCCTCACGATCGATGTTGTCGACTCCAACCCCGGCACGACCGACGGCCTTTAGCTTGGTTGCTGCCGCAAATACCTCTGCGGTGACTTTGGTCTGGGACCTTACGATAAGAGCGTCGTATTCCCCAATAATGGAGAGAAGTTCTTCAGGAGGGAGGCCGATTTTGAAGTCAGCAGTGATATCGGGATGGGCATTGAGAAGCTCAACACCTTTTTCGGAAATAGGGTCGGAAACCAGAACTCGGCTTGGCATGTCGGCGTAGCGGTAGCGTAGGATTGCAACGAAAGCAAGAGCCTGCCTTCCAAATTCGTCCGGCATCGCTGACATTGGCCGGGCAAGGAGAGCTGTTTGGGAAAGGCGGCCCCTCTGTGCCGATCAGGCTTGCAGTTTTTGGCGTGGAGGGGAAAAGTCCCTGCAACATGTGTGACACTCCAAATATGCGCGAGTTTTCCTCCAAGGTACTTGATGGCCCGGATCGTGCCCCCAGCCGGGCAATGCTCTATCCGGTGGGTTTTGAAAAAGACGATTTTGAGAAACCTAAAATCGGGGTTGCCTCGACCTGGAGTCAGGTAACGCCCTGTAATTTTCATATTGATGGCCTCGCCACCGAGTCGGCCAATGGCATCAACGCGGCAGGCGGAAAATCTGTCATTTTCAATACGATCACAATTTCCGACGGAATCTCGATGGGGACCGAGGGTATGAAATATTCACTCGTGAGTCGGGAGGTGATTGCCGATTCGATTGAAACGGTGGTGGGCTGTGAAGGAATGGACGGCTATGTCGCGATCGGTGGTTGTGATAAGAATATGCCGGCTTGCATTATTGCGATGGCGCGGATGAACCGGCCTTCCGTTTTTGTCTACGGCGGAACGATCTTGCCGGGATGTGCGAAGTTGAAGGGTGAGGAGAAAGAACTAGATATCGTCTCGGTTTTTGAAGCGGTTGGAAAGCACGCTAGCGGTGAATACTCTGACGAGGAGCTCCAGGAGGTTGAGGAGAAAGCGATTCCCGGTCCGGGATCCTGTGGTGGGATGTATACAGCCAACACCATGGCGAGTGCGATTGAGGCGCTCGGAATGAGCCTTCCCAATAGTTCGGCCCAAGCGGCCATCAGTGACGACAAAAAGCGGGATTCATTTGATGCTGGCGCGGCGGTGCTGCATCTGCTCGAGAAGGGGATCAAGCCGCGCGACATTATGACCCGCAAAGCGTTTGAAAATGCCATTACAGTGGTGATTACGCTGGGAGGTTCGACCAACGCCGTACTTCATCTTCTTGCGATGGCTCATGCGGCCGATGTTGAGCTTTCGATTGATGATTTTACTGAGATCGGAAAGCGTGTTCCGGTATTGGCCGACCTCAAGCCGAGTGGCAAATACGTCATGAGCGAGATGGTGAAAATCGGAGGATTGATCCCTTTGATGAAGTTGCTTCTCAAGGAAGGGCTTTTGCACGGGGATTGCCTGACGGTGACGGGCAAAACCGTCGCAGAGAACCTCGCCAATTCACCGCTTGAGTTTCCGGAGGGACAAGATGTTGTCCGCTCTATCGATAACCCGGTCAAAAAAGACAGCCACCTGCGGATTCTTTACGGCAACCTTGCCCCCGCTGGTTCGGTTGCTAAAATTTCGGGCAAAGAAGGACTTTCCTTCACGGGTCGTGCCCGCGTCTTCGAGTCCGAGGAAGAAGGCATGGGAGCTATTTTGAGCGGAAAGATCGAGGCCGGCGATGTTATTGTGATTCGTCGCGAAGGTCCAAAAGGCGGACCGGGCATGCGCGAAATGCTTGGACCAACCGCCGCGGTTATGGGGCGCGGTCTTGGAGACAAGGTCGCCCTGATCACCGATGGGCGATTTTCAGGAGGTAGTCACGGATTCGTGGTTGGCCATATAACCCCGGAAGCATTCGAAGGCGGTCCCATCGGTCTTCTCGAAGAAGGCGACACTATCACTATTGATGCCGAAAATAACGAAATATTTACTGACGCCGACCTCGAATCCCGTCGCTCGAAATGGGTGCAGCCCGAGCCGCGCTACACCCGTGGAGTGCTGGCGAAATATGCCAAGTTGGTAACCAGCGCGAGCGAGGGAGCGGTCACTGACAAGTAGGGTCTATCCGCCTGATCAAGTTTTACGGCTAGAGATTTTCGTGTTTGGTCAGGAAGACTCTCACGTGTCCCACAAAGACCTTGGCGTTGATTTCGACAGGGACCCGCCACTCGTCATCAGATAGCCAGACTGTCGCGGCCTTGAGTTTTTTGTAGTGCTTCAGGGACATGTCGTGGTCGATTTTCTGGAGGCCCACGTTGAGCTTGATGCATCTCCGCCCCATGTGAATTTCTCGTCCTATTACTTGAATCCTGGCGAGATAGGGGTTGGCAATTGGATGAAATGGCATGACCACTTCATCGCCGTCGTTGAGTGGCATGCTCCGGATTTGAAGGAGCCCACTAAAAAGATCAAGGGAGTAGGGATAGGGAAAAGAGGATGCATCGCTTTCCACTTTGCCGTCCCGGGTCTTTTTCTGGGTTCCGGTAACTCCTTTGGAATTGAAGCGGTAGCTCAACGTGTCCAGCTTCGTGCGTTCCTTTTCGGTCCCCACAAACATGATGGGACGAAAGGTTTTGGGATTAAGGAAGCTGGTATAGTTGAATTTGTATGGAAAGAGCGCATGCGCCCACCCAGTGCTTCCTCCATAAGCTCTGACAAGAAAATGCTTGGGGTAGCGGGTATCTTTTTCTCCAAACAGAATATTGAAGCTACCGGCTTTGACCCGACCATCCCAAGTCATCGAGTAGGCGAGGTTGGTGGGTGAGATCTCCCTGAGAGCACTCTTTTGCGGGATATTGACGTCTTCCAGCCAAGCGGGCTCCGCAGTAGCACAGAGGGCCAGGGCTATTGATAAAATCAAGATTTTCATCTTCAGTTTAATACGCCAGACGGCGTGTTTTCTTTAAAATTCCCAACGGATCGGTGAAATGACGAGGAAAAAGGCGTGACGATTGAGATGGGGAGATTACAAGGGGACTAGCGCATGGGTAAACAGGTTACTTACCAAGAAGCAGGAGTTGATACTCGGGCCGCTGCGGCTTTGGTCAACGAAATAAAGGCGGATGTCTTCCGCACTCAAAAGCAACGTCAGCTTTATAACTCTTTTGGTCTTTTCGCTGCGGCATTTGACCTGAGTGGTTATAATAATCCGGTTATTGTAACGGGATGCGACGGAGTTGGAACCAAGTTGGAGCTTCTTCTCGAATACGGGATGGAAGCCGAGGCCGGGAAAGATCTGGTTGCGATGAGTGTGAACGATATCATCACGACTGGTGGAGACCCGCTGCTCTTCCTTGATTATATCGGGATCGAGAAGCTTCATCCCGAACGCATCAAGCGATTAATCTCAGGGATGTGTGACTACCTCGAAGACTGTGGTTGTATTTTGGCCGGCGGAGAGACTGCTGAAATGCCCGGCCTTGTTCCTCCCGATGTGGTGGAACTTTCGGGATTTTGTATCGGAGCGGTTGAGAAAGAGGATTTGATCCAACCTGAAACGATTCAAGAAGGTGATGTTTTAATCGGCTACGCGTCCGATGGTTTTCATGCAAACGGCTGGAGCCTTTGCCGCAGGATTCTTGCGGAACACGGTTCTGAGTTTAGCGAGGACGAGATCAAGTCGATGCTCGCCCCCACACGACTTTACCACGACGTAACCAACGTTTTTAAGGGTGATGGTCTCCGGGCCAAAGCCTTCGCTCATATCACGGGCGGCGGACTTCCTGAAAATCTTGAGCGTCTCTTTCGTGGAATGGGTGCCGATCTCACGATCCCATTTTGGGAGAACGAGCCGGTGCAGAAATTGCTCGCTCACACAGATCCGGAGGATCGATTCAACGCCTTCAACATGGGAATCGGGTGGGTGGCCATCGTGAGTCCTGACAGTGCCGACGCGGCCTGTTCCGCCGGTCCGGGAGGTCAGGTCCTTGGCAAGATCCGTTCAGGTGATGGTGTCACCGTTGAGGTGAAATCCTAGCCCTAGCCCCGAATAAATCATGAGTGACCGTCTCACCCACGAATGCGGCATTGCCGTGGTTCGCCTCAAAAAACCGTTGGCCTTCTATCAGGATAAGTATGGCTCCGCTCTTTGGGGCTTTAATAAGCTCTTTCTTCTCATGGAAAAGCAGCACAATCGCGGCCAGGATGGGGTTGGGATTGGTTGCGCGAAGATTGGGATGCCGGCCGGACAACCTTACATTTTTCGGCGTCGGGATTCGAAGAAGGACTCACTCGCAAAGCTTTTTCGATCCGAACTGAAGAGCTTGAGTAAAAAGCACCGGAAAGGAGAGCTTGACGAGAATAATCCGGAGGATCTTCGACGGTGCTTTGACTTTGCGGGGGATGTTTACATGGGGCATCTGCGTTACGGTACGTCTGGGCAGTTCGACAATGGATCATGCCACCCTTACCTGCGACGCAGCAACTGGCCCACCCGGACCCTGATGGTGATGGGCAACTTCAATATGACGAATACTAATGAGCTGAACGAGCGCATGATGGATCGGGGGCAGCATCCGGTTTTTGGAACAGATACCCAAACTGTGCTTGAGGAGATTGGATTCCATCTCGATGAAGCTCATACTGACATTTATCACGAGCTCAGAGCCGAGGGAATCCCCGGATATCATACGGCCGAAAAAATTTCCGCGAGGCTCAATCTCGCTCACATCGTCGCTGAATCGGCGAAGGGCTGGGATGGCGGATATTGTATTTCGGGAGTCGTAGGGAATGGTGACTTATTTGTGATGAGGGATCCCCGCGGGATTCGACCCTGTTATTATTACGAAACAGATGAAGTTATTGCGTTTGCCAGCGAGCGGGTGCCTCTCATGACGGTTTTTGAGGCCGAACAGGAGGAAGTTACTGAGCTGACCCCGGGGACGGTGATGACGGTCAAGAATAATGGTGATTATCAGTCCGAGCGGTTTGCGGATCAGATCAAACCCCAGCCTTGTTCCTTCGAGCGGATTTATTTCTCACGTGGAAATGATCCTGAGATTTATCGTGAACGCAAAGCGATGGGCTCTGCGCTGGTGGAGCAGATTGTCGAGTCCATCGATCATGATTTTAAGAATTCAGTTTTCTCGTTTGTCCCAAATACCGCTGAGACCGCTTACTACGGTTTGATGGATGGCTTGCGATTTTATCGTCGTAAAATGGTGCATGCCGATATGTTGAGCGCCTTGAAGGCAGGCGAACTGGACGAGGAAAAGCTTGATGAGCTTGTCATGCGAAACTGGCCTGTGGGTGAAAAAATCGCACATAAAGACATCAAGTTGCGAACCTTTATTTCCCAGGAAAGCGGCCGTAATCAGCTGGTTTCGCACGTCTACGACATCACTTACGGGATCGTTCCCGAGGGAGGAAACCTCGTTGTGCTTGATGATTCAATCGTTCGGGGAACAACTTTGAAACAGTCGATTCTCAAAATATTAGCCCGGACGAAGCCACGTAAAATTGTGATTTGCTCGACTGCGCCGCAGATTCGATATCCGGATTGCTACGGTATCGATATGTCGGAAATGGGAAAATTTATCGCGTTTCAGGCAACGATCAATTTGATCAAGCGTTCCGGGAACGCTGCCCTCATTGAGGAGGTCTATCAAGACTGTAAAGCGGAGATGGAAAAGCCCAGCGAGGAGCGAATCAATGCCGTTCAAAAACTCTATTCAGGTTTCACCGACGAGGAAATTTCTGCAGAGATTGCGCAGATTGTATATCCAGAAGATATTGACTGGCATGGTGAGGTGGAGGTGATCTACCAGACTGTAGAAAACCTTCACAAGTCGATTATTGCCGAGGATTTCGGTGATTGGTATTTCACCGGAAATTATCCTACGGTCGGGGGAGTTGCTGTTGCCAACCGTGCCTTCATGGATTGGCGGGAGGGAAAGATCGGTCGTAGCTATGATCTTGCCCTCTAACTGAGTCGTCTATTTCAGGAAGTCATTTTTTACAACCAAGGCAGTGGCAAATGCCGCCATCCCTTCGCGGCGCCCAACGAATCCCATCGTCTCGTTGGTTGTCGCTTTAATCCCAATTTCAGCAGGCGTCAGTCCCAGTGACTTGGCGATATTTTCTTTTATCGCGGGAGCATGGGGCAGGACTCTGGGGGCTTCGGCAACCAAGGCAGAATCGACATTCATCAATTTGTAATCGTATTCCTCGCACAAGGATGCGCATTTTTCGAGGATGCGTAGCGAGCAGATGTCTTTGCAGGAATCGTCGCCCGGCGGGAAATAGTAACCAATATCGGGGAGACCGAGTGCACCTAGTATGGCATCGGCAATGGCATGACTAAGGACGTCGGCATCCGAGTGTCCGTCAAGCCCATGGGTGTGTGGGATTTCGACGCCACCCAAAATCAACGGGCGGCCCTCTGCAAATTGATGGACGTCGTATCCAATGCCTGAGCGAATCATAGGATTTCTTCGATAGGGATTTTTCCGTTGCTTGCAACGATCGAGTATACATCAGAATTATTCTCGTGAGGAACGAGGTTGACGATTCCGCCTGTCGCTTCAATCATCAACTGGCCGGCTGCAATGTCCCAAAGCGAGATGCGTGACTCGATGTAAGCATCAAGCCGCCCGCAGGCGATGTAGGCCATTCCAAGAGCTGCCGATCCCATCATGCGCATTTTACGTGCTTTGAGAGACCCTTTCTTGAAGCGGGTGAGGCCGGTGGCGAGTGCTTCTTCATCCTTGCCGCAGCCAACGAAGAGAATGGATTCTTCCAGTTTTTCGCGGTTGCTCACGGTGACCGGATTGCCATTTAGCAGAGGTTGCCCCCCTTTTTCTATCGTCCAAAGCTCGTTGACCATGGGATCGTAAATGACACCCAAAACGAGCTCTCCGTCGACTCGTTTGGCGATGGAAATGCAGAAATGCGGAATTCCGTAGAAAAAGTTGACGGTGCCATCGATGGGGTCGACGATCCACTGATGGGTGGAAGATTGATCGCCGGCCAATCCTTCCTCACCGTAGATGGCGTGTCCGGGGTGCCGGTCGAGAATGATCCCGGTGATTAGATCCTGGGAATCCTTGTCGAGAGCGAGTTTAAGGTCGTGATGGAGGGCTTCATCAACATGCTTGGGTCCGTGAAAATTAGCATGGAGGAGTTTGCCCGCTTTCTTGGCGGCGTGGACGGCTGTTTCGAGTTCGGTCACTGAAAGAGAATGACGAAATCGGAGTGAGAAGCGATGATTTTGTCAGATGCTTTAGTGCAGGCGCATTAAGACGAATACAAAGAAGATGATGAGAAGGCTGAAAAATCCATACAACAGCGGATGTTTTCCATTTGATGTGCGGAGTCCTTGCGATGACCTCCTTGTAGCCTGCAATTGTGACGAACCGTCCTTTTTTAAAAGAAGAAGATGCTGATGACGGTCCCTATCGGAAACCCCAAAAGAGCGAATGCGCTGAGGATCCCTGTAATAATTCGTGCTAAGGTGTTCAGCTCTCTGAGTCCGTCGCTAACTATTAAAAAGGTAAGTGAAACGAGTGCGGTTCCGATCAGGTATCCGGTGTGTTCAACTGATCCCGGGGAAAGTCGGCTGGCCTTCCTATTCGTTGTAAGAAGGCTGACGAGGGTGAGGATTCCTCCTAGAAAATAAAGAAGCCCTATCCCTTTGATATTTGATTCAGCATTTAGATTGTTGCGGCGGATTAGTTCGTCTTCCGAATGGTGAGTGCTGTGCAGGGAATACTCGGATGGAGCGGCATGGGGGGTGTTAATGGGTTGGTGGAGCTAAGCGCTGCCGGAGGACACGATCAAGTAGAACGGAAAGTTTGGGAGCCTGTCCCGATCGCGATGGGCACTCACCATTTTCCGGAATAAAGAAAACTCCCAGTGTCGTTAATATCATCAAAGACCGTTGGATCATTTTTGTCCGCGGTTTTCAGGCTTGTTTCGATGGAACACCAGAAATGAAATTGTGGGGGGAAATCGAAACCGTAGAAAAATGCTGATAAAGAGGAACTCCGAAAAACTGCACCAGCTGGTTGTGTTCGGCGTGAATAACTTCGAACATCATTCCTTTTTTTTGAAATTGCATTCATGGTGATATGTAATTTCAAAGAAGCTTTTTTATGTATTAATAATGAATTTGCCTCGACCGAGTGAGGTCTGGTCGTGCAAATATGGATGGGACGACGATCTAGGTCGGCGTTTCGTTCTCATCGTCAAGCCAGACAGACTGCAATAGTTATTTCCTCGGTTGGTGCTTCGTGGGTGGAGGGAAAATATTTTTAAGTTGTTCCTTATTCACTTTTGGGACCATCTCCTTTTACTGGTGTCCCGATTGCCCTTTAAAATGTGCCTACAAGGGAGAATAGGGCGAGGATGAAGCAGAGTAGGGCAAATTTTCACATAGGATAGAGTAATGGAACCATGGTCTCCAGGGACTATAATCAAACATGGGTGTCAAGATTCCCCGAAGGCTGGGAATGGATGCCCTCGAAAATCTCGATCAGGTGAAAAGCCAGATGCTCCTTACTATCTTGAGGCAGGGGTTCCGAGCGATCGGGATAGACGAGGGTGACTTCGTTTTCAGAGGAGTCGAAGCCGATATTTCGACGCGAAACGTCGTTTGCAATGACGAGGTCACAATCCTTTCGTAGACATTTTCCGCGAGCGTTGTCGACGACATTCTCGGTTTCGGCAGCGAAGCCAACCAAGGTGCCCTTGAAGCCCATGACTTTTCGCGCCGAACCAAGAATATCCCTGGTACGCTTGAGGGTGAGGGTCATTTCAGCACCAAGCTTCTTGAGCTTTTGTTCTGCAATTTCAGCAGGTGTGTAATCGGCGACGGCGGCGGCAAAAATAGCGAGATCGTGTCGGTCAATTTGAGACTCCACTGCTTGATACATGTTGGCGGCGCTTTCGATCGGGAGGTAGTCTACTCCTTCCGGGATTTCGAGAGTGGTTGGGCCGGAGATGAGAAGAACGGAATGCCCGCGCTTTGCCGCCGCTGCTGCGAGCGCATAACCCATTTTTCCGGAGGAGCGATTGGTGAGATAGCGGACCGGATCTATGGGCTCCACGGTTGGGCCGGCAGTGATGAGAACTTTCATGTGGACCTAAGAGACACCAAGGGGTGGAAAATTCCAAACCATTCACCAAAAGAGAGTCATTTCCTTCATGAAATTTGATTGCCAATTTAGGGAGGGGGTGATTTCTTTCCGCCGTTGCGCGCGTGGCGGAATTGGTAGACGCGCATGATTCAGGTTCATGTGGGGGCAACCCCGTGGAGGTTCGATTCCTCTCGCGCGCACCATAATTTTTTCACCCGGGGCTCCGGGGCATCGATGTGATTGGCTTAACCGAGGGATCGACTAACTGGGAACTAATTCTTGCGTCTGGTTCACCACGAAGGCGCGAGCTCCTCAGCGAGGCAGGGCTTTCGTTTCAAATTGTTTCTCCCGACGTAGAAGAATTGTCCGGTGATCATTGCGCCCCCAAGGATTTGGCTGTCACCAACGCACGGCTCAAGTGCATGGCGGTTTCATTGGCGAGGCCGGAAGCAATGGTAATCGGAGCGGATACGGTGGTGGCGCTTGATGGAAGGATTTATGGTAAGCCACTGGATCTTGAAGAAGCAGCTCAAAATTTACGGGATTTCAGCGGCCGTGTTCACGAGGTGCTCACCGGAGTTGTTTTGTCGTGCGGAGACCAGCGGTCTGAGTTTGTGAGCACTTCCTTTGTGAAATTCAGGGATTTGCGTGAGCTCGATATCGAAGATTACCTTTCGAAGGTCTATGTTCTCGACAAAGCTGGTGGATATGCCGCTCAGGAGCACCGTGAGCTCATCATCGAGAGATTCGAAGGCGATTATCAGAATATCATTGGACTGCCGGTTTCCTTGGTTCTCGACCAAATGGACAAGATGGGGTTTCCTGTTCCCGCACATGAATCATGAGTGAATTTCCTCCTAGATATCCTCTTATCTTGAACCCCAAAGCCAAGAG
This sequence comes from Verrucomicrobiota bacterium, assembly GCA_030835305.1. Taxonomy (GTDB): domain Bacteria; phylum Verrucomicrobiota; class Verrucomicrobiia; order Verrucomicrobiales; family Akkermansiaceae; genus SW10. Next base: position 33,733 of record JAURPJ010000110.1, on the reverse strand, counting down.
CGAGAAGGGGCGACGTGCCTTGAAATTCATCATGGAGAATGCGACCCGCTTCACGATTTACGGCACGCGGAGCCGGGAAGAGGCCATCGATTTGTCCCGTAAGTTCGTCCGCGATGGTGAGGAACTAGTAATTGCGGCCGGTGGTGACGGAACTCTGAATGCGGTTGTTGAAGGCTTGGCGGGATCCAAAACGGCTCTTGGCGTCTTTCCGACCGGAACGATGAATGTCTTTGCCCGTGAGATGGGAATCCCATATGACAAGCTTGAAAATGCCATGGAGGTGATTGAAAGTGGCCATAGTCGGGAGGTGGATCTATTTGCGATGAACGGGTCGCCTTTCGTGCAAATGGCCGGAGTTGGTTTCGATGCCCAGGTGATTGAGGAAACGACATGGGAGAGCAAAAAACGGTTGGGGCCGTTAGCCTATCTCTTCGCTGCTACGAAAGTTCTCCGTGCCAAGCCTCCTGGGTTTACCGTGACTTGTTCCGATGGACGCGAGGTCGAAGGGGTTGCGATGTTGGTGGGTAACGGTTCGCTTTATGGCGGCCAGTTTCCTCTTTTTAAGAATGCCTCAAACTCGGATAGCCTGTTGGACGTGGTGGTCTTCAAAGAAGCCGGTTACCAATTTTTGAAGGATTCGCTCAGGGGGTTGGTAAAGGGGGGGATTGACCCTCATTCGCATGGCGATTCAGTGGAATACCTTCAGGCAGCAGCCCTCAAGGTCACCAGCGGGGAAGAAGTGCCGGTTGAGGTCGATGGGGATCTTTGGGGTCGCTCATCCGAGATTGATTTTTCGCCAACCGGCAAAACTTTGAAGGTTTTCGCTCCTTTCGAGTCCAGGGTACAATTCCGTTATGCCCTGTTGAAGATCCTTTCTCCGTGGAGAGACTAAAAAGCGACGGCTTTAATCCGTTCTTTTTTTGAAGTCATGTCGATTTTCCCTGTGATCATAACGTCGAAGTTGATCCGGCGTCACAACCAACGTTGCCTTGCACGGATCCTTTTATGGGCGCTTGGCTCCTCGGCAGTTTTTCTGGTTGTCTTCTTGTTTGCTTGGGTGATCGCGAGTCTTTTCGCCGGTCACCGTGTTTTGACCCTGCCAATCCTTATTTTTTCCACTTTAGTAGCGCTCGCAGTATTTTTGCTCGGACATCGCTATCTTAAAAAACATGGTCCCCAGGATTGGGCGCGCATTGCCCAGAAGGCTGAAAGAAAGCCCGGAATGCGCTTGGCCCGGATGAGCAATCAGGAGTATGGACAAATCGGACAGGGGCTCTGCGCCTTGATATTGGTAGGTCCGGGGTGGATTGGACGGATAGGTGATGAATGGAAAGCGATGATCCCATCAAGCGATGAAGTGGCAGGTGATCTGGAGACTCTAAGACAGCACTTTGCTGCCCGGGATTCATGGGTGCCCATAAAGGATTTTTCCAGCCACGAGACCGAGATCTATCTTTTGGCGAGATTGGAGATGCTCGCGATCCGGGAGTTCGCGGGCGAATGGCATTTCCACGTAACTGTTCAAGCCACCGTGAAACGGCTGCTGTCTTCCGATTTGGAGGCTTGATAGCTCAGTTTGCCGTTGTTTCGGAAGATAGGCCCTGTTAACGTAAGGAGTAAGGGCTCATGAAACGAACAATTAAAACGCTCATCTCGATGCTCCTCTGTCTTTCAGTTTTGTCTGCACTGGGCGATGAGCCAATCGATTGGGATGATGTTGCGGCTGATGTTGCCGATGTCAGCGTAACTGGGGATTCTCCTTTGAGAATTGTCGTTTCCTACCGGAGTCAGGGGGGTGTTTCCACCCAAAGCTTTGATGATGGTGATCTTTGGGTGACCAACGCGAAAGGTTTTTATTCTCAAGTTTCCTTTGTGGAATTCAACAACTTGTTTCCCCATCCTGGTCCTGATGGGGAAATTCCGGTGACGACTCTTCATGCCGTGCTGTATGAAATGGCGGCTCCAGAAGGGGGCTGGTCCGAGGAGCACAATGGTGAATATACCGTGATGCTGGCTGGTGGTGAGGTTTTCAAGAGCGACGGCACCTCCTTCGGGATGACGCTCGCTGGGAAGTTTGATGTTGCCATCGAAGAGGAAAAGGAGCTTGTGCAAGCGATGGCTGGCGAAGTCACAGTGGAAACGTTCCCGACGCCCGGAGTTCCGGGAGGAGAGGTTTCCGAATTGGCTGTTGCAACCTTTGCGGTCAAGTTTCCTTTTCCCTTGGAAGTCAATTGGGGGGAGGTCACCCAAACTGCAAACGGTGGCTTTTGTGTGGAGGTCGAGGGGTATCGAATAAGTGATTTTGTGCCCCAAGTCGTGACAACCTACACTCATCAGGTCGAACTTGGGATGTTTGGAGCGGGCGACTATTCCGTGACTCTGAAAACAGGCCGCGAAACCCTCGGGTGGGATCAATTTTCCGTGAGTGGTGCTGATGGCAATAGCGACCTTTTGAAGGGACTGCCATCGGAAGTGGAAATTGACATTGTGCGGCTTCCAACCCGGGGGTTGTATCCAAATTTCGCCGCCCATATCAGAATGACCTTCGGCCAATATGTCGACCACGTTGACTGGGGTGAAGTGAGCCGTCGGGAGAATCTTGTAGAGTCTGAAATGACGGCATGGATTGACCCAAGGATCCGGATTTTGGCTCCCATGGTCATCGAGCATCAGATTGGGCTGGGAATGTTTTTCCCCGGCGATTATCGATATCAGCTAACCTCTTTAAAGGAAGTGATTGGTCGTGCCCTTATTTCTGTTTCTGATCCCCAGGGAGATTTTGCCCCACCGAAAGTTACGATTAGAGGAGCTTCGGTGACAGAGACGAGTGATGATCCATTGGAATTTACGATGGAGTTCTTTGATGACGGGGAATTGGCTTTTGATGGAATTGAAGCGCAGGTGCTTTCGGTGATGAATCGTCAGGGCGATGTGGTGGAGCTGGAACGGACGAGTCTGAGTTTCACGGCGGATATGGCTGTCGGGGCGATCGCCACCTATCGTATGGAGCCTCCGGGCGGATCGTGGAATGACGAAGATCGGGGCCGCTATCGCCTTCTCCTGAGCGAGCCGGAATTGGTAAGGGACCTTCAGGGGAACTCATTGGTGGATCCTTTCATCGGATACCTTACCGTTGAAATAGAGCCGGACGATCCGACTCCAACGCACAATACCGAACTTGCACTTGGAAAGGACGAATTGATCGGACGATGGACGGCCTCGGCAAGGCTCTTTGTCCCTGAGAATTTGGCAGTTCGAGATGATTGGTCTGTTGATTGGGGGGAAGTTCGTCCACGGGGACCTTCTTTCTTTCTCCAGCCAAGATTTGTCCGGGCCGGATCCAACGAGGAAATAGAATTGTTTCCACCATCAGACACCACCGGGGCTGGAATGTGGGTCGAGCATGACTACGATCTGGGTCCAATTTCGGGTGGTCGCTGGTTGGTTTGTCTGAATTCAAATTTGGGCCACTTCGCCAAGGCAAGGCTCATTGAGGTCGATCCGGATCATCCCAATACCAACGGGGACCTGTTCGATTTCTGGAACGACTGGGCGGGCCGCGAGGTTGGCTTGGCGGATCACCGCCGCTTTTGGGAATATTGTGTGGGGACAGACCCTGCTGATTCGTCGGACGATCACGAAGGAGATCCACGCCCTGAATTGATCGATGGAGATGACGGCAACAAGCATCTGGGGCTTCGTTGTCGGATCGCGACTGCTGCAGTTGATGCCCGACTCAGATTTGAAGGGTCGGCTGATATGCACACTTGGATCGAACTCGGCCCCGGAGAAATCGAGGAGGTGGATCGGGTGGTGCGTGACGATGGTATCGAAGAATTCCTGGTCTGTTTGGTGGATGATATTGGCTCCGCCGAAATCAGATACCTTCGGGTTGTTGCTGAACGCTGGTAGTAGCACTCCAGCTCTGATACGTCTCTCTGCGTGAACTTGAGAGAATTTGTTTTTATCGTTTTGGTTGCAGCCTGTGCGCAGGGTTTCGCCGGTAAATTGGATCCTTCCCAGAAGAAATGGTTCACAAAATACCGCAAGCAGGAGAACGCTCCGGCGCCCGGCGAAATGTTGCTCAATACCGACGAGGAGCCTGCGCTTGAGAATGGCTTTGTCTCTTTGCTGAATGGCAAGGATCTTTCTAATTGGGAGCTCAAAGGCGGGAAGTCGACCTTCGAGTATCGGAACGGAATGGTGATCGGGACTTGTGTTTCAGGAGAGGCCAGCACCTATCTCTGTACTAAGAGATCCGATTACAGCGACTTCATTTTTACTTGCGAGATGCGATGGGAGGAAGATCTAAACTCGGGGGTCATGTTTCGTGCGAAGAGCGAAAAGGGGAGAGCCGTTTTCGGGCCTCAGGTCGAGATGGAGGGGGTTAAAAATGACCGTGGCTGGTCCGGTGGGGTTTATGGTCAAAGCTGTGGCGGCTACTGGTATCCTCTTTGGTTGGAAGAGCACGCGGAAGTACGAGACTCCCTGAATAAAGAGGGCTGGAACCGGGTGACGGTGATGGCGAGGGGAGAGACGGTGAAGACGTGGCTTAATGGAGTTCCGGCAGCTCATTGGAAGGGCGATGGCAGATTTCAATCCGGATACTTTGGCCTCCAGGTGCATAAATCAAAGCTGGGCAAGGTTGTTTGGCGTGGGCTTAAGATCAAAGAACTGGGCCGGGAAGCCGATCGGTTGAAGGAGCTTGATTCCTATTGGGCGAAAGTTTCGAGGGCGGTTGGTGATGGCGATTTTGCAGGATATGTTGCCACCTGTCATCCCGCCGGAGTCCTGGTTTCGGGGAAGAAACAAAAGAGTTACCCGTTGGCTTCTGCCCTGAAGAAGTGGGAAAAAGAGTTCGACGACACAAAGTCGGGCAAAATGAAGGCGAGTGTCGACTTCCGTTTTGGACAACGCTGGGGCGATAATACTACAGCTCACGAGACGGGGATGTTTCGTTACGCAAGTCAACCAAAGGGAGGTCAGGAGATAGTTGCCTACATCGAAATGGAAGCGCTCTTGGTCAAAGAGGGCAATGACTGGAAAATTTTAATGGAGTTTCAAAAGAGTGAAAAAACCAAAGAGGACTGGGATCTTCTGAAATGATTTAATCCCGGTTCTTCTGGAGCATTCCGTAATCAACCTTCGCGTTGCACCTTGAATCCATGGGAATCTTTTCCATCACTTCGATCTCATCGATAGTAAACCACTGAAGATGGACCTCCTGAAACTCTTCAAGATAGAGTGTCCCATCGATAATAGTGCATCGAACCGCCGGGAATAGAATGTGGATGCTACTTCGATTTGAAGTTGGTAAAACTGCTTCCACTTATACGAGTTCCGACCAAGTAGCCTGAGGTTGCCATCTCCGTCCAAGCGTCTGGCATCTCCGGCGCGATGCCATATCTGACCATGAATTTTGACTTTGGTTTCTTGGTCACCACGTCCTTGAAAGTAACTTTTCAGGACGTGGTCGCCGGTTACGAGGATCGCGTCGTCAACAATTCGAAAATCAATCCCGGAATCGAGCCTTCTAGCAGGATTTCTTTGAGATTATGATTTGGGATGTGCTGCCTTTTTTTTGATCCGCTCCAAGGTTGTTTTCGCGCTTACGGGAATTTTGGTTGGCGGGGAATTCAAGTCGGGCTTCATTTGCTCGACGATTTCGTTGACGCTGCGCCCGCGAGGAAAATTCATGATGTGTTTGGTTGTAATATCGTGCTGTCTCGACATTGGCTGCAAATTTGTAATTTATGTGCTAATGATGTGAGCACGCAACCAATTTCATCTGATTGGGTTCGGCCGCAAAAAAACGACCACCGGAAAAATCCGGTGACCGTTGGAATTTGTCCCTTGAAAGGAATTAAGCTTCGTCAGCTTCGGCGATCGTCTTCAGAACGCGGCTGGCGATGGCGTAAGGATCACCCTGCGAGTTCGGGCGACGGTCCTCGAGATAACCTTTCCAGTCGTTCTTCGCGAACGAGTGCGGAACCCGGATCGAAGCTCCGCGGTCAGCGATTCCCCATGAGAACTTGTCGATCGACTGGGTCTCGTGGAGGCCGGTCAGGCGCTGATCATTATCTGGGCCGTAGACGGCGATATGCTCCATGCAGTTCTTTTCGAAAGAAGCCATAAGCTTGTCGAAGTATTCCTTACCGCCTTCTTCCCGCATTTTCTTGGTGGAGAAGTTACAGTGCATACCGGAGCCATTCCAGTCGCCTTTGAGAGGCTTGCAGTGGTAGTTGATGTCGACACCGTACTCTTCGCCGAGGCGCTCGAGAAGGAATCGGGCCACCCAGATCTGGTCGGCGGCGCGCTTTGATCCTTTGCCGAAAACCTGAAACTCCCATTGGCCCATGGCCACTTCAGCGTTGATACCTTCGTGATTGATTCCCGCGTAGAGGCAGAGGTCGAGATGCTCGTCTGCGATCGCACGCCCGATGTCACCCACATTCTTGTAACCAACACCACAGTAGTATCCGCCTTGAGGCTCGGGATAACCACCCTTGGGGAAACCTAGAATGTTGCCGTCTTTTACGAAGAAGTATTCCTGTTCGAAACCAAACCATGCATTTTCGTCGTCGAGGATGGTCGCGCGGGCATTCGAGGGATGAGGGCTTCCGTCTGGAAGCATGACTTCGCACATGACAAGAGCGCCATTCTCACGAGTTCCGTCAGGATAGACTGCCACGGGCTTCAGGATGCAATCGGAGTCACCGCCGTCAGCCTGTTGGGTTGAGGAACCATCGAAGCCCCACTCAGGAAGCTGCTCGAGGGTTGGAAACTCATCAAATTCCTTGATGCAGCACTTGGTGCGAAGATTCGGAACGGGCGTATAGCCGTCCAGCCAGATATAATCGAGTCGGTATTTTGCCATTGGTCTGATTTGTTTGTCTGGAATCTAACGTTCCAGATTTGAATCGCGCCGAGGTCCTAAGAAAACCAACCCCGACGACGAACCATAATGCAACAAGCAATTGGTGTGCCAACTCTAAATATGGGATATTTCCGCGACGATTAGAGTCGTGTCATCGCGATCGTCGTTTTCGATGGCTTTTCTGGAGAGATTTTGCATGATCTCGGAGACTGGCCGATCCTCGGCGAGCATCTCGAGGATGCTTTTTTCCCAGAGACCATCCATTATTCCGTCCGAGCAAATCATGAGGCGCTGGGTGTCTTTTAAGGGCAGAGAGCCGGTCTTTGGATAGGGTTCGTGGGGGCTGCCGCCGAGGACGTCGCTTAAGACAGATTTTCGAGGATGGTTGCGATAGGCATATTCCGTAATTTCGCCTCGTTGCCACTGGTGCCATGCCCGGCAGTCGTCCTGGGTGAGTTGTTGGACTCCTTCATCGTTGATGAGGTAGAGTCTGGAATCGCCAATGTGCGCCCAGAAAAGACGCTCATGGCTGATCCAGGCCATGGTGAGGGTGGCCCCCATTCCCCTAGTGTTTCCGTTTTGTTCCGCGAGTTCGGTGACGTCGTGGTGGCATTGGCGTAGGAGGGCGTCGAGGGCGGATTGTGCATCATTTTCGGCCCCTAGATGGTGGTAGAGTTCGTCGGCTTCCTTGCGAATCCGGGATATGAGAAGCCGGGATGCAAATTCTCCGGCGTCCTGTCCGCCCATGCCATCGGAAACAGCGAGCATGAGGTGGGAGGGATCGAGGAGGATTTCACCCGAGTTGGGAAGTGGGTCGGTCGATTGAGGGTTGACCGTTAGGACGAGTAACGCGTCATCGTTTGCGAGGTGTTTTCGGCCCTTAATGCTGGAAGCGGCCCATCTGGCTCTGAGGACGTTGGTCTTGCCGGTTTCGAGGTTCGACGGCATTGGAAGAATTTCGGAGAGTTCAAAATCGATCAGGCAAAATTTTCCGAGATGGGGGGAGTAGGTGACATTGCGAGGTTCGGGGTCATCATGTTTGATCCCGTATTTCTCTTCCAGTTCCTGAAAAAGTGCTCGCGCCTTTTCTTCCGTGATGAGGGGGGCCGGGGAGCCGCAGTTCGTGGTGATGAGAGTGTGAGTTTCAGCATCATGTCCAACCAAGCGGGGCACATTTGGAGCGCCCCGATCCTCAAGTGCCTTCAAAACAGCCACTTCATTTGCGAATCGTTTGTCGGCATCTGTCCCGCGGAATCGCTTGTGAACATGTCCCTGGAAGTCGATTCGAACGAGTGATCTGAGCCCGTCTTTTAGCTCCTTCATTTTTGTTGCCAAGGTTAGCATCCTCCGGCGGCCATCCAAGCTGATTACCGACTTTTAATTTCTTATTGATTAGCGATTTTAAACGGCGTTCATCCCCGCTATGCATCGTGGTGGATGCGCGAAAATATTGTAGCGGGACAGCGATGGGTCAGCACCAGTGAGCCGGAACTCGGGCTTGGTGTTTTGTTGGAGTCGGGCGGAAACAGGGTAACCATCTTGTTTGCCGTGGCGAATGAGAAAAGAACGTTTGCAATCGATTCGGCCCCTATCCTGAGAGTGCGTTTTAAAGTGGGGGATGAGGTTTTGATCCACACTGGAAAGATGATTCGGATTGATCGGGTTGAGGAGGAGGGCGGGCTTTTGGTTTATCATGAGGGCGACCAAGCGTTCCAAGAAGGTGAGTTGGATGACTCGATCAGTTTTTCCAAGCCTGAGGACCGCCTCGTCGGCGGGCAGGTTGATGATCTGCGAACGTTCAATCTGCGTATCGAGTCCTTGTTTCGATCCTCGAAAATTCGTCAATCTCCGGTTCGCGGTTTTCTGGGTGGGCGGATTGATCTCATCCCTCATCAAATTGCCATTGCGAAAGAGGTATGTTCAAGGCTGTCCCCGCGCGTGCTCCTTGCGGACGAGGTTGGGCTGGGTAAAACCATCGAAGCTTGTCTGATTCTGCATCGACTCAATCTAACAGGTCGGGCTGATCGCGTGCTCATTCTTCTGCCTGAGGCATTGGTTCACCAGTGGTTTGTCGAACTCCTTCGGCGATTTAATCTTTTGTTTGCAATCTTTGACGAGGATCGTTGTCGTTCCATTCCCGCAGGTAATCCTTTTGAAGAAAATCAATTGATTCTCTGTTCACAGGATTTTCTTTTGGATCATCCCGAGCGCATTCCTCAAGTGATCGATGCTGGCTGGGATTTGCTGGTTGTAGATGAGGCCCATCACCTGGAGTGGAGCCCTGAAGAGTCCAGTGAAGGCTATGAGCTGGTGCAGGTGCTTGCTGCTGAAACTCCCTCGGTCCTCTTGCTCACGGCGACTCCCCAACAACTTGGTGCGGAGGGTCACTTTGCCCGACTCCAGCTTCTTGATCCACATCGCTACAGTGATTTGGAGGCATTTTTGGAAGAGTCCGGATATTATGAACAGGTGGCTGATGCCATCGATATGATCCAAAACGGAGGCAAGCCCGACGCTTCGCTGTTTGCGGGGCGTTCGCCGCGCATTGCCGATGGGTTGACAAGGTTAAATGAGCCGAGTTCGCGTTCCCGGGTGATCCGCGATTTACTGGACTCATTTGGAACCGGTCGCGTGATGTTCCGAAATACGCGGAAGCAATTGACCGGTTTCCCGGAGCGGAAGGCCCATCTCATTGAATTGGAAGGGGAAGATGCTTTTGTGGTGAAGGTGGACTGGTTGGTTGGTTTTTTAAAGAAACACGCGTCTCAAAAGGTGCTCCTAATCGGGAAAACGATCGAGTTGGTTGAAGATCTGACCGAGGCGTTGCTTGAGCGGGTCAATATGAAGATTGCGCAGTTTCACGAGGAGTTTACGTTATTGCAGCGGGACCGAAATGCGGCCTACTTTTCGGAGGAAGATGGTGCGGACCTGTTGATCTGTTCCGAAATCGGGAGTGAAGGTCGCAACTTCCAATTTGCCCGTCATCTTGTTTTAATTGATCTCCCTGAAAATCCCGAGCTCCTGGAACAGAGGATAGGGCGGCTTGATCGTATCGGTCAAAAGAAGACGATCCATATTCATGTTCCCTTTGTGAAGGGTGACCCCGGTGAGAGGTATGCCCGTTGGTATCACGAGGGTTTGAATGCTTTTGAAAAAAATTTGCAAGGCGCGCAACTCCTGGTGAAGCGACTGCAGCAAATCAAGGCGGAGACTCTGACTGATTTCATAAGCGAGTCAAAGAAGCTCCGGGCTGAAATGGAGATTCAAATGGAGCGGGGGGCGGATCGTTTGTTGGCGCTTTCGTCGCAGGGTGATGGAGAGATTGATGGGACGCTGGAGCTGATCGATTCGTGGGATGGTGATCGTGAGTTTGAAGACTGGACATTGAGGCTCTTTGATCATTTTGGTCTCGCCGTAGAGGAGCTTGATTCACGTGGTTATCTGTTCAAGCAAGGTCATGTTGTTACCGACGCCTTTACCAGTGTTCCGGAAGACGGGGTGGGGGTGACTTTTGACCGGGAGCGTGCTCTGGGCCGCGAAGAAATCGGGCTGATGTCTGCCGATCATCCCATGGTGCGCAATGCCATCGATCTGCTGCTTTCCAGCGAGGCGGGGAATAGTGCCTTCGGAGTTTGGGAATCCCCGGGGCCGAAAGCGGTGATTTTGGAAGCCTTTTACCTCGTGGAATGTGTGGCGCCGGCGTCTTTGCAAACCGACCACTTCTTGCCGGCTGTTCCGGTTCGGGTCGCGGTCGATCACGAGGGGCGGAATCTCACCGCTGATTCAGCTCTGATGATAGCCGTACTTAGAAGGGGAAATCATCGCAAGCTTTTGAGACAACCCAAAGTGACCCAGGAAATGATTCCTGCGATGCTGAAAAGTTTGCACGTCCTTGCCGGTCAACGCCGGGTAAAGGTTGTCGCCACCTCTCTCAAGGCAATGAGGCAGGCGCTTGATGACGAGAAAGCCCGTCTCGTGGACTTGGCACAAGTGAATCCCATGATCGGTCAAGAGGAGTTGAAGCAGCTTGAAAGTCATCGCGCGGCACTGGAGTCTGCGCTGGGGGGAGCCCGACTCAGGCTGGACTCATTGAGGCTGATTTACCGGATGCCGGTCTCTTAGAAAGGTGTGGGGCCTTCTGGTCTTTTAGTTTGCAACTGGTCCATACGAATTAGGGGCAAGGAAGTAGGGTGTGGGGTCGTCCCCGCTTCGAACCATCAGGCATCGCTGCAGGTGTTCGTTGTGGTCCCAGGAGTCAAATTGAAGTTCGTGGAGAAAGGTGAGTGAAACGGGCCAAAGTGATTTTGGAATGATCTGAAAAGAATCGTAGCGGGCAAAGTGGCGGGGAATTTCCTTTTGATGAAGCCACTTTCCTCGGCGACACCCGGGATTCAGGAATTCAGGCTTTGTCGGTGCAGGGGAATCGATGTGGTCAAAGAGACATCCGTAGATCAGTTGCTGTGTGACAATGGGCTCCTTGCGATAGCGCTCCGGGAGAAAATTTTGGTAGTGGACCGGAAGCTGAAGTTGATGTTCACGAAGATGTGAAATTTTTTTGAAATAGTCGTCTCGAGCATCGGGGCCGGGGAGAGTCATGCCTTTTGGTGTATCGACCGCGAGGTAGAATTTGGTTGCAAGTTCGAGGTGGATGAGCTGTCCCGAAGCAAGATCACGAATGATGAAATCGAGTTCGCCAACGGTGGAGTGGATATCTTTTTGAATTTGCATGCTCTGGGCGATCAGATGGAAGTGCTCCGAAGATTGAAGGATTTGGGCGAGGGCGTCCTCGTAAAGGTGGCCGAGTTTCTGCTCGAGGTTCATTGGTTGGACTTTTGTGGGTAAACTCAGGAAGTCCAAAGGCATCGATTTTGCTTCGGGGAGATCTCCGACAAGAACCGGCCCGTTGACAAGACTTCGGAGAAGCAGGTGAGATGCCAGGGATGGGTCCAGGTTCATGTTAATTTTGACGAAAGCCGATTCCAGAAGCTTATTTCGTAGGCTCTCAGAAGCTTCTTAGTTCGTAGGTGGTCTTGTGCAACTTGATCCGGTGAGGATTGCGGTTGCTCTTAATCAAATCCAGCTGAACCTCGGTGATCCGGGCGGTAACCATATCGCATTCGATAATGACTGCTCGCTGGCTTTCAATGAGATGAAATTCTTTCACCGGAATGCTGGTTTTCTCATGAGGCGTCGAACGCATCTCGTACTTCGGAGTGCGGATGATGGGCCAATGGCGGAAGGAAGGCTGCGTCGAGTTTATGTCTTTGATGGGGGCGGAAAATTCGAGGAGAATTCCGTTTCCATAGTTTTTCAAAGCCACCGGTGTGTCGCTCGCCTTTCCGGTATAGCTGACGCGGTGGATTCCCTTCGCCGTGGTCCGGCTAGAAGTCCAGTCGGTCAGGTCGTAGGTGCAGAGTTGCCCATCCTTTGGGTTGAATTTACCCCGCATCAAACCGGTTAGAATGTGGTTTCGGCGATGGTCCTGCATATCAATCGCCATGACCGCCCCTTGTTTTACGCCATACACTTCACAGGGTATTACGTGGCAGATTGATCCGGTGCTATAAGAAAGGCTGACTATCTTTTGGCTTATTACTCTCCATCTTTTGCTGTCGGCAAAAAAGATCTGACTGGGAGAACAATCGATGTCGGGGTGAACCCAAAGGAAGGAATGAGTTTCCGAATTGTCATCCGCAGCCTTCTCGCCAAGGCGATGATAGCAGAGCAAAAAGCCAAAAAATTTCGGATTTTTCGTCTCGGGATGAATTTCGCTTATTTTGTTTTCGGGATTCCACCTTCTTTCCTGATCGCTCATGAAGAATCGGCCATCCGGCGTATTTGTGATGCCGTTGCAAATAAGACGTCATGAAATTTCATTGGTGGTGATGTCGTCGATTATTCGGGTGAACCGTTCTTTGCAGTGCCCCCCACCTTGACTTCAGCAGGGAAGGCGTAGTTAATGTCGCCGCGTTCGACGAGGTTTCGTAAAATGGTTCCCTGGCTGCGCTGTAGCATTCCTTTGAACGCCTGGTTGCCGTTGAGCTCGATAGTGATCTCTTTTTCAAGGTCAAGCATTGCATCATTGAGATGCACCACGATTTGAGATGCGGTGAGTGGTTTGCGGCTTGGCTCTTCGCCTTGTTCTTTTGCCGGGGTCACCTCCTCAGCTGTAATGGTGACGAGGTTGTTCTTCTTATCGAGACTGGCGACAATCCTAAACTCCCCTTTTTCCGGAGTATTGGTCAGAGAGAGCCAGTAGAAGTTATCGCGGAAGATTCCGTGTTTGTTGTGGCAGCGCCAGACGATTCGTTCCGGGTGCGGATTGCGGGTGTTGGTGGCAAGCCAGGTTGGAGAAAGGCTGTAGTCGATTCCATGGCCACGTCCTTTTTGGATGGCTAGGACATTTTTGTATCCTTCCGGATCCTTGGCTTTGTGAGCGTCAATGGCTTCGTGCAGTTGTTGGGCGTATTCGATGCGTTTAAACATCGTGTCTTTTTCTCCAATATCGGATCGGAAAGGTAGGTTTCTGAGATTTTCAGTTACCGTCATCATACCTCCAGCCATGGGGCCGGCTGCTGCAAATAGATCGGCCATGAAGGGCGCGAGGTGACAAGTTCCATAACCTCCCTGGGAAATGCCCATCATATAAATTTTGTTGGGATCGACGTCATTGAAGAGGATGGCGTGACGAATCACTCGGGTGAAGATATCGATGTTGTGTTTGTGCCACCACCGTCCCAGACGGTCGTCGGCCATACGGGGGATGAAATAGAGGCCTGATGGTTTGTAGACTCGACCGGTGAGACTCATCTGCGCCTGCCACTCGCGGGTATTGACGTCCCAGCCATGAGCTTTCTCGACCTTTTGTTGTCCGCCTCCATGGAGGCAAATGAACATCGGCCAGCCGGTGGCGGGCTTTTCCCCTTTGGCCATAAAGAGGTAGGGCATTTCGTGTTCGCCGGATTTCAGGCTCCCTGCCGTAAGTTGAGGTCTTTTTCTTCGCTCGGTCATTTTCGCAATGGTCTCGGGAACGGGAAGAAGCTCTCTGTCCCATCTGGCTCGCCTGGCGGCTTCGGTATAAGCTTTCCAAAGTCTGTTTTGCTCCATTTCAACGTCACCGGCCGCAAGGGGGGTGGTCTCTTCAGGAATTACGACCTCCTTCCCCGACAATGCGGCATCAAGCCAAGTGGCGGTAAGATTCGGTTTTTTATTTTCCTCTGCATACAGGCACGGCAGGCCCATCAGCGCACCAGCGCTCAAATTTAAAAAGGATTTGATCATTGGTTTTCGGTGGGAGTTAAGTGTTCGTGGTAACAAAATAGCAAGCCCGGGCCTTTGTTGGAAGGCACCGGGCTTTGAGATTGAGCTTGAAACGTTTTACGCAGAGATTGGCTTCATTGCACCCATGGCTTCGCGGAGGTAGATACCGATTTCCTCGACCTCGTGATCCCGGATGACGGCATTGACTTGGACTAGGGTTTGGTTGTCGACGCTGTTATCGGAAGCAGCCAGGCCTTTTCCGATGACGCTGCTATCAACCTTGGACATAAAGTCCTGCAGAAGGGGGACTGCGGCATGGCTGAACAGGTAGCAACCATACTCGGCGGTGTCGGAAATGACGCGGTTCATCTCGTGAAGCTTTTTGCGTGCGATGGTATTTGCAATGAGAGGAGTTTCGTGGAGAGACTCGTAGTAGGCTGATTCAGGTTCGATACCGGCCTCGACCATGGCTTCGAATGCGAGTTCTACACCTGCCCGAACCATGGCAACCATCAGAATGCCCTTGTCGAAGTATTCCTGCTCGGAGATCTCACCTTCACCTTCGGTCTGTTCGAACTCGGTTTCACCAGTCTCCTTGCGCCAGCCAAGGAGCTTGACGTCATCGTTGGCCCAGTCGGCCATCATGGTGCTGGAAAACTCACCCGAGATGATGTCGTCCATGTGTTTGTAGAAAAGATCGCGCATGATGTCCTTAAGCTCTTCGGAAAGCTTGAAGGCTTCAATCTTGGCCGGGTTTGAAAGGCGGTCCATCATGTTGGTGATGCCTCCGTGCTTGAGGGCCTCGGTCGTCACCTCCCAACCGTTTTGGATGAACTTGACGGCCCACTTGGGGTCGATGCCCTCGGCCTTCATTTTTTCGAAGCAGAGAATGGAGCCGGCCTGGAGAAGTCCGCAGAGAATGGTCTGCTCTCCCATGAGATCGGACTTAACCTCGGCGACGAAAGAGGACTCGAGAACTCCGGCCTTGTCGCCGCCTTGCGCGACTGCGAGTGCTTTGGCGAGCTCAATGCCTTCGCCGGATGGATCGTTTTCAGCATGGCAGGCAATGAGGGTTGGAACGCCGAAGCCACGCTTGTATTCCTCGCGGACCTCCGAACCTGGCGACTTTGGCGCGACCATAATCACGGTGAGGTCTTTGCGAATCTGGGTGCCTTCTTCCACGATGTTGAAGCCGTGGGCGTAGGAAAAGGTCGCACCCTCCTTCATGTGAGGAACAACGGTTTCGACCACCTTGGTGTGCTGCTTGTCAGGAGCGAGGTTCATCACGATGTCCGCGGTCGGGAGCATTTCCCCGTAGGTTCCGACGGCAAACCCGTTTTCGGTGGCATTGAGATAGGACTGACGCTTCTCCTGGATGGCTTCGGCGCGGAGGGTGTAAGAGACGTCGAGGCCGGAATCGCGCATGTTGAGGCCTTGGTTGAGGCCCTGGGCGCCACAGCCCACGATCACGATCTTGAGTCCTTTAGCGGCGTTGACGCCATTGGCGAACTCAGACGCGTCCATAAAACGGCAAGTGCCAAGCTCATCGAGCTGGCGACGAAGCGGGAGAGTGTTGAAGTAATTCGTGCTCATTTGTTAGGGAAAAAGTCGATGTGACGGGACTTGAATGTCAGGAAACTGGGATTTGTAAACGAAGAATCGATTCGGGAGGCCAGGAATCGTGGTCCGGATGGGGAAATTCGCGATCTTCGGCGGAGTCGATGACGAGGCCCAAGGCGACGAAGAGAACACTGAAATAGAGAAGAATGCAGGAAAGGTAAAAAATTTCCATCTAAGAGGTTAAACAAGCCAAAGGTTAGAAAGAGGCGAGAAAAACGGGAGCGATGAGTTGGACGATGACAAAACTGGAGAGGCCAAAGCGGCTGCTAGGGTGGGTTTTTGGGTGACCATTGGGGTTTAGGAATAACGGTCAGTGCCGGAGAGATTTTGCTGGGGCTTGATCGCTGATCTCGTCTTGGCATGTCGGCCAAATTGACATGTCTTATCTAGCCTCAAGCCGGAATGGCAACGAGGTTTGCTGCGCGCAAATACGCAAAAAGTCTCGGTCCAGACTCGACAAAAGGGTGGAGCGGTGATTAAGACCCCGCCACTTCACGAGAATAGTTCCCATGATTGACCTCAGCAAATACCGTAACATTGGCATCTGCGCACACGTTGATGCCGGCAAGACCACGACCACCGAGCGGATCCTCAAGCTCACCGGTAAAATTCACAAAACGGGTGAGGTCCACGATGGTGAGTCCACCACCGACTTCATGGAACAGGAAGCCGAGCGTGGAATTACCATTCAATCGGCGGCCACGACCTGTTTCTGGAACGATCACCGCATGAACATCATAGATACTCCGGGACACGTTGACTTCACAATTGAGGTTTACCGTTCTCTCAAGGTTCTTGACGGCGGTGTCGGTGTTTTTTGTGGATCGGGTGGCGTAGAGCCCCAGTCCGAGACCAACTGGCGTTACGCCAACGACTCTGAAGTCGCCCGTATCATTTTTGTCAACAAGCTCGACCGGATTGGCGCTGATTTCTATCGTGTTATCCAGCAAACCAAGGATGTCCTTGGAGCGAAGCCTCTTGTCATGACGATTCCGATCGGTTTCGAGGACTCCTTTGTCGGAGTGGTCGACGTTCTCGAAAAGAAGGCCTATGTTTGGGACGATTCCGGTCTTCCTGAGAATTTTGAAGTTAAGGAAGTTCCCGAGGATCTCGTTGACAAGTGCAACCAGTATCACGACGAACTCATCGAAACTGCGGTTGAGCAGGATGACGAAGTGATGGAAGCCTATCTTGAAGGTAATGTTCCTGACATTGCCACCATCAAGAAGTGCATCCGCAAGGGCACCATTGCTCTTGACTTCTTTCCGGCTTTCTGTGGCTCGGCCTTCAAGAACAAGGGGGTTCAAAACGTGCTCAATGGAGTTGTTGATTACCTTCCATCTCCTCTCGAGGTGGAGCCCGAGCCTGAGTTTGACGACGAAGGTGAACTGACCGGAAAGTTTGCAACGGTTGATCCGAACGGATCTCTCCGTGCGCTTGCCTTCAAGATCATGGACGATCAGTTTGGCGCTCTGACTTTCACCCGTATTTATTCGGGAACAATGAAGAAGGGCGATACCATTTTGAATACCTTCACCGGAAAAACCGAGCGCGTCGGCCGTCTCGTTGAGATGCACGCCAATGACCGGACCGAGCTCGATAGTGCTCAGGCAGGTGACATCATCGCTCTTGTCGGGCTTAAGAACGTCCAAACCGGACACACCCTTTGCTCCAAAGACGATCCTGCGACTCTTGAGCCGATGGTTTTCCCGGATCCCGTGATCTCGCTTGCCGTGGCTCCCAAGGACAAGGCAAACGCCGAGAAACTTGGAGTGGCACTTGGTAAGATGATTCAGGAAGATCCTTCCTTCCGAGTTGAAACTGATCTTGACTCCGGCGAGACCATTCTAAAGGGGATGGGTGAGCTTCACCTCGATATTAAAGTCGATATCCTCAAGCGGACTCACAAGGTGGAGGTCGAAGTTGGTGCTCCACAAGTGGCCTACCGCGAGACTATCACCAAGGAGACTTCCGATAGCTATACTCACAAGAAGCAGTCCGGTGGGTCCGGTCAGTTTGCGAAGATCGATTACACCCTCACTCCTCTCGAGCCCGGCGAAGGCTTCCAGTTTGAGTCGACCGTGGTCGGTGGTAATGTTCCCAAGGAATACTGGTCCGCAGTCGAGAAGGGCTTCCAAACCTCTCTCGAGAAAGGTGTCCTTGCGGGGTATCCTTGTTTGGACTTCAAAGTGACTCTTACCGATGGTGGTTTCCACGCGGTTGACTCCTCGGCTGTTGCTTTCGAGATTGCTTCCCGTGCAGCTTATCGTCAGACCGTTCCCAAGGCTGGTGCTCAGATTCTTGAGCCTATCATGAAGCTCGACGTCTTCACTCCTGAAGATCACGTCGGCGACGTTATTGGGGACCTTAACCGTCGTCGTGGTATGATTCAGTCTCAGGACACTGCTTCCGGTGGTATTCGCATAAAGGCTCAGGCTCCTCTATCCGAAATGTTCGGATATATTGGTGACCTTCGCACCATGACTTCCGGTCGTGGTCAGTTCTCGATGGAGTTCGAGCACTACGCACCATGTCCAAAGAACGTCGCCGACCAAGTTGTCGCTGATGCCAAGGAGCGGGAAGAGGCTAAGAAGAAGTAGTGCTTTCGAGCTCAAATCGTTTCAAAAGGCGCGCCGGAAACGGTGCGCCTTTTTTTTGTCGTGAACCTCAGGTTTTTCGAAAATTCTTAAGTGCTGTGAGCTGGCTTCGTCGAAAAATGGGAATTCGTTTGAATCAGGCAGGTCTATTCGATGCGGATTGCATGCTTGTGATCCACCAGAAACCATTTTCAAACTGAGTGTGGATCATTCTGGAAGTTGGGGAATCCCATCCATTGTAGAGTGCCCAGGTAATTACGATCTCCAGAACTTTGGGAGTGAAGGCTTAGGCTCCATGATCATAATAGTGACATTTCTCAATGTTTCGGGGGCGCTGCACCATTGGGAAATATTGCACTTCTTCGCGCGGATAGTAGAAACCAACGGTGAGACGTGCCAGTGAATCCGTACCTTGTTTGATGTGCAAGAACTAGTCGCCGTCCTCGATACATCAGAGGGTCAAATGGAAGTTCAAGTTTCGAACTGTAATACTTCTGCGTCGTTCTTCAGACACAGCCATAGTTTGCGATGATCGTCGGCTCTTATCTAAGCAGCATTTGAGCGTCGTTTCTTCATCGTGGGTGCCTTTTGACCTCTCACCACGGGGGCATTGATGGTCACGGTATCAATGTCTTCGCGCGATGGCACCTCGAACATGACATCGAGCATAAGGGCTTCGAAAATGGAGCGAAGGGCCCTTGCTCCGGTCCCTCGGTCAATCGCCTGTTTGGCCATCTCGGTGAGCCCATCCTTGGTGACTTTCAGCTGAACATTATTCATGGAAAGCTGCTTTTGATACTGCTTTAGCAGGGCGTTTTTGGGCTCGGTCACGATCCGGACCAACTCCTCTTCAGTGAGTTTGCGAAGGGAGGTGAGGACAGGCAGACGCCCGATGAATTCAGGGATCAAGCCAAAGTGCAAAAGATCCTCGGCCCGGACTTGTTTGAGGAGTGCTATTTCCTCGGCCTCTTCAGTCTCTTCGGATTCCACTGCATTGAATCCGAGGACCCGCTTGCCAAGTCGTCGGCGGACAATATCCTCCATTCCGACAAAGGCTCCCCCGCATATAAAAAGGATCTTCTCGGTGTTCACCTGAATGTATTCCTGTTGCGGATGCTTGCGCCCACCTTGTGGTGGAACGTTGCAAACCGAACCCTCTAGAATTTTTAAGAGAGCTTGCTGAACTCCTTCGCCGGAGACATCCCGGGTGATGGAAACATTTTCGGTTTTGCGCCCGATTTTATCGATCTCGTCGACATAAATAATACCTCGTTCCGCGCGCTCGACATCGAAGTCAGCCGACTGAAGAAGCCGCAGGATAATGTTCTCTACGTCTTCACCCACGTAACCTGCTTCAGTCAGGGTGGTGGCGTCAACAATGCAGAACGGAACATCGAGAAGGCGCGCGAGAGTTTTTGCAAGCAGCGTTTTTCCGGAGCCGGTTGGTCCAAGAAGGAGGACATTCGATTTTTCAATCTCGACGTCGGCATATTTCTCGTCGGCATTCTCATGCTGGCGGAGTCGTTGGTAGTGATTGTAGACGGCAACCGAGAGAACTTTCTTGGCTTCTTCTTGTCCGATTACGAAGTCGTTGAGGTGTTGCAGGAGTTCTGTGGGTATAGGAACTCCGTCTTCAAGCAATCTCGAGGCGTCTTCGGTGGGCTTTGATTGACCGGCGAGTTCCTTGCGAAGAATGGTGGAGCAGACGTCGATACATTCGTTACAAATGTAGACGCCGGGTCCGGCGATGAGCTTCTTGACTTCCGAATGACTTTTGCCACAGAAGGAGCACATAGTGAGGTTGTTTGCGCGGGCCATGAAATGAGAAAAAGTTGACGGCTTTGTTGGCGAAAGCGTAGCACCTTGAGGGAGCGGTGTCGCCTGATTAATTAAAAGATTGCGAGGTGACTCCAGAGCGTAGGGTCAAGCTCGTTTAGGGTGCGCTGGCCAAGCGAATCCGCGTCCATCTTGTCGTGAAGAACTGCAAAAACGGCAGAGCCTGACCCTGACATCATTGCGGTCTGTGTTTCGGGCTGCTCAAGCAGGAATTGTTTGAGTTCGGCCAGAAAGCGATGTTTCTCAAAAACGGGACGTTCTAGATCATTGAAGAGTTCGATTTCTCTAACCCGGGTGGGTGTGTAGGAAATATCGGGAATTTCTTCTGAGTACTTCCAGCGTGAGTAAGCCCAGGGGGTTGGGATCGAGAAGCTTGGTTTAAATAGAAGAATGGGGTGATTCCATTCGAGATTGACGGGCTCGATCATTTCCCCACGCCCCCGGCACCAACAAGGTGATTCATAAATGAAAAGAGGGATGTCGGAACCAAGCTCGCCGGCCCATTCTGCAAGAATTTCCAACGGAACCGATGCCCCGGTCAGTTTATTGAGCGCCAGAAAGGTGTGTGCGGCGTCCGCGCTCCCGCCTCCGAGGCCCGCACCATGAGGGATATGTTTGGTCAGGGTGATCCGGAATGGAGCCTCTTTGCCGGTATGTTTTTCGAAAAGGTGGACGGCGCGGGACACGAGGTTGGACTCATCGATTGGGACGCCGGGGGCCTCACAATGCAGGCTGAATTTCTTAGCATTTTCGAAGTGAAGTTCATCCGTCAAGCCGGGCAAGGGGAGGGCAAGAGTCTCCAACTCGTGGAAGCCATCGTCACGTTTGCGAGTGATCTTCAGAGAGAGGTTGATTTTGGCGGGAGGCCTGACGGTGAGGGAGCTCATGATGGTTGGTGACCAAAAAGGGCGAGAAGTCGCCCGGTGTTTCCTTTCTCGCGGCGGTAGGAATAGAATCGTCCGAGATCGGAGGCTGTGCAAAGCCCGCAATCGTGGTAGTTCTCTGGCAGGATTCCGGAGGTGAGGGCTTGCTCCCGGATGCTTGCCGCAAAGTCGATTTCGTAGTGGGGAGGCCGGATGCAGGGGGCAAGAACGGCCACTAGATCCCCGGGACGGGTGTTGAAATTTCGGGTCATTGCTTCGATCACCTTTCCGGTGATATTGAGTTCGGTCCCTTTTTTTCCGGAGTGAAGCAGTCCAATTGCCCCGGTTTTGCGGTCGAGGAGGTAGAGGGCTCCGCAATCAGCGACATGGATTCCGAGGAGGACATTTCCGGCTGTGATCAGGGCGTCAACTCCCGGAGACATGAGAGGCGATTCTTTTGTAATCAGCGCTATTTCACATCCGTGAACCTGCTCGGCGTGGTAGGTTTTGCTGAATCCTAATGACCGAGCTGCCGCGGTATGGTGTGGGGCAAGGCGGGTCAAGGTTTCTTCCTTGTTGATGCATGTCGCGACTTCGGGGGTACGGGTACGCTCCACAAAATCAGCACAGTGGTCCCTGGATTCAAGAATCGGTGACAAAAAGAAAGACGCCTCCTTCACGCCTGGGAGCATAGAGGAAGCGCTGCTTGTCCGCAAAGTTTCCTTCACGAACATTTGGTTGGGGGAATGCTACGAATCAAGATTCTTGCCTTCGATGGCTTGGTTGGCTGCCGCAATCGAGGAAGCGTCATCGTCGTCGAGATCTTCCATGATGTTTGCGAGCTCGGAGGCGATGTGCTGGCGCATGGTTGAGACAATCTCGGAACCACTGCTGGTGATGCGAACCATGATCTTACGGCGGTCCTCGGCAGCGTGCACCCGCTCCACGAAGCCGAGCTTCTCAAGGCGATCAACAAGGCCGGTGGCTGCAGCGGTGGAGTGGCCCATCTTCTTGGCGATGGCCGACATGGTGAGGTAATCTTCGCTGGAAAGGTAGGTGAGGAGGAAAAACTGAGGAAAAGAAATGTTTCCGCGGTTCAGTTCACTCGAAAGATTCAGGATGCACGACCGCTGGGTCATCATCACAAAGTCAGCCAAGCGGTTTGGATCCACTTTTCCGGGGCTCGAAGGGTTGAGAGTGCTTGATTTCATGGTATATCGGCTTTTTTGAATTATTTGGGTGTTTAGGATAGCCCAGCAGCTTCGGAAGGAATAATGCCAAGAAAAATGAACTACATTCAAGCAATAAACACTAATTTTTTTAAATAAACCGAGTGACACTCACAATAAAGGGACGGAAATTAGCCTCAATCCCTGATAGTTTAGGGTTCTTGATCGTCTCCTAGCAACCCATCACCATCGGAATTTCTTAATGTTGCTGTTTCGTTTCCGAGCTTGAGGGTAGCCCCCTCCTCGTCCTCTTTTTTAGCCGAATTTCTATAAGCTATCACCGCGTCTCCCTTTTTGGCTTCGCCATTGAGCAGATCGGCGGCGAAGAAGTCGCGGACCCGCTCTCCTGAGGGGCGTAAAGAGGCCGTGCGATCATCGGGTCCTCTTGATTGATAAATGATTCCTTTGGGGAGGGTTCCTGTTCCAATTTTTTGAATGAGGACGAATTGACTACGCGCGGAGACCGAAGCAATACGCCCGACGATCATTTGATCCGGGCCTTTGTTTTTTTTGGCCTTCTTTTTTTCATCGGGCTCGGTTTTGTTGCCACAGGAGATGAGCAGAAAGGAAAGAAGAAGGAGAACTTTCATAGGCTGATAAAAAGTCGGGATTCCTTCCGGCGCAAGCGTTGTCCCCCGGGTAAATTCATGGATGGCGGGGAGTCGGGGTGCGCGATCTCGAGGGCTTCATCGATGTGGGCCGAGGACACCTCTGGGATTTTGTGAGAGCGGAGAAACTGGTGAATTGATCTTTTTTGAATGGCTCTCGGAAGATTTCGAAAGGTCGGCAGGTGGATCCGGCCCTGGGGATCGAGGATCTCAATCTCCGAGAGATACAAGTCGGCAGAACGCTCCAGCTCCCGGTGATGCTTGGATGCGCGAAGAATATTCGGGGTCACATCCCGCTTCATAATTTCAGTGAGAAGAGGGATTGCTTCGTTCCTCAGACGGTTGCGTGTCGCGAAAGGCTCTCGATTGGAGGAATCATCCCGGAAGGGGAATTTGCGGGATGCGAGATATCGATCAATGACGTTTCTGCGCACATCCAAAAATGGTCGCAGGAAAGTAAGCGAACCTAGTCTTTGTCGTGGCTTCATTCCCTTGAGTCCGGCAGTGCCCCGGAGAAGATTAAAGAGAATGGTCTCGGCCTGGTCGTCGGCATGGTGCGCGAGGAGGATACGAGTAACCCCGGTTCGAGTAGCGCATTCTTCAAAAAAACGATGCCGAGCTTTTCTTGCTGCGGTTTCAATAGAGAGATGCTCGCGATCAGCCAGCTTGTGCACATCGGAGCGGCTTGTGATGAGGTCCCTGCCCAGGAGTTGGAGAAGGAACTGTTCGTCGCCATCGGACTCCTCACCACGAAGTCCGTGGTTCAGGTGGCAATAGATGATTTTTTTAAAATGATTTTCGACGAGCCAGTGGTGCAAGGCGATAGAATCCCGTCCGCCGGAAATGCCGACCAAATAGCGCTCCGCCGGATCAAGCCAATCAGGAGGCGGGATCATGGCTTTTTAAAGACCATAAAGTGCTGCCAAGGAAGATCATCAATGGTTGTATCCCACTCAAGACCAACAAGCGCCATTTCCTTTTTTGCCTGCTCCTGGCTCATTTTGTGAAGTGGTTTGATGGGGACATCGGGGTCTTCCTCCCGGTATTCCAGAAGGTAGACCCGACCACCTGGTCTAAGGGCTGAAGCGATCGATTGCATCATTTCGTAAGGGTGGGAGAACTCATGATAGGCGTCGATCATAAGAACGGCATCGACGGATTCATTGGGCAGCCCGATCCCATCGATATTGCCGAGGTGAGGCGACACGTTGGCGATACCAAGTTTTTCGGTCCGTCCCTTCAGGAAGTCGATCATTTCTGGTTGGATGTCGACGGAAACTACTCTCGATTTTGGGTGGGTCATGGCAATCCGAAGGCTGTAGTATCCGGAACCAGCACCGATGTCGGCCAGGACTTCGCCCGGTGCCAGCTTGATGAGGTCGAGGGCTTTGGTGGGTGCTTCCTCTTTCTCCCGTTCAGGTCTCTCCAACCATTGAATGGCAGGATGGCCCATGACATAGGCAATTTCGCGTCCCTGGTAATATTTGCCGATACCATCGCGGGTTTTGGGTCCGTCGGAGTAGAAGTTGTGTTCCGGTGGAGGTGGTTGGTAGGAGGGAGTCTGTTCCACGCTGGTGACAGATTCCCAGTATTCCGAGGAATCTGCGATTTGCACTTCGGGTTCTCCACTTTTTTCGGACTCCGGCGGGATTCTAGTGAAGGCCCAGTAAATGAGGCTGGCAGCGACGATTAGAATCGCAGTAAGGGGAAGTTTTTTCATGGAAGTTCGAGAGCTTGGCACTTGATTTGGAATTCTGGAATCAGGATTTCGCAGAGTTGTGAAAATTGTTTGGGATCGCCCGTCGTCAGAACCTTGATCTTGTTGTGAGTGGTCGGAGATAAGGCCTGTTGCTTGACCCTCCGGGCAATCGCGCTTCCGGTATCGATGAACCGAATGTAATTGGGGAGGCTGGCCTCAAGCGTCGGGCGAAGGAATGGATAGTGGCTGCAGCCGAGGATGAAGACATCAGCATCAGCTTTCAAAATCGCGGATGTGTATTCATCAATCGCCTCTTCAACTTCGGTACCTGCAAGGATCCCTCGCTCTACGAGCTCCACGAACTTTGGGCAGGGTTGGGTAATTACCCGAAGATCCCGGGCATGGGTTGCAACAAGGCGGTGGAACTTTTCGCCGGCGAGGGAAGCCTCGGTCGCGAGAACCCCGATTGTCCCCGTTTTGGTTAGGCTGGCAGCCGGTTTCACGCCCGGTTCCATGCCCACAACAGGGATGGGGTATTGGGATCGAAGGGCCTCAATCGCGACGATGGTCGCAGAGTTGCAGGCGATCACAATGACCTCTGCTCCAGCTTCGATCAGGGAGTCGGTCAGAATGAAAGTTCGATCACGAATCTCGGAGAAATCCTTGTTTCCATAAGGGCACCAGGCGGTGTCGCCGATGTAGGTGAGTGGTTGCTCGGGGAGCTGGGCACGGATTTCCCGCATGACGGATAAGCCACCAACGCCGGAATCAAGAATGCCGATCACCTCCGAGAGTTTGCCGATGAAATACGCGAGTGCAAACGCCAAAAAAGCCCGGTCATCACGACTGGGCTCTTGAAAAACAAGAAAGCGATGATGCCTTACTCGGCCGCGGCTGCTTCAGTCGCCTCGACGGTGATGGTGAGAGAAGTAATCACCTCAGCGTGAAGCTTCACCTCAACATCGCTCTTGCCAGTCGATTTAATGGGCTTGACGAGCTGGATTGCCGTCCGGTCGATGGAAATGCCCTTGTCCTCGAGTGCCTTGTGAATGTCGATGGTGGTGACAGATCCGAAGGCCTTGCCATTTTTACCCACGTCGAGGGTGAATTTCGGCTTCATGCGGGAGATCTTGCTGGCCAATTCCTGAGCCTCATTGAGTTCCTCGGCCTCGCGTTTGGCACGGGCGACCTGAAGGTTCTCGATCTGGCGCAAATTGCCTTTGGTTGCTTCATAAGCCTTGCCGGCCGGGATGAGGTAATTGCGGGCAAAGCCAGCTTTCACTTTGACGACGTCAGCTTCAGCGCCAAGGTTTTCGATTTTTTCGCGGAGGATTACTTCAGTCTGGGCCATGAATTTAAAGGAAAAGGTTGTCGGGAGCGCGGGGAATAGGGATTTGGAGCGAAGCAGTCAAGGAATTATCAGCGTAGATTATTAAACATTTTGAAAAATGAGCGGAGTTTTAGCTTCTACTGCCCGGGTGTTGGTGGTCCGGACCAGTTCCCTTGATTTTGGGGGTAATGTTGACGAACAACGATCCCAGGCGAACCCTCGAAGTTTTTATTTTCAGCCCATTCCTGTCTTCCAGAGCCGGAGCCGAGTTTGGGCGCTATCACTATTGATCGTATAACGGGAGTCTGGCCCTGGGATTTGAGCTGCGATCCTCTTTGAAGGCAGTTTCGAGACGGAATAGTATTTTTGGGAATTTCTTCGCCAGATCAATGGCCTCGGCCGGATCTTTTTTGAGGTTGTAGAGCTCCCAGGCTCCCGGTTTTTTGCTCTTTGCTTTTTGGCGAACGGCCTTCCATGGGAAATCAATGACGGCGAGTTGACCGCCGTAGCCGTGGAATTCCCAAATCATGGGTTTGCTTCTTTCGAAAGATTTCCCGGTCAAAGCAGGGGTGAGGTCACTCCCATCCAGTTTAGCGGGAGCATCGACTCCAGCCGCTTGACACAGTGTGGGGAACCAGTCCGGAAAGTAGGACGGTGCAGAGGTTGTGGAGCCGGCCTCAATCTTGCCCGGCCAGCGAACGATGGCTGGAACACGGATTCCCCCTTCATTGACCGAACCTTTCCAGCCCCGGAGTCCGGCGGTTGAATTGAAGAATGGGGCATCCACACCACCAATGTGAAACTTGGGATCGCGACCGGGATGAGTGGTTCCGTTGTCGGAAGTGAAGACGACGATGGTGTTGTCATCGAGACCATGCTTTTTGAGGCGCGCAAGGATGGAACCTACGTGTTCGTCGAGGTCTGAAATCATGGCAGCATATCCGGCCCGGGGGCGCGGATGAGGCAGATAGCCGTTCTGTCCGCGATAAGGACCTTTTTCTTCATCCCACTCTTTTGGATATCGATCAATCCACTCCTGAGGGGGATGCATTGCGACGTGGGGTTCCACGAAAGGAAGATAAAGGAAGAAGGGCTGATCCTTATTCTCGTCGAGGAATTCGAGAGCTTCCTCGAGGATCCGGTCGGGCGCGTAAGTCTCGGCCCGGTAGTCGTCAGCCTTGACCTCACCCTGTGGCTTTCTCTGGTGACCGGGGATGGGGTTTTCGTTGATGGTCTCTTCTCCTTCGTTGTCATCGAGAAACGGAGGGAAAAACGAGTGGGCGTTCCGCTGGCAGTTGTAACCAAAAAAGCGATTGAAGCCTTGCTTGATGGGTGAACCCGAAGTGTCGGTGGGACCTAGTCCCCATTTGCCAAAGCCTCCGCTGATGTATCCGCCTTCCTTGAGAACTTCAGCAATGGTGATGGCTTCGCCGGTGATAGGCCACTGGCCCGGGAATTCTCGCCCGTTTTTTGAATCACCGTTACTTCGAATTTCGGCATGGCCAAGGTGCCGTCCAGTCAAAAGAACGCAGCGGGCCGGTGCGCAGACCGGGGCCCCGGTGTAGTGGTGGGTGAATTTGATCCCTTCGCTGGCCAAGCGATCGAGATTAGGTGTCTTGATCTTTTCCTGACCGTAGCAACCCAGTTCGCCATAGCCGAGATCATCGGCAAGAATGAACACGATATTCGGCTTCCGGGAGTCCGCGGCAACAAGAGTCGCGGTTGAAAGGAGAGTCACAATCAATTTCATCATAAGACTGTATGCAGGTCGGCGCGGGAATTGAACTTTGAATTTCAAGATGTCGGACATAAAACTGCGATATGCGAAAACGAGCAGGGGAAGCACGGGACAATCGTCATGCCCGGCCGCGCGGCGAAAGCGAAGCGAGGCTGCGGGGCGAAGGTGATTTGTTTGAGATTCTCGATGGAAAAGAGAAGCCTCTTTTGTTGATTCTTGATTGCATTCAGGACCCCAACAATTTGGGAGCAATCCTGAGGACCGCTGATGGTGCCGGAGTGGATGCTGTAATCGCGCCGAAGGACAAGGCCGTTGGCTTGACCGACACCGTGAGGAGGGTTGCGGTAGGTGCAGCCGAAAGTGTGCCTTTTGTGAAAGTTACCAATTTGGCCCGGACCATGCGGGATCTGAAGGAACGTGGGATTTGGATTGTCGGAACTTCCGATCAGGCTTCCCAGTCGCTTTACAAGACGGATTTAAAAGGTCCGATTGCCATTGTGATGGGGCGCGAGGGCGAAGGGATGCGACAATTGACGGAGAAGGGGTGCGACTTTTTAGTGAACTTTCCAATGAAGGGTACTGTCGATTGTTTGAACGTAAGTGTTTCGGCCGGCGTTTGTCTTTATGAAGCGGTGAGACAACGCGAAGAGTGAGAACGCGAATCCTCTCTGATCTTCATCTGGGACACAAAGCCTCCCGCTTGAGAAGCGTGGCTATGTTGGAGCCCGTTTTGGATGATATCGACCACCTTGTTCTGGCCGGTGACGTCTGGCAGCAGCAAAAATTCGGGGGTGTGTGTGAGGGGGCTGCACACATGTTCGATGAACTCCTCTCACTCGCGGGAATTCGCGGGGTTGTTGTGGAAGTCCTCAGGGGGAATCATGATCCCAACAGTGGGAAAGGCATCACGTGGTTGGTCGATCGCTCTGTTTTGGTCACCCATGGAGATGCGGTTTATGAACAGGCAACCCCGTGGTCGCGTGAGATTGGAAAATATCGTGAAGAGGTTGACGCAATCATTCAAAAATATGCCTCTGAAAGCCATCGTGCCGAAGCTTGTGCCGAGCGGGCCCGCGAGATTGCCCTGACTTTGAAAGTCGTCCCT
Organism: Verrucomicrobiota bacterium; assembly: GCA_030835305.1. Taxonomy (GTDB): domain Bacteria; phylum Verrucomicrobiota; class Verrucomicrobiia; order Verrucomicrobiales; family Akkermansiaceae; genus SW10. The sequence goes on along the minus strand of JAURPJ010000110.1, from coordinate 4,971 downwards.
TTGCCAAAGCTTCCGTCTCCGCTTGATTTTTTCGCCACAGCGTTGTGGCCGCCAAGCCGGCCATTTGAAATGATCCGGGTTTGGCGGGGCATGGGAGACGAGGGTCTTCGTTTTTTGGATCATTCAGGTGAAGGCGCCTGTGTTTTGGTATGCGGTCATTTTCATCGATCTGGGATTTGGGAAGCGGAGGGAAAGGTCATGATTAATACAGGAGCATTTATGAAAGGAAGTCGACCATGGGCCGTCGATGTGAATGGTGAAAAATTGACGGCAAGAGGGCTTGTCCTCAGTGGTGGTCGCTTTCACTTGGGTCCGGTAAAAGGTCGCTGGCTTGTCCGGCAGTGACCGCTAGGCTTCATAGTACAATGAATTGACTGAAGCCGCTGATTTCATTTTTTCGGGACTGGTTGCGCGAAGAGCGGTCGCGAGTGGGAATCAAAAACATTTTTGCCAGTCGCGTTCTTAATCGTGAAGTCGCCCTGATGATATAAGCACGGCCGCTTGAAGTCGCTAATCAAGGAGGCGGTGGAAGGGATTTATCAGCGGGAGGAGTGGCTTCGCGAGGAGATCGATGATGCCCTCGAAAGGGAAGAGTGGTTTTCAGTGCCCCACGGAATCTTGGTGGGTGAAAGTCCGCAAGTTGATTCACTTCCAGAAGATTTCGCCAGGCCCGCTGCTGGCACAGGTGTCTGAGACATATCGCGAACTTCATCGAAAATTTTAGGAGAAAGTTCGAGAATTTCACCGATCACTTCATCATAAAAATCTTGCCCGGGCTCTTGACGACAAGGAGGTCAAGAAAGTGCCGGGAGCCTATCAAAAAGCCTTGGGTCATCGTTATGCCAGCGATCAGGAAAAGGCTCTTCAAGCAATTGATCCTAGATAATTTCTGAAGGTGTTTCCGGTCTGGATCACGACGACTGATGACCTGCACCGTGTCCTCCCGCTCAAGCCTACGTTGTGTGATCTCGCGATCATGGACTAGGTCACCCAATATTATTTGCTCTCGATCCTTCCTGTGCTGTATCGGTCAAAGCGGGCTTTGATCACCGGTGATCCGAAGCAATTACGACACATTTTTTTTGTCGAAAGACTCGCAGGAGTACTGGTCGATTTGCTTTTAAAAAACGGCGATTCGATTTTGGGCATCGACCTGCTGGGCACGGGAGTAGAGCAAGGTGAGGCGATTCCGGTTGCCAAGTCGTTGATCCTAATACGGTCTGGAGTTCCGCTGCTTCCGATCAGAATAGATAAATGGTTTCATCGTGGTGCTGAGGTGCCGGTGTTCTTGAGGCAGTTCAGTCTGGAATCAAAAGAGTCCAATCGCTGAAGAGAGCGAGAGGCAGGTTGGTTCGTTTCGACGGACGAGTTTCTTACCGATATCCGATCCGGGGAAATTTGCAATTAAGGTGGTCATTCCGGCCGTTGTGCCATCGGGAATCTGAATTGTTCCCGAGAGCTTTTTGCCGCCCCAAGGATCATGATATGTGACCTGAAAAGAGGTCGCGCCTTTTGTGATTTTTTCCGGGATTCCAGTAAGTACGATGAAATGCGGTTTGATCATTAGCCAGCTTTTGATGGAGGATCCGTTTGGCGCGCGCCATGCAACTCTGCGGATTCTTAGAATGGGTGGAAGGCCCTTTTTGAGGGATTTGGAAAGGGTTCGATGCACCTTTGACAAGAGCTCGGACTCCCTTTCCCGAGACTTTCTGAAAAAGATTTCCTGTTTCACGGTGCCCATCCACCATTCATTGCGGAGTTCGTTGGCCATGGCCACCAGGTCCGGACTTGCGACCCCGAGGCGTTGGTTCCATCGTGCTTTTCTGGGGTCGAGCGCTGATGGGCGACGCGCGTAGTCAAAGATGATTCTTCGGATCTTTGCGGAGTCTGACTTGCCCCCGATCCTGTAGATTGATTTGCGCCATTTCTCACTGCCGGCACGAAATGCATCTAAAAGACAGGCGGGGCCGCAGGCATTGCCGTCCACGCGGAGTTGGTTGGCCGGGGGGGCGTCGGCAACCGGAGCAGAAAGCCAGACCGGAGCAGCGATTGCTCCAAGAGAGGAAATGAAAAGGAGGAAAGCTCTAGCGATCATTCGCAGGGATTGTCACGGTTTCCTTTCGCTGGTCATTGGCAGGCTTCACGTCGATTTGTCCCTCCGACAGGTTAATCTTCGCCGAAACCTCGAGCTGCCCTTCCGTCCTCAGTTGCCGAAGACCCGATGGAATGGTGACCACGGTGCGTTCATTGGGGGCAAGTTTTTGGAGGGTGAAAGGAAAGTAGTCATTTCCAATTTGGATATCTACGGTGGACTGGTAGACCGTTTCGGTGCCGCGGTTTTCGATGCTGACTCGAAGCCCGGATGCCGAACTGCTGGAGGTCGGGAGAAGATAGTTTTGGGATGCGACGGCGAGGTCAACAATCCCGCTGGTGTTACGGTCGATGGCCCGGCCGATGTCGACAATTCCGATCCCGAACTGGTTGTCAGCCCCCGGAAGACCAGCTTCGTTGCTGTGATTTTGCAGGATTTGAACCGCTTGTTGGGCGGAAATTGTTTGATTGCTTTCCGACATGATTGCGGCGACCGCTCCCACCGGGAAAGCGACAGCCCCCGAGGTTCCGGTAAAAGAAGTGACGTTATCACCCGGGTAGGCGGCCTGAACTTCAAGTCCAGGTGCGGTAAAGGCGAGATTGTCATCGGTGTTTGAGAAATTCAGGTGAGTTCCGTTGGCGTCAATCGCTCCCACGGAGTAGACATCGGGATCCGCTGCCGGATAGGAAGAATAAGCCGTTCCGTCATTTCCTGAGGAAGCGAAAATCACGGCTCCTTGTTCAATAGCGTAGTCGACTGCTTGGCGCACCAGGTTGCTGTCACTGGAAGACCCCATCGAAATATTGATAAGCTGCGCCCCGGCGTCTGCAGCGGCGGTGATGCCCTGGGCGAGGAGGAAAGAGTTGGAAATGCCGGATTCGTCAGCGACCCGAACTGAAATCAACTCAGCTTGAGGGGCCACTCCGCGCATGTTGGGGTGCTGTCCGGCAATGAGGGAGGCGACTGATGTGCCGTGACTGTTCGGAATTGATGAGTCACCGAGTTCGACAAGGTTGATGTGCTTAATATTACCACTAAGCGCGAGGTGGGGCTCGATCCCGGTATCGATGACTGCGATTTTGACACCGCGTCCCCATTCCGAGTTGTCTCGGTTGATTCCGAGGTATTCCAAAGCGGTTGTCCCGAACCCTACCGCCCCCGGTTGCGGGGGTACTTCGCGAAGTTCGGGGATGGAAACCGTGTAGTTGAATTGAACGTCGTCAGAATCGAGCCCCAGCGACTCGAAATCAGCTGGAGAATCAAAGCCGATGCGGACAGCGCGCAGAGCGTCGATTTTACCCTTGTTGCGAACCCTCGAGTTTCCCAGTTTCTTGAGAAAATTCCGATAGGCTTCCTCGCTGGAAAATGCGATGACCCGCTCATAAGGGATAGCATTGGGATCGAAATCGGGATTTCGATTTGAAATTACTGTATTCTTCTTCCGGTTGCTTGCAGGATTTGAGGGAATGTATTCCGGGGCTTTTTTGGTTACGGGCTTTGTTATCTTGGTTTCCTTTGGGATTTCCGGTGTTTGAAACAGCAACCAACTTGAGAGAAGTCCGATAACTAAAGTGAGGAAAGCAATAAAAAATCGGGGCGACATCTTGAAGGAGGTTAGTTCATAAAACCCCATTGTGCGAGGAAAGTTGCACGGGATTGGAAACAACGGCCAGTTTTTGAAACGGAAAAAGAAAGTTTAATCCTCCTCTTTTTAGTGAACAAAAATATGTTATGATTCGTCATAGAGTTAGAAAATGAAAAAATTAACAACAAAATTACAGGAGGCCCTGCAAAGTGCCCAGCAAATCGCCTTGCGTTCAGCCCACCCAGAGCTTCGTGGAACGCACCTTTTGTTAGCTTTATTGCAACAGGATGGGGGATTGATGACGCCCTTGGTGGAAAAAGCGGGAGGTAATCCCACTTCATTGAAAGCAGCGGTCGTATCAGCTTTGGATGGCGAGCCCCGTGTTGAAGGCGCGGGTTCCCAACCTCAAATGAGCTATGGCCTGAGAAGCGCACTTGATAAGGCGGATCAAATTCGGGAGGAAATGGAGGACGACTTTTTGAGCGTGGAGCATGCCGTCCTCGGTATCCTGAAAGATAATTCTCCTGCTGGCAAATTGCTGGAGAAGGAAGGTCTGACCGCCAAAGTCTTCGAAGAAGCACTGAAAGAGATTCGTGGATCGCAGAAAGTCACCGATGAGGATCCGGAAGGAAAATACCAGACGCTGGAAAAATACGGGCAGGACCTGACCGCGAAGGCCCGCGAGGGAAAAATTGATCCCGTGATTGGGCGTGACGAGGAAATCCGCCGCGTTCTTCAGGTGCTTTCCCGTCGGACCAAAAACAACCCTGTTCTCATTGGAGAGCCGGGAGTTGGTAAAACTGCGATTGTAGAGGGATTGGCACGCCGGATTGTAAGTGGGGATGTTCCCGACTCGATGAAGAACAAGCGACTGATTTCTCTGGATCTGGGAGGCATGATCGCTGGTGCGAAATACCGGGGGGAATTCGAGGATCGACTGAAGGCCTTTCTTAAGGAGGTCACGGATTCCGATGGTGAAATCATTCTCTTCATCGATGAACTTCACACCATTGTCGGTGCAGGAGCGAGCGAGGGGGCGGTAGATGCTTCCAACCTTTTGAAGCCTCAGTTGGCCCGTGGCGAACTGAGGACGATTGGAGCTACAACTCTGGATGAATATCGCAAGTATGTTGAAAAGGACGCCGCCCTCGAGCGTCGTTTCCAACCGGTTAAGGTCGGCGAGCCGAGCGTTGAAGATACGGTGGCTATTCTTCGCGGATTGAAGGATCGCTATGAGGTCCACCATGGGGTCCGGATCAAAGATAGTGCTATCCTCGCTGCGGCTTCCCTTAGT
>JAURPJ010000109.1 GCA_030835305.1 Verrucomicrobiota bacterium | reverse complement strand
TGGCCGCCGCCAGAGAAAATGGTCCATGTTGAGAGAGAGGATTTGGTGAAATCCAAATCCTAAGAAATGAACAAACAAAAGAGACACAAACCCGAAGAAATCATCCTGTGGCTGCGCGAGTTTGACAGCGGAAGTCTGAGCCAAGAGAGCTTCTGTCAGCAGAAGCAGATCTCAGTGGCCACCCTTAATCGATGGCGCAAGAAATTCGGCATGATGGAGGTGGCGGATGCCAAACGGCTCAAAGCCCTTGAGAAGGAGAACGCCGAGCTCAAGAAGATGTATGCTGACGCTATGCTCGGGATGAAGATCTTGCAGGAGAACATCGAAAAAAAGCTGTAAGCGCGGCGCACCGACGGGATCTTGCGCGATTGGCTGTTTCGGGGAAGCAGTGCAGTCAGCGCAAGGCCGCAACTTACTTTCGCCTTCATCGGTCGACTTTGCGATATCGCCCCAAGTTTCCTTCTTCAAAGAAAGAGGAAGCTGACACTGCGATTGTGGATTTGAGCTTGGAGCATCCCGAGCTGGGATCCGACAAAGTCGGTCGATTGGTTCGTAATCGAGGCTTACGAGTGAGCAGCGAAAGAGTTCGTCAGGTGCGTCGCGAGGAGTGCCTTCAGGTTCCTCCTCCCAAAAAGAAGCAGAGTCGCCGTGGAACCAGCACAGGGCTTCATCCAACCAAGGCCGAATATCGAGAGGTCATGTTTGGACGTGGGACTTCATCCACGATTCCACGGTTAAAGGAGGAAGCTTTCGGGCCCTGAGTGTGGTGGATGAATACACTCGGGAGGCGTATGAGTTACATCCGGCTCGCAACATTGGTTCGAGCAAAGTCTTGGAGTTGATGGGAGAGCTGATTGATCGTCACGGAGCTCCTGATCATATTCGAAGCGACAACGGTCCCGAATTTGTGGCGAAGTCCATTCAGCAATGGCTGGCTGAGGAATCGATCAGAACGCTTTATATCGAACCTGGATGTCCGTGGCAGAACGGCTTTGTGGAAAGCTTTCATGATAAGTTCCGGCGTGAGTGCCTGGCTCGAAAACTCTTCTACACCTTGAGTGAAGCACGAGTTGTCATTGCAGCGTGGAAGAAGAAATACAACGAGCTTCGCCCACACCGGAGCTTGGGAATGAAAACGCCGGAGGAGTTTGCCAATGGCTGGGAACCAGGCGAGAGGTGGTGCGCCCAACAGGCTTCCTCCATTTCGGCCTCCGGCCTTCACTCCGGAAGCCTGTTGACATCGGGTCTGGAAAGACTATCCAGAGGCACCGATCTTCTCACTCTGAGTGGGCCATAAACTGGAAGAGTGGCAGCATGATGCCGCTCTTAGAGCCATAAACAACCTCGTTAGCGTTCGCACCAAGAGTCAACAAAAGTAAGGGAATGAGTATTTTCATAGCCGCTACTCAAGCATATGGCGGCGCGTTCGTTAAGCCAGTATTAGGATTTCCCCCGCTTTTCAGGGTGTTTTTAGGGTTACCAACCCCCACCCCTTAAAACCAACAAGGAGCTACGATTCATCATAACTCTTTCATTTAAAGCTGGTGGGCAGGGCTGGATTCGAACCAGCGTACACATACGTGAGCAGATTTACAGTCTGCCGCCTTTAACCACTCGGCCACCTACCCATGTAAGTTATTCGTGGGCCACTTTGCTGCTAAGCGCGGCGACGGCGGGGAGATATTAGCCAGAAGAGATTCGCGCAAGAATAAAGTGAGACTTTCGTCGCCAAGATGAACAATTTGACCATCAGAATATTCAATGATGCTTTCGCCTGCCTTGTTGTGATAAACAGGCAATATGCTCAGACTCATTACTGTCGTTTTTGTCTGCACCGGAATCGCCGTAGGGGGATTTCTAACTTTTAAAAAACGGGGAGCCCAATACGAGCGCCTTCAGACCGGGGACATTGTCTTTCAGGACACCGGTGGAGAGCAAGGTGCAGCGGTTAAGGCGGCCACGGGATCAAGGTATACTCACTGCGGGGTCGTTTTTGAGATAGATGGCAAACTTCACGTTCTCGAAGCGGTTCAGCCTGTCTCAGTTGTAACCCTGGAAGACTTTCGCAAGCGCTCTAGGGTTTTTCACGCCCGTCGACTTCAGGACCCGGGCAAAATGAACCGAAAGGCCCTCCAAAAGGCGCTCAAGTGGGGCCGGAGCCAAATAGGAAAAGACTATGACCCCATGTTTCAGTGGGATGACGAGACTCTCTATTGTTCGGAATTGGTTTGGAAAATCTACAAAAAATCCACTGATCTTGAACTATGCCAGCCAAAGACCTTTAAATCCTATTTTCTCGATCGCCCCGAGGTTCGCCGGGTTATCGCTCAAAGATACGGGGATCCCGGAAAAATGCCTTTAAAGGAACCTGTCGTGGCACCCTCTGATTTGGCCGCCTCCCCTCTCCTAAAAGAGGTCCCTCGGAGGTAGCTTTGCGATCGGATAGAGCGATTTATCCGGAAGAATGAAGGACTTTGTGAAAAATTTCACAAAGTCGCTTTACGGACCGCAAGTCCGCTTGCATAGTCAGTCCGATCAAAGTTACCTAATCGCTTTGTCCCTCCACCCGTAACCGCGCGATAACACGATGAGCGAAGATGCCCCGGCAAATACCGCAACGGCTGAAAAGAAGCTTCCCAAAGATTTGGCCGCTGAAAAAGGCATGGTCAATGTGCAAATCGACGGCGAATGGCTGCAGGTTCCAAGGGGAACACGGATGATCGAAGCGGCCAAGCTTGTGGGCAAAGAAGTTCCTCACTATTGCTATCACCCCAAACTTTCTTCTCCCGGAAACTGCCGTATGTGCCTTGTTCAAATGGGGATGCCACCCCGACCTGCTCCGGGACAGGCCCCCGTTTATGGTGACGATGGTTATCAGGAAATCGGCTGGATGCCCCGGCCGGTCATTGCATGCGCCAATACAGTCGCTGAGAACATGGGGATCCGGACTACTGGCGATTTGGTTGAAAAAACCCGCGAGGGAGTTATGGAGTTCCTTTTGATCAATCACCCGCTCGATTGCCCGATTTGCGATCAGGCCGGCGAATGCAAGCTCCAGGAATTTTCGGTGGAGCATGGTCGCGGGGAATCTCGCTTCAAGGAAACCAAGATTAAGAAACCTAAAAACGTCGATATCGGAAAAAATATCCGCCTTGACGACGAACGCTGTATCATGTGCAGCCGGTGCATTCGTTTTATGGACGAAGTCGCTGAAGAACCTGTTCTTGGATTCTCACAGCGCGGAACCCACACCTCGGTCACTGTTCATCCGGGCTACCGCCTCGATAACAACTACTCACTCAACACTGCGGATATTTGCCCGGTGGGAGCTCTCACCTCGAACGACTTTCGCTTCCAAATGCGGGTTTGGTTCTTGAAAGAGACCAAAAGTATCGACGTCAATTGCGGAACTGGCGCCAACACTGTCATCTGGACCAGAGCCAACGAGGTTTTCCGGGTAACGCCGCGTCAAAACGACGATGTGAACTCGGCTTGGATGCCCGACAATCACCGGCTTTCCTTTAATCATTTTCAGACCGACGACCGTCTGACCGTCCCCATGATTAAGGAGGACGGCAAACACGTTCAGTCGTCTTGGCTTGAGGCTACCGCACGCGCAGCGGAGGGGCTCGGCATGAGTCAGCCGGACGAGGTTGCAGTCATTGCATCGGGTCGCCTCAGCAATGAGGAACTCTTCCTGTCGAAGAAAATTGCAGCAGCTCTGGGAACCGAGCTTTTGACAATCGTCCCCCGGATCGGAGAGTCAGACGGCAAACTCATTTCAGCAGACCGCAATCCAAACACCACGGGAGCTGCGCTTATTTGGGGCACTGATGATCCGGCAGCGAAGCTGGACACCATTCGCGAGGGAGTTTCGTCAGGGAAGATCAAGTCGCTCCTCGTTCTCAGCGAGGATCTCCTCGAAGAGGCCGACTTTAAATCAGAAGACCTTGAAAAATTGAATCACCTTGTCGTTTCCCACACTCACGCAAATCCAACGGCGGCACATGCGAACGTGGTCTTGGCCGGTGCCGGATTCGCTGAAAAACGTGCCACCTACGTAAATGTCACAGGACGATTGCAGCGGGCAAACCAAGCCGTGATTGCACCGGGCGAATCCAGGGACGATTGGGAGTCACTCACTGCTCTTCTCTCGAAACTTGACGAAGACTACACTGCACCCGCATCGATGGATTCGATTCTAAATGCAATTGCTTCCGAAGTCGAAGAATTCAGCGGTCAGAGCTTCGGATCGATTGGAGATCTCGGAATGCAGATCACTGAGACGGGAGTGACTATCCCCCTTGTTGAACAAGAAAGGGCCAGGATCGATTCAGGCCAGATCGTCGGCTAGTAAGAAACACACCTGATTCTCTTCTTCATGGACACAACTCTTCTCATCGCAGCGGCTATCAAAATCACGGTATTTATCGGAATCACGATGAGTTTCGTTAGCATCTGCGTGATTTTTGAACGTCGTTTTTCGGCTATCATCCAGGACCGCGTCGGCCCAAACCGGACAATGCTTCCCCTTTCGATTCTGGGATTCAAGAAGGACCTCGCTCTTCCAATCGGCGGTTTAACCCAGCCCATTGCTGACGGTCTGAAATTCATTCTGAAGGAGGACTTCACTCCTTCTTACGTCCGCAAGTTCTTCTTTTGGCTTGCTCCAGCCCTCGTTGTTGTTCCCGCACTCCTTACGATGGCCGTTATTCCCTTTGGCAGTCCCATGGAAATCGCAGGAGATATCTTTCCTATGGCAGTCGCCGATCTCAACGTCGGCCCGCTCTACATCTTCGCAATTGCTTCTCTTTCAGTCTATGGAATCACCCTCGCCGGTTGGGCTTCCAATTCCAAGTATCCTTTCTTTGGCGGGGTTCGCGCTTGTGCCCAGATGATCTCCTACGAAATCGCCCTCGGGCTTTCAATCGTTCCAGTCATCATGTTTTTTGGTGGTTTGAATCTCGGTCACATCGTCGAGGAGCAAGTGAAAAACGGGTGGCTGCTCCTTCCTCTGTGGGGCGAAGGATTGAGCATTGAACGCTGGCTCATGCTTATGCCGCTTGGCATTTCCTTCATCATCTTCACAACTTCGATTTTTGCTGAGACCAACCGGATGCCATTCGATCTCCCGGAATGTGAGACCGAGCTCGTCGGTGGCTACCATACCGAATATTCCTCGATGAAATTTGCTCTCTTTTTCATGGGTGAATACGCCGCCATGGTGGTGGGGTCGGCACTCATTGTCACCCTTTTCCTCGGAGGATGGTCAATCGGGTTCGGAGTCGACAGTCTCCTCCCTTCCGGAGCCTGGTGGGTCAGCCTCCTTCATATCGGGGTTTTCCTTGGCAAGGTCACCTTCTTCATTCTGTTCTTTATCTTGGTCCGCTGGACTGTTCCCCGCTTCCGCTACGACCAGCTCATGAATCTTGGTTGGATCGTTTTCTTCGAAGCCGCTCTCATCAATGTCTTCCTAGCCGCCCTAGTCATTGCTTACCCAAGCATCGGGATCATTGGTGTTACCATCGGGTTTGCATTGTTGATTACCGCAACCATTCTACTGATCATCATCGCCAAGGGTGCCACAAAGAAACCTTCGGCAACGGCAGTCTAAGATCCCCACTCCAATTCCCATCCTTTCCACTTCACTATGGCTATAATCAAAGTTGAACGCCCCAAGCTTTCCGCAGGAGAGAAGATCTACTTCGGTGCCATCTTCAAGGGGATGATCATCACCCTTCGGCACGCATTTAAATCCTTTTTTGGAAAGACCACCGGTGCCGGAGAGCTGAATTCCTCCGGGGTCGGAGTAACGATGCAATACCCCGAGCAAAAGTGGGATGACAAGCTTCCGGAATATTATCGGGGCGCACCGGCGTTGGTGACCGACGAGCAAGACCGGGAGCGTTGTGTTTCCTGCCAACTTTGTGAATTCATCTGCCCTCCCAAGGCCATTAAGATTATTCCGGGTGAAATTCCGTCGGACAACGAATGGGCCAAAGTTGAGAAACGTCCGCAGGAATTTGATATCGACATGATCCGCTGCATCTACTGCGGCATGTGTGAGGAGGTTTGCCCTGAGCAGGCAATCTATCTTCGTCCCGACTATGTCATCACGGGCACCAACCGGAGTGAAATGGTCCACGACAAAAAGAGACTTTATGAGATCGGAGGCAAGCGTGTCGGTCTCGTTAACAAGTGGAACGACTTGAAGTAATCCGGCCATGGAAACCCTAGCATTCTACCTTTTTGCATTCCTGGCCGTCGCCGGAGGCATTCTTCTGGTTGCCTTTCGCAATCCGGTCTCTAGCGCGCTTTCTATGGTGCTTTCCTTTGTGGGTTTGGCCGGTCTTTTTATTGGTCTGAACGCCTACTTTGTCGGGATCGTCCAAATCCTCGTCTATGCGGGCGCGATCATGGTCTTGTTTATCTTCATCATCATGCTCCTCGACTTGAATGACGAAAAATCGATCAAGCTTAGGTCTTCTTCGGTCGTTGCAGGGATCGTAATCCCCCTTCTGTTAGTCGCCCAAATCCTCGGAGTCATTCAGACAGGTTATCAAGGGGAGCCAAACGACTTTAAAAAAATCACCTCCGACTCAATGAAGAAGTCGGCTGAATACTTCGTCCAGGTCGATGAGGACAAGAAGGCTCTCCCGAGAAAGGAGCAGTCGGCTATCTACAAGAGCCTCACCCATGAAATAAGCCCCAAGCTTCCGGACACCAATCTCATCGGGCACACCATCTTCAAGAGTTATAACTATCCGCTTCAAGTAATGGGGGCTCTTCTCCTGGTTGCCACCATTGGGGTCGTCATCCTTTCCAAGCGGTCGAACAAGCAAGCCCCCGCTGATTCCTAAAAATTTAAAACCCCATGGCTTCTCTCAACGACTACCTTTTTGTCTCCGGTCTGCTTTTCGCTATCGGTCTTTCCGGAGTCATCGTCAGGCGTAATATTATCGTGATTTTCATGTGTCTCGAATTGATGCTTGCTGCGGCAAGCCTGACTCTGGTGGCTTTTTCCCGATTCAATCTTTCCAATGGCTTACCCGACTACAACGGACAGGTCTTTGTCTTCTTCATCATCACTGTGGCCGCTGCCGAGGTCGCCGTTGGGCTTGCAATCATTGTCGCTCTCTACCGTGCCCGCCAAACCATTAATGTCGAGGATCTTACCTCAATGCGCGGCTAACCTTCCGAACTTCGAATTCTCATGGAATCAATTCCCTGGCTTATCCTTGGTCTCCCGCTCCTTACGGCTGTGGTGATTCATCTTGGGCTCAAGAAGAACCAGTCCCTGTCTGCGCTGGTTTCCACATGCTCGGCAGCAGTTACTTTCGCCCTCACCTTGGTAATCGTCTCAAAAGGCAACGATCTTACAGGCTCGTTCAACTGGGCTTCCATCGATGGCTTCAACATCAAAATTGGTTACGAGTTCAGTCAGATGGCCCGAGGAATGATGCTAGTGGTCACCGGAGTGGGCTTCCTTGTCCACTTGTTCTCGCTCGCCTACATGAAGGAGGATTCGGCCCTCGCACGCTACTTCTGTGGCCTCTCCCTTTTCATGTTTTCGATGACGGGGATCGTCCTCGCCACCAATTTCATCATGATGTTCATGTTCTGGGAGCTTGTCGGTTTGAGTTCTTATCTACTGATTGGTCATTGGTATCAAAAAGATTCGGCAGCTGATGCCGCCAAGAAGGCATTTTTAACCAACCGGATTGGCGACTTTGGTTTCATGATCGGGATCCTAATGCTCTGGGGCATCACCGGAAGCTTCACCTTCAGCGAGCTCGCCACCGGATTGGCTGGGCACCCCGACCACTCGGTTTTTTTTCTCGGAATAGCCATCCTCTGCATCTTCGCTGGCGCGATGGGTAAATCAGCCCAAGCCCCTCTTCATGTCTGGCTACCCGATGCCATGGAAGGACCGACTCCGGTCTCAGCCCTCATTCACGCCGCAACAATGGTCGCGGCCGGAGTCTACATGATGGCTCGCCTCTTTCTTGCCCTAATTCCCGAAGGTGCCGACCTTGCTACTCTCATCCCAGCATTCACCGGAACAACCATCGCCTGGATTGGTGCTATCACCTCGCTCCTCGCAGCCCTGATGGCCACCCAGCAGGACGATATCAAAAAGATCCTCGCTTACTCAACCCTTTCCCAGCTTGGTTACATGGTGATGGCTGTTGGGCTCCTCGATCCTGAAGCCGGAATGTTCCACCTCTTCACCCACGCTTGGTTTAAGGCCCTTCTCTTCCTGGGGTCGGGTGCCGTGATCTTCGCCTGTCATCACGAACAGGACATTTGGAAAATGGGAGGTTTAAGGAAGACCATGCCGATCACGTTTGGGGCTTTTGCAATCGGAACAATTGCTCTCTGTGGCATTCCTGGAACGGCTGGTTTCTTCTCAAAGGAACATATCCTCGAATCGGCGGCCCACAGCGGCCAATGGGTCCTCTTCGGAATTGCCGCCCTTGTTGCTTGCCTCACCACTTTCTACATGTTCCGTCTTTTTTTCGTTGCCTTCCTTGGTGACGCAAGAAGCGAGGACGCCGACCATGCAAAAGAGGTTGGCCCACTGATGTCAGCACCGCTGATTCTACTGGCAATCATGGCAATACTTGCAGGCTGGGAATTCATGGGGAGCAAGATCGCTCCCCTCTACAAGCCTTTCGAATTTCATCCGGACGCTCCGGCATTCATTGCCTCGGTCTCTGCAGTAGTGATTGGTTTCCTGATTGCCTGGAAGCTCTACGGCAATACCAAGGAAGATCCCTTGGCGAACAAGGGGGTTTTCAAGCACTTACGCAATAAATTCTACATCGACGAGTTCTACGCCAAGCTCGTTGGTTACGGACAGGACACCGTCGCTGCCTTTGTCCATTTCTTCGACGAACTGATCATCAATGGTCTTATTGTTGGAGGTTTTTCCCGTGCTGCCGGCGGTTTCGGTCGCATCTTCGGACGTCTTCAATCCGGTAATCTTCAAGGCTACGCCGTCCTCTTTGGTCTAGGCGTTCTTTTGGTCATTTATCTTACGGTCTTTGTTTCATGAGCATTATTCTCATTCTCATCCCACTCATCGCCGCCTTCGCCATTATGGCTGGACTCGGCAGGGCCAAGTCGGTCGCGACCCTCGCTGCCGCCGCAAACCTTCTTCTAGGCCTCGGCGTTGTCTTTTGCTGGAAGGCCGCGATCTGGGATATTTCCTTCGAAGTCCTCTCGAAGCCAAGCATCCATCTCGCCCTCGGATTCTACGACGGAATGAGCCTGGTGATGGTAATACTGAGTGTTCTCGTCCTTTTCACTGCCGTTATGTCAGGTAGTTGCCCGGAGGGACGCGAAAGACTCTGGTATTCATCCATTCTTCTTATTGGAGCTGGTGGCTTGGGTGCCTTTCTTTCCACCGATCTCTTCTTCTTTTACGCCTTCCATGAACTTGCTCTAATTCCAACATTTCTCATGATAGGAATACTGGGATCGGGCGAGAGAAAGGAGGCCGCCTGGAAGATTACAATCTATCTTGCCCTCGGTTCCATCATTCTTCTAGCCGGCCTCGTATGGCTGGTTTCTGCCAGCGGGTCGGAAACCTGGCTTTTCAAAGATCTGCTCGCCTCCTCAATTTCAGCAGGTGCCCAGTCAGGTATCGCGGCACTCCTGATCGTTGGATTTGGAATCCTGATTTCACTCTTCCCTTTTCACTCTTGGGCCGCACCTGCTTATGCCTCGGCGCCAGCTCCTGTTGCCATGCTGCACGCCGGCGTCCTGAAGAAGTTTGGCCTTTATGGTCTCATAAGACTCTACCCAATGGTCTCAACCGGAATGCAGGACTGGCTTGGCTGGCTCATCGTCCTTCTTCTCTGCAACATCCTCTGGGTAGGATTTGTGACCATTAACCAGAAGCGCCTCGACATGATGCTTGGTAATTCCTCTGTGATGCACATGGGATACATTTTTCTCGCTTTTGCCGCTCTGATTGAGGCCGGAAGCTTTGAAGCCAACCCCCTTGCCAAGCCTGCCGCGGTGGTTCTGATGTTCGCTCACGGCATCGGTATTGCTCTTCTCTTCATGCTCACTGACACCATCCGCCGCAAGACCGGTACGGTGGAACTCGCAGAACTGGGCGGACTTGCAAAAGCCGCGCCACGGCTCGCATTTCTCTTTGGCCTCGCTGGGATGGCTTCGATCGGGCTTCCGGGGCTTGCCAACTTCTCCGGTGAAGTTTTGGTTTTCCTCTCGGGCTTCGAGAACTACAAGGGCGAAGCCCTAGGCTGCGTTCAGGTTGCCACCGTCCTTGCTCTCTGGGGAGTGGTGATTAGTGCTGTTTATATGCTCAGAGCCTATCGGCAGACATTCCAGGGTCCTGCTGTTGATCACACCGATTCCGGGCACGTGAACGACTTTGGTCCCTATTGCCAGATCCCGGCCTGCATTCTTGCAATTGCACTCCTTGTCGTGGGAATCTTCCCAAACTCGCTTCTCCAGTTCATGGAAGAGCCGGAGACGGCTCCCACAGAAATCGAACAGGCTTCCAATTAATTTCCAAAAGTTCCGCAACCAATGCCTTCCTACTTGCTAGAAATCATCGTCCTTGTTGGCGGATTGGTCCTGCTTCTTCTCGAAGCCTTCACTTCCCCGAAGAAAAAATCGGTGATCGCCCTCGGAGCGATTGCCATCCTTTGCATCGCTTTGGTTTCCCTATTTTTTGCTGAGAAAGGCTTCGGTGATGAGAACGTGGAACTCACACGGTTTTACGCTTTCGATCCGCTGGCCAGGTTCTTCAAACTATTCACGATTGTTGCCACAATTCTCGCCCTCCTCCTTGCGATCAATCACCGGAAGATCCTTTCCAAATTCACTGCCAATCCGGGCTCGGAAGACGGCACCGGTGAATACTATTGCCTCTTCCTCTTTGCCTGTGCAGGCATGATGTGGATGGCATCAGCCAAAGATTTAGTCTCCCTGTTCGTCTCGCTGGAACTGACAACGATCACCTCCTACATTCTCGTCGGTTATATGCGACGCAATGTGGGTTCCCTCGAAGCCGGCGTAAAGTTCCTCATACTGGGAGCCCTCTCAACCGGATTTCTTGTTTACGGTATTGCCTGGATTTACGGGGCAACCGGAACCACAGACCTCGCTGGCATTGGTGCACGAATCACCGAGGAGAACTCAACCTACCTCCTCTTTGGCCTTGCTCTGATTTTGGTTTCGCTGGCATTCAAAATCGGAGCGGTTCCAATGCACCTTTGGATTCCAGATGTCTACCAGGGGGCTCCGACCCCAACGACCGCTTTCCTTTCGATAGCGTCCAAGGCCTCCGGCTTTGCCATCGCCATTCGGGTTGTCGAACCTTTCCTCAACAGCGGAACGGATCTTGCGGTTAAGACGACCTTTATCCTAGCCATTCTCGCTGGCGCCACCATTCTTTTTGGAAACCTCGCAGCCATTCCACAGAAAAACTTTAAACGGCTTTTGGCTTATTCTTCGATCGCCAACGCAGGTTTCATCCTTCTTCCGCTGGCAGCGTGGCAGATCGGTACCGATGAACTCACATCAAAGCAGGTCATTGCATTCTATCTTGCGATCTATCTGATCATGACCTTCGCGGCGTTCTTCATTCTGGCGGTGATTCATCGTAATACCGGTTCGGACGAAATTTCAGCCTTTGAAGGATTAGGCAAGAGGCACCCACTTCTTGCTTTCATGACCGCCATCACCATTGGGGCTCTCGCCGGACTTCCGTTAACGGCTGGGTTTTGGGGCAAGTTCCTTGCATTCAAGTCGGCTGTTGATGCCGAACTTTGGGTTCCTGTCTCGCTCGGATTTATCGGGGTCGCTGCAGGTTTCTACTACTATTTTCAGATTATTCGCGCGATGTATTGGCGGAGTTCCCTGAATGAAAGTTCCTTCGAGATCGAACCGATTGCCTTGCGCACGATTGTAGTCTTGACCGCCTTGATTGCTGTTCTTGGTTTCTGGCCACAGCCCGTTTACTGGCTTCTTCGGAATATCGCGTAGGCACGACGAAACGGTTCTTCTTCGCTAAAAGGCCCCAACTGCGTTCCAGTCGAGGCCTTTTTCTTAAGATCCGAGAGCGATTCCAGCTTAGTCGGGCAACTCCGCGACCGGGAGATTGGCCACCTCCTCGCGATAGGACTCTGCAAGAGGGGTGCTAAGATATCTTTCGGTAGAGGAACAGCCGATCGTTACGATTCTCTTCCCTTTGAACTCATCACGCGCCGCGATCTTGAGCGCTGAAGCGACGTTCGCACCGGTCGAGATGCCTGCCGGAATCCCCTCGAGTTGCGCCAGCTTTTGAGCCATTTCAAACGCCTCTTCATTGGTCACCGTAATTGCTTCATCGATAATTGCGGTATTCAAATTACCGGGGATAAATCCAGCTCCAATTCCTTGGATTTTGTGAGGTCCGGGAGATCCACCGCCAATCACAGGGCTGTTCTCGGGTTCGACCGCAATGACTTTGAAATTCGGGTTCCGCTTTTTGATGACCTCGCCTACTCCCGTGATGGTTCCTCCGGTTCCGACGCCGGCAACAATGGCATCAATATTCCCGTCGGTATCGCGCCAGATTTCCTCGGCGGTTGTGTCGCGGTGGACCTGGGGGTTCGCAGGATTATCGAATTGGCTGGGGCCAAAGCTATTTTCAGTCTCGGCAAGAATCTGTTTGGCCTTGGCAATGGCTCCCCCCATTCCACGGGGCCCTGGGGTAAGAACGATTTCAGCGCCGAGACTTCGAAGAAGAATGCGACGCTCGATCGACATCGTTTCCGGCATCGTCAGGATGCATTTGTATCTTTTCGCACGGGCAACGAAAGCGAGGGCAATCCCAGTGTTTCCCGAGGTTGCCTCGACAATGGTCCCTCCTGGTTTTAGGGAACCATCTTTTTCAGCAGCCTCGATCATCGCCTTTCCGATACGGTCTTTTACGCTGAAGAGTGGATTGAAAAACTCCGCCTTAACGAAGATCTCGCAGTCCAGCCCCTCGCTCACGGAATTCAGTTTAATCAGTGGAGTGTTGCCGACGGTATCGACAATATTTGCAGCAATGCTCATTTATTTATTTAGGTTAGATTTGGTAGTCAATTTGTCCGGAATCCTCGTGGAGTCCACATTCATATTTTAATCCGCCAAACCGGGTGTCTCGGGCTGATTCACCGGCCTTTGGTTTTCGGGTTGAATGCCAGTCTCCCATAGTTAAATACCCCTCGTTTTCAAGGGGGTGCCGGGGGAGATTATGCTCATGGTAATAAGAAGCGATCTGGGCTTCCGGCCAATCCAGGATCGGATAAACCTTCATCGTAGTCTTCTGCTGTTCGGCAAATGGACGGTCAGCCCGGGTCGAGGATTGACTACGCCGAAGACCGCTCAGCCAAACATCGCCGCCCACCTCCGAAAGTGCGCGGTTCATGGGCTCGACTTTATTTAGCAGGGAGTATTTCTTCATGCCCTCATTGCCCTGCTCCCAGAGCTTGCCGTAGAGAGCTTCCTGGCGGGCGGAGGAAATCGCCGGATTAAAAACCCGGATATCAAGCCCCCAGTCTTCAATGAATGACTGGGCAAACTGGTAGGTTTCCGGAAAACAATAGCCAGTATCAATAAAAACAATTGGAAGATCCGGTGCATGCACCTTGATCAAATGCAAC
>JAURPJ010000108.1 GCA_030835305.1 Verrucomicrobiota bacterium | reverse complement strand
TGGCCGCCGCCAGAGAAAATGGTCCATGTTGAGTGAGAGGATTTGGTGAAATCCAAATCCTAAGAAATGAACAAACAAAAGAGACACAAACCCGAAGAAATCATCCTGTTGCTGCGCGAGTTTGACAGCGGAAGTCTGAGCCAAGAGAGCTTCTGTCAACAGAAGCAGATCTCAGTGGCCACCCTTAATCGATGGCGCAAGAAATTTGGCATGATGGAGGTGGCGGATGCCAAACGGCTCAAAGCCCTTGAGAAGGAAAATGCCGAGCTCAAGAGAATGTATGCCGATGCCATGTGAGGGATGAAAATCTTGCAGGAGACCATCGAAAAAAGCTGTAAGCGCGGCGCACCGACGAGATCTTGCGCGATTGGCTGTTTCGGGGAAGCAGTGCAGCCAGCGCAAGGCCTCGACCATCTTTCGCCTTCATCGATCGACCTTGCGCTATCGTCCTAAGTTTCCATCTTCAAAGAAGAAGGAAGCTGACGCTGCGATTGTGGATCTGAGTTTGGAGCATCCTGAGCTTGGATCTGACAAAGTTGGCCGACTGGTTCGCAATCGAGGCTTGCGAGTGAGTAACGAGAGAGTTCGCCAGGTGCGTCGCGAGGAGTGCCTTCAGGTTCCTCCTCCCAAAAAGAAACAGAGTCGCCGAGGAGCCAGCACCGGGCTTCACCCAACGAAGGCCGAATATCGAGGTCACGTCTGGACGTGGGACTTCATCCACGACTCCACGGTGAAAGGAGGAAGCTTTCGGGCCCTGACTGTGGTGGATGAATACACTCGTGAAGTGTATGAGCTCCATCCGGCTCGCAACATTGGATCGGGCAAAGTCTTGGAGTTGTTGGGAGAGCTGATTGATTGTCACGGAGCACCCGGTCATATCCGGAGCGACAACGGTCCCGAATTTGTGGCGAAGTCGATCCAGCAATGGCTGGCAGAGGAATCGATTAAAACGCTTTATATCGAGCCTGGATGTCCTTGGCAGAACGCTTTTGTGGAAAGCTTTCACGACAAGTTTCGAGGTGAGTGCTTGGCTCGAGAGCTCTTCTACACCTTGAGTGAGGCCCGGGTCGTGATTGCAGCCTGGAAAAAGAAATACAACGAGCTTCGTCCACACCGGAGCTTGGGAATGAAAACGCCGGAGGAGTTTGCCAATGGCTGGGATCCCGGGGAACGGTGGCGCGCTCAACAGGCTTCCTGCGTTTCGGCCTACGGCCTTCACTCCGGAAGCCTGTTGACATCGAGTCCGGAAAGGCTATCCAAAGTCACCGATCTTCTCACTCTGAGTGGGCCATAAAGTGGAAGAGTGGCAGAGTAGTTTAAGAAACCGGTGGCGGAGAAGTTGCGCCACTTTGTCCAAACTTAACGGCGTTCCCATAAGCGAGCATTTCGGACATCCCTTGGGCAACTTGCGAGGTCGTGAAACGAACATTTACCACGGCATCTGCACCCATTGCTTTCGCTTGGGTGATCATACGGTCTAAGGCTTGGTTGCGGGACTCTTGAAGCATTTCGGTATAGCCGGAGATTTCTCCTCCCACGATTGTTTTGAGTGTGGCCATGATATCGCGTCCGACATGTTTAGCGCGAACAGTGTTACCGCAGACGATGCCGAGATGAGATGTGATTAAGTAGCCAGGAAGATTTTCAGTGGTAGCAGTTATCATGTTGTCCGGAATTCAAGGTTAGAATGCATTTGCCGCGATACACTTAAAGCTTTTAATCGAAGATTTTTGATCAGGCTCATCATCTGCCCAAGTTGTTTGTGGCAAGAAGTTCGTCGGCTCAAAGCGGTATGGTGTATCAGCGAGATCTTTAAAAGATATCCGTAAGATGTTGATCTTGGGAATACGGGGAGGAGATGAAGATTAAAAGCAAAGTCGCTTGCCAGTCGTTGTTGCTAGTAAGTTGCTTTTGGCGGGAAGGTCGCGGAGAGCGGAGGGTGGCGGAGCACATGGGGGAGAAAGCGAGGGCAGCTACCGGACTTTCTTAGGATACTGCTTTTTCCAAGTTTCAATAAATGCCTGATCGGGCTCACTGAGAGCCGAAATTGTCATCGTGAATCTCCTCCCATCTTCTCGGATAATAGTGACCTTTGTGCCGGTAATGGAAACAACCTTGGCCTTGATCTGCTGTCCTTTAGTGTTCGTAAACACCCGAAATTTCTCATCGGAACCATCTGCATTAGGCCCACTGTTTCCAGCTTTTGAATGCTTATCAAAAAAATCGAAAACCTCGGCAATCATTGATGGGTTCGAATGGATGGAGCTGCCATGATTTCCATCTTTAATCTCCTTATACAGGTGAGTAACCCCCTCAGTCTTCAGCTTGGCAACTACATTGCGAATGCCAGCTACTGGAATAAGCCTGTCCTTGTCTCCAGTTACGATCATAATGGGAACCTTCTTTTCCTTAAGAACGGCCAACTTATCTCGCCCTGACATGATTGCGGGGGCCAAGGGTGCCAACCCTGCCCATAACTCAGGAAACTTAGTTCCCAGATGGATTGTTCCACCACCACCCATGGAATGCCCCATCAAATACATTCGGCTCTCATCGATACTGAAATCGTCACGCACAATGTTGATCACATTCAGCACATCCTTTTCACTCAATTCGCCAAGATTTTCGGGGTCATTGGGATTTGGCCGAATGAAACCTCTTCCTTTCCCAACCGCGCCGTACCAACCACGGCTGTTGTATCCGTATGGAGCCACCACGATGTATCCGCGCTTCTCAGCCTCAGGAATAATTCCTGCATATTGAAGCACTTCCTGTGGTTTGCTTCCCAGTCCGTGTAGTAGGACAATCAGTGGAGTCTTGGCGGTTTTCTTATAACTCCGGGGAACAAAAAGCGCATACTCAATTTCCTTATTTGCTGCCTTAAAATCGTAGGTCCGTTCTTGATACCCCTTCTTGATCGATTCTTCGCCTTGGAGCGGGGACAGCGCCCCCATCGCCAGCACACCTAGACACGTTAAAAGGCTACCAAAAAATCGCATTTGGTAGGAATATGATTTTTGCGAAGGCTCGATATTATTCATAGGGAAAAAGGTGAAATTTTTGCTGCGTGTTGAAAAATCTAGTCGGTTTTTTAGGTGCTTTTTGACAAGTTGGTAAATCCTTTTGATTAACAATCGTTCAAGTCTAGAAAAAGCGAACACGAATTTTAAGGTAAAATTGGGGACTGTTTGACATGGCTGCTGTAGATTTGCTTTTGGCGGGAAAAAGTTGAAGTCGCATTGGTCCGGGGCGGCCTGCCCATCGTAGACTTGGCGGAGACTGGAGGCGGGGAAAAGGGGGGTGTAGCGCTGGGCGATCCATGTGAAAAAACCTCAGCGTCAGGGACGACATTAACATTTTTCGGCTAATTGGAGTTTGCGGATTATTGGTTGTGGCTTGGAGCGTTGAGCTCGTCGGTTTCGCTACCTTTCGGACCGAAGTGACCAAGGGTCCACCAAAAATGAATGTTGTCGATTTTGATGATGATTTTTCCAAAGAAAACAGCGGTAGACTACTGATTGGATCTGGTCATGACTTTCATTTACCATTCGTCTCTCCCAAGGAGGCTCAGAAGCGAATAGACGAGCACCACAGAAAGAAATGGCTGGGCTTGCTCGCGGGTCTCGCGGGAGCGTTCGGCGTTTTGTCTTTCGCTAATAAAATTTGGGGCGATTGGGTAGTCTCAATTACTTGTGTGATGTTCGGGCCTCTCGGAGTAGCCTGGGGATTTAGAAGATCACATGGGAACCTTTAATCTTTGAAGACTTTTCGGCTGTCTGCAGATAGCTGAGATTTTTTAGTAAACGAAGGGAGGCGATCACCTTACGAGATTCGTGAGATCCGCTGTGATAGGTTCAAGGCCCCATGCAGCGCTACCGAAGTAAAACCTTCGCTTTGTTTTAGTCCTGCTAGGAATGTGCTTTTGGCGGGAAGGTCGCGGAGGCAGGAGGTTGGCGAAACACAGGGGGGAGGAAGAGGGGTGCTTCCCGGTGTTGGCTTCGGCTTTCCGGCAAACTGGTTTTTATGGGCTTGGAGCTCCGGCCAGCTCAGCGTGCCGTCCTTGTTGGCGTCTGCCTCGGGATGCTTTTCGAAATACTGTTGCTTCCATTGCTCGTTAGTCAGTTTCGGTGCGGGCTTGGATTTAGGGATGCGGGCGAGCAACTGTTTTCGGAAGGTTTCCAGGCGATCTGCGTAGTCTGCGTCGAGCGCGAGGTTGGTCCACTCGTCCGGGTCCTTCGCGCAGTTGTAGAGTTCCTCTTTGCCGTTTTCGTAGCGGATATAACGCCAGTCCTTGGACCGCAGGGAATAGTTCTGTTTGGCCGGATCGTAGTAGTTGGCCCACTTGTACATGGCGGTGAGCGCAGCTTCCGGGCCGTCCCAGACGCCGGCGGGATCCGATAGCAACGGTTTTAGGCTGTGGCCTTCAAGGGCGCAACCCGGGTCGTTGATCACGGTGTCGGCGGGAAGGCCACAGAGATCGAGCAGGGTGGGGTAGAGGTCCACCAGGGAAACCGGGAGGTCCGATGTGCCTCCGGCTTGGGCCATGCCCGGGGCGCGGATGATCAACGGAACCCGGGTGCTCTCCTGCCAAAGGGAATTTTTGTAGAGGTAATCCTTCTCACCATTGCCCCATCCGTGATCGCTGGTGAGTAAGATGATCGTGTTGTCCTTGAGGGGTGAGCCATCGATCACCTCGAGGATTTCACCGACTAGGTCGTCCACCGAAGCCACGCTGGCCAGGTAGGCCTGGATAAATTTCTTCAGCGCCAGCTCGCGGTCGCCGCCGTAGGACGCGATCAGGCTGCGATACATCTTGGTGCCCCGGTCGCCGCTGCGGTCATCGTTCTGGGAAATGACAGTGTGCTTGAAGGTGTCCTCCGCGTCGCCCCGCTTGATGGCCGGAAGCTGAATGGATTCGAGCGGAAAACGGTCAAAGTATTTCTGGGGAACGATCAGCGGGGTGTGCGGGCGAATGAAGCCGACGCCCATGAAAAAGGGCTTGCCTTCGGAAGCCCCGGCAAAGGCTTTCAGTTTTTCCACTGCCCATCGGGCATTCTTTTCGTCGGCGGTCAGTCCGCGATCATCATCGGAGGTGTAGTGGAGCTTCGCCCGTTTCTTCCAGTTTCCACTCATCCATTGGTAGTCCGAGCCTTCAAGGCTCTTCAAGGGACCAAAGGAGCCATCGACTGCGCCGAAATCATCGCAGAACGGCGCGGGCACGTCAGGGTGGGCGACGTTCATCTTGCCGTCGTGCGGGAAGGGACCATAGTCCGAAGGATTACCGAACTCGTCCCACTCCTGGAGACCGTGGTTGTGAAAGATCTTTCCCGTGCCAAGACTGTGGTAGCCGTTCTTGCTGAAATGTTTCATCAGGCTGCGGGAGTTCTTGAGCACTGGATTCACGTTCCACCGTTCGAAGCCGAAGACCTGGGAGGTGTGCGGGTAGATGCCGGTGAGGAAACTCGCCCGGGACGGATTGCAGATGGGGATGTTGCAGTGCGCTTGGGTGAAAGAGACGCCGCTCTCGATCAGGCGCGCGATGTGCGGCGTTCGGGTCTGCGGATGTCCGCCGAGGGTTTCGACGTAGTCGTTCAGATCGTCGCAGACGATGAAGAGGACGTTGGGGCGTGTGGGTGGGTTGGCTTGAGCCGCCCCCATTGCGGTAAGCAGGAAGGTGAGCAAGATTAGTAAGCGGGTCATACAATCATCTTCACTACGACGAGCTGTATTTCAAGCCAGGATGAAGCCCTGCGGGGAGGTTAAAAAGTGTTCGCGCCTCTGCACAGCACGTGGTTCAGTGGCTTGTGATGAGATGGGCTGTGCTTCTACTTTCCCTGCTGACCTCCTTCGTGTGGGCGGATAAACCAAGTATTCTGTGGGTTTGCGTCGATGACATGAGCGATTGGATGGGTTGTTACGGCGACAAGACGGTGCCCACCCCGCACATCGATGGACTCGCCGCACAAGGCGTGCGCTTCGACCGGGTCTACATGCCGGCGCCGGTTTGCTCGGCCACCCGTTCGGCGCTGATCACCGGAACCATGCAGACCAGCCACGGCCTGCACCATCACCGAACCATGATCAAAAAGCCCTTGCCGAAGGGGATCGTCACCGTGCCGGAATTGTTCCGCGCCGCTGGCTACCTGACTTTCAACGAGGCCAAGGACGATTACAATTTCAAGAAATCGCGCGAGCAGATGTACTCCCCCGAATTCGTGCGTCCGAAGAAACGGGTCAAGAGCCACCTCGAAGGCACCGACCTGAGTTGGTTGGAGCAATTGAAGGGCAAAACCTTCTTCGGGCAGATTCAACTAAAGGGCGGTAAGATCGGCGGTGAGGCGGGCCAGAAATATCCGACCGAGAGCCGTGTCGACCCGGCCACGGTAAACGTGCCTCCTTACTATCCCGACGACCCAGTGGTGCGCAATGGCATCGCCCGACATTACGAGCAGATCGCCCAGACCGACGAGCAAGTCGGAGCAATCCTCGCCGCACTTGATGCATTCGGACTTTCGGAAAACACTATCGTATTCTTCTTCACTGATCACGGTTCGCCGCTGGCCCGGGACAAGCAGTTCCTCTACGAGGGCGGCACCAAGGTTCCCCTGATTGTTCGTGGCGTGGGGAATGCGGGCACTGTTCGAAAGGACCTGGTCAATGGCATTGATATCTCTGCGACTTCGCTGGCGCTGGCCGGTATTGAGATGCCGGAGTGGATCGAAGGCCTTGATCTATTCGTCGAAGCATACCAGCCCCGGAAGTTCGTGGTCTCCGCGCGCGACCGATGTGGCAATGCCATCGATCGCATCCGCGCGGTGCGCACGGAGCATTTTCGCTACATTCGGAATTACCTCACCGACCGCGCGCTGTACGAACCGCAGTACCGCAGTGGCGGCGCTCTGTTTACCCGTTTGCGCGAGCTACGGGATGCGGGCAAACTAGGCTTCATACAGGCGTCCTACTTTGATGCTTCGCAGCGGTCGGAAGAGGAGCTGTACGACCTGCGCCTGGATCCGCACCAGATCAATAACCTGGCCGGAGAGCCGGGTCAGGCCGGGGAACTCGCCCGGCATCGGCTGTTGTTGGAGCAGTGGGAAGTTGAAAGCGGTGACCAGGGGGGGGCTCCCGGAAAGCAAGGCGTCCCTCCGCCTGGTGTTCAAGAGTTCCAAGGGGCGCTGCGTGAACCCGGAGTATGAATTCATTGTGAAAGAGCAGAACAACTTAAAGGCTCCGCACTCGCCTGTTGACTGTGCCTCGCAGTGAGCGGTTTCGCGGCGCAGCCCAACGTCATTTTCATCATGAACGATGACATGGGCTTCTCGGATCTCGAATGCTACGGCAACGAGATCGAGGCGCCGAGCCTAGACGCGCTGGCATCGAAGGGGCTACATTTCACCCAGTTCTGCAACACCAGCCGCTTTTGCCCGACCCTGTCGAGCCTGATGACCGGGCTACCGCGGCCGCTTGATGAATCATTGCGTAAACATCGCCGAAGGACTCGGCCCGGCGAGTTGCTAGGAAATTGCTTTTGGCGGGAAGGTCGCGGAGACAGGAGGTTGGCGGAACTCATGTGGGAGAAAGGTTGGTGTGATCCTTCCAATCGGCGTGTTTCTCTACTATTCTTCTTTGGCTGCTTGTTTGATAAATCTGCGGTCTCTAAACCATTGCAAACAAAGATCCGGCCAAGTGGAAAGCGGATGCTGTTTAGGTCGGATTCCGAAACCATGCCCGCCCTTTTCAAAAAAGTGAACCCGAATGGATGCACCGGCTTTTTTCAGCGCTTCAGCATAAATTGGACTTCCGGGGAAAAAGCCTTTGTCGTCTTTGGCTGACACAATCAAAGTTGGATTAATTTCGTCGGATACTGTAAAGTCCTTACTAAGTGCCTTCCCTTTGTTCATATAAGCCGGATAGAGCAAAACAGTGAAGTCTGGCTTGCAGCTGACACCGTCGAGTTTGTCTACTGCCTGATAGGTTTTAATATCAAAACCTGTGCTGACCCGAGCCGCAAGGTGTCCTCCCGCTGAAGACCCCATTACGCAAATCCGCATTGGGTCTATGTTCCACTCTGATGAACGCGAGCGGATAATCCGGACAGCTCTCTGTATGTCCTGAAAGGCATATTTGCGTTTTTGGGGGACCCGGTATATCAGGATAAATGCAGAGATTCCCTGATCATTGAGCCATTCGGCAATCGGGGTCATCTTCGTAGTGACAAGAGAAACATATCCTCCTCCCGGACATAAAATGACCGCTGGTACAGGTTCCTGTCCCTTTATTAAGGGGGCCGGGAAATAGCGCAATGAAGGCATGGTGACATCGGTGAGGCGTATGTGCCCATCACCACGATCGGGCTTGGGCGTTCCCATGCCTTTATTACCCTGACCCGCTGCGTCTTTGGGCCAGAGCATAATTGTATTGCTTGCCTTCTCCTCGTTGGCATTCGCGATGAGTGCGGTGTTCCAAAAAGAAATGCCGCATAAAACAAAGCCCATTAGTCGTATTGTAACTGTTGTTTTCATATGGTTTTTCGAGTTCCTTCTATATGTCGAACGTCTAGCTACAGCGACGCGGCTTGTCCGCGTGCGTCTTCAAGCGTTGCCTCACCGAGGAGCAGCAGAGAAACTGCTTGCTACCGAACGTCGCAAATCAGCGGCGCGGTATTCGTCTGGTTGTGCTGTTACGGATTGGTTTCGAGCTCTTGAACTTGCCATGGAAACAGGTGTAAATACTTGTGGAAAGATATACGGATTGTTTTTCCCTCATCCTCTCCATTTGAGATGGAACTCCGCGCTGGCTCTTTCACCAAAGAGGCTTTACGAGTATCCTTAAGATGGATAATGCAGATTCTCCTTCCCGTATCCTGTGAGTTTCTTGATCGCAGAAAATACGCTATCCATCGGATCGCCTAAGAGCGGGCCTGTATAGTTAAATCAAGAGCGCGATACCAAGGATCGTGCGTCTATCTTTACGTATTTGTTGCTAGGAATTTTCTTTTGGCGGGGCGACGTCGTTGTCTTTTGCGATTTGTTGAATCGTTTTCTGGTTCTCCATCGCCTCTCGGGCGACACGGGCTTTAAATTCGGCACTCAAGTGCCTTCTTTTTTGTTTGCTCATTTGGTCTTATTTCAGGGTTCTGGCCCCCTCAGAGACCAGCTTATTTCATCAACAAGGCTCTGGCCCCGTTTCTTGGGATCACTTCACAGCGTCTAGGTTCTGTCCTCCGTCATTCTAAAACGAACAAGCAACAGTGAAGAGCCTGACCTCCAAAACGATACTTGAAGACCAGGCAGCTTGGGTAGTGATAGGCTACTTTCTTTGAGACGCTATGCCTACATACACGAAGGCGGGGCGTGAAAGCATACTTCCCAACGGCTAATTCCCACCAGCTTGATGATCTGTCGAAAATCCTCAAGATTTATGGAGA
Organism: Verrucomicrobiota bacterium; assembly: GCA_030835305.1. Taxonomy (GTDB): domain Bacteria; phylum Verrucomicrobiota; class Verrucomicrobiia; order Verrucomicrobiales; family Akkermansiaceae; genus SW10. The sequence continues at coordinate 16,874 of JAURPJ010000108.1, read as the reverse complement.
AAATTGGAACCCTCCTCTATCTGAGGTTTGTTTCAAAACGTAATCGCTTTAACCCGTCCAAAAAGGAATGTCACAGGCGAAGTCAAAGAGCTGAAAAATTTGTAGTTGATTCGAATTTGCGCTATTACAACACCACCTCTACATGGTAGTTTTAGGGGGTAATGAAGGTGACTCGCTGTAGCTTTCTCTCAGTCTTGACGCAGGCCTCTGCTTTCCTTTTTGTTTATAGTGTCTTACTGCTCTCTTGGCTTTCTGCGGCTGAGGATAAAGAGTTTCAACCTCTCTTTCCCAAAAATGGGATACCGGAAGGATGGGTTGTTTGTGCATGGTCAGACATTGCAAAATCTGGTCCTAAAGGAGCGAAGTGGATCGTTGAAAATAACATCCTCAACGGAGGTGGTGCTCGCGGCTCTTGGCTAATAAGCGAGAAGGAATACTCTGATTTTGAACTCCATTTTGAATTTAAGCTAGGTGCGCAAGGCAATAGTGGCTGCGCCCTTCGCTCTCCATCAAAAGGCGACCCCGCATTTGATGGGCTGGAGCTCCAGATGGCTGACCTGCGCTACAACACGAAGGCAGCTGCCTCCGAACTGACTGGTGGACTGTACAGGGCCCTTGCCCCAAAAAAACAAGTTTATAAACCCGAAAAGTGGAACCGGTACCAGATTCGACTTTTGGGTTCAAAAATTAAGGTGATTCTCAACGGATCTCTAATTGTGGATCAAGACCTCGATTCGGAAGAAACGATTATTAAACGGCATAATGGTGAAGATGCCCCTGCCTTAAAGAATCGGCCCCGCAAGGGAAGGATCGGTTTTCAAAACCTGAGCCGTGGCGGCTCACCAGTTCTCATTCGAAATGCAAAAATTAAAATTCTCAGACCATGAAATTCCTCTGTCTAGTTTCATTTTTTCTTCTTCTGCCTTTTGCTGTTTTCGCAGCCAATTTCCAGTATTACCGATTCACTCCCACCGAACTGAGGAATACGGCGGGTGCCAACTCCGTACAACTCGCTGAGTTTGAACTCTACGCGAGCGACAGCCTTGTCGTTGGCGCCACAGCCAGTAATACAGGAGGCGACAGTCCTAGCGGTGAATCCCCGACCCAAGCCGTCGACGGTAACCTCGGAACTAAATGGCTCGACTTTACCAAATTTTCAAGTCTTACCCTTGATTTTGGAACACCGGTTTTTTCGGATGGTTACCGTTTTGCGACTGCTAACGATGCTAGCGAGCGTGATCCTGTCTCTTGGATACTGGAAGGCAGCAATGACAATTTAAATTGGGACGAGATCGACACACGGTCTTTCGCAGATATCCCAAACACCCGCCAAACCTACACAGAAAAATTTGACTTCAGTAATGATGTTTTCCGCTTCTTCGCTGACGCTCCTTTAATTGTCATCGGAGAGAGTACAACCTTAAATTGGGACATCACCGAAGCAACAAACGTCTCCATCGATCAAGGTGTCGGGACGGTCGCGCTTTCTGGTTTCATCTCTATTTCCCCTTCTCAAAACACTACCTACACTCTCACCGCGACTGGTGGCGCTTCTGGTCCCATCAGCGCACAAGTGACCGTGCGAGTCGCCAACGGCGTCCCACTTGTTTACGATTTTGATGACAGCACTTTTCAGGGGTGGACCGACTTTACTAAAGGGGCTCCGGTCGACGGATGGGATCCGGTTTCGGGCTACGGTGATCCCCATTCCGGGCCAAGCGCGATCCGCAGCCGATATCACGATAACTCTCATCCCACTCTTCTTCTTCGGTCTCCAGAATTCACCTTAAATGGAAGTGGGGCTCTGACTGCCTGGCTCGATGGTGGAAGTGGGGCCGGTGATCTCACCGGAACTAGCTCAACAAATCTTCCAACCAACCCTTCAGAACCAGGATTTCAGGGAATCGCTTTACGTAATGCGGCAACAGATGTCTATGTTCTTTCCGGCATGAAAGCTTCCGACAACCAATGGCAGCAAGTATCTTTTACAGGCAGTCAAATGGCCGAACTTGACCAAAGCGCAACGTATACGCTGGACTTGATCGACCAAGCTCAGGGAGGGTGGGGATGGCTCAGTCTCGACACCGTTTCTATCCCCGGGAATCTTGGGTCTTCGGAACAGCTCTCAATAGGTGCTTTCGTAGCTGAGCAATCTGCTATTGCAAGGGGACAATCGACGGAACTGTCTTGGACAGTAATTAACGCAAACTCCGTCTTCATCGATCAAGGAATTGGGTCCGTCAATTCAGTTGGAAGTATCACCATCTCTCCTAATGCCGACACCATCTACACTCTGACGGCGGTTGGCGATACCGAAACCCTGACCGCTAGCTTCAAGGTCCGCCTTGCTGAGCCCAAGGCCTTCTTTCGTTTTTACCGCTTCGTTCCCACTGAGCTCCGTGATGCTTTTTCGGCAAACAGTATTCAACTCGGTGAGTTTCAACTTCTCTTTGGTGGAATGAGGCTCGATGGGGCCACTGCCTTTTCGCCGGAAGCCAACAGCCCAGGCGGTGAAGGACCGACCCAGGGTAACGACAATAGTCCAAGCACCAAATGGCTCGACTTCCGAAAAATCGATGCAACTCTTGTACTCGATTTTGGGGAGAATGTGCAGGTAGATGCCTATCGGCTCGCTACCGCTAATGATGCCACGGGACGGGACCCGGTGAGTTGGCGAGTCGAAGGTAGCTTTAACGGGAGCGAATGGTTCGTTCTCGATGAACAGATTCAGGCGCCTGTTCCTGAAGAGCGAATTACCTACCTCGATGATTTTGCGGTCGCGACACCATCTGGGGCCGGTGGACAGCTGGAAATCACATCCATTGGTTTCTCGCGAGCAAACAATGTGCTAACTCTCACATGGAATTCAATCGAAGGGGCAACCTACAAGGTGAAATTGGCAGGTGATATGACGTCTTGGGATGCCGACCTAGAAACCGGAATAGAGGGAGCAGCGGGAAGCTCCACGACCAGGGCCTTTGACCTGACTGGAACCGGATTGGAAGACCTCAGCAAGGCATTCTTCCGTGTCGAAAGACAATAACAAAGGGCTCTCCGCCATCGTTCTAGGAATTTGCCGATGACGAAATCAGCGGCTGGTGCTTTGCTGTACTGAGAGAACCAAACCGGGTCCGAAGATTGCGAACAGATTGCGGATGGGGGTGGGAATGCTCTATTGTAGACAAAAATGGGACAGTCTGCTCTCACAGATCCGCCCCGATTGAGATTGATATGGCTCCGTCTACTTTCGTCTGCGAAGGATCATGGCGAGACCGGCGAGGCCGATCAGTGTAACGCCAGATGGCTCAGGGATGGCAGCCCCGACGGCAGTCGCGGTGTTTCCGGAGAACGTAAGAATGTTGGTGTCAGCGGCAAACGAGACGCCGTTTACCATGATGTCCAGACCTTGTTCGGTGAACTCGGCGACACTTGCCAGAGTCAACGTTGCGCCGGGCGCGAGGTTGATCGTGGTTTTTTCTGACTGGCTATTGATCGGATCACCTGCTCCGCGCAGAGTGTAGGAGCTCGTGCCGTCGACGTTCAAAGTCATCCCTTCAGTCAGCCAAGTCGAAGTCATCGCCGAACCGGCGAGCACGTTAAGCACCGAGTTGCTAGGATCCCCATCGACGACACCGTTGACCCCGCTACTCGGAGCGAAGCTGGAATTAGTCAGAGTGATCGAGTAGCCAGCACCGAGATCAAGTCGGCCAACTCCAGTCAGTCCGGCGGCGCCAGAGATGGAAAGATCTTCATTGATATCGGTTGAGGGGTTGATCGCGGTCGTTCCGTTGACAGCTCCTGAGAAGTCCCAGTTGGCGTCGTTGTAAAAATCAGTGTTCGCGGCCCCGGTCCAGACGACGGTCGCGTGACTGGCGATGACGGATGCAGACAGGACGCCTACGATGGTTAGGGTTTTTTTCATACGTGAGGTGAGATTAAGAAGGGGAGAAATAGTGGCGTGATCAACAGACATCTCTTTCAAGCTCAGTGATTATCGAAATCCTACCCCATGTTCAAACCAAATTTTGACCAATTAGTAGGCACTTACGAAACTCCCGCGGTCCATGCCACTCGGGAGGAGGCGCTTTATTCGTTTGCCGGAGAAAAAATAAGCGTGACCCCAGCCCTCGACCAGCTCGCCTTCTTCATCGTCCTTTTACGAGCTGCTAGGAATTTGCTTTTGACCGGAAGGTCGCGGAGACAGGATTTTGGCGGAACAAATAGAGGAGAGAGGGGAGGTGGTGGCCTTGTTTGGGTCGAGATTTTGTCTAGTGATTTTTCCGGGAGCATCGACATGTCAGGGGGGCGTAGGAGTGAACGAAGTGTATGAAGATCCTTTTGAGATTTAGTTCTTCAAAGAGCCAAAAAAGAGATAGGGATTGGGAGGCGTTACTTTCTCAATTGAGGGTTGGGTGTCTGTCGGCGAGGTTTCTTTTTTCCGAGAGGTCGTTACCAAGGTAGGAGGGTTTGAACTCAGCTGGTTTTTTCATGCTCTGGTAAGCGGGGCGGTCTGAGGAACGCAGGCGCGTTTGAAGATGAGACCCTGTGAAGCGAGTTTGTCGAGGTTAGGAGTTTAAACGGAAGGTCCGCCGTAGCAACCGAGTTCAGAACCGTTGTCTTCGGGTGCAATGAAGAGGATATCGGGTCGTGGCGCAGCATTTCCGAAACTCGAAAGGAAGAAAGCTCACCCTGCCAGCTGGAGTAGGCGGATCACTTTTATTTGACAGGAATGGTTCCGTCGCCGGTGGCGGTTCCTTTTTTGAGCCAGTCGAGGGTGAAGCGGGCGATGCGAGAGCCGTTGTTGGTCTCTGCGTGGAGGTAAATGAAGCCATCGGTGGAGGTGCCGGGTCGGCCGGCGATGAGGGCGGAGTAGCGGCTGGGGCCGGGGAGGATGAGGCGTTTAACGGGCCAGGTTTTTCCGCCGTCGAAGCTGGCCCAGACGGTGCCGTTCTCCCGGGTGGCATTGGGGGTGTCGATGTTGCTGAAGATGAGGATGTCTTTTCCTTCGATGGGGAGTCGGGTGAGGCCGCCCATGCAACCGTAGGAGCGATGTTGGTGGCCGTCGGGGAGGATGTCGACGATACGGAAGTCTTTCCAGGTGTGTCCGCCATCGGTGGAGCGGGCGGAGCGCCGCCGGGTGTTTTTTGGGCGCTTCTGCCAGTGGACGCGGGAGTTGTAGTAGAGGGAGCCGTCGGAAAGTTCGACGAGGCAGGCTTCACCGGTGCCGTTTTCGGGGAAGGGTTCGGAGGTTTGCCAAGTCTTGCCGTGGTCGTCGGAGTAGATGGCGTTGGTGTAGTGATTGGGCCATTCCGAGCGGTCATTTTTTTTGCCGTAGTATCGGGAGGGTCGGATAAGACGGCCTTTGTGTTTTCCGTGGCGCAGGGTGATGCCGTGCTCGTTCATGTGCATCGCGGGGGCGTGGCCTTTGGAGTCGGGCTGGATTTTTGGGGTTTCCTTTTTCCAGGTGAGGCCGTCGTCGGTCGAGCGGTAGATTGAGATGGGTGAGGGCGGATGGCTTTCTTCGACGAAGGCGAGGATGTCGCCGGTGGTTTCATCGACCGTGGTTCCGCCGCCGTGGAAGCCGGGCTTGGCGATGGTGATTTCGGGTCCCCAGGTGAGGCCGGCATCGGTGGAGCGCCGGGCGCGAATGTGCTTGTTGCCCCAAGTAGCGACTAGGGTCCCTTTTTTGGAGACGACGATGTTGGGGAAGCGTTCGTCGGCGTAGAGGTTTTGAATGAGGGGTTCGTTGGTGGCTTGCTTGAAATCGGAGAGGGGAATCTTTTGGAAGATCATGTCGGCCACTGATGACTCGTAGAGAATGCCGAGGTGGTTTTCGTCGACCATGACGAGGGAGGAGTAGGCGCCGCCCATGGAGTCGAGGAGGATTTGTGAAGACCAGCTTTTGCCGTCGTCAGTTGAGCGACGGATGGTCATTTGCGAGCGGGACGTTTTGCTGTTGGGATTTGAAAAGTAGAGGGTGCCTGTGCGATGCGGATCGGCGATGAGGGAAGCCATGCAGACGGGCTCGGGGAGAGCGGAGTGGTCGGTAGAATGAGTGGTCCAGGTTTGGCCGAGATCGGCGGTGCGGGAGACAGCGCGGCCATTGGTGTGCGATTTGTCCTTTCGGTTGCGGTTGTCGCGCATGTTGAGGAGGAGGGAGCCGTCGGAGAGCTCGGCGACGGCGCACTCGGTGGTGTTGTCGCGGGCTGGTTTGGAGACGGTCCAGGTTTTGCCGTGGTCTTTGCTCGAGATAATGTTGGAGAAAGGGATACCGTTTTCATCGCGGCCTTGCGTGGGCATCACGAGGATGCCGTTTTTCAAAGTAATGCCATTTCCGGGAGCGGGAGCGAAGAGGTGCCAGGCGGGGTTCTTGAGTTTCGTGGTCCAGTTTTCAGGAGTGGACCAGGTGGCTCCGTGGTCGGTGGAGCGGACGACCATGAATTGGGTGGACTTGTTGATGTCGAGTCCGGGTTCGGAGCCCTTTCCACGCCATTGGTGGGTGTTCGGTTTTCCGTGGGTCCAGCAGGCAGCGACGAAGATCTCACCGGTGTTGTTATCGACGAGGATGCAGGGGTCGGAGCAGCCGTTTTCTTTCTGCGGTTTTCCGCCGTGTTCGCCCATGTCCATGATAGGGGTGGGCGGGGTCCAGGTTTGGCCTCCGTCTTTGGAAATGCGGAGGCCGATGTCTATATGCTCCTGGAGGTCTTTGCGCGAGTTGTAGCGCATGTCGGCGACGGCAAGGAGGTTGCCGTTTTTTGCACGGGTGATGCCGGGGATGCGAAAGGTGTGACAATTGTGATCACCGCGTTTGTGGATGAGGGAGGCGAGTCGTTGAGGATTTTGGGGAAGGCATGGGGTGGCCTTTGATCCGTCGGCGTAGTGGAAGGTGGCAGAGGTGAGGGAGATGGGTTGGAGTAGGTCGGTTCCGGGCTTCAATCGGACGTAGAGTTCGTAGAGATGGTTGCCGGGGTTGAAATCGAGACTGCCGCTTAGGGTGGTTTTTTCGCTGAGTTTCTTGGAGGTGGCGAAGGGGCGGTTGCCCGACCCTCGGTGGTGTTTGAGGGAGATTTCGTCGATGTTGGTGGCACCCGTGAGAACGAATTCGACAGATTTAAGAGTCTTCTTTTTTGCGGTGGTGGGAACGCGGAAGGAGATCAGCTCTGTTTTGGAGCCGTCGGTAAGAAGAGGGCTTGAGATTTGAGATTTGAGATCTGAGCACGAAATGAGGGAGATAAGAAGGAAGAGAGGTGAACGCACTTTGAAGATTACGTGTATAGTCGGTCAGTTCTTTAAAGAAGATCGCTGGGCGCGGGCGAGAGAGGTGTCGAGGACAGCTTGGCGGCGCTCGTCGTAGCTGTTGTCGGGCGGTGTTTGTTGCTCAAAACTGAAGGCGCTTAAGTTGCACAATACGCAGTTTGGAATTGGGAGAATTGACGCTTGGCGGCGGAGAGGAGAGAGCCACGAAAGATGCGAAAAGGACGAAGCCTAGTCGAGGGGTCGGGGTTTTTACTTTTTGGTGGGGATTGGTTTGGACGTCACGTGGTGGAGGTTGTTGGGGTAATCTGAACCGACGAAGGCTGAGAAGGATATTTGGTGGTTGGCGATTTCGGCGGGGAGGGTGAAGGTGATATTTTGGGTTCCTTTCCCGGTCGCGGTGATCACTTTTCGCTCAAGGCGTTTTGCTTTGGTGCCGTCTTTGAGAGTGATGTGGACTTTCTGGACGCCCATTTTTTTAGGAATGGTGTGGTTGATGGTGAGGGTGATCTCTTTGCCCGGGGTGGCGGTTTTGGGGGCGACGAGGGAGATGAGTTTTTGGTTGCTCTTGTTTTTGTTTTTCGGCTGTTTGTTTTTTTGGCGGGAGGCGCGACGGGCGGTGGCTTCCTCTTGTTTTTTATCAGTGTAAAAATGACCGATTTTAGGATCGTTACGTTTTTGGAATGCTTCGAGGGCGTGGTCTCCGGTGTCGGACATTTTGGTGAGCAATTGAGACTGGAGAGAGCTGAGGGCGTCGGCGTGTTTTGCAGAGCGAATGACGTTATTGAGGCAATCGGGATCTGATTTTATGTGATAGAGTTCGTGAGTGGTTCCGTGATCGAAAAGTTCGAGGCGTTTGGCGATGGCGGGGTCGCTGGTGGCGAGTTCCTTCATAGTACGGTAGCTTGCGGTGCCGGTGGTGGCGGTTTTGAATTTTCGTTCTCCATTGGACCAGGGATTCCAGAGATAGAGGTAGTCTTTGGTCTGGATGGCACGCATGGGATTGCGTCCGGCACCGGAATTTTCATTATAGACTTTGAAGACAGCGCTGAAGTCGGTTTGTTTTTTTCCAAGGATGGCGGGTAAGAATGAGTGGCCATCGAATTTGGTGGGAGGAGTAATTTTGAGGAGGTCGAGGATGGTAGGGGTGAGGTCGACGGCGGAGACGACGTGATCGGAATCGATGGTGTCAGGTTTGGTGATGCCGGGGATTTTGATGATAAGTGGAGTGTGGGTAGAGTGATGCCAGAGGGCGGTCTTGGCAAAGGGGAGGGGCATGCCGTGATCGGAGAGAAAAATGACGATGGTGTTGTTGGCTTCACCGGACTTATTAAGGGCATCGAGGATTGCGCCGACGGCGTCATCAGCTCGTCGGACCGAGGAATAGTAGAGGGCGAGTTCTTCTCGGACCTTGGGGTGGTCGAATAGGAAGCCGGGGATGGGGACTTCGTCGGCTTTAAAGGTTTTTGAAGCGGGATACTTAGTTTGATCCTCAGGTTTCCAAAAAGGTTTGTGTGGGTCGGATATATTGATGTTGAGAAAAAAGGGTTTATTGGCTTTCTTTGCGTTGGTGATTCCGGTGGTGGTTGAGGTGCCGTAAGAGGGGACGTCTTTGATGTGATATTTGGAGCTGTCGGGCGCGATGGTGAGGTCGTGGTCCCAGCCCGGGTAGGGATGATAGGGCGTGGAATGGGTAACCTTGCCGCGGATGCCGGTGTAGTAGCCGTTTGATTGGAGGATGTCGCAGAGAATGGGGTATTTGTTTTTGATGGGGTAGAATCCTTCGACACCGTTGTTGTGCGGGTAGAGTCCGGAGAACATAACGTTACGACTGGGGTAGCAATTGGCGACGCAGACGTGGGCATGTTGGAAGCGGAGGGATTCCCGCGCAAGTTGATCGGTGCGGGGGGATGTGTCCTTGAGCTTGCTTCCAAAACAGCCGAGGGAATCAGCGGACATGTCATCGACGGTGATGACTAGGATATTTGGGCGGTTTTCTTTGGCGAGCGCGAATGGGAGAAGTAAGAGTAAGAGGAGTAGGTGATTTTTCATGGTTGAGGTGTCGTTTTGTTATTTAAGTTCTGCAATGGATCTTTTCATCTTGGTTTTGATCTTGGGGTGTTTGGCGGCGATTTCGTTCTTCACCGAGGTCATTTTTGAGGTTGTAGAGGGCGATTTCTCGTTCGGTTGGGACGCCTTTCCAATGGTCGATGGATCCGTGAGTTTTTTATTTTATAGTTTGATTATAGGCGTTTAAAATACTGGCCTGACCCTTCAATAGCGTATACGAACAAGCATTTAGATTCGGTCTCATCCCTAATGATTGATTTAACTTTTCAAAAAAGAATAATTAATGAATCCTCCCCATCCCAAACGAGATCTCTACGCATTTGTTTGGGCCGTTTTTGTGTTTTTTACAACATATTCGATGCGAGGCGTCAACGGCTTTGAACTTTTTTTCATTTCTGATCTATTAAACTGTGGCGAAGATACCATTCTAAAATTCAGTCTTCGATGGGCACTTTGGTTCAGTGTTCCCGTCGTATTATTTCAATCAATCCGTAGTCGAGTGGGTGCCGGTTACGCAATATTCTCGCTTATAGCCTGGTCGATTACCGTCATCTCAGGATTCCAGCCAGCTGTCTTAGAAATGTCATTTGATCAAGTATTACAAAAACGCCTCAAATACTTACACTTTGGAGCATCAGGAGTCGTTATGGGAACGGCTGGTTTTTTAACCCTACGCCTTGGACTGAAAAATTTGGCCAGTTTTTGGATTCTAACCTCTATTCTTTATTGTATTATTTTTCTTGTTAATCATTTCAATGAGACAATAACTATACCAAGGGGGTATTTCTCTATTATCGAATATTTTTACTACTTTATTTTTGTTGCTAACTTTACTTTTCGCAAAAAAACTAAATTCACCTAACGCAGTGAGGAAGCTTCGTTGCTAGGAATTTACTTTTGGCGGAAAGGCCGTGAAGAGGGGGATTCAGTGGAGTTCATGGGGGAGAAAGGGGTTTGTTTATTCTTGGAGCAAAATTTAACGGTATGAAAGTTTTTGTTCCTCAATATTCAGTGAACCTTCTTCTTTTGGAAGTATTCCTGTCGATGGGCCTTCGCTTTTCGAAAAAGATTCTGATAAAACCAATCAGGAACATACTTACTCCCAAAAAACCCAATGCGACACCAAACAACGCAGATTCTATGGATTCACTTATGCCCTCTGCCAACTCTGTGGCACTTGGACTGTCAAGATTCTGATAGAAAGTATTGAGAATGAGGACGGCATCAGTTCCAAAAACGATCAGGCTTAGGGAAATAATCACCGAACCCGAGACAAGAAGTTTCGTTGAAATTTTCATATGCGTAACAGCAAAAGGAAGAAGAATTCAACCAATGGCAAAATCAATCAAAATCCGGCTAAAAGATTCTTGGTTTTCCCAGGGTAAGCGATGGTCCGAAGCTTCCACCCACCGCGACTCAACCACAGGGCACAACTCGGCTAATTCATCGCCAATCTGCTGATACTTTTTATCTTTCTCTCCGGCTAAAAGTAGAATAAGCGGGTTTTCACTTCTGACAATGAAGGAACTAGGTTTTGCTGAAGTTCCTTGGAAAAGACCTCAAGCTGTTGACTAAGTTGAGTAGTATTAAACTCATCCAAGTCCCGCGGTGCTGAATTTTCGATTCCGCACAAGACAGGATGCTCATCCCACTCTCGTCCCAATTGTTCAAGGGGCTCTGTCTTCAATCGATCTGCCCAATTACGATCCCTCGTAAATTGTTGGTTTCTTTCCTTACTTGAACCCAACCCTGAGTCCGCAGCCACCACCCCGACTCCCTGCCAAAGATAAGATCGATCAATACAGGTATGAAGCGCCAATCGCCCACCCAGTGAATAACCGTTGCTAGGAATCTTCTTTTGGCTGGAAGGTCGTGGAGACAGGAGTTTGAGGGCTTCGGCAAGGGTCACACAGCGTTTGTTAATGGACCCACGATAGCCAGATCAGCCCCGATCATCCTCCATCAGTCCCATCCCCGGTTGATGGAAGTTGAGTCCGGAAATTAGAGCAGCGCGGGTGGGGCAGCACCGTGAGGAATTGTAAACCTGAGTGTAGCGCGAAACGTTTCGAGCAAGCTTGTCGAGCACGGCGGTTTTTATTTCGCTTCCGCAGCAGCCGGTGTGTGAGTAGCCCATGTCGTCTGCCGGAATGAGGACGAAATTGGGTCGTTTCGGAGCAGCGCTTAGAGCCCAAAACCCAGAAGAAAAAAGGAAAAGAATTAATCTCATGGTTTTGCTGATTTGATGACAACCGGAAGAGAGTGGATCGATTGCTCTTAAGGAGCTGCAAGAGGTGGTGAGGGAAAGTAATTAACAACCTAGCTTAAAGATTTTTATCGTTCGCTTGGACGTGACCTTTAAACCAGTTAGGGGCGTGGTTTAATTAGCAGTCGGAAGAATTTTCGCTGTAAGCTGTCTAGAGGAGTTGCGCTACGCAGGGTTATTTGGGCCGTGCCGTCTCCGTTGTCATTCAATGAGACGAGCGTTATTGCTTCAGCCTTCACCCATCTTCCAGTTTCCAGGTCAGGAGATTCTTGGACTTCAAAAATAATATCGTCTGCGGCTAAGTTCATCTGAAAACTGAAGGTAGGATAATTGTGCAACGTTCCTGTTTCGTCGTCAAAGCGTCCCGTCGAAATCACTGGTAAGCCAGTTGAAGCGGGGTCGGCGTCACTGGTACCTAAAAAATATTCCAAGAGTGCAGTTGACCCGTCGTTATCTCTATCGGCGATCGGATTTCCGGAGAATTTGGTTGAGTCGCTTGCACCTGGGGTGCCGCCAATCGTGGTACTTGGCCGCCAGTTCAGTGGATTGGCATGGTCAGGAGCGCTTTTGGGAGAAATCAGAACGAGGCTCGGGCCTTCACCATCTGGGCTGGTTGGCCAATCTAGAGAGTCGTCGTAAGTGAATTCATGGATGGCCGATCCCGCACCATAAGAAAGTTTTATCTTCTCGCCACCATTATCGATTTTGTCGCCTCTCTGCCATTCGCCAGCGATTGGCAAGCCAGCAGAGTAGCGTGATTCGAAGGCTGCTTGGTTGCGCACAATTAGGAGATAAGCTCCGGGTGTGAGAGAAGTGATTGCTCCTTCAGAGAAGTTGAAATCGACTCCTTTAGTAAAGCGTAACTCGGTGAGATCGAGGGTGAGACTTTCGCTGATATTTTTCATTTCGATGTACTCGAAATCGCTATTGGAATATCCTGCCGCGATCTCATCCGGGTTGGCATCTAGCGGGTGATACATGATCTCAGTGATCATGAGGTTATCTTGCCATGGCGTCACATCGGGCTCGCTCACGGTGAATTCGACGGGTTCGGACCAGTGGCTCGCTCGTCCGGAATTATCGAGGTGGCGAACTCGCGCGCGGTAGGTGCTACCTACTCGGGCTCCGCTGGCGCTGCTAGGGAAAGTAAAAGTATCGTTAAATGAGCTCATACGTTCTGTCTGATAAAACGTTTCTGCTTCGTAGATATAGCGATCACCGGGACTATAGTTTGGTGTTGATGGATTATGCACTTGGCTGATGCGCCATTCCATCGCTCCAAAAGTTCCAGCACCTTGTGGATCTGAGAAAGTGGATGATTTGAAGGTCAGCGTGTCTGTCGGAAATCCGGCTCTTCCAGTGTAGTCAATCGTTGGTGTGTTTGGGATGGCGTTGTCAGCTTGTTTTGCTGCAAGCTTATCGCGGCCGTAGCCACCCACAGTGAGGAAGTCTTTGGTGTATTGAGTGAGGTCCTTAAAAGTACGGTTTGGCAGCAGGGATGTGGTGAAGTTCGCATACCATATTCCCTTTTTTCTTTTACGGGGATGATAATCCCACATTGCCTGACTGGCTTCCACTAGGTTGTTTGCGCCACCTCGAGTCATAAAGCTGGCAAACTCATCAGTCAGGTGAGACGATTGATCATTATCAAGAAACAAGTCGAGGATTTCGCGTACGCGATTTTTGTAGGCTTGGTTTATTTCAGGATATTGTAAGCAGTGGTAGATCTGTTCCCACTGAGAGGTGTCGCCACGTCCAAGGTGTGGTCTGTCCTCGAAGGTTAAGTCGAGATCCCATGGTAGGATATGCCACTTGTTTGTCTCCGAGTTGTGATAGTAGTTCACATTCTCATGATTACGCATGTCGGAGTTGTTGATCGCGAGATTCATCGCGTTAAAAGCGAAATAGTCGTTAAAGTCGAGATTGGTTTCCCATTGTGTCTGTGAAGTTCGGCGGTTGTGTAGGGCCTGAAAGGCAAACAGGTCGCTTTTGTTCGAAACTTGCGTGGCCGCTTGATTTCGAAGGCTGGAACCACTCCCACCGTGGACGTTATAGATGTTTCCGTCCGGTAGACCGCGCGCCTTGAGGAATTCGGCTTCGGGCTGCTCAATTGCGTGATACAAGCCCCAGAAGTCACCACCATATTGGTCGCTAGCCGGAGCCTCATTGTTGTCGTCTATCACTCGGAAGTGAAAAAAGTGGGTGTTGCAGCTAGTGCCACCAGAGATCTGGTAAGCTCTAAATCCTAGTGATTCACAGAACATCGTGCCATCAGTTGATGCGTCATTACGCCACCAAGGGTTGGAACCTGGAAGTACATTGACCTTGTCCCAGGGAACCTTGTATTTTTTACCGTAATTATCGCGAGCTTCGAACGGGTGCGCGTTAGGAAAGTTAATCTTCCATTTATTGCGTCCGACCTGCCGAGTTGAAGCATTACCTCGGATTCGGTAGCGCATGTGGTCGTAGACCTTTCCGTCGTAGACCCAGGTCCCGAGGTAGCGATAAACGCCGTCGTTGGGTCCAGTCCATTGGCAGGCAATAACGTCGGATTGCTTCGTGATAAGATGGTAGACTGCAACGCTATCAAGCGCCTCTGCTGGATAGGTCACGTTTGGAGCAACTCCGGGTCGCTTAGAAGCGTTCCAATCAGGGACCCCGTTGTAACAAAAATAGGCAAAGTTTGGTGACTCGTCGTCGGCGTATGGCGTGCGCACCGAAATACCAGCATTATCTGTGACGGTGATACGATAGCGGATCAGCCGCCGATGGGTCTGTAACGTGCCGGGTAATGTCACACTAAAAATTGAGTCTCCAGCGATGGCATCGCCATTGCTGCCATTATCAACCATTGATAAATTGGTCCAGTTGGAATCGTAACTTGCGTCCTCCAAGTTGATATAGGCACCTGGATTGACCAATTGATAGCTGAGTGTTACCGCCTCGACACCATCTGGGTCAGTAACTTTGGCGGTAATCAAAACGTCTTCGCCAGCCATCGGTTGTTGCGGCTTGTGACTGACTTGGCGGATATTCGGTGCGGCATTTGGCGAGAATACTGAGTTTGAAGCACCAGGTGTTGGATTACCTAGCGAATTGGAACTCGGGGCGGGAGTTTTTATTTCGCAATCGATCGAGAAATCACTGCTGTTTAGGCTCGTATTAAATCCATGCACCGCAATCGTATTGCTCCCTGAAATTAAGAAGCTTGCGCTACCAGGGACGGTGACGTCAACCCAGGCGCGTTCGTGGCTTCCGATCGCGGCTCCTGGGTTTCTTCCTGCAGGATCAGAAGCGCGAATGCCCTCGAAGGTAATATCCCCTGGGTCGACATCGAGTCGGGCAACTTCGACCCCATTAATCCAAACGATCGCACCATCATCGTAATAGACACGCACAAGCAATTGGTTAGGGATAGGGCCAGAAACGTTAAATTGTTTGCGCATAAAGACCGAGGAGTAGTTTCTTTGCATATCAGGCAGCTCGGTGGTATCGTCTCCGTCCCCAAACCCAATGACTGCAGTGCCGACAAACCAGGTGGCGTCCTCTGCAAAGCCTGCTTTGCGCCAGGCGTCAGTCGGGGTGGATGCCTCACTGGTTCCCTTACGATAACTCCAGTCACTACCTGCCGTAATGTAGGTGGCTTGTGGGCCTGCAAAGCCAGAGGTTGCAGTGCGCCATGAACTTCCAAGATCGTTATCAAGATCGGCGTTGATTAATTCCATTGATGGTCCTTTGCCGCGCGTGGCACTTGGCCAAGGGAAGCCGATGCCGTAATCGACTTCATCGACTAGTGCGCCGCTGGCATCTCTGAGTTCGAGGCGCTCGCCGTCATTGCTCAGTTTTCCGGAGTAAGGGCCAACCCCGCTTATCCCAAATTTTGATGTTAGGGTTGCTGGGTCCTCAGCGACCACGATAAAGCTGTTAGCTGCGATGGTTGCGCCTGCCAAAAATTGGTAATCGACTGCGCCGCGCAAAGTCCAGTTCGAGAGATCAACTGGGGAGTCACTTGCGTTGAATAATTCGACGAACTCGCCACGTTCTGTTTTGGGATCGTGGTCGTAATGGATCTCATTGATGACAATGGAATTCGTGATGATTTGGGTAGTGCTAAACGATTCTGTGGTTGATGCCCAGGTGGAGCCAGCTGAGTTTCGGGCTTGGACGCGGAAAAAAAAGTTACTGAGTGGATCTAAGTCTGTGAGGAAAAACGAGAACTTGCCATCTTGGATACCTAGGTTGATAGAATCATCCCATAGGTTAGCAATAGTGCCCCCATCGGTAGTTCCGTAGTATATCGTGACCGTTGGCGCTTCGAACCCGGTGTTTACGATTTCACCGCGCAGGTTGGCTGAACTGCCGGTGATGCCATTGGCTGAATTGTTGATCACACCGGGTACGTGTGGCGTTCTAGTTGAGAAACTTGAACTACTAGCTGCCCATGTGGATCCTCCGCTGTTCGTGACTAGGGTTCGGTAGAAATACTTTGTGCCACTGGTCAGGCCACTCAGGTTGATGCTTGCCGAGCTGTTCTGAGCGCCAAGCAGGATCGAATTCTGCCAAGCATCAGCATTGGTTCCGCCATTGGCCGTGCCCCAGTAAATAAACATGGTTGGATCTTCGCCGCCGTTATCGGTCACAAGACTGCCGATCGTTGCCGAATCAGCGGCGATCATACTTGCGGCGAGGTTGGTTACTGCTGGTGCGGCCGGAGGCGTCGTGAACGACAGGCTTGGCGATGCGACCGAGTCGCCTGCGCTGTTATTAGCGAAAGCTGTAAAGAAGTAACGAGTATTTGGGGTCAGCGCTGTGCTTGTAGTGATAGAAAAACTATCGCTGTGGGTGCTAGGCAAGGTCTCCGTATGGTCCCAAGCGTTTGGATCGCTGCCGCCATTTTCGTTTCCCCAACGGATGTGAATTGATGGAGCGGCATCGCCGATGTCATTTACTTTTCCATTCAACCGGGCAGACGTAGAAGTGATTGCATCAGCTTTGGTATTGCTGATATCGGCAACTCCGATAGGAATTTTAGTGGTAAAGGCCACCTCGCCCAATCCCACCCGAACCCCACCGTGGTTGCTAACAAGCTGAAGGCCGATGTAGCGGGCCCCACCCGCTGCTGAAACGTCAAATGATTGCCCGCTATCGCCATTTCCAGTGCCTTGGGTGAGTGAAAAAGTCCCGTTGATTTTGGACCATCCACCGCTTGCAAAATTATAGGAGGTGACAGTTCCGCTAGTTGCGGGGGGGGTGATTGTTGGGGAGGTGGCGTGGAAAATGTTGAAGC
>JAURPJ010000107.1 GCA_030835305.1 Verrucomicrobiota bacterium | reverse complement strand
CTTCTCACCACATTTAATCCGGGAATGTCTGAAACCTGACCGAAGGCGGTGTATCGACCGTTAAACGACGGGGCGGCGACTGAAGTGATGAAAAACCTGCTTCCGTTTCGATTCGGGGCCAGATTGTCCATTGCCAGAATGCCCGCTCCATTGAAAGGAAAGCCAAAAGGATTGCTCGCATTATTGGGATCACGCACCAGCTCGTCCTGAAACTGATACCCGGGATGTTCCAGAGGATCACTGGTCATACTTCCGGCAAAAAACCTGACCCCGGTTTCGACTCTATTCACTCGGATGGCGCGATACATGGGAGCTTGCTTGACCCTAAGATCCCGAGCATCCAACCATGGTCTGGGATATCGCAAGGTAATCCGATACTTCGTCGGATTGGAGCTAATTTGTTGCAACCGAACCCGATCCTCGCCGGTGATATCGGCGTAGTAGCTTGGGAAGGGAAATCCCTCAACTCCTCCGATGTAAGTGTTACTCTGGTAGATTCCATAAAAGCCCCGCATCGTCGGAGTCGCCTCGATTCTCTGCACCCTCAATGGTAGTCTCGCCACGTCTGATTCAGCGGTGGGGCGGTAGTACGATTGCGTATAATGGGCCGCACTCTCCAAAAACGGAACTCCCAGGGGCGTCTCTAGAATATCGTCAGGTTTGCCAGCCAACTGAATGAAGTTCGCCACCGCCAGGGGCGAATTCACGTAGTCCAGAGACATCGTGAAATCACCTTTGGTCGTTCTGAAATCAGCAGCAATAAAATCGGCATGCACAAAACTTCCTGCAAGGACAAGAAGGGCAATAAAATTCCTTTTGAGTCGAATCATTTCTTCAAGTCCTATTCGCCGACCTCCTTCACCCCCCGCAAACGGAAGTAGAGGTGACGGTCAGTCGATACCGTTTCATCATCCTGAACATTTAGGATCGTAATCTCGCCATCTTTGGTCGCGCTGCCAACTTGTGGGGCCTCAAAACCGTCGGAAGTTTCCCATAAGATTTCCCATTGTTCCAAATCGTTGGACATCTCAACGACATATCCCAGGTCGGTGGAAAAAGTCCGGTGCCGGAAGCGAAGCCCACCCTTTCCACCGTCGCTCACTAACGCTTGTGGAAGCAACCCCGCATCGTCCAAACTTGAGTTTGGATCACCTCCATAAAGGTATTCCTCAAAGTTACTCATTCCCCCACCATCACTATCAGCCCTCGTGGCAGGAACGCTTCTCAAAGCCGCCCAAGTTGAGAACTCGCTCCTCACCGTGACGGGGAAACTTGAGGTAACGCTTGAGCCGTCCAAATCAGTTGCTTCGACCAACAGATTTGCCTGACCGAACTGCCCGTTTGGAGTCACCACCAATGGTGCCCCGGGAATCGGAGCCACACTCGTCGTGACGACCTCGTCACCTTCCAATGTGACGGTAAAGTTCAAAGTGGGAATTTCCCTGACTTGATTCATCGTAGCAAGCTCGTCGAAGTTCACGCTGTCCGAGTTAATCTCCTTCAAAGGCCAATCAGAAAAGCTCGTCACGTTCGTCCCAAAGTCCGCCGTGAAAGTGGACCTCGGTAACGCCGACATCCGGTTCGCAGGCTGAATATCGGCAGCGCGACCGAAGACCGTGAAGCCACCATTTTGGCCATCCAAAATAGCACGATTATCGTTCAGACTGATAAAGAACTGATTTGTAGCGCTATCAGGATTCCCGCCCAGCTTGGCCATCGAAATCGTCCCGCAGATATTCGGCCTCGAAGCATCAAACTCGTTTACGATAGGATCGAGTTGATTGACTCTCGCAAAGCTTCCTTCCTCCGCTCCCGGCTTGAATCCCCCGCCTTGCAGAACAAAGTTCTCACCATTCCCCAGCTTGGCCATGCGATGAAAGAAAGCGCCATCCCAGTCGCCGTTATTGGCATAGGCAAAAAAGTTACTAACGGTCACAGGAAAGCCTTCGTAAAATCCGAAGGTGATAACCCCGAAGTCGGTGTCAACTGCCGCCGCGCGGATGAAATCAGTCTCGGAAAAGACACTGGAGAGATCGACATCCACAGGAGCGAGATCATCAAAGATCAAAGGTTCAAAACCCCCGTTTGCCGTCGGCGGGACGTTAATGACATTAAAGTAAACAAAACCTCGTTGCGTGATCCCTTCGGTCGTCCCGGAGAAAGAAACCCTGAAGCTCCCTTCCGGAGGATTGACCCCCGTGAAAATCCAGCTGGCTTCGTCGAACGCGAGCCAATTCGGCAAAGCACTATCCAATTGAAACTCATCCGGAACAAAGTCCGCTTCCAATTGATAGGTGAATTCCTCTCCGGGTGTCGCCGTAACAGCCGAAGACAAAAACTGATTCCGAAAATTCATGATCAGAGAGGTTTCCCGGAAATGAATTCCAGAGGAAGCAGAGCAGGTCACCGTGAAATCACCGATGGGAGGATCGCTTACAGAAAATACGAATTCATTTTCATTCCAGGTCAACCAAGCGGGAAGCGCTTCTTCGAACTCCACCAGGTCAGGCTCAAAATCAAGAATCGGACGGGAAGAAAAAGACACTCCCGGTCTCCCGCTCAGGGGCGCCGACTCAAAAGTAAGATCCCTCGTTACGACAATGATCGAGTCAGTCCAGCCCGAGACTTCCAACTCATCCGCACCGCCACCGGCAAGGGGCTTTGCTGATCTCATTCTAAAACCGTATTCCGTGCCCGGGACAAAACCCGTGAAGGTGATCAAAGTGTCATCGGGTCCGACAATATCCCGCACAAAAGGCGCCCCGCCCCCGACCGTGATCTCGAATTGGTGCAAAGTTTCATCACTGGCATTGTCCACCCAGGTCAACGTCGCAGCATTATTCGCATCAGATCGAGCAAAGGCAAAATCGCTCGGAGCTGCCGGAGGTGCGGCGAAAATACTCTGACAGCCCGGAAAGAAGGATAAGACTGCGAAAATCTTGATTGAATGTTGCGACATCTCTCGACCCACAAGCTGCCTCCGGTTCCGGAGAAACTCAAGGGAAAGCACGATGAGACTTCCAGCGTCCGTCGAAGCACTCAGGGACAGATTACAATTCCATTTTCACCGGGAACACCTAGCGTCAGGCCGGTGAAGCGCTCTCCTGCCCCAATCCTCTTCGACCTGGACCAGACCATTATTCCTTGGGACACCCAGCTCGTCTTTCGTTGCTATGTTCTCAGAAAGGAACCTCTCCGCCGTCTTCTCACTGCCATTTTTCTCCTCTTCCTCCCTCTCAACAAAGTCCTCGGAGCAGGAGGAATGAAGCGTGTCTTCCACTCATATCTATGGGGAATGTCCCGCTCAAAACTTCAGGGACACGTCAATGGGTTTCTAGATGAATGGCTTCCGAAACTTCCTTATCCAGAGATTCTCGAGGAAATCGCATTTTACAAACAGAAGGATCATCCCCTCATCTTGTCGTCTGCCAGCCCCCAGCTCTGGGTCGAAGGGATTGGAAGGAAACTGGGCTTCGATCACAGCTATGGCACTCTTTTTGACTGGACCGAAAAATCTTCCCTTTTCCCGGAATTAATCGGAGAGAATCATAAAGGCAGGGAAAAAGTCCGCCGACTCGCAGGAGTCAATATCACGTCGGGACTGGCGGGTTTCAGCGACTCAAAAGCTGATCTTCCCCTGCTTGAGCTATGCAAGGAAAAGACCCTTGTAAACCCACTTCCCGGTATGCGTAGACTTGGCGAGGCCAATCATTGGCGAATTCTGGAACCGGACAAACCCTGGAAAAACCGACTGGCATTTGGCATCGGGTGCGTCCGTCAACTCTTTGGCTTTTGGAAGCCATGATCCATTGTCTTCATGGCGCGGTCGGCAGTTTCCACACCTGGGAAACAATTCGCCAGCACCTGGGAAAATCCATTCACGCCATTGATCTCTGGCGGTTTTTTGATCATTCACCCCACTCTCTCACCGCTGCCGGCCAATCAATCAGCGAAACCGCAAAGGCCGGCGACGTTCTTCTGGGCTACTCCATGGGCGGAAGACTCGCTCTCCACGCCCTCCTCGCGGATCCTGAAAAATGGCAGGCTGCCATCATCGTCAGCGCCCACCCGGGTCTGAATGAAGGACAAGCGGAACGTCGGGCAAAAGACCGCGATTGGGCCCAACTTGCGGATCGGGATTGGTCCTTCTTTCTCCGTGAGTGGAATAAACAAAGGATTCTTGAATCTCTTCCGGAAGGGATGGTCCAGGCCAATTTCAAGGATCAAAATTCCGTCTCTCAAAGCTTCCTTCACTGGTCGCTGGGAATGCAGAAAGACCTCCGGCCGGACTTCCCTGAAATCACCTGCCCTGTTCTCTGGATAACAGGCGACCGTGATCCGAAGTTTACCGCACTCGCAAAGGAAGCCACAGAGCTTCTACCAAACAGCGAACACCTCATCATAGAGGAATCTGGGCATCGCGTCCCTTGGGATCAATCTCGGGAATTTTGCTCAGCGGTGCAGAACTTCCTGCAGCAATTGACCACCTGTTAAGGTTTGGCCGGCCCCACCGATCCACCTTCCACATACTCCGCCTTGGCGTGACTTTTCACGAGATCTTCCTTACCACGACTCACCTTGTCGGCCCACCGGATGATCCGCCGGACAATCGGGCGTGATCGCCAGGTAATATGGGCGATCGAAGGCTCGCACCATACAAAGGTTGGATCAGGATCTGAACACACCAGCGAAACATCACCGGGGACTTTTAGTCCACGGGTCGCCAAAAACTGCTGCGCCGCCGCAAAAACCGGGGCTTCCTGAATAATGAGGGCCGTCGGCGGGGTCACCTTAAAAAGCGAATCCAGGCAGGACAAGAGACTCTCCTTTCGATCACTCCAATCAGGAAGGTGATACTCTCCAACCTCAATCCCCTCTTCCTCGAGGGCCTCCAAAAATGTCTGCTCCGAATCTCCCGGGACCGGCCTCCTCCGCTGGGTCCTCGCAAGGAGAACAATCCGGCGATGCCCGAGTCCAATCAATGACTTCACACACTCGCGATAAGCCGGCGATTTATTCGGCCCCGCGCCCGCGAAACGACGATTACGTGAGCCGCCAAAAAGGGTGAAGGTTGGAAAATTCTGTCCGGCAAACCAGTCAAGAATTGATGTCGAACCCGCCACCACCACCCAGGCATCCGCTTCAGTCGACTCCACCAAGTGGGCCACCCGGTCTACATCCATCGCAAGGTCGACCAGGGATTTCTGGGCGAAGAACGGGGCGTGCCCCGCCTCCATCAACATATGCTGAATTTCCACAATGTAATCGATTCGCTTGTCGGTCGCCTCATAAAGAAGAATTCCAAGCTTCAACGGGGCCGGACTTCGATCCTCCGGCAAGCCACCAATCAAACGCTTCCGGCCGGCCCCCTGCGGAATCAAAACCCCCTCTGAATCCAATTGCCTCAGCGCGGCATCCACCGTTTTTCGATTCACGCCCATTTCTGCAGCCAGACTCGGCACACCGGGAATCGAAGTCGTCCACCGGCCACGCAAAAGCTCTCCTTTGAGATATTCGGCAACTTGCTCGGATGGTGAGAGAATTCTGAGTGGAGGCACGCCACAACCTACCCATGGCAGGGCAGGTGTCCAGTTCGTATTCAAATCGACCCTGTGAAGCAGACGCGATCTCTTCGATCTTAGAAAAGTTCAGCCTCTTTTTCTCGTAATCACCACCTCATAATGTCCCTATTTCCGCGACTCTCCGCATTTCTCATTCTCTCGTCTCCCCTCCTGTTTGCCGCCGGCCCCAAGGGCAAGATGACCCTCCCCGACTTTACAAAAGGCGACTCAATTCCCGAAGGAGCGAGACACGACTGGAATCTCGGAGCCACTGGCGCCAGGGGGTGGATGTTCAGCGACAAAATGGAAACATCAACCGCCCGACAAATCGCCATCACCAAGGTCACCGGCGGATCTCCCACTGATGGAACCCTTAAGGTAGGCGACGTCATCCTCGGGGTTGGAGGCAACAAATTCTCTTACGATCCGCGGACAGAGTTCGGCAAAGCACTCTCCGAAGCGGAAGCCGGGCCCGGCCTTCTAAAGCTCCTACGATGGCGCGACGGAAGTAGCACCACAGTCTCAATCAAGCTTCCCGTTCTTGGGGGCTACAGTCCAACCGCTCCTTATAATTGTCCGAAGTCAAAACGGATCCTCGAAGCCGGATGCGAGCGATTGGCCGCGAAAATATCAGCATCCGGAAGCCGCCGGGAGAATCCAATCGTCCGGTCTCTCAATGCTCTTGCTCTCCTCGCAAGCGGCAATGAAGACTACCTCCCTCTTGTTAAAAAAGAAGCTGAGTGGGCCTCGAACTACAAAACAGAATCCATGGCCACCTGGTATTACGGCTATGCCATCACCCTGCTCGCCGAATACACCATGGCCACCGGAGATCAATCCTTTCTTCCCGGCCTCACCCGCCTTGCCCTCGAAGCCTCGGAAGGACAAAGCATCGTCGGGTCATGGGGCCATAAATTTGCAGACGAAGACGGACGCCTCGTCGGATACGGCATGATGAATGCCCCCGGCCTCACCCTGACAAACTCCCTCGTCCTCGCCCGAAAAGCCGGCATCACCGACCCAAAGGTCAAGATCGCCATCGAAAAAAGTACGAAGCTTCTCCGATTCTATATTGGCAAAGGCGCCGTCCCTTATGGCGACCACCAGCCCTGGTATCAAACCCACGAAGACAACGGAAAATGCGGCATGGCCGCAGTCCTCTTCCATCTCAACAATGAACCCAAAGGAGCCGAATTCTTTTCGCGCATGAGCCTCGCCTCCCATGGCTCGGAAAGAGACACCGGCCACACCGGGAACTTCTTTAACATTCTCTGGTCACTTCCCGGTGTTGCCCTCTCGGGAACTCAGGCCACCGGAGCCTGGATGCAGGAATTTGGCGCCTGGTATTTTGATTTGGCCCGGACTCACGACGGAACCTTTGTCCACCAGGGGCCACCCGACGCACGCCATGATAAATACGCCAACTGGGACTGCACCGGAGCCTACCTTCTCGCCTATGCCCATCCTCTTAAAAAACTCTACATCACGGGAAAAGCGCCCCCTTCCATCCCACAACTCGACGCCCGGTCCGCAGCCGATGTCGTTGCCGATGGCCGAGGATGGTCCAACAAATACCGCAACGAAACCTACGACAAGCTCGACGAAAAAGATCTCCTAAAGCTCCTCAGCCGCTGGTCTCCCATCGTTCGTGAAAGAGCCGCCATGGCCCTTGGGCGTAAGGGAGCAAATCCTAATATGGAACTCATTCAAATGCTATACTCAAGGGACCTCGAAACCCGCTATGGCGCTTGCCAGGCCCTCGCCCACATCAAGAATCCAAGTCCGGAGGCCGTCACGGCCCTTCGCAAGAATCTTGACCACAAAGACCTCTGGCTGCGGGTTGAAGCAGCCGAAGCCCTCGCCAGGATCGGCGAACCTGCCATGTCCGCTCTTCCAAAACTCCTCACCATGTTGGCCAAGCCACCATCCGGAGATGATCCTCGTGGCATGGAGCAGCGCTACCTCAGTTTCGCGGTTTTCGGGAGGATGCTCCGCAACTCCCTGAATGATGTTGATAAAGATCTCCTTCGCAAAGCCATCGCGGCAACCTTGCTCAATGAGGATGGCCGGGCCCGCAGCGACGTCGGCCGGATATACAGCCAGCTTTCTTTTGATGAAATCAAACCGCTACTCCCCGCGATCGAGGAAGCAATCAAGACCCCATCCCCAAGCGGCGTCATGTTCGCCAGTGGCATTCGTCTCGCTGGCCTCGACCTCCTCGCCAAACACCGGATTAAGGAAGGAATGCCTCTGTGCTTCGACGTCATGGAGATCCAAAAGTGGGGGAAAGCCGCGCGCATACCAAGATGTCTCAAAGCTCTCGCCAGTTATGGAGGTGCGGCCAAGCCCATGCTGCCCAAGTTGCGACAACTCGAAGAAGACCTCCTCGCTCATAGAGAAAGAAGGAACCTTCAAAAGCATATTGATTCAGTCGGTGAGCTCATCAAAAAAATTGAAGCCTCGAAGGAATCTCTCGAGTTACGCAGTATAAAATAGATGAATTTTTTCCTTCACTGCCTCACCGGGCTCGCCCTGACCTCCCCCCTCCTGAGCAAAGGTCCGGAGATCAACAAAGACGCCCTGAAAAACCTAAAGCTCCCGGGCGTGAGCATCAACCTTGAAGCCAAGGCGATCGATGTCACTTCCACCGCGACTCTCACCGAGGGATCACTCGAGTTCGTTGCCTGCACCAAGAACACCAAGGAGCACGAAGCCATCGTCACTGTTGAGGCAAAACCGAGCCATATTCACACCGCGCTCCTCCTCCTCGGAGCAAAAGCGGGCCACCCCGCGATCCGAAAAATTGTCGGAGAAGGTGATAACCAACGCTGGATCGATCTCCCCCCCAAGGGCAGCCCAGTCGCTGTTTCACTGGTAATCCCCGGCAAGGACGGCAAACCCACCGAGCGACCACTTTCAGACTTCGTCAATCGACTTGATGACGAAGGGGAACCGGACAATGCCGAAGCGAAAAAACGTCTCAAGACCTTTCTTTTCGCTGGCTCCCACCTTATCGGCAAAGAAGACGAATCAAAAACCTACCTCGCTGACAAAAGCGGAAGCGTTATCAGCCTCTCCACCTTCGGTGACGAGCTCCTCTGTCTACCTGAAGTCCACGCCCACGAAAATCATGCCCTGCAATGGGAGATCAACCCCAGCCACCTTCCCAAAATCGGAACCAAAATCATTCTCCGGCTCAAACCAATCCAGCCGAAGCGTAGAACGAAATAGCAGCCCTCCCAGCCGCTCCGGAATCTCGGGCGGCTTTTTTTATCCCGCCATCACAGTCCAGGACCAAACTTGTTCTATGCCTCGCAGCACTCACAATCAACTCACTCAACGCACGATTCTACGAACACAAGGAATGGCATCTTGGACCCACCGGACTTTTTGGAGTCACCAGTCCCACTGAAATCAAAATCACCAAAGTTGCTCCCGGCTCACCAGCAGATGGTAAAATCAAAGTTGGTGATATTCTTGTTGGAGCAAACGGGGCACCCTTCCAAAATGCCACTCGCAAGTAGCTTGCCACCGCCATCGATTACGCTGAATCAAAGGAAGGGAAGGCCGGATTCAAAATCAGACTTTTTCTGAAAACCCTCCTCATTTACCCCGCCAAGGCCAAAACCGTCCTCCCAAAGATTAAGGCCACCAATGCCGGAAAGTTTCAAAAACAGTGGGACGACATGGTGAAGAAAATCGAGGCATCTGCCGGGGCCAAAAAAATGATCACTATCGAGGAAGCCAGGAAACTCGGAATGAAAAAGTAATCTCGTCAATTTATCACGATATATCTGCCGCCAGCACTTACAAACTACCCTTCGTTTTCTCCTCGTCCCGCCTTGCAGGATGTCCCGGTCTGACGCAGACTGTTCCTAACATTTGCCCAAACTATGTTCAAACGCCTCAAAAACCTCATCAAAGGATTCGTCGGTCTCTTCATTGGCGGCCTCGAAAAACGCAACCCCGAAGCTCTTCTCGACGTCGAGAAGGAGAACCTTCGCAAGCAAATTGCCGAATTCAATAAAGGACTCGCAGGCCATGCTGGCCTCGTCGAGAAATTGATGTCCAAGGCCAAAAAGCTCGACCGCGAGGAAACCGAACTACGTGCCAAGACCGCCGCCAACCTTAAGGCCGGTAATCGCGAAGCCGCCGGTAAGCTTGCCCTTCAACTTCAAACCGTCGACCGCGAACACGACAGCGTCCGCGAGCAGATGGAAGAAGCTGACGCCCGCTACAAGGAACTCGTCAAAGCACGCGACGTCTCCGTGAAGCAGGCCCGTGACCGCATCGAGCAACTCACCCGCGACCTCGACGAGATGAAGTCCACCAAGGCCATGGCCGAGCTCAATGAAATGGCATCCGGTATGATCACCGACATCGGAGGGTCCGGAGACACTCTCAATCGCCTTGAAGAAATGGTCGAAGACGAGCGCACCAAGGCCGCTGGCCGTGCCCGGGTCGCCAAAGATCAACTCGACATGAGCGGAATCAACGAGACCGCAGCCGAGCAGGATGCTCTTGCCGAACTTGCTCTCGCCGACTTTGCCGCCATGGAGGGAATCGAACTCCAATCAGACAAGCCAGACGGAAACAGCACCCCGTCCGAGTCCTCCAAAGGATCGATGGGACCAACGTCCGAGTCCCAGTAGTTTTTCACTATGAAAAAGCGCCCTTGGCTGCCTTGGGTTTTGCTCTCCATTGTCGCAATCCTTGGCGGTGGCGGAATCTGGGTAAAACAGCTTGTCGATGAACAGCCACGGGAGCACGAGGATCCGGGCATTCCCGACGTTCCCAATCTTCCTGACCCCGAGGACGTAGAATGAGCTCCATTCTTCCAGCCTGGGCTAATGAGGTTGTCGCCCGATACGAAAGCGGTTCGGCGGGTTGCTTCGTTCTTCATGGAAATGTCGACGATCGCTTTTACCTGCCGGGCAAAAATTCGTTGCTGGGAAACTTGAGCGAATTTCTCAGCGATGTTCTCCTTCCCAGATTCGACGTCGTTTTGACCTATGACCTCGGAGGCGGAGTCGAAGTCGGGCGGGGCAAGGAAGTTTTTTCCACCTGGCCAAGTCTTAAGAACGAAGTCCAACTACCGACCCAACCTCTCAAAGCATCCCGATTCCTGGGGCGCTATCTCACTTACGTGAGAAACCTTAGGCATGTTGGGGCCAAGGCTCCCAAGGTTGCAATCATTCTCAAAGGCGCACATCTGATGTGCCCGAGCCTTCCCAACGCGCTCAACTACGACCTTCACGCTCTGGCCAGTGTTTGGCAGTCATGGGCATCGGAAGCAGATCTCGCAAGCCACGAACAAGCCGTATTTCTTCTCTCGAAAAATCTTACCGGGCTTCATCCCCTTGTCGCCAATCACCCCTCGCTCGCCGACATTGAAGTCCCTCTCCCTTCCACCGAAGAACTCACAGGTTTGATGGAGACTCTTGCTCCAACTTGCTCGAAGGCCGTCTCAAGTATCACCGGTCGCCTCCCATGGGCTGCGGCCCGACTGCGAGGTACAACCGGCAGCGCCGTCGAGGACCTTCTCCTTCATCGTCACTACGATGACAAACCGCTTGTTGAAGACGACTTCAGCGCCCTCAAAAAGCAATTGGTCGAACGGGATTGTGCCGGGCTTATCGAATTCGTCGAACCAGATCGTTCGCTTGATGGATTGATTGGCCTCGATACAGCCAAAGAATGGCTCAAGCTCGACCTCGACCTTTGGCGTCGCGACCAACTGGAAGCCATGCCTATGGGCTACCTCTTCTGCGGTCCGGTGGGCACCGGCAAAACCTACCTCGCTGAATGTCTCGCCGGAGAAGCCGGAGTTCCAGTAGTCACTCTGAAAAACTTCCGTGACCGTTGGGTGGGCTCCACCGAGGCCAACCTCGAGAAAATATTCTCCCTCCTTCATGCTCTGGGCCGCTGCATGGTCTTCATCGATGAAGCCGACCAAGCCCTTGGGAAAAGAGCGGCAGGCTCTGGAGACTCCGGGGTCTCCAGCCGAGTATACTCCATGATTGCCAAGGAGATGTCCAATCCCCGCAATCGCGGCAAACTGGTCTGGATCCTCGCTTCAAGCCGTCCCGACCTCATCGAAGTGGACCTCAAACGCCCCGGCCGAATCGATGTGAAGATCCCCATCTTCCCCGCAACCGAACCTTCGGAAGCTCTCCTTCTTCTTCGGGCCCTCTGCGGTAATCGTGGTCTCAAACTCCGTGATGAGGAGTGGAAAAAGCTCACCCCGCTTTTGCCAGAACTCCTGACTCCCGGTGGCGCGGAGGCGCTTGCGGTTAAGGCAATCCGGCTGGTCAAAACCAAGACCCATGAGCCCTTTCATGCGATGGAGCACATCCTTTCCAGCAGCCTTCCTCCGGTGCCATTCGAGACGCTGAAAGCTCAAATGCGCCTCGCTGTCAAAGAAGCAACCGAAAGTGAATTCGTTCCGCCGACAGTTCTCGATATTCTTGAAGGGTGAACTGGAAAATCTTCGCAGCAGGCAAACCCGCTTTGGCTTACGCCAAAAGTGGGATTGAGGAATACCTCAAACGACTCAAACGAGGAGTCAAAGTTGAACTTCTTTATCTTAAAGCCGGTGACTCCAAGTCTGTCTCAAGCGACCTTCTCGCCCGTTCGGAAGGAACCTTCCGGATCGCCCTCGATGAACGCGGTCGCGACTGGACCACTTCCAACCTCGTCGAGAAGATCAACGACTGGGAAATGGATCCCGGCATCAAGACCATCTCCCTGCTCATTGGAGCCTCCGACGGGCACACCAAGGAGTTACGAAGCAAGTCCAATGCTGTCTGGGCTCTGTCCCCGATGACTCTTCAACACGAACTCGCGCTGGTCGTTTTACTCGAGCAAATCTACCGCGCCTACTCCATCAAACGCGGCGAACCGTATCATCGATAGCTTTCATCGACTACCAAGCGACAGGATCGAGCCCGTAGTAATTCTTCAATTGAAGATACAATCTGGGATACTCTTGGTTAAGCTGCTTGGCTTTTTCAAAAAAAGTCTCGGTCGCGACAGCGAAGAACTCTGCGGGATTCGTCGTACCATAAGGATCCATCACGGTTTTCCGGCCAGCATCGAGATCCTTGCAAAAGTCTTCAAAAGCATCCGAGAAGGCATGAGCCCATTTCCCGATAGCAGCACGATCTTCCAACTGTGGCAAACCATCGGCGTGGCGATTCTCCTGATCAAGTTGGTGGGCAAATTCATGAATGACGACGTTGTGGCCGTCTCGCTCGTCTTCCCCTCCCCGTTGCACGCTTCGCCAAGAAAGAATGACCGAACCCGATTCCCAACTCTCGCCAAGACGCACCGTCTCATCATGCTCTTCCCGTCCTCCCTTGAAGGCATCAGGATAGATCAAAACCGTTCTCAACTTTGAGAAAAGCCGGTGATCCCGCCCGACCAAAAGAAGCGCCGCCTGCGCCATCACCACCACTTTCATCTCGCGACTCACTTCTGAAAGACCTCCACAAGCTTCAAAATTCTTTTCGGCGATGAGAACCTGCACAATCGGCTCCAACCGGGTTTGAACGTCTTTGGGGATTTTTTCATAGAGTCCGAAATGATTCTTAAGGAATCCACGATCTTCGTTGCTCAAAGGACCGGCCTTCAAAAGCGCTTTTTGCCGCCGACACTTCTGACAACCGAAAGCCCAAATAGCGATTGAGATAACCGCCGCAAGCCAAAGCAACCACAGAAAACCATTCATGAGCTGAATCTAGCCCATCCCCTTTCGAAACAAGAACGGAATTTCGGAGTGCGGCAGCTTTGCTTCCGCACTCCGAAAAGAAAAAAGCTCCATCCCGTCGAGACGGGATGGAGCTTGAAAAAGGACGATGAACCTTAACGAGAGTAAAGTTCGACGATAAGCTGGAGGTTGACCGGTGGGTCGACATCTTCCTTCTCAGGGAGACGGGCCACTGTTCCTTCCATCTTTTCGCGGTCGAGAGTCAACCAGTCCTGGAGAGGGACCGACTGGGTCAGGTCGAGCATGCGAAGTCCAAGCTGCTGTGAGGAAGCCCGCTCACCAATTTTGATGACGTCTCCTGCCTTCACCTGGTATGACGGGATGTCGAGCTTCTTGCCATTCACAGTCACGTGACCGTGGTTGACGAGCTGACGAGCCGCGTTCCGGGAATTTCCGAAACCAAGGCGATAGCAAACGTTGTCGAGACGGGTTTCGAGGAGCAGTAACATGATGTCACCGGTAATTCCACGACGGCGTCCAGCTTCTGCGAAGTATCCACGGAACTGCTTCTCAAGGACACCATAGATGAACTTAAGCTTTTGCTTCTCGCCGAGGGCGATGGCGTAATCGGACTTCTTACGACGTCCGGAGCGAAGCCCGTGGGGACCTGGAGGGTAGTTGCGACGCTCGAGTGCTTTGGAAGGCCCGAAAAGAGGGACTCCGAAGCGGCGATTCACTTTATCTTTTGGGCCGGTATAACGTGCCATTGATCTGTCTTTCTAAAAATTAGGGTTGAGAAGAATTACACGCGACGAGCCTTCTTGGGGCGACATCCGTTGTGAGGAATCGGAGTGACATCAAGGATGCCATTGATTTCCACACCGAGACCTTGCACGGCACGAACAGCAGACTCACGTCCGGCGCCGGGTCCTTTCACACGAACCAAAACCTCTTTAAGGCCGTGGGACATCGCCTGGCGGCAAGCATCCTGGGAAACAACCTGGGCGGCATAAGCGGTGCTCTTACGAGAACCCTTGAAGCCCATCTTACCAGATGACGACCATCCGATGGTGTTTCCGCGCTCGTCGGTGACGGTGACAGTGGTGTTGTTGAAGGTCGCAGTGACGTGAACAATCCCCTTGGTCACGTTCTTGCTCTTCTTCGATTTGTGGATCTTAACTTTGTCAGGATCCTCTTCTCCAAGAAGCTCCGCGAAAATGTCGCGTTTCTTCTCTTCCTTCGGTGCCGGGGCATCTTCGCCTTCGGCTGTGCTTTCACCCTCAACAGGAGCGTCACCTTCCGCCGGAGCGTCGGTGGCTTCTGGAGCTACTTCTTCAGCAGCCGCCTCAGGGGCTGGAGTTTCCGCAGGAGTCACTGCATCTGCAGCGACGACCTCGGTCTCCTCATTTTTGTTTTCTTCTTCAGCCATGTTTATGGAATGGAAAGTCGTTTCAGAGCCTCAGTCGAGGTCTTACTTGGCAACACCAACTGTCCTGCGCTTCCCTTTACGGGTCCGGGAGTTGGTGCGGGTGCGCTGACCACGGACAGGAAGACCACGCTTGTGGCGAATGCCGCGATAGCAGTTGATAGAGGAAAGGCGCTTCATTTGGGCCTGCTTCTCGCGGCGGAGATCACCCTCAATCAGGATGTTCTCGTTTTGGATCACCGTCGCAATCTTCACAAGCTGCTCTTCGCTGAGCTCGCCAGTACGAATGTCAGGACTAACACCTGCGTGATCGAGAATCTTCGAAGCAGTGGAAGGTCCAATGCCAAAGATGTAGGGAAGAGAGGCTTCAATACGCTTCTCATTGGGGATGTCTGTGCCGAAGAGTCGTGCCATGATCGTAAATGTTCAGAAATACCCGCGAAAGTGCCTTCTGCACTGCCGCGGGAGCAGGGTCTGTATCAAAGATCACCCCGCTGGCAAGAGGAATTCAGCAATTTTCTTGGATTTGGACGATTTAATTAAGATCTCCTAAGAATCACTATTTCAGGAATATACAGTTGAAATTAGGCAAGTATCCCTTTGACCGGTTCCCCATGCACATCAGTCAGTCTAAACTGCCTTCCTTGATAGCGAAACGTGAGCCGCTCATGATCAATGCCCAAAAGATGCAAAATTGTCGCATTAAAGTCGTGCACGTGGACCGGGTCCTTCGCGATCCCGTAGCCAAGCTCATCGGTTTCGCCATAAACATGTCCCCGCTTGGTTCCCCCACCTGCCATCCAAACCGTATAAGCCTCCTTGTGGTGATCCCGGCCCGCCTTCGAGAGCTTCGAACCATCGCCGGTGGCCCCTTGTGCCATCGGAGTGCGCCCGAACTCGGCATTCCACACAACGAGGGTATCTTCCAACAACCCGCGCTCTTTTAAATCCCTGAGTAAAGCAGCAATAGGCTGATCGACCTGCCGGGCCTTCTTCGGGAGACTATTGAAGACTCCGCCATGATGATCCCACCCTTGATCAAAGAGCTGCACAAATCGCACTCCGCGCTCAACCAGTCGACGCGCCAGCAAACAATTGTTCGCGAAACTGCTCTCACCCGGCTTCGTTCCATACATCTCATGAATGTGCTGCGGCTCGCTCTTAATATCCATCAATTCAGGAACACTCGTCTGCATTCGATACGCCATCTCATATTGGCTGATTCGAGTGGCAATCTCGGGATCACCCACATCATCGAGAGCCACCTGGTTAAGGTCCTTCACCGCGTCCACCACTAATTTACGCTCAGCATGAGACACCCCATCCGGATTGGATAGAAAGAGGACCGGATCACCCTTCGACCGAAATTCGACTCCCTGGTGGATCGTCGGAAGAAAGCCACTTCCGAACGCACTATTCCCCGCCCCCAGAACCTGTCCCGTGATGAGAACAACGAAGCCGGGCAGATTTTGATTCTCGCTCCCCAGCCCGTAGCTGGCCCAAGACCCAATACTCGGTCGCCCGAATCGTTCAAAGCCCGTCAACGCAAACATCTGGGCCGGAGCATGATTAAACTGCTCGGTGTGCAAGGTTTTGATGAAACAGATCTCATCCGCCATGCTTTGCAGCTTTGGCAAAAGATTCGAAATCTCGGTACCTGACTGACCACATTTCTTGAAGGCAAATCGATCATCCTTCGGCGTCCCCAATAGATTGGGCTGCTCACGAATGAAGGCGAGTTGATTGAGATCAAAAAAATCATCTGGACAAAGCTCGCCCGTCCGCTTCTGCAACTCGGGTTTAAAATCAAAAAGGTCCAGATGAGACGGAGCTCCGACCAAGTGAATATAGATCACCCTCTTCGCCTTCGGAGCATGATGCAGTCCCAGCTTCGCCAAAGGATCGTTGGTCGAAGCGGCCGCATCCTGATTCATTAAAGAAGCAAGAGCCGCCCCGCCAAAACCAAAGCCACTCTTTTGAAGAAAGGACCGGCGGTTCCGGATGAGAAATGGATTGTCGTTCATCTGTTAGTTTCGAGTCAGAGTCTCATCAAGATTGAGCAAGGCATTTGCCACGTGCAGCCAAGTCGCCAATTCGACTCGGCTTTCATGCCTCGGTTTAAAGAAAAATCTCGGGCTACCCAAAATCTCCGAAACCTTTTCCGGATGCTCCTTATAAAACACACTCCGATTAAGAATGAGTTCCTCAAGAATCTTCACTTCCCGCGGCATCGCCCGTCGTGACAATACCAACTGAAACGCATGGTCGATTCGTTCAGACGGGTCAGCACTCTCGGTCAAAATCCGGTCGGCAAGAGCAAGGGCCATCTCGACGTAAGCAGGATCATTCAGCATCGTGAGAGCCTGGTTCGGAGTATTTGTGCGGGGTCGCCGCACCGTGCAAGAACTGCGGTCGGGAGCATCAAAATTCACCATACTGGGATACGGCGCGGCGCGACGATAAACGATGTAAATTCCACGGCGCCATCGGTTCTCATCCTTCTGCTCTTCCCATTTCGGCTCGTTACGCCCGGTCTGCCTCCACAAGCCACCCGGCTGATAGGGCATGATGGGTTTTCCGTGCATCTTGGTCGAAAGCAATCCCGAGATCATCAGGGCATTGTCGCGAAGTCGTTCCGCATCCATCCGGAATCGAGGAGCTCTCGCGTGGAGTAGATTGCGCGGATCTTTCTCCAGCAAATACGGAATCACCCGCGAAGACTGTTGATACCCTTGAGACATCACAATGGTTTTTAACACGTGCTTCATATTCCAGCCGGACTCCATCAACTCGACCGCAAGCCAGTCCAACAATTCAGGATGAGTAGGCGGATCGGATTGGGTTCCAAAATCTTCGAGCGTCGCCACGATCCCGCGCCCAAATAGCTCGGCCCACCAGCGGTTCACCGCGACTCTTGCGGTTAGCGGGTTATCCCTGCGAACAAGCCAGTTTGCCAGGTCAAGACGATTGGAGGGATTTTCCAACTTCGGAAGCCGCTCCGGAGTCGCAGGAAAAACCTCCACATCAGGCGCTAGAAAATTACCCCGTTTCAAAATCCGGGTTTCGCGGGGCTCATCCAACTCGACCATTACGAGCGTCTGATCGGGCTTGAGACTGGCCCTTTCCTTCTTGAGCCGGCCCAGCTGCGCTTCCAGTTTCGCAAACCTTTCATCCGACTTCAAAAATTCAGTCCTCAGCTGGTCAAGCTCCTCCGCATTCCTCTTTTCTTTCGCCTTTTTCAAAATACTCACGATTCTAGGCGGTAAGCCAACCACTCCGGAAGGATCAAAAATTGCCGATAGTCTCAAGTTCCCAATCACCCTTCCCTGGCCAAAATTTTGCTCCAGCCGGATCACCAAACTTGCTCCACGCGCATTCACAAGCGGACGGTCCAGTTGAAATGTCGCAAAATGCGATTCACCAAACTGCGGACTAATCGCCCACCCCGTCCTCGCCTTTCCATCAATTGCTCCAGATACACCCCAGTCCTTCTGCGAAAAGTCCGCCCTGGCATTTCGGAGTATCAGCGGACGTTCCTTCCGATCCTGTTTCACCGCCGCTTTGAATTCATGCAACACAAAATTGGAACGAAGCACATCTCCCCGCCCCGGCCCGTTGCCCGGCAACTTCGGGTGGGTTAGAGCTTCCAGTTTCAACCCCGTGATCGTTTCAAGATCAGTCCCAACTTCGACGGTATAAGTGGCCGTATCTGGAACCATTCCTGTCAGTAAAACCGAGCCATCCGCCAAGACTCGATACCCGCCGTCACCCGGGGAGGAAAAGGCCTTCACCGCCATCGGCTTCCATTCCGGTTGATTCGCCAACGATACCATCGTCGACTCCTGCCAAGCCTTAAACTCAGGACCAGCAATATCCCCCAGCTTCTTAAGTTCCCGACTCAAGGCGGCAATATCTTCATCAAGCTTTCCGGCCGTCGCCACCTGCTCAGGAGTCAGCGGTAGATCCAAATACGGTCCGACAAAATCATGTGAGACGTCCTTTTTATTGGAAGGAGGCTGAACCTCAAGAGGCGTGTTATTGAAAAACGCAAAAAGCGAATAGTAATCCTTCATTGTGAAAGGATCAAACTTATGATCATGGCACTGTGCACACTCCAGGGTGATCCCCAGCCAAACCGTCGCCGTGGTATTGACTCGATCAAAAACCTGGTTCACCCGATTGCCCTCGGGACTCACACCAGCTTCCACATTGCAGGTGACCGTCCGATGAAATCCCGTCGCGATCTTTTGCCTGAGATCGGACTTCGGCAGAAGATCCCCCGCCAGTTGCTCGACCGTAAACTGATCGTAAGGTATGTTGTCGTTAAGAGCATCGATCACCCAGTCGCGATAGGCCCACGAAGGTCGAAGTTGATCGGCCTGAAATCCATTCGAGTCTGCATATCGCGCCAGGTCGAGCCAGTGCCGTGCCCATCGTTCGCCAAAACGTGGCGACGCCAGGAGTCGGTCAACCTCGGCCTCATAATCCCCGGATTCCAAAAATCGTTGCAAATCTTCCGGCGAAGGAGGGAGCCCGATCAAATCCAACGAAAGCCGTCGCAAAAGATTTCCCTCCGGGGCTCGTTCCGAGAACCCAAGACCCTCCGACTCAAGTCTGCGAAGCAAATATGCATCCACCGGATTATACACTCTCGAAGCATTCTTCACCTTGGGAATCCGACCCCGAACTGGAGCCACCCAAGCCCAGTGTTCCTCGTACTTAGCCCCGGATGCGATCCACTTTTCCAGAAGCTCCTTCTCTTTCCCGGTGAGTGTTCGTTTGGAATCCCGGGGTGGCATCAGCTCATCCGCATCATCGGCATGAATCCGTGCAATCACTTCGCTCTTGTGCGGCTTCCCCGGCACCACCGCCTCGGTAAAATCCCCGCCTTCCGTAGCACCCTCGAAGGTATCCAGGCGCAATCCCCCTTCACGCGACTTCTCATCAGGCCCATGGCAATGAAAACAGTTCTCCGCTAAAATAGGACGGATCTCGTGATTAAAATCCGGAGGGTCTTCCGCAGCATCGAGAAGCCCAGCCACGAAGAACCACAAGCATGGAACAACACCACGAATTAACATTGAGCATGACTAGCGTATTACAACCGTTGGAGCAAGCCAGCGAATCTGTTTCACCCCATCGGACTAAAAAAGGCAACCACGCCCCAAGATCGCATAGGATCGCTTTGGCTCGCGAAAAAGGCGCTCCGTAATCCCCACTGAAGAGTACAATGGTATGCCCAACTCTCAATCCTCTCCAGCTTGACTGGAACCTGAACCACTTCGCGATCACCGCGCTGCGCGCACCTTTCTCAGCCGGCGATCGCACTGCGCAAATCTTTCACAACAGGCCGTCATAAAGGAACCGTGGTTTTAATAAAAAACGAACTTCCCTGTCGTCAAATCTACTTATGCGGCACATCCGTTTGCTCAATCTTCCGACCCAAATAATAACTCACCTGGGGAGCTTTATTGTAGACGACATTTTGCAGGGCAACCGATAGACGGTATTGTCGGTCCATCATGAGACACCTCTGCCTGTGCTGACTTGGAATCGCCGTTGTGTAGAGACGCAGACTCTTCCCTTCCGGCCCCAGGAGTAATAATTCCTCCCTCCAGTCTCCAACCAGATCGGCAGCCAAATTCGGCCATTTGCCCAGTCCCCACCATCGGCGGCTTTCTTCCTTTCCGAATGGGAAGTCCGCCTGAAAAATTATCTTCTCACCTTCCTCTTCCCAATCCCACTTGGCCACCCGGAATCCACTATAAATTTCACGCAACAAATCCCCGTCCCACCAGATGACCCAATCTTGATTACGGGGGCTGTTTTTTGAAATCAACTTTCCCGTGATCGTCCGCAGGCCCGAGCGTCGGTCCCACACTTCATAGCCCTCGTGACGTGGATCAATATCAGCCACCAAACCCGCGCTCAAATCCACCCCGGGGCTGTGTGACCAAATCACCTTCCCTGTCCTGGCACAATGCAATCCGGCCCCCGGAGTTTGCCAGGCGACAGTCCGCCCTTCGTTCTCAGTCACCAAATACAATTCCATTCCCTCCCGGTTCGGGTCGAGATCTCCAACCGTCAAGGTGTCGCCATGTCGTCTTCCGGTTGAAAACAATCCCTTCCCGTCATCATCCACTACCATCGCCTGATAGACGATCTCATCCCTTCCATCTGCATCCACATCCGCCACCGCCAACGAATGCCCGCCCATGCCCGAAAATGCGTTTTGACCGTCCTTCGAATCAAAGATCCAGCGCTTTTTCAATTCACCATCACGCCAGTCCCACGCCACCATGACCGTCCGCCCGTAGACACCGCGACACATCACCAGGCTCGGTCGTTTCCCATCCAGATAGGCCACACAGGCTAAAAATCGATCACATCGATTCCCATAGGAATCATTTCCGCCGTTCCCTCCCCGGCCACCCCATCCGTCCACCGGGTCGCGCGCCGGGAGGTAATCCACGGTCATTAAGGCTGCACCCGTTTTCCCGTCAAAGACGGTGAGAAACTCGGTTCCCTCGAGGATGCGTCCGTATCTCTTGCTTTTCTCATCCCGATTCACCCAGTCGGCGGAGGCGTCACCAATGACCTTCCCATTGGCATCCCTCGTTCCGTCGGCCGTCTTGCAGGCCACCTCCGCTTTTCCGTCGCCATCCAGATCATAGACCATAAATTGTGTGTAGTGCTCTCCCTCGCGAATATTCTTTCCCAGTTCGATCCGCCACAACTTGGTCCCATCCAACTCATACCCATCCAGAACCGGAGGAGAGGTCACTCCCTCATGGCTGTTGTCCCTGGCCCGGCCTATCATATGAACCACCAGCTCCCACTCACCGTCCCCATCCAAATCTCCCACCGAGCAATCCCCTGCCCGGTATCCTTCGGGCGGGTCGATGGGAATCTCCAAAAAATCGTTCACCCACACCTCAACCCGCTCCCCTTTTTCCTTCCCTCGTTTTTTCACGACATACCCCTCGGCTCCCGCTTGATCCAGAAAGCTTGTCCCCTTGATTTCCTCTTTCACCCTTTCCAGCTTACCGCCCCGCTCCCGGTATAAGTCAAATTCCTCTCCCTTCTCCAACAAACGCCAGCTCACCAGGACCTTCCCTTCGACCGTCGGCACCGCCACTCCGCCGCGCCCTGAGATTTCACCGCCCGCCACCATCAGCCCCGCCATGAAACAAACACAAAGTAACTTTTGCACAAATCAGTCTACGT
Source organism: Verrucomicrobiota bacterium (assembly GCA_030835305.1). GTDB lineage: Bacteria > Verrucomicrobiota > Verrucomicrobiia > Verrucomicrobiales > Akkermansiaceae > SW10. Next base: position 424 of record JAURPJ010000107.1, on the reverse strand, counting down.
GAAACCAGGGAGGGAATCAAATCTCCGAACAAGCCGATCTCGCCTACGCAAACAGGCGTCTGAACGACTTTGCCCGCACTTCGATCATGTGAGGCCTCAACCAATTCTCGAAAGGTCCCGCCGGGTCCTTTGGCAAAGCGAAAAGCATCCCGGCTTCACATTGGGTCACCATGACATATTTGTTGTTTCTCAAAATTCAGACCATTGGCGACAACCATAATCATCGAGATAATCGTTTATACTACTTGCCGGGGCTGGAGCGGGCATCGCCCGATGTCCGCATTATCACGCTGAGATTGGGACAAGGATTCAAAATGACACCCGGATCGTTCCGGTGAATTCCGTGGAGTTCGTCTGAAAAAATAACATCCCTAACGTCCCGGCCCGCGTCCCCGACCACGTGAAGCCTCTTCAACCACCCTTT
>JAURPJ010000106.1 GCA_030835305.1 Verrucomicrobiota bacterium | reverse complement strand
CGTGTGCCAAAGTCTTTCAGCCCCAAAAGGAGTGACTGTGATTAGCTCCAGAGTCCAGCTTCCATCTTTACGGACCACTGAATCCAGATCTTTCACGGTGAGACTCTCATCATGGGGAATGGTTCCGTCTACCAACACGGAGGAACCGGGAACAAGGATCCCTTCAGTACCGAGAGAAGGCGAGCCTTGATACACTTGGAGATAGGTCCACGAGTCCGGGTAGAGGTCTGCTAGCTCAACCGTGAGGTGGGGAGACGGACCATCCACAAGCTGATTCGGAGTAATTCCTCCCACGTTGAAATCAGCCATTGGCCAGATCTGTACGGTATCGGAATCAAGGATGGATTCGGGCGCGTTTTCGTCGGTGAGCGAAAAAACGGAAAACCTCTCCTCCCCCCGGACTTTTTCCCGATCCCCCCCGGGAATCGAGGTCAGGGCATATTCCAGGAGATGATCCCCATTCTCGGAAAGCGAACCCTCCGAAATCAGGGTTGCATTTCCGCGATTGATATTTTTTCCCGTGCCTTTCCCTTGGTAGGCCTGAACATGGCGAAGCAGCTTCACCATTTGCGCAGCTTCGGGCGCGTCAGAATTCGAGGCAAGCCCATTCAAAGTAATTTCAACCGTGAAAGGCCGATCCACTCGAGTTCTCGGGATGATTTCGTAGGGATCTTCAGTGGAAATGTTTACCTCGGCAACGGGGATGTAGGAATTCACGTATGTCGTGTCCAAAAGAAAGCTGGCGAGCGTTTCCGAATCAACCGCCCAGAGCTCGAACCTAGCTCCGTTGGGGTTAATCGCGAGCGGAGAGAGGGCGTTCCCCGCCTTTTCAACAGACATATCCCACTCCAGTTCGTCGGGCATCTGGACTTGGCGGATGAATTGAACGTAGTCGCCACCATGGGACTCGGGCGAGAGCAAAAGTAAGGGTATCGTCACTAGGGAGAGTAGTTTTTTCATGGTCCGTTTCATTTTCAGTTTGTTTCTTTCCCGGGCTCTGGGCTAACTGACTCGGGAAATGAGGAAGGGAGGACTGCAATCGGTCCTCCCTGAAAAGTTGCCACCACGACCCTGCCGCTGGAGCGAAGCGCTTCCGCCTCTTCTGCAGAGAAGGGTTTCTTACCGGTTGCGCGCTCTCTCGACACCTCAACCGTCCGAATCCAAGATCGATTTGATTTCAGAAATTCCTGCCATGAAACCAGAGTGGAACCCTCCTTGACCCCCGTGGAGTCTTTCAGCGAATCCGGCAGGTGGAGAACCGCCCTTTTCGGAACGAGCGCCATCAACGCTCCCCGACTCAGAACCGCTGACTCCTTGACCAGGTCCCGGCCGGTAAAACGCGGGGCTGGGTCTTTCGCCTCACCAGCGCGAGGCCCCACCTTTCGAACTGGATCGTTCTGATTGGCAATCCGAAGCCGGTTTGCGAGCGCTTCCCCCTTCACCGGCTCGGTCATCGTTGAGGCACCCCGGGCCGCGCCGGCCGCAGAACCCCCTTCCGGACCGGGATCGCCGGCCGCGTTACCCGCAGCAAAAAGAGAGATCAGCAGGGCGCCATTCGCGAGAAACAGGGGGGGTGGGAAGCTAAAGGACCGAGTGCTCAAAACTTGTAGGGAAATGATAAGGCGGCTGGAAACCACAGGGACAAAACGTTGGTGGAGAAGTTAACGGCGTCGACGACCACGCTTTCTGGTCTCGTCATCGATATTCGGATCCGAATCATTGAGCTTCTTTGGACTTTGGCCGGGGTTGCTTGAGTCGACTCCGTCGTAGTTGTTGCCATGCCCGTTATTTTGCTTCAGGGCAGCATCCTCCACCTCGGTGAGATTCCCATCGCAATCAACCGAACCAATATCGGTCTCAACCTCTTCATAAAAACTGACCAGAAATACCAGATCTTGAAGATCAAACCCACTGCTATTCGTATCCGTATGGGTCAGCTCGACCAAGTAAATCACGTCTCTCGAGCCGATCTTTATCTTACCTTCCGAATCGAGAAATGGAAGGAGGAAGGACTCAATGGAAGGCTGCTGATACAGAGGCGTCGTCGTCGGGGGGACATCGCCATTCCGAAGGGCCCTGACATTTTGGGAAACCGAACGGGAATCGTGCGTCGAGCTCCAAGACCCGTTGTAGCGCACGTAGCGTCCACTGAAATCGAGAGTGTCCCCGCTAGCCAGCTTCGTCGACCAAACAATCTTATTGGGGTTGACGCGATCATGCGTATCAAAGAAAAAGCTTTTTGAGGAGTCTCCATTCTGACTCACCCTTCCTTGCGTGGGTACCCATTCCCAGTGGACAACTCTACCACGCCAATTTTTCCAAACTCTCTTCACGGAGGCCCCAAGTACCCTGACATCGGCGAAGACGCAACGATCAGCGCGAACCGTCCCTGTATTTTCGATGGACACAATATCTGAAACAGCCTCAGGGACAGTAACATCCCAGGTCAGGGTGGGGTGAGTACCGGTCTGGACCATCGTCGGATAGGCGCTCAGCGTGCCAACGGGGATAATCGGAGACTCTTCCTGCCCCAGCATCAAAACCGGAGTTGCCGCCAGAGCGGTGATCAAAGCGAAGAAACTGCGGGGCTGGAGGAGGATTCCCCAGTTTTTAAATCCATCGGGTCTTTTTAATTTGTTCATTTCGTACGTGTATGATTTGCGACAACAACACTGGAGGAATGTAAGGCCATAGTCAAGCATAAATCGTAAGATACGGCAATCTATGTATAGGATAGGATAAAATTTTAAATTTTCGATGGGCCGCAAAAGCTTCTGCCATCCGTGCGTGGGAAGCAGGAAATCAGTACCTCCTCGGATTCGATAGAAATCCCGAGGAACCTGCCAAGCTGAACTGCGAGGTTAAGGAATACTGCTTTCATATCCAGACGAGGTGAATGTACGTTTTTCCTAGGGTAGGCAGCCCGTATGACGGATCGATATTCTCCTTTAAGCAGGAAAAATCAAAAATGATACAACGGGCCGGTCGGACTCGATGCAGCTCTTCGCGGCGCCGCCAGCAACAGGATCGGGAACATCTCCGTTTCGCCTCGATCGAACGAGAGCCGATGAGGACCTCGCCTGCGCCTCCCGAATCCGTAACCGCGAAACTGGAGCTCAGAATTTCCCGACGTCCCACAGACCGTCATCCGCTCGGTCTGAAGGATCATATGGAGCACCACCCTCAAGAAAAACAGGCGGCATCGATGTCAGGTCGATCTCCAACGGAGTACCTTCCAGTGACACGATCGAGGGAAGTTCTGCACCACCGGGGAGATATGGAATGATCAGATCAGGCCCGAGTGTTGCCGCATCTTCGGTGGGATGGTCGGCAAGATAGGCCCGCTGAGCGATGTAAACGGACCTGAGGTCTATCGAAGCCTCCCGTCCCTTGGTCCACTCCGAGTAGGAGCTGAAACCAAGAAAGCTAATGGAAGCAAGGGCAAGGAGCAGCGCCACAACAAGGGTAATTTCCAAAATCGAAAACGCTAAGGAAGGATGCAGGGCAACCTTCCGCGAGTGCGAGAAATTAAGATGTTTTACCGAGGAGATTTTCAAACGTATGGCTCTCGAATGTTGACAATGAACCTGATTACCGAGGTTCAGGCGCGAAAACGGGTTGGCACTTCGCCACCCTCGGCATTGGACTTTAGCATAGTCTGATGCCGCGAGTCAAGATGAAGCACGGATTCCCCGGAGCGCATGAAGAGATCGAACCGTCAGGCGATAATTGTATTGGATTCAGTAATCAATTATAGTCGAAGGACCGATCACTCGGCCCAACGCCATCTGGTTGGGCCTCGTTAAACTGATCCATCTTGAATGAAAATCTGGGACCCTGTAGAAAGGCCCCAGAAAATGAAAGGCAAACGCCGCACTACAGCAGAAGGAATCCGCATCCCTGCGGAAGGCAGACGGAGGAAAGACCATCCTTGACGTCTACAGTGAGCACGACATTTGCCTATCTTCGTTCGCGCATCAGGCAACCTAGCTGCTGGCTGTATCACTACGCTCTGCTGTGAGCAAACCTTCCATCGCTGGAAACGGGCATCCAGCTAAGCGAGATAGACTGACACGAAGTGGCAGCCCGCAGAGCGGAGCCGCAGGCGAAGTCAATTCGGGATGATGGAGGTCAGCCAGACCAAGCGGCTGAGGGAGCTAGAGAAAGAGAATGGCGCACGTTCCAAAGCACTGCGACGTTTGCGAAAACGAGATACCCACCTCCGGCACTCAACCCTGTTCCCTTCACCATCATTCTCTCTTGAGTCATCGATCTGACCTTGTTCGTAGCTTTGCGGCCGACCTTTCAGGGCGGGTTCGGCTATTTCATTCAATTCCAACCCTGAAGGGGTGAGCTTTGTGCGATCGGGCTTTCAGCCCGAATTTGCCTCGGTTTTTTTGAATGCACTCTGATCTCAAAAAGTGGTAGTTTGCGGTATGAGTTTACGAATCGCTATCCTTCTTCTCCTCGGCGCAGGACTGACTTCGGCGGAGGAGATTTCCGTTCCGGGCGATTACCAAACGATTCAGGATGCAATCAATGCGGCGAAGGAAGGGGCTCGGATCCTCGTTCAGCCCGGGATCTACGAAGGACAGGTCCAGCTTCGCCCCGGCGTTCACCTCATCAGCCTTGGGAACGATGAGGGCGGGAAGAAAGGACTG
>JAURPJ010000105.1 GCA_030835305.1 Verrucomicrobiota bacterium | reverse complement strand
GCGAGAGGTGGTGCGCCCAACAGGCTTCCTCCGTTTCGGCCTCCGGCCTTCACTCCGGAAGCCTGTTGACATCGGGTCTGGAAAGACTATCCAGAGGCACCGATCTTCTCACTCTGAGTGGGCCATAAACTGGAAGAGTGGCACCGTCACTCCGAAATCCGCTTTTCCTTGCACTGCTTTTCGAAGCGATGCCAAGAATCGTCAAAGTCGCGTCCTGGAAATTCTTTTATCACCAATCTAACATCGAAATAGATTACTCCCTACTATTGTTTGAATCACCCTCCTTTCTCCCCCATGTGCCCCGCCAATCTCCTGTCTCCGCAACCTTCCCGCCAAAAGTAAATCCTTAGCAGAAATCCGGGGCCGAGAGGAGACCAAATCCATTCGAGCATCTTCTCCGAAGGGCCCAAGGCCACATGGTAGAATTTACTCTGCGGAGTCAGTGGCCGTTGCCGATCAGCCAGAGAAGTGCGATCTAGCTCAAATCTTCGGCCGTAACGCTTCGCTGTTCCCGTGTGCCGAGTTCGACCGCTTGATCGACGACTCTAGTCGGATCCGCATCGAAACGATATCCATGGCAGTTTGGACAAATGACCACTTCGGCTGTCACAATTGAATCACACCCTTCACAAACCTTGTATGCGACGGGATTGTTGGCGATCTCTCTCGCTTTTGCGAGACGATCTTGCTGGGCGGCGTCCGACATACCTTAAAGAAAGGCTAAAAAACAACAGGCCACGAGGAAAAATCCTCGTAGCCTGCGAAAAATTCTAGGAAATGAGGAGCCGATCAGACAGACTTGATTGCCTTGTTGGTACGACTCTTGAGATTTGCAGCTTTATTCTTCTTGAAAATGTTGTTCTTGGCAGCCTTGTCAACAGCTGAAGTGAACTCACGGAAGGTCTTAAGTGCTACCTCGCTGTTTCCCTCACTGGCAGCAGTAACCGCCTTCTTTTGAAGGGTCTTAATGCGGCTCTTGGCGGCGCGGTTTATCTCAGTTCGTTTTGCGATCTGACGAACTCTTTTTTCTGCAGACTTAGTATTGGCCATAGGACGATCCCGCTTGGGCGGAGCGGGAAAATAGGGATTTTGGATCAGCTGTCAAGTTTCAGTACACGGAAATTTCAATAGCACCTTCCCTTTTCCTATGGGATGATTCGTTCATGAAAATGATCGTCTCTACAATCTTTGGTTGTTGCGCCCTGCTCGCAACCGCCGAAGACAAACTCGAAATCCCCGACAATCTACTCGATGATGATCATTTTCGGGACGACAGCGCCCTCAATGAGTTCACCATCCCTTCAATCGCCAAGGTCTTCAACGAACTGGAGAAGGTCTCACCACTTTCCTATAAATCCGGTCATCACAAAAACTACGAACGCACTCCCATCGACCGGTCCCGAATCGCGCTGAGACTTGGGACCTTGATCGCCGACGGCTTCATTGCAGTTCAGACCGGAAATTCCGAGGATGTTCCAAAAATTGCCGCTCACATTTCTCGTTATTCCAAAGCACTTGGTGCCGGCGACAGGATCAAGGTCCATGCCGCCGAACTTCTCGAACACGCGAAAGCCAAGAATCTCCCAAAGTTAAAACGTGCCCTCGCCTCGACCCAGCGTGATGTTGAGCGCGAGTTGGCGGGACTTCGAGACCCCGACCTTTCCCACCTGATTTCGCTTGGAGGTTGGTTGCAAGCACTCGATTCAGCCGCAAGCGCTGTCGATAAAAAATACACTCCCGAGCGGGCGTTGACTCTGTTTCGCGAAGACGTTGCCGATTATTATGCCGAATCGATCGGGTCGCTCCACCCCGACATCAGCCGACGCCCGCAGATCGTCAAAATGCGTTTGCTTTTACAAGGACTCCGCAATGCCATGGTCTTGGAGGAAAATGCCAAGCCCACCGCCGAACAGGTCAAGGAAGTGACCACTGTTTCCGCAGAACTTGTGAAAATTGCCCGACGTTAGATTTATCCCATCATGACTCTTCTTCTTGGACTTGGTATCATCGGGTCCCGCAGCGCCGACCAACTGGTCGCTGCCGGACATCCTCTCAAAACCTGGAACCGCACTCCCAAGGACCGGCCGGACTCGGTCACAGATCTCGTCGCAGCTGCGAGTGAGGCGGATGTGATGGTGTGTTATCTCCGCGATGATCAAGCTGTTCGTGAGGTCTTCACCCAGATCGAAAGTCAGCTTGGTGAGGGCAAAACCTTCATCAACCACGCCACTATTGATCCCGAAACCACCCTATGGCTCGAGCGCCAATGCAAAGCCGCAGGCGGTAAGTTCCTCGACGCCCCCTTCACAGGTTCGCGCGATGCTGCCGCCGGCGGAAACCTCGTTTATTACATCGCCGGTGATCGCGACCTCCTTGAAGAGCAACGCCCGCTCCTTGAGCTAACATCCAGGGAGATTGTTTACCTTGGTCAACCTCCGGCTGCGACCGTTGTAAAAATCACCACCAATCTCGCCACCGCTGCTGCAGTTCAGGCTCTCACCGAAGCACTCGAAATCTCCCGGCGACACGGGGTGGATCCACGGGCTTGGCACGACGCCGCAAAGCTAAACGGCTGCTATGCTCCGGTGATGGGAATGAAAATCCCAACTCTTCTTGAAAACGACTTCTCCCCTCACTTCTCGACCGAGAATATGGCGAAGGATACCAACTATGCTCTTCAGCTCGCCGACTCCGCCGGCATCACCGCCGACCTCAATCATCTTACCTGGGCCAGACTTTTCGAAGCTGAAATGCGAGATGCCTCGGAAGACTTCTCCGCCACGGTCCGCCAACATCAAAGCACCGATCTGGATCTTGAGGAGGACGTCGAAATATCCTGCAGCCGTATTCGCGTGAAAGGAGCCGATGCCGAGAGGTATCTTAACGGACAAGTCAGTAATGATGTCCGACTTACCGAAGACGGGCGGATTATCGATGCGTGCCTTTTGGATGCGAAGGGCAAGCTTCAATTTTACGTGCACATCCATCGCGAAGGCTATGATTTCATCGTGCAAGGGCCCATCGATGTCGCGGAGGAAATCCATGCCCGCCTCGACAAAAACCTCATCGCAGATGACGTTGAACTGATCGATGAAAGCCTTGATGAAAACGCTTACCTGAGTGTGCCGAATGAAACCCGGCGAATCATCGATGGGATCCCACGTTGGCCGAACGAACTGTACCCCGGAATCCTTCCGCCTGAAGCCGGAGTGGAGGAACAATCCATTTCATACACCAAGGGCTGCTACACCGGACAGGAGGTGATTTCCCGAATGAAGCGTGCCGGAAAAACCAATCGGCATCTCGTAAAGCTTTCGCTCGATAAGCCGCTCATTCCGACCAAGGCAAAACTTCTTGTCGATGGCAGGGAGGCGGGCTTCATCACCTCGGTTGCGTCACACGTCGCTCAAGGTGAGGTGGCTCTCGGATATCGACTCAGGAAATTCTCCGAGGTCAGCGAATTCGATGTTGCCTCGCCCTCCTCCGGCGAGATCAT
>JAURPJ010000104.1 GCA_030835305.1 Verrucomicrobiota bacterium | reverse complement strand
CGATGAGCTGCATGGGAACGTGGCCGGGGCCTTCGTTCATGACCTGGCAACCCTTGGCCCAGGCGCGGGTGGTGAGCTCGCCCTGTACTTCGAGCTCGGCGAGCTGGGCGTAGTCGTTGGCGTCCGCGATGGAGCCCGGGCGAAGTCCGTCGCCGATGGAGAAGGAAACATCGTAAGTAGCGCAGATGTCGCAAATGTCATCCCAGTGGGTGTAGAGGAAGTTTTCGGCATTATGGTGGAGCGCCCACTTGGCCATGATGGAGCCACCGCGGCTGACGATACCAGTCATACGACGGGCGGTGTGCGGGACGAAGCGCTTGAGAACGGCGGCGTGGATGGTGAAGTAGTCGACACCTTGCTCGGCCTGCTCGATAAGGGTGTCGCGGTAGAGTTCCCAAGTGAGTTGTTCAATCTGACCGTTCACCTTTTCGAGCGCCTGATAGATGGGGACGGTTCCGATGGGGACGGGGGAGTTGCGAATAATCCATTCGCGGGTGGCGTGGATGTTTTTGCCGGTGGAAAGATCCATCACGGTGTCGGCTCCCCACTTGGTGGCCCAACGCATTTTTTCGACCTCTTCATCGATGGTGGAAGCGACGGCCGAGTTGCCAATGTTGGCATTGATTTTGACGAGGAAATTCCGCCCGATGATCATGGGCTCGTTTTCCGGATGATTGATGTTTGCTGGAATGATGGCGCGACCGCGGGCAACTTCCGAACGCACGAACTCGGCAGTGATGAGACTTGGAATTTCGGCACCGTAGGTTTGACCCGGGTGCTGGTGATTCATCACATTTCGTGAGACCTGCTTCATGGGGTCGATCTCACTCGGCCGGGGCATTTCATAGCCCTGCGGAGTGGAGTTTTTTTGGCGGATGAATTCCTTGATCTGGTCCGAGGCATCGTCGGGGATTTCCTCAATGGACGGGTAGCGGTCGTGAATGGTTTTGAATTCCTCAAGGCGGCCCATGTTTTCGCGGATCGCGATGTATTCCATTTCCGGAGTGATGATGCCTTGGTCGGCATACCACTTTTGGGTGACGGGCTTGCCGGTGGACTTGAGTGGCTTGCGTTTCAAGCCGGGGTATTCCTTGAGCTTGTTTTTAGCGGCCTTGTTTTCGTTGTATTTCTCGGCGTGAGCCTCGGAGAGGTAGCCGTTATCGATGGCTTTGATCTCGCGGCCCTCATATTCTTCGACGTCGTTGCGGGCGAGAATCCAGTCACGGCGGAGGGCTGGAAGGCCTTCGCGGACGTTTCCTTTGAAGTCGGGATCTCCCCAGGGACCGGAGCAGTCATAGACACGGATGGGGGGATTCTTTTCGACGACGCCATTGGCGTGCTCGGTGTCGGAGAGGCGGATTTCACGCATGGGGACTTTGAGGTCCTTGTGGATTTTCCCCTGGACGTAGACGCGGGTGGAGTTTGGGAAAATGGTGGGGTCTTTGGCAATCGCCTCAAGTTCGGCGGAGTTGTCGATGTCCTCGACAAAGTTACCGGTGTAGTCTGAGCGTCGCTTGGAGTTTTCGGGCGTGAGGCCGTTTTCGTCTGGAGAGATCATGGTCTTTAAGTTTTGAGTTTTTGATTTTGGCACTGGGGCAGAAAAAAGCCTGTCGGCTCTTGAATGAAAGCGCGACAGGCGTGAGAAAGATTTCGGTCTGACTCCCGGAGGTGAATCCGGTGGTGAGGGTATGATCTCAGGATCTTCGTCGATTTGACGGACGAAGAAACACCCCTGTCTTGTTGGATGGGACTCTGGAGGTGGCTGGGCGATTTGTCAAGGGGGCCGGTCGGCAGGAAGGGCTCCGTTCCCGAAAAGGCGTTAAAATTCCTCCCTCGAGTTCGGCGGACCGCAGCGCCCCTTGCTTCCGCGTTCGACAAGGCAAAAAGACGTGCGCCGCCAGACCTTTGTTTTCTTGAAGTGATGGCTTGGTTTCAAATCGCGGTTCTGTCAGCTTCGCGGTCGATAACTGAAGCCAAGAATTGATCATGTTCAAAAAAGCGTCCTGGAACATCCCGAAGATCCTCCCTGCTTTTCTTCTTGTTCTGGTGAGTGTCGCATACGCGCACGTTTTATTTTCTCCAGCGAGTAAGACTCAGTCTGAATGCCCTCAAACGGCCCTTTTGGGGAGCCTCGCCACGGGGGCGGAAGAGATCTCATCCCCGGAAATCTGGCAATCAATCTCGATCTACCGCGATGCCGCGCACTCTGAGCCTACCTATTCCCGTGCTTCGATCCATGTCTATGATGACCCACGCAGTGTCCGCCCAATACCGCCTCAGAACCCCGATACTCCCTTGGTTTTGAGCTTCATGACCTTACTCCTTGCTCCTCGGCGCTCCCGCGGAAGTCCCCAAAATGTCACTACAACCACCCCAAGTTGCCCCTCAGTCAGGGAGAGAAATCACGAATACGGCTACAGATACTACGATCCGGTGACAGGGAGGTGGCCAAGCAGAGATCCCATCAACGAGCGTGGCGGAATCAACCTCTACGGGATGGTGGGGAATAATGCGGTGAATACCCAAGATTTTCTCGGGATGATAATTGCAACAAAATGTCCGATAAACAAACAATTAGATGATTTGGGGATTTCTTACAAATATAAGGTAGTAAATGGGGAGCATCATTATTCTGATGGGGTTATTGAAAGCTATAATGAAATTATTAAGGCGATGATAAAGCACGAAAGTGTTTTTGGTTTCAATGGAGAAAGCCCTGAAGCGTGCTGGCGACAGCTTCAAAAACATGTCTCCTTTCGGAGAGACCTAGCTAAACGCGCTCTATCTGTTGCCCAAGCTACCTTTACCAACGGAAAGATGGTCGAAGATGATGATTTTTCCAAATGTAAATTTGGATGTAGGCAGGCTCTCAATGCCGTATACGATATTGGGAAATGGTATAGAAGGGTAGACGTTCCCACAGATATCCACATTCCCGGAGACTGGGCTTATATTTTCAACTTAGATCATGTGGTGTGGGGTGGAGAGAAAGGGGGAAGGGGGAATGAGGGGGAGAATCTTTTCTATCTTGGAGATAATGAATACTTTGGTCTCATTACCGGAGAATATCATGACAAATTTAAAAATTTGGCTGGGTGGAAAAAGCATGTTGGGAAATGGGGTGAGGCAAGAATCGCAAAGCAGGTAGGAGTTCCGCTACGACATGTCAATTTTTTCCGACCCCATGCAATGGCTATTGAGATTGAGCGCGACATCGATGAGGTCCCAAAGGACGGGCTTTCTACTGGTGATAATTATCGATATGGGATTACTTCAAACTAGAAAATTATGAGAATTTATATTTTAATATTTTTATCTATTTCAACTTTTTGCTGTCATGCGGATCCAGAAGTTAGACGCAATATACACCATGTTGAATGGAGTTATGTGTACGAAGAAAGTAAATTTGGCGATTCTATTAAGGCTGGCCCAAAAGAAACACTGTACTATTTCGATGGCCAGCTTGTCGGGAAGGGAGATGCTGGCATCAAGAAAATTTTAGAGAAGCTGTATTCTTTGAAGGATGAAGAAGTGATTTTTTATCTTGAATCTCGTTCGAAGCAAAAAGAAGCAAAAGCTGGAAATTCGAATTTTCCAAAGTTGTTTGGTGTTGAGTGGCTAAAGATTCTTTGGACTGCTAGAGAAAACACCTTAGAGATAGTGTGTAAGGCAACGGCTCGAAAGTTGCCTGAAAAACAGTAGATATGAGCATCATCGGTGTCCAAAGTTGAGGTTCAAAAGTTGGCGTAGACGGTCCTTAGGGAGCTTATAGCTTCCGCCCACGAGTGAGCAATACTCAACCAAAGCCGCGCTGATGCCAGCGTGCCAACTTTGAAAAAAATTCACAAGCTCCTTGCGACTCGGTCTTCTGGCGGGGTTTCGGGTCAAAAATTGATCTGCCATGACTTCCTGTTAACGGCCGAATTATCATCGGGTCGGATTTCCAAATTATGATCGGGTGATTTTGAGGAGATTTCCAAATTGAGGTCGTACTTTGAGGTGCGGTGCTGTGGAGCATTTTAGGTCGATTTTATGATGGGAATGGTCCGAGGAGCGGTGGGTTGAGATTTGTCTGTCAGGCATGAATGGCACGTAGTTAAGCGGCCCTCCGGTAGCTCTCGCGGTGGTATATTTCTTTGAAAACGTGGCGGTGGCTCGTCAGGAGTTGGTAGGTTTTGGGCCTTCGTTTGACTGCTCTGGGTTCTTGCCGATAGGGCCTTTCGGGCAAGACATGGCCGGAGCAATCTTCAATGAACTGGGCGGTAAGCTTTCTTCGTAGGCGGGGCTTTCCTACCACGGATCTGAAACTCTCATGACTGCTGGTCAGGCAATCGAGTGAGCCCTTCACACTCATCGCTGAGACCGACTTCCCTGCCTCCTGCGCGGATCGCTGCATCACGACACGCAAGAGGTTGTAGGCGATGGTCATCATTAAAAATATGCCAGGCATACAAAAAGAGATCGACAAGATCCGTTTGGCTTTTTAGGGTGCTCGCATGAATCTCCAATCCCCGCAGAACAAAGCTTCCAGCCCTAAGAGAGAGTGGTCTCCTCTCGAGCTTGCGGAGATGAAAACGGGAAAATATCTGGGGCAGATTCATCGACCAAAGGGCTTTGCGAGCCGACGGCGGATCAAGCCTGAGGAGGGCTCGGCCTGCTACCATGTGATGTCACGGACGGTGAACGGTGAGTTTCTCTTTGGCCCCACGGAAAAGGAAGCATTTCAGAGGATGATGCGTCGGATGGCGCGATTCGCCGGGGTGGAGATTTTCACTTATGTGGTGATGGATAACCACTTTCACATCCTTCTCAAAGTTCCGGATCGCTCAAAGTGGCTTCGTCGCTTTGACTCGAAGGACAACGAAGCCGCAGACGCAGGAGAACGTAGGCTTCTTGCTCATCTTTCGACCGTTTATTCGAAGGCGTTTCTCAGGCAGTTGGAGAACGAACTCAAAAGTCTCCGGGATCGTGGTTTAGAGGATGCGGCATTGTTGCTACTTGAGCGCTTCAAACGGCGCTTCTGTGATGTCAGCCTCTTTGTCAAAGAGCTGAAGGAGCGTTTCAGTCGTTGGTTTAACAAGCAGAATGGTCGACGGGGAACACTGTGGATGGATCGTTTCAAATGCGTTTGCGTGGATGGAGAAGCTGCCCTGGCGACAATGGCAGCCTACATCGATCTCAATCCGGTGAGAGCGGGAATCGTGGAGGATCCGGCGCTTTATGAGTGGAGTGGTTACGGGGAAGCCTCGGGAGGAAGTCGACGGGCGCGGCGCGGTCTCTGCAAGGCTCTCAATCTGCCACAGGATTCCTGGGAGAGTCGGGCCTTGCCGCGATACCGTTTATTCCTTTTCGACGAAGGTTTGGCGGTGGAGCCAAAATCAAAGTCCCTCGGTGCGGGCAAGCGAAAGCGGCGGGGTGTTTCGCCAGAGGCACGCGGGAAGGTGATTGAAGAGAAAGGGGAGATTTCGCCATCGCTTGCACTGAGGAAACGGGTCTCCGCGTTTTCAAACGGGGTGGCGATTGGAGGTGAGGTATTCGTGAAAACGATGACAGCGCGCTATCAGCTATCGATGGATCGAAAACGGGAACGAATTCCAAAACACGTGGGAGGAACAGGAGGGTTTTTCGTGATGCGGGAATGAGGAGCGATTTTTCTGCCAGCTATATCGAACTGATCCAAAGCTTGGAAATCTCAGGCTTTCAACACCGGCTTCCAAACCTCTCAGCGAGGGGGATGTCACTCAAATTCAGGAAAAGCCGTCATGCATACCTCGCGGAGAGCCAAAAATTCTTGGCTAAAATGACAAATACAGGCTAGTTCCTGTCGCGTGGCGGAGGAACACCAGATCAAACTCGAGTATGAAAGTGCGCATTTTTTGCAGTCGCTTTTTGGACACGAGGAAAAAGAGCTTCGGTATCTCGAAGGGAAGGCCCAGGTCCGGATTGTGACCCGGGACGGTTGGCTGGTGGCCCGTGGTCCGGAAGAAGGCTGCGAGTTGGTTCAGGAGGTCTTTGCTGATTTGGAGGAGGCGAGGCGCAATGGCGGCGAAGTGACGCCCCGGGATTTTCGGACGGCGGTCGATTTGGTGGCGCGGGGTGACGAGGGAGTTTCGGCTCTCTCAAGGGTTCAGTTGATGGGTGCCCGTGGGCGCAAGCCGGTCGCTGCCCGTACTCCGCATCAGCTGGAATATCTTAATGCCATGGCGTCAAATGATGTGGTTTTTGGCCTTGGGCCAGCCGGCACGGGTAAGACGTATTTGGCGGTGGCGATGGCGCTCGATCTTCTTCGTAAGAAAGAGATCAGCCGATTGATTTTGACTCGTCCGGCGGTGGAGGCGGGAGAGGCGCTTGGATTCTTGCCGGGAGACATGAGGGACAAGGTGGCTCCGTATTTGCGGCCTCTTTATGATGCCATCGATGACATGCTGGGCTTTGAAGAGGGAGCAAAGCGTTTGGAGGATGGGAGCATAGAAATTGCCCCGTTGGCCTACATGCGTGGACGGACCCTTTCGCGTTCGTTCGTGATTCTCGACGAGGCCCAAAATACTACGCGTGAGCAGATGTTCATGGCCTTGACCCGACTCGGAGAAGGTTCGCGATGTGTCATTACAGGGGACGCTTCGCAGATTGATTTGAAGGACGAGGGGATCTCCGGCTTGCTCGAAGCCGAGAAGGCGCTCAAGGGGGTCGATGGAGTGGCCTTTAATCACTTCGACACAAGTGATGTCGTCCGTCATCCTGTCGTCGGGCGAATTATTTCCGCATATCAGGACTTTCGCTCATAATCATTGATCCATGAACATTATCATCGTTGGAGCCGGAGAGATTGGTCGTCACCTTGCCATTGAATTGTCGCGCCAAGAGCACGCCGTTTCGGTGATCGAAAGCGATGCGGTTCATGCCGCCGAACTCCAGAGCGAGATCGAGGGCAAGGTCGTCGTTGGTGATGGCTCGAGTGTGAATACGCTCGCTGAGGCCAATATCGGTGACTGCGAATTGTTCCTGGCGCTCACGAGTGAGAATTCGGTCAATTTAATGAGTGCGTCGATGGTGAAGTCGATGGGGGTGGAGCGCGTGATCAGTCGGGTTCATCCGGGACTGCAGCGTGAAGAGTGGTTGTTTGATTTTCGGGGGCACTTTGGCATCGATCACATCTTTAGTTCCGAGAGGCTGGCCGCGATTGAGTTGGCAAAATTTATCCGGAATCCTGATTCATTGGTGGTTGAGGAGATTGCGCGCGGACGGATCGAGCTTCAACAGGTGCGGGTGAGTAACAAGAGCGATGCGATTGGTGAACCGCTGAAGTCTCTCAAGTTTCCGGCCAATACGCGTGTGGCTCTCGTGAGTCGGGATGGTTCCCACGAGGTTGCCAATGCTGATACGGTGTTGCAAGGAGGTGATATCGTAACGGTGTTTGGAGCGCCCCATAAACTTCGACAGCTTGTGGGGCGGTTGCAAGAAGAGATTCATTTGAAGGATGGTCCGCGTGTGGTCATTTTTGGCGGAGGCGAATATGGGTTTTCGCTCGCGCAAATGTTGGAGAGCTGGAATTGCCGCGTCCGCATTTTTGAGCGCGATCCCGAACTTGCCCAAGAGCTCACCGACCGCCTTTCGAACACGACGGTGATCAACGCGGATGCGACTTCCGTTGCAGAGTTGGAGGAGGAGCAGGTGGGAGAGGCCGACTTTTTCGTCGCGACCAGCAGCAGTGACGAGGATAATGTCATGACTTGTTTGCAGGCCCATAATCTTGGCGCTCAGAATTGTCTCACCTTGATTCACCGGGCCGACTACGCGAAGGCGATCAGCTCGTCCGGCCGCCACTTCGGCGTGGTTGCGGCGGTGAGTCCGCGGGAGGCTTCGCGAAAAGAAATTTCACGCTACATCACGACCGACAAATTTCATATCGTTCGAAAACTTGGAAATGGCATCGTTCTGCAGACCCATGTCGCAAAGGGGGCAAAGGCGGATGGAAAAACAGTGGCTGATCTCAAGTGGCCTGATGGATGTGTCCTGGTTGGCTTGCTCAAGGGCTTGCAAGCGATTGTCCCAGGGGCCGATGCGGTCCTTGAGGCAGGTGACCAGATTTTTGCGATGGTTGCCAACAAGGCTGAGAAAAAATTCCTCAGGTTGGTTCACTAAGGTCGAGGTCGATTCGGGCCCGGACGCAAATCTCGATGATCTCATCCTTGTCGTATTTCGGTTTGATTTCCGAAGCCCAAACGGTTTCCGGCCAGGCCGGATCATCACTTGACCGGCCCACGAGGTGGATATGCATCTGGCGGACTTGATTGCCGATGCAGGCCACGTTGAGTTTTTCCGGCTGGAAGTAGTCGCTCATGAACCCGGAAACCTGGCGGATGAGAAAGACCACTTCGGTGAATTGGGCCGCGGAAAGTTGATGGAGGTCCTCGATTCCTTCGTCTACTTCTGGAACGATGAGGATCCAGGGGAAAGCGGCATTGTCCTTCAGGAGGATCTGGCAGCCTCCGGATTTTCCAATCAGGTGGCAGCTCTTGCTGAGGCTTGGGTGGAGTTCGAAGGGCATCGGTTTAAAAAGGGGCTGGTGAGGTGAAGGTCAGTCTCTCGCCGGTGAAGGGATGATCGAAGGAGAGTTTTGTGGCATGGAGTTTCATTTTTCCGGGGTCGGCGCCGTTGCCGTAAAGGGGGTCGTCAAGAATGGGAAGACCCAGACCTTTCGGGTGGGCCGAGTGGACCCGGAGTTGATGGGTTCTGCCGGTAACCGGCTGAAAATGGATTCGCGTGATTTCATTCTCAACGGAGATACGGCGCCAATGGGTGGTGCCCATTTTTCCATGAATCTCGTCATAAATTTGGTGCGGGCGGTTGTCGATATCGAGACGGAAGGGCAGGGTGATCGTACCACTTTCGCCGAGATCCTCCGCGAGATTTCCGTCGAGCAGGGCAAAGTATTCCTTCCCGGTGAGTCTGTCTTGAAATTGCTTCGAAAGGTTTCGGTGAGCTTCCTTGTTGAGAGCCAGGACGAGTAGTCCCGACGTGTCCATATCGAGTCGATGGACTGCGGGTTGGTCAATGCATTCCTGAATGCTGCTGCGAATGCGATGAGCGACCGAGTCAATTTTGTCAGGTCCGCGTCCGGGCACCGAGAGTAGACCGCTTGGTTTATCGACGACCACAATGTAATCGTCCTGGTGAATGATGGTCACTTTTTCCGGACTTTGAGAATGGCTTCCACCATCTGTCGGGTTTCTTCAATATTGTGCTGGGGGTGGGGAGGCATGGGTTGCTCGCCCCAGATTCCGACACCGCCCTTGATGACCTTGTTTGCCAGCATCTCAATGGCTTGCGAATCCCCGGCGTATTTTTTGGCAACATCACGGTAAGTGGGGCCAATCGATTTTTGAGTGGTGTTGTGACAGGCCAGGCAGGTGGTCTCGGCGATGAGTTTGGTACCCGGATGGTCCCCGGGGAGTCCTTTCATTCGCGGGTCGTTGGGTGTGATGGGAATGACCTGCGGGGTCTCGGTGTAAGTGACCCGCTTGAGTTTACCATCCTTGCCATCGTACCAGGCGGAACCGTATTCGAGAATGAAGAGCTCGCCTTTGGGCCCCATGGCCATGTCTCCGGGGTGCACAAAGCGATATTTTCCGAGCCATGGCTTATTCCATTCGATGTCTCCTTTTTCATCGAGTTTGATCAAGCGAATGCGGGTCGTGGTCCAGTCGTAGGCAATGAGGCATCCGTCGAGTTGTGGAGGAAGACCTCCCTGATTTTCAGGGAACAGGTCGGCGTGAAAAACCGGTCCGGCGCAGGCAGAGGCTCTGGGGTAGTGCCAAAAAGCAGGCTGGGCGGGGGGGAGTTCGGCGAGGCCCGTGTTGTTGACCGAGGTGTTGACTGGCTTCCCGGCGTTAAACTTTGCCCCGGTCTTTTTAGTCACAAAGTCGTAGTCGGCATAGGGTTTGTTGTCGGCGCTGAAGTAGGGCCAGCCGAAGTTGCCGGGCTTGCGGGCCTGATTGATTTCATCATAACCGCGCGGGCCACGATCCGAGTCCCGGCCGGCATCGGGTCCCACTTTTCCCCAGTAGAGGTAGTTGCTCTTTTGGTCGATGGAGATCCGGTAGGGATTGCGGCAACCCATGACATAAATTTCGGGACGGGTTTTCGCGGTTCCTTTCGGGAAAAGGTTTCCGTCGGGAATGGTGTAGCTGCCATTAGCCGATGGTTTAATGCGGAGGATCTTCCCGCGAAGGTCGTTGGTGTTGGCGGCGGTGCGCTGGGCGTCATACCACTTGCGGTCATGTCCCTCGTCGATGGGAGCGGAGCCATTTGATTTGAACGGACAGGTATTGTCACCGGTGGAGAGGTAGAGGCAGCCATCGGGGCCAAAGGCGAGGGAGCCGCCTTCGTGGCAGGTGGCGTTTTCGCGATCGTGGGGGACTTCAAGCAAGGTTCTCTCATCACCAAGCTGTCCCCCTGCGTGGGTAAATCGGGCGAGACGGTGGACGGGATTCTCTTTGACCGAGTAGTAAAGATAGACCCACTTGTTTTGAGCATAGTTGGGGTCGAGGGTAATCCCAAGAAGTCCGCATTCCCTCGCAAATTCTTTCTTTCTCACCTCGACCGGGATCTTTGCGACCACCTTGACCCCGCTGGTTTTGGGGTTGATTAATTTGACCGCCCCGGTGCGCTCGATGACAAAAACGAGCCCTTCCGGAGTGACCGCGATCTCCATGGCGTCGACAAAACCACCGGCAATCGTGTCCACTCTAAAATGCTCATCGGCGGGGACTTCTGCCGAAGCGAGGGGCAAACTCAAAGAAATGAGAAATGAAGCTAAACGTCTCATGGGGGGGAAGAATGACGGGGATTGATGTCGAGTGCAAGCTTGGCGGGGTTGCCAAATTGGCAATGAATGCTGGTTCAACGGTGCAGTAAACGGTATTTGGAGAGCATGCAGGTCTTTATGTGTGTTTGCTTCTTGTTGCTCGGTTCTCCTTGGCTGGGAGCGATTAGTCTGGAAGAGGTGGAGACCTCCGGAGTTGCTTCCTTCCAGCATGCCGGATCTGTCTCTGAGATTGTCTGCCATCCCGATGGCATTCATGTCCTGAGTTCGTCTCGTGACGAATGCGTGCGCCTCTGGGAGATCAAATCGGGAAAATTGGTGCGCCGATATACAGCACCGGGTTGTGGCGACATGTGGGGGATTCGATTTCTGAATAAGGGGAAGGAATTCCTCGCAGCCAGCAGCTCGAAGAATATTTTTCGATTTGAAGTGGCAACCGGTAAGGTTCTGCAGAAATACCAGCACTCCGGAACGGCCTATCGCCTCGCCGTTCTTCCGGATGAAAAGACTTTTGTTGGGACGGATGGGAACAACAAGGCAGTCTTGTGGGAGACAGGCACGGGCAAAAAGCTGAGAACCTTTTCCGGCCATACCAAGGACGTTTATACCGCGATCGTGGTGAATGACGGCAAGACGCTCATTACCGGGTCGGAAGATGAGAGTATTAAGCAGTGGGATCTTGAAACAGGGAAGTGCCTCAAGACCATCACGGACAAGCCCGCCTACGGTGACATTTTCACCTTAACTCCGTCTCCTGATAAAAAGCAATTCGTGGCGGTTTGTGATGGTGGCTACGCACGGGTCTTTGACTCGGTCACTCTTGAGGAAGTCTGGAAGACAAAGCTGGGTGAGGAAGGCGAAGTCGTGGCGTGGGCCCCGGACAATTCCCTTATTGCCTCCACTTCGGATGACAGAAATCTCTACCTCTTTCATCCCAAAACCGGAAAGGTGGTCAGAAAGATTAATACTGCCGACAACTCCCACACGCCAATTACTTTCACCAACGATAGCAAGTTTATCATCTCGGGCGGTGACTCCATTTTACATATTCACAACGTCGAGACCGGTGAGCGGTTCGAACCCGGATTGGGCTATCCCGAGGAGTACTATAATTATGATCACGTTGCGGTCGGTCCCGGCGGCTCCCGTGTTTATGTTTCCGATGGTTCCTCGTGGCAGGTTTTGGATCGGGAAAGCCCCGAGGCCAATCGTAAATTCACCGAGAACCAGGCCGTGACCGCGATGGCTCTGTCGAACGATGGGGAGCTCATTGCGGTTGGCGGTGAGCGCGGCCGGATTAAGGTTCGCGACACCAAGGAGTTTGAGGTGGTCGGATTGATGTCTGACAAGGGGAGTATCAATAGTCTGGCTTTCCTTCCTTATGGAAAGCGATTGATCGCAGGTTGCGAGAACAAGCAGGTCTCTCTCTGGGCAATCGAAGGTGGGAAAAGGCTCCGGAGTTTTAAAGGACACACGGATAAGGTTGTGGCATTGGCCTTGTCGAAAGACGGGGAGCAGTTGGTGACGCTTTCGTCCGATCGGTCAGTCAGAACCTGGTCGGTGGCCGGCGGAGAAGAGCAAGCAATGTTTAAGCTTGTGAACAAGCGCCCCAGAGGAATCGCTTATCTGGACGATGGTCGTTCACTTGTGCTGTCAACGGACACAAATGAGGTTCTCGGGCGAATTCTCCCCAAGAATCAGGTCGAGGAAAAAGTTGATAAGGAGATGGTTTTCAAGTGGCTTAATCAGCTTGCCGACGATCAATTTTCGAAGAGGCAGGAAGCGATGGAAGCGCTCGCAGGATTTGGAAAGCCGGTCATTCCCATTGTTGAGGGGTTGGAGACTGACGACCCGGAGGTGAAACTTCGCCTTGTCGGGGTCCGGGATGCCATCCGGGGAAGTCTTGCTCAAAATGCTTTCAAAAAAATTGCCTCTCTCAAGGCTGACCTTGGGTTGTTGGTAACTGATCCGCTTGGCGAGTTTTGGGTTGGCAAATTAGGCGAACGAGGAGCCTCCCGGATCCTCGTGGGCGAAGTCGATAATGAGTCGGCTGGGGTTAGGATTCTCCAGACCTTGGATAACCAACACGGATGTCTACAGCTCTCTTTTTCGCCGGACGGCAGCCACCTCGGGACCGTCAATGCCGATGGAACCTATTCTTTGTTCAAAGTTGTCCGGGATTGATTAGCCGGTTTCGCGTAGACCTGATGAAATCGCGTTAATGGTCAGCTGGAGGGCCAGGAAATCGCGATGAAACCGACCATCCTCCGCTTCAATGGGGCTGCCGGCGTCGCGCCAGCGTTTGAGGAGTTCCACTTGTTGGTGGTGGAGAACCTTGAGAGGGACTTCGCGAACGGCGAGGGTTTTCTCCATACGGGGGCGGCGGGTATCGAATTCCTTTCCAAAAAGATCGTGCACCAATCTCCGGGTTTTGTCGTACTCCGCGAGAATTTGGCCGAGAATTTTATCGCGGAGAGCATCGTCCGGACAGAGCGCGGAATATTGCTTCATCGTTCCGGGGTTTGCCGAGGCGAGGGAGGATTCGATGTTTGTGAATACGTAGCGGAGGAAATCGAACCTGGGTAGATTGTCCTTGATGTTCTGGTAAGCGTCCTCCCCGATGGCCTCAAGACCGGAGCCAACCCCATACCAGCCCGGCAGGTAGAATCGGGCTTGTGTCCAGGAGAAGACCCAGGGGATGGCGCGGAGATCTTTGAGGGAGGCCTTCTTGCCGGTACGGCGCGAGGGACGGGATCCAAAGACACCGGTTTCGAGTGCGTCAATGGGAGTGGCAGTGCGGTAGAAGCTGATAAAATCAGCGGTATCAAGAAGTCTGCGATAAGCTTTGTCCGATTCCTCGGATAGGGCATTCAGGCTTTGCCGGCATTGCTCGACTGGATTGGCGCGTTCGTTTCGGAGTCCGACGACGCGGGTAACGCCGGCGGTAAGAAGTTCCAGGTGGAAGTGGGCGTTTCCTTCGTGACCGTATTTGCGAGGGAGGACCTCGCCTTGCTCTGTCACGCGGACGGGTCCGGCCAGGGCACCTTCGGGAAGAGCGCGGAGGAACCACCGGGTGGGGCCAGCTCCGCGGCCGATGGTTCCGCCCCGACCGTGAAAGAATTGCGGGACGACGCCTTCTTTTTGGCAGGCTGCGGTCATCGCTTCCTGTCCTTTGAAAATGCCCCATTGCGAGGCAAAGACCCCCGCATCCTTGTTGGAGTCAGAGTAGCCCACCATGGCAGGCTGCATGCCAGAGGGATGAGGCCCCATGATGGCAAGATATTCCGCGAGAATGTTGCTGGCGGCACCGAGGTCTTCGCCGGTTTCAAAAAGTGGGCTGACCGGAAGACGGGAGCGCCATTTTCCATTTGAGTGGAGCTTGGCAAGTCCGGCTTCGCGGCAGAGTAGTTGAACCAAAAGGATGTCGGAAACAGAGCGCGTCATGCTGATGATGAGCTGGCCGAGGCAATCGGGACCGCGCTTGCGCAGGTGCGTCGCGAGGAGACGAAAGTAGGCAAGGATGTTATCGGCATCGTCTCCGGCCTCTTCGTAACGCGTCAAAAACGGCCGTGGGTTCGAGAGTTCCGCGACGAGGAATTCGCGGCGTTTTTCTTCGCTCCACGTGGGGAAGTTTTCGCCATCGGGAATGCCAACCTTGGCGAAGAGCTGGGCGGCGGCGGCATCGTGCGCTTCCGAGTTGTTGCGGACATCAAGCGAAGCGAGGTGGAGTCCAAAGACTTGGGCAAGGCGCATAAGAGGGAAGATCCACTCGTGGGCGGTCAAGGAGGCATTGGCTTCGCAAAGAGTATCGTTGATGAGGTTGAGATCGGCGAGGTAGGTAGTGGTGATCTCATATTTTCTTTGTTCGAAACGTTCGATGATGAGGCGGATGAAGGTTTGCCAAGGCTCCAAATGATAGCGATTCACAATTTTGGTTCCGGCATCCCCGAGTTCTTTGGCATAGGTTTGGATTGCTTCGTTGAGGCGTGCGGGGACTTTAGCAAAAGGGGGAGCGAGGGTGAGTTTGTCCGCCACCTTCATCAGGTGACGCTGGTGCATTTTCACCGCATTCTCATGAAGTTCGGCCAGGGTGTTTTTCGTCACCTCGGGAGTGACGAAGGGGTGTCCGTCGCGGTCGCCTCCGATCCAGTTTGAAAAGCGAAGCTTGGGATAGGCGTTTTCCTTGCGAAGATTTTTGACATTCCATCCGGCATCTTCCCAGGCAAGTTCGAGTGAGCGGTCGAGGCGGATCACGACTTCGGGAAAGATCTCGCTGAGGTAGGGAAGGGCGTTGCGGAGTTCTTCCTGGACAGCGGGGCGCTGGACAAAAATTTCGCCGGTGTACCAAAGAGTCTGGAGTTCGCCCCGGAGTGAATCAGCGACCCGGCGACCGTAGTGAGGATCACGCTTGGCGGATTCGAAACTACGGAGTTCCTCGTAAATGGCCTTGTGCCTGACGCGAACGGAAGGTCGCTTGGCTTCCGTCGGGTGGGCGGTGAGAACGGGCTCGACCTGAACTTTTTTGAGAGTGGTAATGACTTCCTGCTCGGTGAGTCCGGCGTCGGAAAGGCGTTTGATGACGGAGGGCCAGAGCCCTTTGATGGCTTCAGCGCCGTGGGAAGCCCGGCGGGCGCTGCGGAATTTCCAGGCGACGCGTTCTTCGACAATATTGAGGAGCTCGAAGCAGATGGAAAGGAGTTGGGCGCCTTCACGCTCGGCGCCCGTAGGGATGGCCTCCGGGAAGGGTTTTCCTTCCTGCCAGGGGACGAGCGAGCGGAGATCAGCGTCGAGCGGAAGGGCATCGGCTAGCATTGCGGTTGTTTCGGCGAGGCTTTCGTCGAGTTCGCGGAATCCCTCCGCGAAATATCGGTCGTTCTTGATATTGTCGGGCATTCGGATGGAGAATGCTCTGATTTGACGACGCTGGCAAGGATCGGCCTTTCTAAGAGCGATTTCATCTGCTAATCGAAGGTATGAAGAAAATCATTTGCGCGGCAGCGGTACTCGTCGGAACGGTTCATGGTCAAAGCACTCTCATTTATGTGGGAACAGGGGGAGACGGAATTTACACCTTGGAACTGAACGAAAAGACGGGAACCCTTTCGAATCGGCAGCATGTTGTGAAAGGAGAGGGCATGGGCTTTCAGGAGGTGAACAAGGAAGGGAGTGTCATTTTTTCGACCTTTAAAAAGGATGGGAAGGGCGCCGTTGCGGCCTATTCGATTGATGAAGGAAAGTTGACCGAGGTGTCGAGCCAGACCTATGAGGGGGGCGGACTTTGCCATGTGAGCATCGATGCCAGGGAAAAAGTCCTTTTTGGCGCTGATTACGGAGGTGGTAAGGTTGTGTCATTTCCAATCGACGGAGGTAAAATCGGTGCGGTGGCGTCGCTGATGCAGCACAAAGGATCGAGTGTGAACGCGCAAAGACAGCAGGGACCTCATGCCCACTCGATTTATGCCGGGCCCGATAACAAGTTTGCCTATGCTCCTGATTTGGGGATCGATCAGGTGAAATTTTATGCCTTCGATGGGGAGGGGAAGTTGACTGACAAGGGCGGGTTTAAATCGATTCCGGGTTCCGGTCCCCGTCACATGAAGTTCGGGCAAGACGGTTCACATGCCTATGTTCTCAATGAACTGACCTTGTCCGTGACAGGATTTTCCCGAAACAAGGAAAGTGGTATTTTGACGATGACGAACACGGTGAGCGTGTTACCAGCGGATGCCGCGGTGGAGAACATGACCTGTTCCGAAATCCGTGTCTCGCAGGATGGGAAATTTATTTATACGGCGAATCGGGACCTCACTGAAGAAGGACGGGATTCTTTGTCAGTTTTGTCGGTGGCGAAGGACGGATCATTGAAGCATGTCGACACGACTCCGGCGGCTGTTTGGATTCCCCGGAATATTAACCTGTCTCCATCGGGTGATTGGCTCCTGGTGGCCGGACAGAAGTCGAATGAAGTGACCAGCCATCGCATCGACAAGAAGACCGGGAAGCTTTCCTATAGTGGGAAGAGTGCGGAGGTGCCCAAGGCAATGTGCATTAACTTTGATCGTTAAAAGTTGGGAGAGAGGATGGGGAAAGTTTTCCAAATCCTTCTAGTTTAGTCTTCGTTACAGTGGCTTGCTTCTTCGGCGGGCCTTGGATGATTCACCTTGTCTATCGTCTCACGACGAGCGAGGTCAAGAGGGATGCGAACAAGGTCCGTTACTATGGGTTGGCCAGTTCCGAGCGATTGGCAGAGGGGGCTGAACTGGTGGAAATGCGCGTAGAACGAATGCGGCTTTACTTATTGGTTTCACGCTCGTGGTTGGGCAATCGACGAGGGAGACCATGAGGAACATCGCCCTTGGCGGGAGCTGTTTACTCACTGGGGGAACAGCTAGACAAAATCGATTAGCAATTTCCCGAGAATTGGCCACTCATCCCCGGATTGATTAAAAATACTGACTGATTCCACCGTTGGCGCGTTCGTTCAGGAATTGCATCAAAGCGTTGGGGGCTTTTTCCAATCTTCCAATGAGTCATGATACTCCTGCGGAGATGAACTCCTGAAGATGCGATCCACTATCGGCAAGTAGAGCTCGCGTAACTCGGAGTAACGATGTAAGTCTAGCGTGTAATATGGACTGTTCATCATAATGATGCCCGATTAGATCCGCTTTTGGCCGCGGAGCATGGCTTCGATGAAGGGGTCGATGGCTCCGTCCATGACGTTTTGAATATTGCCTGATTCCTCGCCAGTGCGGAGGTCCTTGACCATTTGGTAAGGCTGGAAAACGTAGGAACGAATCTGGCTTCCCCAACCGATTTCGCCTTTTTCGGAGTAGGTGCGATCAGCCTCGGCCTTTTGCTTGTCTTCCTCGATTTGGTAAAGTTTTGCGCGCAGGGTTTCCCAGGCGACCTCGCGGTTGCGGAGCTGGGAACGTTCCTGGGTGGAGCGAATTATGATTCCGGTTGGGAGGTGCTTCATGATGACGGCGGTCTCAACCTTGTTGACGTTTTGCCCTCCTTTGCCACCGGAGCGGGCGGTCGAGATTTCGACATCGGAGTCCGGGATCTCGATTTCGATGGTATCATCAATTTCGGGCGTGACATCGATGGAGGCAAAAGAAGTGTGCCGTTTGCCGGCTGAATCGAAGGGGGAGATGCGGACGAGGCGATGGACGCCGCGTTCGGCTTTGAGATAGCCGTATGCGTAGGGACCTTCGATTTTGAGGGAGGCGGATGAAAGTCCGGCTTCCTCACCTTCCTGGTAGTCGGTGACGGTGACTTTGAAGTCATGTTGCTCGGCCCAGCGGTTATACATCCGGTAGAGCATGCCCGCCCAGTCGCAGGCCTCAGTTCCGCCTGCCCCGGCTTGCACCGTCATGTAGGCGTTTTTGGAATCGCTCGGAGAGTCGAGGAGGGTGATGAGTTCGAAGGACTCGAGATCCTTGGAGAGTTTGTCAAAGGTGGCCCGGGCTTCACGAGCTGAATCGAGGTCATCGAACTCCTTGGCGAGTTCAATTCCGGAGGTGAGGTTTTGGAACTCCTCCTCAAATTTCAGGAAGGGTTCGAGTTTGTCTTTGTGGAGTTTGGTTTCGGCGAGGACCTCACGGGCCTCCTCCTGGTTGTTCCAGAAGTCGGGGTTGGCGGCCTTGGCTTCGAGTTCCTCGATTTTTTGGGTGAGGAGCGGGATGTCAAAGATACCTCCTGAGATCCGACAAGCGACTCTCGAGCGAGCCGGTGTCGATCGCCAGGAGGTCAGCGACGTTTTCGTTTTCCATAAGGCGGCGAGAGGTAAGGGAGAGTGGCACGGGGGTCAATGGATTTGTCGACTGTATTACTTATGGGGTAGGTGGGTGATAGGGGATTTTCTGGTCATCCCGTCATGATCAGTCATTGTTTTGGAGTGATGTTCAGAGAATTGGTTCGGGCTGGTGCCGCATTGTTGGTTTTACTTAATTCTCACGTTCTTGGAGCAGGAAAGCCCTTGAAGGTTTATATTTTGGCAGGGCAGTCGAATATGCAGGGATCGGCTCACAAGAGTACCTTTGCGGCGATTGGAGATGATCCGGCGACGGCTCCGCTATTGAAGGAGATTTTGAATGAAAAAGGAGATCCCGTTGAGGCCAGGAATGCCTGGGTGGCCTGCCGGACGAATCGCGGAGGCAAGGAGGCGACTTTGCTGGGTAAGGTGAAGGTGGGCTACGGATTTGATGATGACCGGATCGGGCCGGAGTATGGCTTTGGCCTTCACCTGGATGGTGCCTCGGACGAGCCGATTTTGATTATCAAGACGGCTTGGGGCGGAAAATCGTTGGCGGTGGATTTCAGACCACCAAGCGCGGGGCCTTATGAGCCAAGTGCGCGGGAGAAGGAAAACGGGAAGATTTTTTCTAAAGATGAGACGGGTCGCTACTACCGGGAGATGGTCTCTTTTGTGAAAGCGACCCTCAAAGATGAGGCGAGTATTCGAAAGGTGGTGCCGGGCTATGTGAAAGAAGATGGCTATGAACTCTCGGGCTTTGTCTGGTTTCAGGGTTGGAACGATATGTGTAACCGCCATCATATCGCACAATACACCGGGAACATGATCCACTTTATTACCGATGTGCGGCGTGAGTTTCAATCGCCGCAGCTGCCTTTTGTTATCGGGGTGCTGGGAGTTTACGGGACGGATCCCGATAGCCGGCGGTTTGATAAAGGCCTTCCGGTTTCGACCTTTCGTAAGACGCAGTTTGAAGCGGTGAAGCAGTTTGATTCAAAGGTCGCTCCCGAACTGCGGGGCAATGTCATTGCGGTGGATAGCGGGCCATATTACGAACTGGCTCTCAGCGATATTTACTGGAAAAGGCGCATGACCGGGGAATGGAAACGGCGGCTCAAGAAGGGCGGGATGACAAAGGAGGAATATCAAAAAGAGTGCGCCAAGTATGGCTTTGGCGATGGTGAAATCACCGCCGAAGAGCAAGCAACCTGGGATCGATGCTCATCCAATCCGGAGTATCACTATCTGGGAAGTGGAAAAACTTTCATTCGATTTGGGAAGGCCTTGGCCGCAGCCATGCTGAAGATTGAGAACAACTGAGGAGAATTTTTACGATGAAATTGAAACTGACTTTTTTAGGCCTGCTGTGCACGACGATTGTTTCGAACGCCGGGAAGCCACCCAACATTCTGCTGATCATGGCAGACGATTTGGGATGGTTTGATGTTCACTTTAACGGGAACAAGCATCTCGATACACCGAACCTTGATCGCTTTGTGAAACAAGGGATGTTGTTTTCCCATGGCTATGCCGCCGCTCCGGTATGCACTCCGACGCGGGCCGCGATGATGACGGGGATGTCTCCGGCCAGGCTGGCGATCACCAATCATGCTCCCGGTCACAAGGACGGAATGGTTCCCGAGGGGCGGACGCAGGCCGGGGCCGAGAAGTTGACTTACCTTCCGCTGGAAGCCGAGACCTTGGCGGAGCGTTTGAAAAACGAAGCCGGTTATGCCACGGGATTTGTGGGAAAGTGGCACTTGTCCCATCGCAAGGGGAAGAATGAAGCCGGTGAAAAATACGAACCCGGATTGCGTCCGAAGTCGCAGGGCTTCGATGTCAATATCGGGGGCTACGACCGGGGCGGTCCTCCGACCTATTTTGCGCCTTACAAGATCCCAACTCTGAAGGAGGGGCCCGAAGGGGAATACCTTCCGGATCGTCTGGCGACGGAGTGTATTGACTTTATTCAGAAGCAAAAGGAAGGGCCGTTCTTCCTAACCTTTTGGAATTACTCGGTGCACTATCCGATCGAGGCACCGGAGGATTTGATCGAGAAGTATCAAAAACGTCCGGTGGAAAATGCTCCTTATGCGGCGATGATCGAAGGGATGGACCGTTCGATCGGCCGTGTCTTGAAATCGCTCGATGATTTGGGTTTGGCTGATGATACGATTGTCATTTTCACTTCGGACAATGGGTCCTTGTTTGGAAATGGTCCGTTGAGAGCAAATAAGGGACACCTATATGAAGGGGGGATCCGGGTGCCGTGGGCGATCCGTTGGCCGGGGAAAGTGAAGGCGGGATCGTGTTCGGACACGCCCATCATCACAACGGATACTTTTCCTAGTTTGCTTGAAGTGGCCGGGTTGGAGCCCAAAGAGGGAACGCCGCTCGATGGAGAAAGTCTTGTTCCCATGTTGCAAGGCAAGGGAGCGCTCCAGAGAAAGTCACTTTTCTTCCACTATCCCAACTACGCCTTCCATAAGAGGAATCGCTTGGGCGGGGTGGTGCGGCGTGGGAACTACAAACTCATCCACTTTTACGATGACGATTCGGTCGAGCTTTACGATCTTATTGGCGATCAGGGAGAAAAGAAAAATCTCGTTGAGACCAAGCCGGAACTGGCAGCTGAATTGAAAGCTGAACTGGCACAATGGCTCAAAGAGTCCGGAGCGAAAATGCCTTTTGTCCCCGCAAAAGAATCAGAGTAATGAAGTCATCAGATCCATATCGTATTCCCGGCCTTGAGCTGATTGATCACACTTTTAAAGCTCCTTTGGATCATCGCGATCCGGAAGGCCGGCAAATTGATCTTTTTGTTCGTGAAGTCCGCGATCTCGACCCGAAGAGCCGGGAGAAGCCTTTCCTCATTTTTCTGCAAGGAGGCCCGGGGTTTCGTGCGCCAACTCCAATTCAGAAAACCGGATGGTTGAAACGAGCGCTGACCGAGTTTCGAATCCTCATGTATGATACCCGGGGCAATGGTTTGAGCACTCCGGTGGATCATCAAACCCTTGCGATGGAAGGAGATGCTGCGGCGCAAGCGGAGTATCTCGCGCATTTTCGGCAGGATAATATCGTGCGGGATGCCGAGTTGATTCGCTCCCAAATAAGTCCCGGCAAACAGTGGTCGACGATCGGTCAAAGTTATGGCGGTTGGTGCACCATGACTTACCTGAGTCTTCATCCGGAGGGGCTGAAGGAGTGCTTCATCTTTGGTGGGGTCCCCGGCTTGAACCGGACGGCGCGTGAAATCTACGAGGGGACCTTTCCCTTCGTAGAGGAGAGGAATCGCAAGTATTTTGAAAAGTTTCCAATGGATAAAGCGCGGCTGACAAAGCTGGCGCGGCATCTGGAGAAAAACGAGGTTTTCTTTCCAAACGGCGACCGGATTACGCCGCGCATGGTTCAGACGTTGGGCATAAAGTTTGGTTTTGCCCATACCGCGGAGGAGATCCACTTCCTCCTTGAGGAGGCTTTTGTGAAGGCGGGAGAGAAGGAGGTCATCAGCCAGACCTTTAAGGTTGGCTTGCAAGCTACTATTCCTTTCCGGACGAATCCCATTTTCGCGATTCTCCATGAGGCGATCTATGCGCAGGGCTCGGCCACCGGCTGGGCCTGCGATAGGGTGCAGAAAGAGAAGTATCCGCATTTTGGTGACTACGAGGATTTCTTGTTTTACGGAGAGATGATTTTTCCATGGATGTTTGAGGAAATTTCAGAACTCAGGGGGATGAAGGAGGCTGCGAATATCTTGGCAGAGAAATCGGATTGGCCTCCGCTTTATGACCCCGAGGTTTTGAGCCGCAATTCTGTGCCAGTGGCTTGTGCGGTTTATGTTGATGACATGTTTGTAAATATGAAGTTCTCGCGCGAAACTGTGGATGCAGTTCCGAATATGAAGGCCTTTTACACGAGCGAATATGAACATTGCGGGCTGCGGGTCGGCGGGGAGCAATTGTTTTCAAGGCTCATCGATCTTGGACGCGGGGAAGTGGAGCGGTGATCCCGTCTTTCGCTGCTTCTTTCGTTTCCATGGTCGGAATGGTTGCAGCGAAGCTTCAGGTTATTCGGGTTTTGTGTCCATGTGTGCCGAGGTTCCGTGTTTGGCGTGAGTTTTTCTTTGACCGGATTGACAGGATTCTTTTCCAGACGATCGTACGAACGCTTCAGGATTGAAACAATCTGACTCACCATATCATCATGAGAATCCTATTTTCCCCGACACCTGCCTTACTGGTTGGACTTCCTATTTTCATTGGAACGACTCATGCGGCAAGCCTTGAGGTGGGCTTTCAGGCAACCATTGGCTCCGAACAAAATGCTCTTTCTGTGAGAGAGAATGGCAACAATAGTGAGGGAGGACCTTATTTCGTCTCAGTGCACCCTGAAAATTCGGGTTATGCGTCGGTGGCCGCTGATTTGCCAGGAACCGGTGATCCAGCGGATGCCTTTCAGCGTTTTTTTTCCGGTCCCGTCCTGGGGTGGTCTTTTATCGGTGGTGCTCGAGACGTTCTGACGATTGGTCGGGAGAGCGGCGGTCTCATTACCTATACGACGACGGATACAGTATTCGACGGGTTTGCCCAGGATCAACTCACTCTTTGGACAGAGAGCGACCCGGGGCCTGATCTGCTGAATCCCGAAAATCCCAGAGACTCAACAGGGCCGGGTTATCGCAGTTTTGGTCAGATTGAGGCAAGCATTGATATCTCGGCCTTGGGCGCGGGAACCGTCAATATTTTCTATGGGGCGTTCAGCGCAACTCCCGTGGTGAGTGTGGTCATGAAGGACACTGATGGTCCGGCACCTGACATTACGGTGGAGGACGTGCATCTTAATGGAGACAGAGCCAATCGGGCGGAGTATTACGTTGCGGAAGTGGATTTCGTTAATGACGCCGGCTATGATGTCATCGAATACATCTATCTGGGCAACGGGGTAGATGATACCGGCAATGGCCGCTTCGGTGGGACTGTTTTGTCGGGAGCATCGGTCGCGCCATTCACGCTGGCTGTGACGGACTTTTCTTATGATCTGGCCACTGGCACCTTTGCGGCAAGTATCACAGGGGCTTCAAATACGTCCTATATTTTTGTTGAAGCGGAAGACCTGGAATTTGAAGGGCCCAATGCGAGGACCATCGAACTTGGCGATGCAACAGCCAGTGTCGGAACGGTGGCGGGGAATACGACTGTGACCGATGAAAATGGAACTGCGACCATCGAGGGTGTCGCTTTCGAAGCTTTGAAAAATTCGAGTTTCATCCGGGTTGAGGTGCCAAGGGTTGAAAATTAGTTCGTGGTTTGCCTTGGTCGTGAGTGAGTGAAACTGGTTTTCGTCTCAATCAATTTTGAGACGACGGCCTACCGTTTCTGGCCAAAGGGGTTTTCATACCAGAAGACTCCGAGTTGATCGCGTTCTTCGCAGCAGAAAACGTCGAGGTCGCCATCACCGTCGACATCATAGGGGACAATGCGGTCGTATTTGAGACCAGACGCTCCCGCAATTTCATGACTGAGCCAATCCTTTTCAAACGGGGACTCCCTGTAGGAAAGCCATCGCGTTCCGGATAGTGGAGCCTTGGCTCCTTCACAGCTGAAGACGAGGTCGTTCCTACCGTCAAGATCGACATCAAAAACGACTGCGCTTTTTCCACCACCGACTCCCTCGGGAAGTCCGATGACATGTTCCTCCCATCCGGTTTTGGATGCTCGAAACCAAATGATGGAAGTCTTGTCGATGGCGATGACATCAGTTTGACCGTCTTGGTCGAGGTCGCCGTGTGAGATGAATTTAATTTCACGATCGGCGCCTCCGATTTCATGTCGTATCCACTTGTCCGGGTCGAGGGCGGAACCGGGTCCCGGGTATTCCAGCCAGTAAACTCCACGGTTGTGACCGCGGCGGTCGCTGATCAGGAGGTCGTTCTTTCCATCCTTGTTCATATCGATGGAGATCAAGGACATGATCCACCCGGCATCCTGAAGCTTGTGAAATTTCCAATTGGAAACCTGTCGGGCGTCTTCAGGGATTTCAAGCCAGCCCACGCTGCCGTTTTTGCCTTTTGAGCTGACGATGAGATCGAGGCCATTCTTTCCGTCGATGGATTTTGGGAGAGCATACATCCATGATTGTTTGTTTGCGGTGGCTGGGATGCTGTGGGTCTTCCATTTTTCGGAATCGAGAAATGAAGAAGACTCTTTAGGTGCCCAATGAACAAACATCGTTTTGGTTCGACCCTCACAAGAGCTGATGACGTCGAAATTACCGTCGTTATCAAGATCGGCGAAGACGGCATCCTCGGCTGATCGGACCTTGCCCACGGTGACGGCGGGCCATTTTTGAGAGGCCTTCTTGACGCCTGGGTGGAGGTAGGCCCGGACAATTCCACCTTCCTCCCATCCGGTGGCGATATCCATCAGTCCGTCACCGTTGATATCGGCAAGGCGAACGCCATCGGCCCCTTGAGAACTGTCATCAATGGTATGACGGTGCCAGGCTTCTTCACCAGGGAGCGGAAGAGTAAAAAGGAGAAGAGACAGAAAGAACCTCACAATCAATTGTCGAGCAGGAGTGGTTTAGCTTTATCCACCCAGCCGGCAGGGCGCTGCCCATTTCCCTCATGGTCACCGTCGCCCAAATCTTGTCGCGCCTCCTTGGCGAACCTAGTGAGCTGTGCGACCACATCCGGGTGTTTCTCCGCCAGGTTGGTTGATTCCCCGGGATCGACGGAGAGATCGTAAAGCTGAGTCGGGGTGTCTTTCTTCTTGCCGCTCCAACCTTCTAATTTTTGGCCCTGTGGGAGAACCACTTTCCACTTCCCGCTTCGAATGGCCTGGAGTTGGGTTGTGTGGTAATAATAAAAAGCCTTGTGAGGTGATTTTGCGCCGGGCTTGGCAAAGATGAGGTCGCTGATGTCGTGACCGTCGATTTTTTTTGCAGGGAGCTTTCCACCGGTGAGGGCGGCAAAGGTTGGGAGAAGGTCGAGAGTCGAGGTGACTTCGGAGCACGTGGAGCCTGCCGGGATTTTTCCGGGCCAATGCATGACGCATGGAACACGCATGCCGCCCTCATGAGTGGATCCCTTTGCTCCTCCAAGCGGAGCGTTGCTACCACCGTTGCGATTGTTGGAGCCATTGTCGGAGGTAAAAATAATTAGAGTGTCTTCAACAAGTTTCTCTTTTTTTAGAACTGCGAGCAAAAGGCCAGTGGCGGCATCGACTTCTTCGATCCAGTCACCGTATTTTCCGTTATTGGATTTCCCCTTGAATCCATCGCCGGGAAAGAGGGGGAGGTGAACCGAGGTGTGGGGCAAGTAGAGGAAGAAGGGCTTGTCCCGATTGGTCTTGATAAAAGAGATCGCCTCCTCGGTGTAGCGAAGGGTAATAGGGGATTGGGCGACGGGAGCTTCGATTACTGTTTCATTACGGAGAAGCGGGAGAGGGATGTTTTTTCGGCCCATGTCGTTCGAGTAAGGAATGCCGAAATAGGAATCGAACCCGTGGCGCGTGGGGAGGAATTCGGGCTGGTCGCCGAGGTGCCACTTACCAATGCAGGTGGTGGCGTATCCCTGATCCTTGAAGATTTCGGCGATGGTGGTTTCCTCGGGATTGAGGCCTTTGCGGGCATTTGGGAAGAGAACCCATTTGTCGTTTTGATCAACATGCATGTCAAGGCGACGGGGATAGCAGCCGGTAAGGAGGCTTGACCTGGAAGGGGTGCAGACTCCGGAGGTAACGTAGAAGTCGGTGAAGCGCATGCCTTCCTTCGCGAGGTGATCGATGATGGGGGTGCGGTTTTTGGTAGAGCCGAAACATCCGATGTCACCGTAGCCCATGTCATCCATGTAGATGAGGA
Organism: Verrucomicrobiota bacterium; assembly: GCA_030835305.1. Lineage (GTDB taxonomy): Bacteria > Verrucomicrobiota > Verrucomicrobiia > Verrucomicrobiales > Akkermansiaceae > SW10. Next base: position 31,610 of record JAURPJ010000104.1, on the reverse strand, counting down.
TGATGTTGGGTTTGCGGGCGGAGGCAGCGGTGATGAGGAGGGACAGGACGAGAAGAATTTTCATAGTGTGCTGAAAGTCGCCAAAAGCCTCTGGGGCATTTGGTCGTTTGAGGAAAACTTTGGAAAGCGGGAGGTTTCGGCTAAGCTCGGATGAATTGTTTGATGGCGCCGGTTTGGTCGATCTTTTTACGGGCGGTTTCAATGTCGAAGTCGCCGTAGTGCTCGATCGGATTGCCGTGTGCGTTCAAGAGGGTGGTGTACCAGTTGCCAATGGTTTTGTGGCCCGCGGCGTCAGGGAGAACTCCGGAGCGGCGGAGAGGCCGGGTCCGGAAGCAAGAAATCCGAGGCAGAATGTGAGGAGGTTTTTTCGATGGGAAGGGATCATAAGCTTGAGCAAGTGAATCCGGGGGAAGGCAGCACCCGGCAGCGTCCTCTTTGATACTGGCCAGGCTAAGCTTTTCTTAGGGCATGGAAAACCAAGATTTCGCCCAATGATACCCTGCTTTGGGTAGGCGGGGTGCTATGGCTTTTGCTGGACCCTCAAGCGGATGAATTCCCGCACCAGATTTTTGACTGGTGTCAGACTCCGCCAGACAACGGTTTCCGTTCCGTCGCCATTGGCGGTGGCGGAAACAGGCGTTGTCCCGAGAGGGTCCCAGGCACTGAGATCGGAGCCAACTTGGACCTCGAAATCAAGGTCGTCGGCAGCGAGATTTCGTCGATAGGTCAGAGTGAGATACTCGTCGAACTGGCCACTGCCGTCATCGAAGAACTGGGTTCCGGGCTTCGGGAACGATTCCGGGCTCGTGGCTCCATCGCCTCCAGTGGATCCAAGGGCATATTCGAGAAGGGCCGTGAGTCCGTCGTTATTTTCATCAGCATTTGGGTCTCCGCTAAAGTTGGTGCTGTCGGTTGTTCCGGGGCTTCCGCCAGGCATAGCGCTGCTCCTCCAATTGGTCGGGATGGCATGGTCGGGATTGGTCTCCGGTGAGATCAGAACGATTGAATATCCGCCGCCGTCCGGTGACGTTGGCCAAGGGAACATGTCGTTGTAAAAGAATCGTCGGGTATCGACTCCCAAGGAGTCAATTAATGCGATTTCCTCACCCGAGTTGCTCAGGTTTGAAGTCGAGAACTCTCCTGGTGCGATGTTGATTCCGGTGGTGTTGTATTGTGCGGCGAACCCGGCCTGATTGTTGACCACAACAACGCGGGCATCGGGTGCGAGGGTAAAGCCGAGAGGGAAGGTGTAGTCGATCCCATCAAAGCTGAGATTTGAAAGGTCGATGGTGGCGTCCGAGATGTTCACGAGTTCGATCCATTCTCCGTCCTCCGAAGTGCCCAGTGGATTATACATGATTTCAGAGATCGCGATATTCGAGGCGTCGGCAATCGGTGCTACGAGGAATTCTCCTTCCGAGATCGGGGACCACTCGGAACCATTCAGGGCGCGAGCCCGCAAAAGTGCTCCGCCGGAGAGGGAGACAGTGTTTCCGCCCCCACCCGAAGGGGCGATTCCGGAGAGCTGAAGATCAAGTCCGGTGTCGCTGCTGGTGCCGCTGCTTTGGTGGACTTCGACCGAGATGATGTTGGTTCCTTCGAGGAGATCTCCCGGAGCAAGGGAGATATTGCCCAGATTTACGATTGCTCCTTCATTGGCAGTGGCGCCTGAAGCGAAGTCACCATATTGCTGGTTTCCTCCCCCCATGTTGGTGCGTCCAATTTCCTTGCCGTTGAGATAGATAATGGCGCCATCGTCCCGGATGATCCCCAGGTTGATTTGGGTAAAGGTGTTGGCATCCGTGACATTGAACGATTTTCGGAAGTAGATGGTGGGAAGACGAGGGTTTTGGAGACTCAGAGTGGTGTTTTCGGTTCGTCCCGAAATGCCACCATAACCAAGCAGCGCTTGCCCACTCGGCCAGGAGCTATCGTCGAACGAAGGGTGTTTCCAATCATTGGTATTGTAGGAAGGGTGGCCGACGACGATTTGGCTATCGCTTTGGGCGACTCCGGTATCGAGATATTTCCAACCACTTTCCTCAAGCTGGATAAAGGAGGTTTGAGTGTTGCCTCCACCGATGGCGATGGCATTCGGGTTGATTCCACCGCCTTCGAGGCGGGGATCGCTGCCATCAGTTGTGTAGTAGATGGTTCCGGTGTTGGCGGTAATTTGGAGAGTGCCGCCGATGGGGACCACACCGTTTTCTTCCACAGTTCCATTGATCAGAAATTCCGGAGCTTCCGTGTTGGGTAAGAGTGAGCCGTAGTTGTTTAAAACGTTGTTGCTGCGAACGGGGAAATAGGAGCCAATCAGTCGGTTTTGTTCGGCCAGCCATTGATTATCGCGCGTGTAAAGAGTTCCCCGGTGATCGCCCCAGCGGGCCGACTCTGCGATGATGGCGCGATCGAGATCGTTGGCGAATTTCATCCAACGGGCCGCCGTGGCTTCCGGAGTAAGGGCTCCACCTTCGGAGAAGTGCATTTGAAGACGGTCGGCAAAACGAATACGATATTCGGGCAGGGCTTCGAGACTGGAGCGAATACCCATGGGGTCGAGTGGAGAGTTGGTTGCCCCTTGGTTCTCAAGGGTGCGTTCCCCGTCCCAGGAATAGAGCTGCCAGGGTGCCATTTGCTCGGGCTGTCCTCCGGGGAAGGGGCCACCGCCGGCGGCGCGCCAGTTGCCACCCGACTTTAGGTCGGCATTGCCGCCGTAGCGGTTGATGATTTGGTAGTCGATGTATTGATCAATATCGATGACCTGCTGGATCTTGCTCCAATCACCGCTTGCCACAACCCCGGGAATGGCATTCCAGGCGGTGGTGGTTCCATCGACGGTGGAGGCTCCATTTCGGGCATCAAGGAGTTCGTCATCGCCACCATTGTAGGCAGTGTAGTGGGAGGCTTCCGGACGCTCGCAGAGGTTATGAACGCCCCAGTAGAGGCCGTTGACAAAGACGTGGACCATGAATCCATGGCCGGCGGCCGGGCTTCCCATATCAAGCATCGATTCGCGCATCCACTGGTCTCGAATCATGGAACCGCGTCTTCGTTGGCCGGCGTCGCGGTGGATCCAGGAGTTGTTGTATCCGGCGCGGAGGGTGATGGAGTTGAATTCCTTGATTTCCGAATCCGGGAAAATGGCTGCTCTGAGGCGACCGGCTCCGTATTGAGATCTAAATCGGAAATTCATGGAGTGTTTCGGACTGGCGCTGGGGTTTCGACTAGCACCGCCCTGTGCCTTGATGCCGCAATTGATCTGCCAATCGTCGCGGGTGTCATTGACTGACGGAATGTATTCGGCGGAGCATTCGTATTCCAGTGCTCCATTGGTTGAGTTGGTGTAGATTCCACTGGGGCCGCTGAAGTCGGCCCGGTTCATGGCAATGGAGATGGTGGGGATGTCCCGTAATCCTTTGAGCATGGTTTGCGCGGTGGTCTCGGTGTAGCCGGTGGCGGTGGTGGTGGATTTTGAGACACGGGTATCCATGTTGTAGTCTCCCGAAGAAAGGTTGCCCCAGCCAGTTGGTTGGGTTTGTTGAAGGAAGGCGGTATTCAGACCACCAGCGTCTGTGCCGTCCGGGTTGGCGTTTTCAATATCCAGGAGAATGTAGGTCTGGCAGTCGATATTGGTGGGCGCAAAACCGGCTTTGGTAGCTGCCGCTTTCAGCGCAGTGGTTTCCGTGATGGCAACAGGCGCAGAGTAGATCGATGCGCTTGCAGTAGGGTTGCCATTGTCATCCACCGGTTTCGTTCCGTCGGTCGTGTAGTAGATGACGGCATCGGGGGTCAAACTGCTTATCGTTACGTCAATTGTCTGATCATAGTACCCTCGATCTGGAGCAAAGCTGGTGTCCGCGACTCTCGCGATACCGTTCGAATCGTTTGCTGCACCCGGGGTGGGTGACGAAAAGTAGACGGGATTTCCGGTGTTGGGGTGGAGGCCATATGAGATGTCCCGGTCTTGAGAGGGATAATCACCGCCTCCGATGGCGAACTCACTGGCAATGGTTCCGGCGGGGCGAATGAGAGCGATATTTTCTCCGCCTGAAGAGAGCCTGAAGTTGGTGTGAAGGTTGCCGTTGGTATCAGGGACTCCGCTTCCCGAAGCGTAAACGATGAGAAAACCTCCTGCAGGAAGATTAGTGGGAGAAGGAAAAGTCCATTTGGTGGGGGCAGCCGGGTCGTCGGTGAGATGCCATCCGCCGAGATCGATAGTGGAGGCTCCGGTGTTAAAAATTTCGATCCAATCGTCGCTGGTTCCCGGAATCTGGTTAGCGATGGGATACCAGTTGTTTGAACTGTTGGATTGCCCTCCATCGTTGGAAGCCATGAATTCGTTGATCAAAAGCTCACTGACTTCGAGTGTGGTTAAGCTTTCGGTGGTGTTGGCCCAGGCGGAGCCGGCGTCGTTTTCGGCGAAGGCGCGAAAGTAATAAGTGGTGAGCGGGTTGAGTCCGGAGAGGACGGTGGAGAAGGAGGCTCCTTGCTCCCCCAGATCAATTTGATTGCCCCAGTTGAGGGCATTAGTGCCACCGTCATTGGTCCCCCAGAAGAGGGTGATGTTGGGAGGGTCGTTTCCGGTATCGGTGACTGATCCTCCGACTCCGGCAGCGGTGCCGGTGATTCCGGTGGCTGGAGAAGTTCCCACGGCCGGGAGGGAGAAGGCATTTGTCACGAAGCTTGCAGTACTTGGCGCCCACGCGGATCCGCCTGAGTTCTGGGCGAAAGCGCGGAAATAGTAGGTGGTATCGTCGGAGAGGCCGAAGAGGTCGGTGGTGAAAGTTCCGGTTTGGGCCCCGAGATTGACGCCTTCATCCCAATTGCCAGGAGTGGTGCCGCCGTCATTGTCACCATAGTAAATGATGACTTCGGGAGCTTCGCCACCTGTTGAAGTGACGTTCCCATTAAGGTCTGCTTCGACAAAACCGACGCCTGTCGCGGCAGAGTTGACTACGGAAGGAGGATTGGGAGGAGCCTGGGTCGTGAAGGAAGAGGTTGAATTTGCCCAATCGCTTCCTGCTTCGTTGGTAGCAAAAGCCCGGAAGAAATAGGTTGTGGACGGTGACAAGCCGGTGATCGAAGTCGAGAATGGACCGGCCTGGTTGCCAAGGTTGGCGGACTTGTCCCAGTTTTCGGTTGTTGTTCCGGCGTCGTTATCACCCCAATAGATGGTGACTGAAGGAGTGGCGCCTCCGGTGTCGGTGACTTCACCCGGAAGGGTGGCTGAAGACGGTTCAATGTCGGTTGCCGGCAGGTTCGTCACGGTGGGCGGAGTGGCTGGGGCAATCGAACCTCCGAGGATTACCCCCATAAAACGGGCGCGAGAGCCGTCGGTGTCACCATTGGTGTATGTGTAAGTGATGGTGTCGTATGCGGAAGCATCGGTGAAGGAGAAGTCAGTGATCCACCCTTTGTTTGTGCTGGCGCCATTTGCCATTCCGGCGTTGGCGGTAAGATTGGGTTGCCCTGGGCCACTCATGGTTAGATCGAGGTTCCATGAGTTGATGAAAGTTCCGTGGGGGAAAAAGAGTTGTCCCGAACTCAGTCCTGAAATGTCCACCGTTCCGGTCACGTTGGCTGTTCGGGCGAAGGTGTTGGCTGCTCCCGGTGTTGAGGTGGGATTGTGGTTCTTGGCCGAAGTGAATCCGGCGGGATCCGTGGTGGTCCAGACATTGGCCCAGTCCTCTCCATTGCCGTGGACATTTGCGGATGGAGAAGTTGGGGTTGGGATTCGGTTGGCCGCGCCACTGGCGTAGGTGACAAGAGGGCTTCCGGTTCCCGAATTCCCCACGAAGTTGTAGTCAACAACGGTGCCATCACCAAAGGAGTTGGTGAAAGTGGGTGAACCGGGTTCACTTCCTCCGATACCGCGGTCATTGTAACCGGCTGCTCCAGGGAATACGGAGATGTCAAAATTGGCGTTATTCGAAGAGACCTGAACGGTTGCGCCTTCGGTAAGAGTGGCGGCGTTGCTTAGGTGGGGAATAACGAGGACGAGGGTGAGAACAAGCCAGGAGGAGATATGGGACTTCATGATCGGAGGAAATTCTTAGCCGTGGAGGGGAGATTGATTGTCGGAAAGACGAGATCAGCGGGGAGCCCTACCGGAAAATGAGTGAGGTCTCAAAGACAAAATTACTTACTGCTGAACACTCTCAAGCTCGATTTTCTTGGTTGCAACCGGAAGTTTCCAAGGAATCGCACGGTATCTACGAAGACCACCTTGTTTTCTGTCTTGATGATGTTTGAATCCTCGAATTCTCTTCCAAGAAAAAAGTATATGTTTACCACTCTTCAGAAGCTGAACCTCCTGACTCCGATCCTTCTGGCTTTGAATGTCTCAGCAGAGATCGATTTTGCGCATGAGGTTCTGCCGATCCTTAAAGAGAACTGTGTGAAGTGTCACAGCAACGGTAAGAAGAAAGGAGGGCTTTCGATGGAGACCCGTGAGTCGGTTCTTGATTCGGAGACCATTGCAGTGGGGAAGGCGGGTGAGAGCCTTTTTATTGAGTTGCTGACAGCGGAGGACGAAGACGATCGAATGCCGCATGACGCGGATCCCCTGTCGGTGGAGCAAATTGCCATTTTGACGAAGTGGGTCAATGAGGGGGTGGCTTGGGAGCCGGGGTTTACCTTCCGGAAGAAAACGTGGAAGGCTCCGCTGGCCCATCGGAAGGTGGAGTTGCCGGGGCCGGAGGGAGGTAACCCTATTGATCGGATTGCGGCAGCTTATTTCGAGAAGAACCGTGTCCAGCCGCCGGAGCCAATCTCCGATGCCCGGTTCTTGCGACGAGTGAGCTTGGATTTGGTAGGGCTTCTTCCTTCGAAAAGCGAGCTGGAGAAGTTCTTGACTTCGGAGCCGGGCACCAGGCGGGAAGCGAAGATTGAGGAGCTTCTCTCACGAGATCTCGGCTACGCCGATCATTGGATGACGTTTTGGAATGACCTTTTGCGGAATGATTACGCGGGAACGGGTTTCATTGACGGAGGACGTCGTCAGATCACGGAATGGCTTTATCGTTCGTTGAAAGAGAATAAACCATATGATCAATTTGTAAGGGAGTTGATGAACCCCACTGCCGAGTCGGAAGGGTTTATCAAGGGGATTAAGTGGCGGGGCGACGTCAATGCTTCGCAGGTTCCCGAGATTCAGTTCGCGCAGAATGTGTCGCAGGTTTTCTTTGGCGAGAACATGAAGTGCGCTTCATGTCATGATAGCTTTATCGACGATTGGAAGCTGGAGGATGCTTACGGCATGGCTGCGATCATCGCCGGGAAGCCGCTTGAAATGTATCGCTGCGACAAACCGACGGGTGAAAAGATGGATGCGAAATTTCTCTTCGGCAAACTTGGGTCGATCGACAAGGCCGCGCATAAAAACGAAAGGCTCAAGCGGGCTGCGGAACTTGCCACGGATCCGGGAAATGGTCGGCTCGCAAGAACGATTGTAAATCGTTTCTGGGCTAGATTGATGGGGAGGGGATTGGTTGAGCCAGTTGACATGATGAGCAATCGTCCCTGGAGCGAGGATTTACTCGATTATCTTGCCTGGGATCTGGCTCAAAACGGTTACGATCTCAAGCGCACCCTTTCCATTATGGTGAATTCTCGCACCTATCAAAGTGCGACCGTAGTTCCTACCAAGAGCGGCGATGATTTTGTTTTCGAAGGCCCCATCGCCAAGCGAATGACAGCCGAGCAATTTATCGATGCAGTGTGGGGGATCACCGAGACCATGCCCGGTAAGATTGACGCCAAGGTTGAGCGGGTTGGTGAAAGTTCAGCTCAAAGTGTTCCAGGGAAGTGGATCTGGTCGGTGCCGGGAAATCGACCGGCAGGTGAGAGAGTGGTCTTCAAAAAATCAATAAATCTTACGGCGAAGGCCGTGGGCAGGATTATCATCACTTGTGACAATGAGTATGAGCTTGTCGTCAACGGTAAGAAGGTCGGAGGAGATGCCAATTGGGAAACGGTCGAACGGTTTGATTTAAGCGGATATTTAAAGCAGGGGGTAAATGAATTTTTGGTGAAAGCCCGGAACCTCGGAGGTGGTCCCAATGGTGCCGGACTTTATGCCTTTATTGAGCTAACAAACCTGGCGGGAGAGAAGGTGACTTTGACTGCAGACCGGACTTGGCTCGCAAATGGGAAACCTGCTGCAGAGCAGGGCTCGCAGCCGTGGGCCGGCCGTGTGAATGGTCAGATAAAAAAATATCTTAATGAGAGAACTATTCGGCATAAGGACGGAGTGAGAGCGGTTCGAGCGTCATTGGTGAAATCGACTCTTTTAATGCGCGCGCTCGGACGTCCGAACCGGGAGCAGGTTGTCACGACCCGGCCTGCCGATTTGACGACTTTGCAAGCTCTCGAGCTGAACAACGGTGCGGAATTTGTGAGCTATCTGAATCGGGGTGCGGAAAAACGTGTCGCCGAGAAAGAAATGATCGAGGCTCTTTACTTTGAAGCTTTGTCCCGTCCGCCAAGTTCACTTGAAAAACAAGTGGCCCGCGAGATTCTGGGCGAGAAGATCACTCCGGAGACTGCCGCCGATTTTTTGTGGACCGTGCTGATGCTTCCTGAATTCCAGTTTATCAACTAAATAGAAACCATGTCGAAGTCACTTGAATTTGAAAATCGCCGCGACTTTCTAAGAAAGCTCGGAGCAGCTTCCGCTGCAACTTTGGCAATGGGCGCGCCGCGCTTGTTTGGTGAAGAAGTCGAGCAACCCGAAGCTAGAGCCGATTGTTGCATTTTTCTCTGGATGGGAGGCGGCATGGCCGCGCCTGATACTTTTGATCCGAAGCACTACGAGCCGTTTCGCAAGGGGCTCAAAGTGTCGGACGTTGGTAGCACCTTCCCTGCGATTCCAACCTCCGTAAGCGGGATCAATTTCACGGAAGGATTTGAGGAACTGGCCAAGGTGATGGATCGGGGGACTTTGATTCGCTCGGCGGTGCAGCCTGACCTCGGGCATATTCTCCATTCACGGCATCAGTATCATTGGCATACCGGATACGTTCCGCCACAGACGGTGGCTGCTCCGCACATCGGAGCATGGATGGCCAAGGTGCTGGGGCAACGTAATGAAGCGATGCCAGCCTTCATTGATATCGGCCAGCGGCTTGAGGGAGTGGGTGAGAAGGAGGAGCTCAAGGCCTTCCACACCGGAGGATTCTTCGGGAGTGAATTTGGTCCCTTCCTGCTGCCTTATCCGGATCAGGCGATAGGAGCGGTGCAGCCACCGGAGGGAATGACGCCGGGACGGTTTTCGAATCGCTACAAGCTTTACAAGAAGCTGATTTCTGAAGGACAGGTCGGAAAGAGTGGGAGCGAGTTCCAGCAAGAGTCGATGCTGCGCTCGATGGAGAAGGCCCACCGCTTGCTGAGTTCAAAAGAAGCGGTAGCCTTTGATCTGACCAAGGAGCCGGAGACCTCGGCCGCTCCGTATGGAAAGAGCCGCTTTGGCCAGGGCTGTTTGCTGGCACGCCGCCTGGCTGAATCCGGAGCCCGGTTCATTGAGGTGACCACGGAATACCAGCCGTTCAAGCACTGGGACACCCACGAAAAAGGGCACACCACGGTGAAGCGTTTGAAGTCGGAAATTGACCAGCCCATTGCACAACTCATTCGTGATCTGGAAGAGCGGGGTATGTTGGACCGCACGCTCGTGGTGATCGCCAGCGAGTTTAGCCGCGACATGATGATCGAAGGTGTTCCCGGATCGAATGCCCGCGATCAGACGACTCATAAAGTCGATGTAATCTCGGAATTGAAACACTACGGTCAGCATCGTCATTTCACCGGTGGAACCAGCGTGCTGATGTTCGGAGGTGGAGTTAAGAAAGGGTTTCAGTTCGGTAGAACCGCGAATGAGCGACCCTTCGTGGCGGTTGAGAATCCACTCGGGGTCGAGGATCTTCACGCCACCATTTTTCAAGCCATGGGGATTTCGCCAAAGACCTCCTTTGATATTGAAGGGCGACCTTTTTACGCAACCAAGGATGGGACCGGAAAGCCTGCGATGGAAGTCTTTGCTTCAATCTAAAGTCCAATAATTCGTGTGAAATATTTTCTTCTCTGCTTTTTGTCGGCCTGCTTTGTCTCGGCAAAGGATACCGAACTAACGGAGTTTCAGGAGCGCATTAAACCTTTCCTTTCCGAGCACTGCTATCGCTGTCACGGCGGGAAGAAGCAGAAGGCTGATTTCACCGTTCACGATATCGATGGTCTGATTACCAACGGGAAGGATGTTGCGCGTTGGGAGAAGATTCTGGAGCTGGTGAGCTTGGGAGACATGCCGCCGGAGGATGAAACACAGCCTTCGAAGGTTGAGAAGAGCAGGGTTCAGGGATGGATCGCGGCGGAACTCGCCAAGATCGGGTGGGGACATGATCCCTGGAAATTGGCGCTTCCCCATCAAGCGAACCGGGTTGACCACGACGATCTTTTCAGCGGCGAATTCAAAGGGCCTGCTTTCTCTCCGCCGAGGATGTGGCGAAAGAGTCCCCAGATTTATTCCCGCTTTGCCAGCGAAATGAGACTGAAGCTCTCGCAACCTCTCCTTGGATTGGGAGGCAGGGGGATTCAGGATTACGCCAGTCTTGTTGCCGATGAATCAACCATCAAGACAATGATGAGAAACAGTAATCTGGTGGCCGAGCACATGGTGTCGCCGACAAGATCGCACATGAATCGTTTTCTTAACGGCTTCTTCAAGGAAGATGCGGAGCGTCCTACTGAGGAAGCGATTGAAAGGGCGCTGGTCGAACTCTTTAAGCAAATCTACCAAAGGGAACCCACGGCGGAAGATCGTGAGAGATATGTCGCGGGGTTGTTTGAAAAGAATCGCAAATTGGGTGGTCTTGCGCTGGGCTTCCGTTCGTTGATCATGGGCATGCTCATGTCCCAGGAGTTTGTCTTTCGAATGGAAGTCGGGCTTGGCGAAGAGCTTACGGATGGACGACGGATGTTGGGTCCGCTGGAATTGGCTTATGCACTGTCCTACGCGTTGTATGACAAGCCGGATACGGAGCTTTTAAACGCAGCCAGGGAGGGACGCTTGCAATCCCGTGAGGACGTGGCCCGGGAAGTAAGCAAGATTCTCGAGAAACCGGATATTGAGAAACGATATTGGCACTATCCGATGTATCACCGTTGGGGTGAGGATTATTACCAATTTCGGCCACGTGAGCTTCGCTTCTTTCAGGAGTTCTTTGGGTATCCGGCGGTCGTTGATGTCTTCAAGGATCGTGAACGGGCTGATTTCCATCACGCAAACCGGTTGCGGAAGGATGCCGATATGTTTGTGCTCGGGATTCTTGAAGGGGATCAGGATGTTCTCGGGCAATTGCTGACTTCAAATCAGTATCCCATGGATTACATCAAGGATGACAGGGAGATCAGGAGGCTGCGCGAGAATCCCGACGAGAGGCACAACAAGAATCTTCGCGAGCAGTATGGCGAGGTCGAGTGGGCTGCTATTTTAGATTCGGGCAAATGGCCGGGTTTAAGGAGCAAGCACGTCGAAGCCTATAATCTGGATCGTGATGCGGCACGCGCGGTTCGGCGCGCGGCAGGAGAACCGATTGCATTTCCCAGGGAACAACGTGCGGGCATTTTGACTCATCCGGCCTGGCTGGTGGCGCACAGCGCCAATACCGAGAATGATCCCATTCGGCGGGGGAAGTGGATTCGGGAACGCCTTCTTGCTGATCTTGTTCCGGAGGTTCCCATCGGAGTGGACGCCAAGGTTCCGGAAGATCCTCATCGAACACTAAGGCAAAGGATGAATGTGGTGAGGCCGGAGGAGTGTTGGCGTTGTCATCGCCAGATGAATCCACTGGGTGAGGTTTTTGAGGCCTATGATGATTTTGGGCGATTTCGCGAGATCATTGTCCTGGGTGATGCCGAGGAGTTTTTTGAGAAGAGACGCAAGTTTGTTCACGATGCTCAAAGGACCGAAGATGAATTGAAGCGGTGGATGAAGTTGGATCGTGTGGGGAGGGAAATGAAGGTCATCGAGGCTGAGGCGAAGTTGGCTGAGATCAAAAAGCCTGAAGAAGGGATCAAGAATTATCCGGCTGCCTTGAAGCGTTATGAGAATGATTTGATGCGCTGGACGGGGGAGCGGAAAAAGTGGCAAGAGATGACCGATGAGCGGTGGCAGAAGGAGGTAGAACGTTATCGCCAGCGTTTGTCCGAACTCGTAGCTCCGGTGCCGGAGGCTTCCGCTCCGGTGGATACCTCGGGGGAGCTTCGCGGTACGGGGAATCCGGATCTGGATGGACCGGTTGAGGACGCCGTTGATCTGGTCAATCGATTGGCTAAGTCGGAACGCGTTAGGCAATCCTTCGTGCGCCACGCCTTCCGCTTTTGGATGGGGCGTAACGAAACTTTGAACGACTCGCCCACCTTGATCGCGGCCGACCGCGCCTATGTCGAAAATGGAGGAAGTTTTAAAGCTCTCCTTATTTCGCTTTTGACGTCAGACTCCTTCCTCTATCGTAAAGATCCTAACTCCGAAAATTAATGGTCACCCGACGAAACTTTCTTCGTAATATTGGCGCTGGTTCGCTGGCCCTGTCTCCCTTCCTACAACATTTGCGTGCCGAAGCAGTTGGTGGGCTGACGGGGCTGCCCAAGCGATTTGTTTTTGTGATGCGCGGGAATGGTTTAAGGCCATACGGGATTGTACCAAAAGGGCTAGAGGAGTTTGGGGCGGACCGCCTGAAGCTGGATCGCTTGGTGGATCGCTCGTTGGCCGATCTGGAACTCAATGAGAGTATGAAATCTCTGGAGCCCTTCAAGGATCAGCTATCAATTATTCAGGGTCTTTCGAGTAAGATCTGCAAGGGACCGCATGGCGGGCACTTTGGTGTTTTGGGAGCATATACTTCCGGGGATCACGCGCCTCCGCGCAAGGAGACGCTCGATGCAACATTGGCGAAAAAGTTTCCGGGGATCTTTCCACATCTGGCGTTTCATATCGGGACGAAGAAAGACGAGCTCTTTCGCTATCTCGATATTTCGGCACAAGGGAAAAACACCCGTACTCCGGCCTATGCCTCCGCCATGTTGGCCTACAAGGAAATCTTCGGCACGGTCATGACCGGTGATGATGCCAAGATCGAAGCCGTGGCCCACCAAAACCTTATGGATTTCCTGGTTGATGACGTGAAGCGGGTCAAGAAGTCGCTCAATTCGAATGAGAAGGAAAAGCTCGATCATTACTTGAATGGTTTCGAGTCTCTTCGGGATCGTCAGGTAAAGTTGAATACGATGGGGGATTCTCTTTCCAGGATGGCTCCCAGGTTGGACGACAAATACACCTCGGAAGTCGAGACCCACCGATTGGAGGCGCATTTTGATCTGGCGGCTTCGTCACTCATCACCGGCTTGACGAATGTGGTCACAATCCGGGCGGATCAACTGGAGGTGCGCTATCAGGGTTTTGATCACGCGAGGATGAAGGAGGTTTCGGTCCACGACATTGGGCATACCGCCGATGTTGAGGGAACAGAGGATCGTTTTGAGTCCAACTGGCAGGAGGGGCGTGAGATGAGGTCCAAGATTCGCACCTATCAAATGGAATTGATCGCGGGATTGGCCGGCAAGCTCAAGGCTGTTCCGGAAGGAGATGGCACCATGCTCGACCATACGATTATCGTATTCCTGAGTGATGCCGGAAGCCAGCATCACACGGGCTATGAAAATATGCCTCTGATGGTCGTGGGGAACATGAATGGAGCCTTTAAAACCGGACGGTATTTGCATTACCCCAACTACAATCAAAGCGGTCACCGGGTTCTGGCGAATTTGCTGATGAGCCTGCAGCACGCCGCCGGGATGCCGGTGGACGATTATGGGGATCGCGACCTTGGGTTGAGCGAGACCATCGATCAGCGTGGGCCATTGGCGGAGTTGATGGCCTCTTAGGTCAACGATGAGATATTAGAGCGTTGAGGCCTTGTGGCAATGACTTGCTCGAAGTCCGTGGACGGGTTAAATCAATTCCGTGGCCCGAATCATGGTTGGACTTTCAGGCGGGGTGGATTCCTCGGCAGCTGCTGCTATGTTGGTGGAGCAGGGACACGAGGTGGTGGGTGGTTACATGAAGAATTGGATCAATGAGGAAGGCCTGCCCGGAGATTGTCCATGGGAGAGTGATCTCGAGGATGCCCATGCGGTGGCAAAAAAGCTGGGGATTGAGTTCCGGGTGGTCGATCTCATCGATCAGTATAGGGAGAGAATCGTGGACTACCTGCTCGAGGGATATCGGGACGGGGTGACTCCGAACCCCGATGTCATGTGCAATCGCGAGATGAAGTTCGGAGTCTTCTTGGACTATGCGCTCGAGCAGGGATTCGAGGCGGTGGGGACTGGCCACTACGCGCGGAGACGGGAAAGGAAAGACGGCTCGGCGGATCTTCTGCGAGGCGCGGATCCGAATAAGGATCAATCGTATTTTTTAGCGATGATGACGCAACATCAGGTGAGGCACGCGCTCTTTCCGGCGGGCGAGATGTTGAAGCCGGAAGTGCGTGATGTGGCGCGCCGATTTGATTTACCGACGGCGGAGAAGAAGGATTCGCAGGGGATTTGTTTTATCGGAAATATCAAGATGAGTGACTTCCTGCGCCACCACGTTCCGGATTCGCCGGGGGAGATCGTTGATCTGGATGGCAAGGTGATGGGGAAGCATGACGGTCTGCATCTTTATACCTTGGGTCAGCGAAAGGGGCACGGGGTGGCGTCGCCCAGGTCCGGAATGGCCTATGTGGTGGTGGGCAAGAATGCGGAGAAGAATCAATTAATCGTCGGTTGGGACGAGCCGATGACAAGCGGGCTTTATGCGGAGACATGCACGGTGGGATCGCTTTCGTGGATCAATGAGGTGGTTGCCGGAGGCCGAGCCGAGGTTCAGCCGAGGTATCGTTCAAAGAGCGAGGCGGTCGAAGTGAGTGAGTTGGAGGATGGTAAGTTAGCGTTGACTTTTACGAGACCGCAACGCGCGCTCACGCCGGGGCAGATCTGTGCCTTTTATTATGGCGGGAGATTGTTGGGCGGGGGAGTGTTCGAGAAGGTGGGCAGATAAAAAGGTCTGTTTTTTGCAAGTTAATGTCAAAAGCGAGGCTTCCCGCTGCTTTGGATTTTTGTATTGGTTGAGGTGATGGAAGGATCCTGGATTATCGATTTTCAAAAAGGGCGGGGTTAGCCCATGGTTTCGCCGTGAGCGATGATTCAATGAAGCCCGGGAAACGGGAGTGGGTGTCATTCTGGTCTTTGATCGGGATGCAGTCGACGAATGCCTTCAATGATAGCTTCACCAAGTTTATTTTGATTCCGCTGGGGATGGGGTTGGCATCGCTGGGGTTGGCTCCCGTTAAGGTGGAGCACTTCTTTGCGATTCTGGCGATAATTCCATTTATCCTTTTTGCTCCGACGGCGGGGTGGTTGGGAGATCGCTTTTCGAAGAGTCTCATCATCCGGCTTTCTTCGTGGTTCCAGCTGGCGATACTGCTTTTGATGGGCGGGGGCCTGTGGTGGGGAGCGACCCATGAAGGTTCTTCGTGGCCGCTTTACCTGGTAATGTTTGCCTTCTTTTTACTGGCGATGCAGTCGGCTCTTTTGAGCCCATCGAAGATGGGAGTGGTGAAGGAGTTGGTGGGGAGCAATCGGCTTGGTTTTGCGAATGGGGTCATGGAGGGAACGGTGATTTTGATGATTCTGCTGGGGCAGATTATTGGTGGGTTTTGGTATGACGCCTGGGGTTTGCAGCATGGCCTGGATCCCTGGACTGCGGCGATGATTCCGGTTTTGTGGATTCTGATCGGAGCTCTTTTTGCGCTGATTTTCTCGCACTTGATCCAGACCACGAAGTCGCAATCTGGCGAGGTGTTTTCGTGGTCGATGACGGTGCGGCACTTTGGGGATTTACGTGAACTGAGGAATGATCCGGCCTTGTGGAGATGTGCGCTGGGAATTGCCTTTTTTTGGAGTTTTGGGGGATTTTTACAGATGTTGTTAATTCAGATTGCCGAGAGCCGTTGGGGAAGCCTGGAGGGGTTGGGGGTGGGTGCGGCTATCCTCTGGATTCCCGTGGTGGGGGGAATTGTGGTGGGAAGCCTGCTGGCAAGCTGGATCTGCAACCGTCGTAACGAGCTTGGTTTGATCGCGATTGGCGGGGCTTTAATGTGCCTGTCGACCGGTGTTTTGGCAGTCTTTCAAGAAGGAGGGATTTCGTGGTTGTTGCTGGGGCTTGCTGGTATTGGAGGAGCTCTTTATCTGGTGCCTTTGAATACCTTTTTGCAGGATCGTGCTCCTGAGAATCAGCGTGGGATGGTGCTGTCAGCTTCGAATTTGTGCATCAACCTGGGATTGGTTCTGGCGGTGGGGGTGCAGTTTCTTTTGTCGATACTGGGAGTTCCGTTTTGGCTCCAGTTTTTGATGATCTCGGTGATCTGTGGCTGGGCTACGGTTCATATTATGCGCTTGCTGCCGAAGGATTTTATTCGATTGGTTATCCTGGGAATTTTTCGGTCGATTTATAAAATCCGGGGGCTAGGAGTGGAAAATATTCCTAAGGAAGGTGGGGTGCTGATGGTTCCGAATCACCTGAGTTACATTGATGCCTTTGTTTTGTCGGCCGCTTGTCCGAGGCCGATCCGCTTTGTCCTTTTTGCAGATTGTTTTGAGAGCAAATGGGTCGGTGGCTTTGCTCGGCTTTTTGATGCGGTGGCTATTTCCCCTAGCAAGGCACGGGACGGGATCCGGATCACGGCAGAGGCTCTGAAAGAAGGGACAGTGGTTTGCGTGTTTGCAGAGGGGCAACTTTCGCGGACGGGTGCCCTTTGTGAGATCAAACGTGGTTATCAGATGATGGCGAAGAAGGGGGAGGCCGAGGTTTTGCCTGCCTACATGGATGGTCTTTGGGGATCAATGTGGTCATTTTCGGAAGGGAATTTTTTAAGAAAGCTTCCGCAGACTTTGCGTTACGGGGTGACGGTGGCTTTTGGAGAGCCGATCTCGTGGAATGGTGATGTTGGAAATGCACTGCGCAATTTGTCGGTGGAGACGGCTGCGGACCGTGAGGGGAGGCTTTTGGGTAAGAAAAATCGGGAGCCCTCAATATCGGGTGATTTGCCGCGCGGTTGGACCGAGATGAAAGAGCGTTGTTTCGCGGAGGATAAAGCGGGACGTGCGATGAGGATCAATGCGATGCAATTGAGTCAGGTGCACATGGCCCATCGCCGGACGAGGCTGCTTGTGGAGTGGAAGCCTGAAGATGATCTGAGCGGTATTCTAGGTGTTCTTTGGCCCCTCAGCGTAGGGGCGACGGTGTCGTTTGCGGATGGTTTGAGTGATGCGGCGATTTTGGCGAAAGTGGCGCGGGAGGGGCTTGATTCGGTGGCGTTGCGCGGGGTGGCGGGGCGCGGAGAGTTGGTGGGAAGGCTCAAGCGCAAAAAGGTGATGGTTTGGAGCTTCGATGAAGTGGGTTTGAGTGATGGTAAATATTTTGGTTGCCTGGTGAAGGGCGGCCGCGTGGTGAGCTTTGCGCGATCTGATCCTAATTACAAAACGACAACCATGCTCCCTCAGAGTGGATGGCGAGAGGGAAAACGCGGAAAGCTGCTGCCGGGGTGGTCGGGAGAGGAATTCGGACCGCTGGATGAGGAAGGGTTTATTTTGTAGAAAAGCGACGGGTTGACATTGGCGGGGAGACGGTATTGGTTCCCGCCATGCAAGATCACGATCAGGAAACTGAAGTCGTTGAGGAAGACGTCCAAGCGGCTGAAGAAGTTGTTGAAGAGATTGAAAATGAGGAGATTTCCGAAGAGGAAGCCTCCGAGGTTCCTTTGACTCCCGAAGCGGAGGCGCTGAAGTGGAAGGAAGCCGCGATCCGGACTGCGGCGGACCTGGATAATTATCGCAAGCGGATGGCGCGCGAGCGGGCCGAAGATCTGCGATTTGCGAGATTTGGCCTGATTGAGGAATTGCTCCCAGTTTTTGATAATTTTGCGATGGGGCTGCAGATGGCGGAGCAGGAGCAGGACTCGATGATTTACAAGGGCATGGCGATGGTGAAGGGGCAGTTGGACGATTTTCTTGCGGCTCAAGGCCTGAAGGAAGTTGCCACGGAAGGCATCTTTGATCCGAATTACCATGAGGCTGTCGCCGAGGAAAAGAAGGAAGGTGCGGAGGCCGGAGAGATTCTTTTTGTGAAACGCAAGGGATACGTATTACACGATCGTTTGTTGCGCGCCGCTGCGGTGATAGTGGCAAAGGGCCCGGATAAAAATGTGACCGAAGAAGGCGGTGAAACGGTTGCTAGCGAAGGAGGATCTGAGTAATGGCTGAGCGTGATTATTACGAGGTGCTGGGGGTATCGCGGGATGCGTCGCAGGGCGATATCAAAAAGGCTTATCGCAAGTTGGCAATGAAGCACCATCCGGATCAAAATCCGGATGATCCCAAGGCCGAGGAGAAATTTAAGGAGATCGGTGAAGCCTACGAGGTGATCAGCGATGACGATAAGCGGGCCGCCTATGATCGCTATGGTCATGCGGCCTTCAAGAATGGAGGTGGAGGCGGAGGCCGGGGCGGATTTCATGATCCGATGGACATCTTTAGTCAGGTTTTTGGCGGGGGTGGCGGTGGCAGCATGTTCGACGATCTCTTTGGTGGTGGCGGTGGTCGTCGTCGTGATCCATCCGGCAAGAAGCGCGGTAGTGATTTACGCTACGATCTCGAGATCACGCTGGAAGAGGCGGCCGAGGGCGTTGAAAAAGAGCTCGAAATTGAAAAGTATGCGACTTGTGGGAAATGCTCCGGTTCGGGATCAAAGTCGGGCAATGCGGGCACAAACACCTGCACCACTTGTGGTGGACGCGGGGTTGTGGGACAACAACGGGGAATCTTTATTCAGCAGGCGACCTGTCCGGAATGTCGTGGAGCGGGTCAGATTATCGCTGATCCTTGCGGGGAGTGTAATGGAGATGGTCGCAAGCAGGCACCAGAGCGGGTGAGTATCCGGATTCCCGCGGGAGTTGACGACGGGACCCGGCTGCGTTCGACCGGGAAGGGCGACGCGGGAACGCGTGGCGGTCCGGCGGGGGATCTTTATGTTTTTCTGCATCTGCGTGATCACGATGTGTTCCAGCGCAATGGCGATGATCTTTTTTGCGAGGTTCCTTTGCCCTTCTCGACGGCTGCTCTGGGCGGTGAGTTGGAGGTGCCAACCTTGACAGGCAGCGCTACCATGAAGGTTCCTACGGGGACCCAGGGTGGCACGACTTTCAGGCTTCGTGATCGTGGCATGCCTGCTTTGAACAGTCGTGGGACCGGAGATCTCCATGTCGAAGTTCAAGTGGAGGTTCCGACGAAATTGACTTTTGAGCAGAAAGAAAAATTGCAAGCGTTCACCGAGTCCATCGGCGAGCAGAATTCGCCGATGCAGGAATCGTTTTTTGAAAAAGCGAAACGCTTCTTTGATTTGTAAGTTGCAGAGGGAAGCGAATGAGCAAGCGGATTGGAAATTTCCTGGTTATGGCCGTAATGATCTTGTTCGCGGCGCTTGCCGTCCTTGGAAAGAAGATGTTGACGACTACGCCTGTTCGATCTGCGTGGCGTGTGCCGTTCGGGACTGCGGGGGATCTCTCGGTGTTAAGGGAGACCGTTCCGGTCGGGAGGGAACGAGCGGAAGTTGAGGCTATGCTTCGTGAGCCAATCGAAGAGCTTGTCGGTATTAATAATTTACGAAGGTTTTTGCTTATTTCAGGAAACCCTCATGACAGCTCACAAAGTTCCTGCCTGATTTCCTCTCATGAGGATGGCCTGGTGGCACAGGTGGGAGCACTTCGTGATTAGTCAGGGGTTTTGTATGGATCGCTTTTTTTTACAGTGTGACCAGTGGGGGGGTAATTCCACGCTGACGGGGGACGAGGCCCATCATTGTTCTAGGGTGATGCGAAAGCAGGCCGGGGATCGTATTGTCGTCTTTGATGGTAGTGGGCGGGAGGCCGAAGCCCGGATTTCGGCCATCTCTAAAAATGATGCCTGCCTTGAATTGTTTCAGGTGAAGAAATCTTCTTTGGCACAGCCACAACTCGAAGTTGCGGTGGGTATTCCGAAAGGAAAGAGTTTTGATCTGATCTTGCAGAAGGCGGTCGAGATGGGAGTCAACCGGATCCAGCCATTACTGAGTGACCAGGGGAATGTTCGTTTTAAGGCTGAAGAGGCTCGGTCGAAGCGGGACAAATGGCAGCGAGCGGTCTTGGAGGCCTGTAAGCAGTGCGGCCAGAATCATTTGCCCGAGGTGATGGTGCCCAAGTTGCTTCATAGATATTTGGATGAACTCGAGCCCGGTGGGGCTCGAATGGTGGGAGCTTTGACAGACGAGGCCGCGCCGCTCAGAACTTTGTTGGGGGAATTGGAGAGTCCGGAGCGCGTGGTAACGATGGTGGGCCCCGAGGGCGATTTCTCGGAAGACGAGTATCAAAGAATCTTTGAGTCAGGATTTATCCCTGTTAGTTTGGGTGAACTTGTCTTACGAACCGAGACTGCAGTTCTTTGGATGGCTGCGGCAGTGCGCTATCAATTCCAATCATGAAATTCATTCTCCTCGCTCTTTCTTCTGCTTTTTTGTTGTCTTGTGGGGGGGCGGGAAGCGAGGCCGACCAAAAGCAGGCGGGTTACTCCAAGAAATTTTTCAAATATCGTGTGGCCAAGCCGGGCGAGACTTCCATCAAAGTCTCGCTCTGGGATCAGAAAGCGTGGCTTTTGAATGGCAAGGGCGAGGCAATTTTGGAGACCGACGTAGCGACCGGGGTGGAGAACAAGGAGACTCCGGAAGGAGTTTTTCCAGTTTTGGAGAGGATGGAAACGAAGCGCTCAAACCGATATGGCCGGGTTGTGAACAAAGAGACCCGGGAGGTCGTGATCGAAAAGTCCTGGGAGCATGAGGGGCCTTTGCCGGAGGGAACCGAATATGAAGGCATCGCAATGCCATACTGGATGCGGTTGACTTGGTCTGGGATTGGAATGCACATCGGGAAGTTCAAGAAACGGACACGGTGCAGCTTCGGTTGTATTCGGGTTTACGAAGAGGCCCAACCTTTGATTTTTGCGAAGACGCAGCTTGGGACTGAGATCGAGGTGGTGCAGGAAAGCTTGAGGAAGCTTTATTCGTGGTGAAGAGAGGGCTCAATTAAAGTCCAAGCTCAATCGTCTTTGCCTCGAGAATTTTTCGGACGGGAGTGGCGATGGGGAGATCCGAGAGCCTCGAAATGAGGTGGTATTTTTCGCCGTCGAGAAGCCGGAGAGGCTTGGCATGATACAGGTGCAAGGTGACTTTGTGATGAGTGATGGTGTAGCGATGTTGGCTGATTGGCTCGAGGTGGGCGCATTGCTCGGGGCTCCTGAGGGGAAGTTTCCAGAATCCCTGGCGACGGGAATCCTGTCCTTTTGAGAGGAGGAGTTTGTTTTTCTCGACCCAGAAGAAGGCGTGTTCATCAAGCTGAACAAATTTTCTGCGGGGCTTTTTGACTGGAAGGGACTCCGGCGACCGTGTCAGGCAGTAATTGCGGACCGGACAGATGAGACAGCCAGGAGATTTTGGAGAACAGAGCGTTTGGCCAAGTTCCATGAGGGCCGAGTTGAAGAGCCGGGGCTTTGAGGAATCAAGGAGTTCGGTGGCGGTCTGCCAGATGATTTTTTGTCCTGCCGTAGAATCGACTTCTTTGTGGCAGTTCAAAAGGCGGGAAATGACGCGGGCGATGTTGCCATCGACGATGGGGGCCGGGTGGTCGAAGGCAAAGCTACTGACGGCTCCGGCGGTGTAGCGGCCAATCCCGGGAAGAGTTTGGAGGGTTTCGGCGTCCGAGGGGAATCGGCCTTCGAAATCGTGCAGGACGGCTCGAGCGGTTTTTTGAAGGTTGCGGACGCGGTTGTAGTAGCCGAGGCCCTCCCAGGCCCGGAGAATTGTTTCTTCAGAGGCCGTCGCAATCGTCTCGACGTCTGGGAATTGTTGCAGGAATTTTTCGAAACGGCGGTTTGCGAGAACCGAGGCGACCGTGGTCTGCTGGAGCATGATCTCGGACACAAGAATGAACCATGGATCGCTTGTTTGCCTCCAGGGATAGGACTTTGCGTTCGTTTGAAACCACTTAAAAAGGGTTTCCCGGAAGGCTCGTTTCTTTTGAACCGGGTGGTTTCGTGCGAGAGGTTTTTCCATGGTCTTGGAAGAGTTTAAGGGTCGAGGCGGGGCGGGCCAGTGTAAATCCGCTATTGGTATTGGGAATCTGGTCAAAGGACGCTAGGATCCCTCCGGAGATGGGAAAAGCCAGTTATACCTTGTGCCTGTCAGACAAGCAGGTTGCGACCCTGAAGGATTGTTTGATGAGAGATGGCTTTGATTTTCATAGTAAGGAGCATGCGCTGTATTCGGCCAAACGAGGCAAGCTTAATGTTACCGTTTACCGGAAAGGGCCCAAGGTTTTGGTCCAAGGCAAGGAAACCGAGGATTTTGTGAAATTTGTTCTCGAGCCCGAGGTGGTAGGGGAAGCGCGTTTGGGTTACGAGGAGCATTGGCATGCCGAGATGTTTGAGCCTCATTTCGGAATCGATGAGAGCGGGAAGGGCGACTATTTCGGGCCACTTGTGGTTGCCGGAGTTTATACCAACCGGGAAATTACCCGGGCTCTCCTGGATGCGGGAATTATGGACAGCAAGCGGATCGGTTCAAGGAAGCGCATTCGGGAGTTGGCCGCAGGAATCCGGGGGGAAGTGGGGGGCGGGTATAAAGTGATCCGGTGGGCTCCGGCCCGTTATAATCTTCTCTACAAAGACTATAAGAATGTAAACCGAATGCTCGCGAGGGGACACGCGACGGTCATTAAAGATTTGTCATTGCGTGTTCCTTCCTGTGGACGGGCTTTATCGGATCAATTTTCAAAAGCTCCTTTGATTGCAGGAGAGCTGAAAAACCGGGGTGTGCGCCTAGAGCTGGAAGAGCGGACCAAGGCGGAAAACGACATCGCGGTAGCTGCTGCATCAATTCTGGCACGGGAAAGTTTTCTGGATTGGCTGGATCAGGTTTCCGAAAAAGTGGGTCTGGATCTTCCCTTGGGGGCCGGCCATGGTGTCAAAGATATCGCACGCGATTTTTTGCGGAAATTTGGCAAAGAAAAGCTTTCGGAAATCGCAAAACTTCATTTTAGAACGACCAAAGAGATCTGAACGGAAATATCATCAAAATAATTTATCAAGTTTACTAAGGTTTTTTTGACAGAAACATCTTCGTTGCCAACGTTCTTCCAAGACACCTATCTAAAAAACATGGCAAATTTTACTAAAAAAGAAATCATTCAGGAAGTGAGCGACAAACTGGGCGTGACCCAGACTCTTTCCTCAAAGATGCTTCACCTGGTAGTTGATATCGTTTCGCGCGAGTTGGCAGCCGCCAACAATGTTGTTATTCGCGATTTTGGAACCTTTGAGACCAAGGTTGCAAAGGGAAGGCCCGGGCGAAATCCCAAGGATCCAACAAAAACGATCCCGATTCCCGACCGTGCCGTCGTCAAGTTTCAAGTAGGAAAGGCCTTAAAAGAAAAAGTCGCCCGGACCTTACCGGAAATCAAGGCCAGGGACGCCGAGTGAGATGAGATTTTCCGCATTGTTGGGACGAGTGGCTTTGCCGATGGCTCTGTTGTTGGTCTCTTGCGGATCTCCTGCTTACAACGGTTACCAGACCCGTGGTTACAGCATTCGCGGGCAGCATTACCAACCGATGAGTGTGGAGAGTGCTCTCCACTATTCGGACGAAGGGATTGCCTCATGGTATGACGAGAGCAGCTTTTTTGGTTTCGTTCGGGGGAATACTTCCTTGGGCGAGCGGGTGGGGCACTTCGATATTTCGGGAGCTCACAAAACACTCCCGATTCCCTGCCGCGTCAAAGTCACAAATCTTGCCAACGGAAAGTCTCTGAAAATGCGCCTCAATGATCGCGGCCCCTTCATTCCGGGGCGCATAATCGACGTGACACCCCGGGCCGCCTCGAAACTTGGTTTTAAAGAGAAGGGACTGACTAGGGTAAGGGTAGAGGTATTGAGTGTGGGGGATGGGAAATACCAGCGTAAGGCCCCGGGGCGGAAATCGTGGTTCTGGCCATTTTAGAGGGCGCTTTGGACTTTTTGCCTTTTGACAAAGCCTTGCTTGAGCTTGGTGCGGGTTGAATCCATTCTCCCCCCAGCATGCTCCGCTCTTTGATGACAATCTCCGGGTTCACTTTGATGAGCCGGATTTTAGGTGTGGTGCGGGACATCTTGATCGCGAGATTCTTGGGGACCGGAGTGGTTGCTGACGCCTTTTTCGCGGCTTTTCGCTTTCCGAATATGTTTCGTCGGATTTTTGGCGAGGGCGCTTTCAACGCGGCTTTTGTTCCATTGTTCGGGAGAAGGGTCACAATGGACGGGCGTAATTCGGCAATGCAGTTTGCGAACAACGCCTTTACGATTCTGTTCGCCACCCTTGGCGTGATCACGGTTTTGGCAATTCCCCTGATGGCCGCGATCATGCTGGTGGTCGTGCCCGGGTTTCTCCCAAAAGCCGAAGAGAGCCTCGGAAGCGAGGCGACCGAGTTTCGAATTCCCTTGCGCGGAGCCAAGGCTGTTTATCTGAAGTGCGAAAGCGGCGGGGCCGTCTTTACGGGGCTAAGCGTCGTGAAACGAGGTCATCCTGCCTTTTTTGATGTTCTTGGAGAGGTTTTCGGAGGGGAGGTCGAAGCGGAGGGCGAAGAGGTCGAGCTGGCTTCAATTCTGATGGACGGGTTGAAGAGGGAAGGAGAGGTCGAATTCAAGGAGTCTGATACCGGGGAAGAGCGCCAGCGGAAGCTTGAGGAAGCCCGGGACCGGATTTTCAAGGAGGGGCGCTGGTTTGTGAGTGAGGAAGGTGTTTTGAGGGTGCCGTTGCCGCCGGATCATGACTATGCGATCTTCAAGGGAATGGCCTCGGGAGAGGGAGAGCTGGCAATTTATAACAACGATCCGGGTGCTTACGATTTAACGGTCAGGCTATCACAGATCACCTTTGTTTATCTGCTGTGCATGGCGCTGGTGGCGCACCTGAGCGGGGTGCTGACGACTCTGAAGAAGTTTGCCGCTCCTGCGTTTTCACCAGTGATTTTGAATCTGGTTTTCCTCTGTGGTTTGGTGTGCTTGGTGCAGTTCGTGGAATGGCGGGGAGTGGCACTGGCGTGGTGCGTGGCGGTCGCGGGATTTTTGCAACTGGGTGTGCTTTGGTGGGTGTGCTTGCGGGCCGGGTTGCCGGTGGCTCTGAAGAAACCGGTTTTTGATCCCGGATTTAAGAGGCTTCTGGTTTTAATGGGACCCGGTGTGGTGGCAGCTGGAATTCAACAGATTAACCTCTTGGTTGGGGGGATCGTAGCGTCGTTTCAAGAGGGGGCGATCTCGTTCATTTACTATGCCGATCGGATTTACCAATTGCCGCTTGGAATGATTGGTATTGCCTTTGGGATGGTTTTGCTGCCCGAGATCACCCGACTTCTCAACAGTGACCGGGAAGGGGAGGCTCGCGCGACGATGGCAAGTGGACTTGAGTTGGCGATGATCGTGACGGTTCCGGCGGCAATTGCTCTGATGGTAATTCCGCAGGAAATTATCTCTGTCATTTTTGAAAGAGGAACGTTTACCGCATCCGATTCGCTTCAAACCGGCCGTGCGCTGGGAGCTTTTGCGGTTGGCTTGCCGGGATACGTTCTGATTAAGGTGCTCCAGCCAGGATACTTTGCCCGCGAGAATACCAAATCTCCGATGTGGATGGCCGTTATTACAGTGCTTGTAAATATTGTTTTCAGCTTGCTGCTCTTCCCGTTTTTCGGGCATGTTGGGATTGCTATAGCGACTTCAATCTCAGCCTGGGTGAACGTGGTTTTGCTTTGGGTGGGGCTCAAGGGATTTGTGACTCTGGAGAAGGAAAACTGGCGCCGACTCGTTGCAATGGTGGTCGCAAGTTTGGTGATGGCTCTTAGCTTGTTGGTGACGAAGGCACTTATGGCTTGTTGGCTGGATGCGGGGCCGTGGGCAAGAGCAATAGCGACCGGGATCCTGGTGGGCATTGGAGCAACGATCTACGGAATCGGGGTCCTCCTATTGCAGGTGACCAGCCTGTCGGAGCTTAGGGCTGCCTTCCGAAGGGAGTGGGGTCGATGATCGTTTGCACGCCTGGAGAAAGGGATTAGGATCCATTTGGAATGAACAAAAAAACACTGCTGCGAGGCGCAATCGTGCTGGGTTTGATCTGGGCTGTGGTCTGGGGGGTGACAAGTTGGAGCGGTGCCCGAAAAGCGACGCCGGAAAAGGTGGCGGGTATGATTGGAGAGGCCGGGTTTGAAGATTGGTCGAAGGGCGGGACAGATGGCTATTCGGAGGCGAGAAGCGATCAGCGGTTGAAGAGAATCGATGAAATCGCGGAGACGCTCAATCGACTGGATCTGAGGCAGCGGAAGCAAATCGACGAGCAGGGGGATGTTATCGAAATGTTCTTTCGCTTATCAAAAAAGGAGAAGCTTCATTTCGTGGACCTGATCTTCAATGAGAACATGGAGAGGCTCATGGAATCGTTTGACGAAATGTCTCCCGAGGAGCGGGAAAAGATGGTTGAAAGATCGGTTCGGGACATGACCGACGGAAAAGGTGCCGAGGCTCTTTCACGCCTGAAGGAGGAGGATCCCGAGATTTTAAATCTTGTGATTAAAAAAGGGTTTAAAGCCTATTATCAGGAAGCTTCAGCAGACACCAAGATGTCTCTTCTCCCTTTCATGGATGTCGTGAGCGAAGTTGTTCAGGGGTTTGCGAAACCGAAGGTTGGTTTATGAAGCGAGGGTTCACAATGACCGAGCTTGTTGTGGTGGTCGGTATTATGATCGCGCTTGCGGGGATTGGTTTGCCCATCTTCAGCGGGATGAAATCCAGTGCCCAATCGGCGAAATGCCTTACGAGACTTCGTGGTATGGGAACCGCCCTTGAAAGCTACTTGGGTGAAAATGGAAATTTTTTCCCTGAAATGAAGATGGGGCGAAAATCCCGGTCCGGCGGAAATAACGTTCTCGAAGAGGTGCTTCGGCCCTATGTGGATGGCCCGGAGATTTTTCAATGTCCGGCGGATCACGAAGACTTTCGCAAGACGGGATCGAGTTATTTCTGGAATCATCACGCCAGCGGTTTGAAGAAAACCCGGGTCGTGATGATGGGGATGTCCCGGGGGAGCTCCAAAATCCCCTTGATCAACGACAAGGAGGCCTACCACGGTGACGAGAATGGGACAAATTTTCTCTTTCTGGATCTGTCGGCGGGGAAGGATTTGGACTTTGACGTGGAAACAGAGTGATGCTGAAGGTGCAAAGTCTCACCAAGAAATTCGCAGGCAAGGATGCCTTGAAAGGGATCTCTTTTGAAGTTGGTCGCGGAGAAATATACGGGCTTCTTGGGCACAACGGTGCCGGCAAGAGCACCACGCTTGGGATCATTCTCAGCATGGTGGCCGCTGGAAGCGGTGAGGTTTTTATTGATGGAATTTCGGTCCGAGGAAATCCGCAAAAGGCTCTCCGAAAAGTGGGCTCGATTTTTGAGGCTCCGGCCTTTTACGACTATATGAGCGGTTGGGATAATCTCAAGGTGCTGGTGGGTTTAAGCGGCCGCTTTGACAAGACGGCAGCGATGGAAGTGGTCGAGCGGGTGGATTTGAAAGATCGAATTCATTCGAAGGTTGGAGCCTACAGCCACGGGATGAGGCAGCGTCTGGCGCTGGCGCAAGCCTTGTTGCCTGAGCCTGAAATTTTGCTGCTTGATGAGCCGACCGACGGGCTCGATCCCGAGGGGATTAAATGGTTTCGAGATTTTATTCTAGGGCTTCGTGAAGACCGGGGGATGACTGTTCTTTTCAATTCGCACCTATTGTCCGAGGTCGAGCAAATGTGTGATCGGGTTGCAATCATTAGTGCGGGAGAATTGGTCTACGAGGGTGCGGTCCTCGAACTCCGTGACGATCGGCCCGGCGTGAAATTGCAAGCGGAACCGCACGAGATTCTAGAGCGCGTGGTGGCAAATTTTGGTGGTGAGAAGATGCCCGGAGATCGTTTGGTTTTTCCCGAGGGAACCGGGATCCCCGGCGTGGTGCGCTCGTTGGTTGAAGCGGGTGCAGATGTCAGTGAGGTGACGCCGGTGAGGCGCTCGCTTGAGGATGTTTATTTGGAGCACAGTAGTTTGAGCAAGCCATGATGTTTCTTCGGCAATTAAGAGGCGAGCTAAGGAAGCTCTTTGCCCGCAAGCGAACCTACATTGGTTACGTTGTCTTTCTGGTTTTTGAAGCCTTGTTGCTTTCCCTTTGGGTCTATGTCGGGCGGGAGCAATTCGAGGATCTGGCAAAACGAAATTTCATTCCGGTGGAGCTTCTCTCGTCATCTCTGACCGCGACTTACTGGATCATGGGATTCAGTATGTTTCTGCTCGGCTCAATCTATTTTGCGTTGGTTGCCGGGGATATTGTGGCCAAAGAGACGGAGGACGGGAATTTGCGAATGGTGTTGTCCCGGCCGGTCTCCCGCTTGCGGATTTTGGTTCTCAAGTATTGCGCCGTGATCATTTATACCGTGACCTTCGTGATCTTCGTGGGCGTGACTGGTTACGGGATGGCCTTGTTCGCGATGGGGAGTGAAGGGGGACTCTTTGTGTGGAACCCGGAGATGTATATTCTCGCGGTTTACCCGGACCGTGATGAGGCGTTTCAAAGGCTCTTTATCGGGGCCTGTTTCATGGGGTTGAGCATGTGTGTCGTGACCTCGCTAGGCTTTTTCTTTTCTTGTCTGAAGATCAAGCCTGCAGCGGCCTCCGTGATGGCTTTAAGCGTGTTTTTTATCGATTTTGTTTTGCAGAACATCCCTTTTCTTTCGAACCACAAGGATGTTTTCATCACCTTTCGGATGGCAAATTGGATCTACGTTCTTCAGGAGAATATTCCGTGGGAGCGGATCGTGGAAAGTTATTCAATTCTGATGGGGCTGTGCGTGAGCCTTTTCATTTTAGGTTGGATGGTGTTTCAGTCGCGCGACTTTAAAACCTAGGGACGATGCTTTTTGAAAAACTCAAGGTCCGGACCAGAGAATATGGCGGTTGACGAGTGGCTCATGAAATCGGTGGGCGACACTGCCGTTTTGCGTCTTTATTTGTGGATTGGTGATTGGGTGAGCCTGGGCTATTTTCAGAGTCTCACGGACGCCCTGAAGATTTTTGGAGAGGGGCCTGAATACGTCAGGCGTTGAACGGGAGGAGGGGTCGTGGATCACCGGAATGATTTGACTTAGACTCTTGCGATTCCGAGGTCGCACGAACTGGCGGGGAAACGTGGGAGTGAAGGCTACACTACTATTCATCGAGAGATAGCCCGTTGCTTGGGCGAAGGGGGAGTTGGCTGCGATTTGGCCCCGGATGATTCGACAAATGATTTCGCGGCGTGCTTTGAGAAGCCGGTTGCATGGGATCTGTTGGGAGACGATGGCCGTAAACTTGCTGGTACTGGACAGCGACTGGCCAGGAAAGGGGCTTTGGATCAGCTGCCGAACTTCCTATCAGGGAATTACGAGGCGTTTGTCCCACATGATCGGGAGGTTTGGACGGAGCTGATCTCAAAGTTTGCTTCGGCTCACTGGTTGGAGCGTGTTTCCTAATGGGCTAAGGGGTTGTTTTTTCGTTTTCTTGGGGCGAGACTGTTCTTGTTCCAATGAATGGTTTGATGTCCCGACGCGATCTCGTCTTTGCCCTGCTGATAGCGGCATGGGCGCACATCGGACTGTTTTTTATTTTCGTCGTTTTGATGGCCTCGAACTTGTTCTCGGCGCGAATTGACTACGATAAAAAGGAACCTAGGCCGGAGCCTTCCTCCATTAGAATGCAGATGGTTTACGAGGAACCTGTCGGAGCCCCTGCTGTTCCGGTTGAGCCGGTACTGCCGGATGAAGTCGAAGAGGAAAAACAGCCTCCGGCTTTTGTGCAAACCAACGAGTCCCAGAAGTCAGAGAAACCACCTGAAGAAACGGATTTGATCGGTGAACGTGATACGACCGCG
Organism: Verrucomicrobiota bacterium; assembly: GCA_030835305.1. GTDB lineage: Bacteria > Verrucomicrobiota > Verrucomicrobiia > Verrucomicrobiales > Akkermansiaceae > SW10. The sequence continues at coordinate 1,471 of JAURPJ010000104.1, read as the reverse complement.
ACCAGCGACGAAGGAGCGGTTGCCGGGGCCGAGGACATGGCGGCACTTTCCGGAGAGGAAGAGAAAAAGAGCGATCCCAAGACCTTCGACTCAGACTTTGCCGAAGGGGACGCGGTGGGCGGAAATACCGGAATGAAAGATGCGGTGGATGTTGGCAAGGGGGATGATCAGATCAATCAAGAGGTCGCCAAGACGACCGGTGATGCCGAGCCTCTGGTGAAGGACCCCGCGCCCGAGCCAATCGAGGACATGACTCCTCCTTTGCCGAAAGATGATCTGACTTCGATCGAGGATGCATTGGCGATGTTGGAGGAAGAAGTTGGTGACGGACTAAAAAAAGAGCCGATCAAGCCTGGGACCGAGAAGGTTGAGGAGACCATGCCGGAGCGGCCCACCAGGGATCAGCGGGAAGCGGCCGAGCAGGACGGTGGCTTTGCCCCGCGCTCACGCAAAACCCGCGTTGCCGGGGTGATCAGGACGAATGGCAAGGGATCGCTCGATGTCGCCAATACTGCGATTGGTCGCTACCAGGGAGCTATCTTCAAGAAACTCGAGACCGCGTGGCAGATGGAAAATATCAGGAACCGTTCTCTTCTCGCTCCGGGGAATGTGACTCTCTATTTCGTGGTTAATAAGGATGGCAAGGTTTCCCGCCAGAGGCAGATGGCGATGCTGGGGGCATCCGGCACGCAATGGGGAATGATCCTGCGGTCGCTGAGTGTGATCAACATCCCAAAGATGCCCAAAGATGTTGTCAAAGAACTAGAAGGCGACCCCTTGGAGATCATTGTCACTTTCAATTATCATTAAGTAAAAATATGGAATTTTCCGAAGCACTCGAAACGACGTGGAATTTTTTTAGAGGAGGGGGGTTCTTTATGATCCTGCTGGGAATTTGTTCTCTGGTTGGGTTGACCGTCATCTTATTGAAGTCGATCAGCCTGAAGCGCTCGCGAATTGTCCCCGATGAATTGGGACGCGAGGTTGAGCGGTTTGCGGAGCATTTGGAAGCTGGGACGCTCGGAAACTTACAAAACGAATTTGCTCGTGAGGAGAACTCGCTTTCCCGCCTCTGTGCGGTGGCTCTCGGTAATGTGGGTAAAACCCAGGGTGAGGTGCAGGAAGCGGTGCAGTCGTCTGCCCGCGAGGAAATCGTTCGCATGAATGCGGGGATGTCGGTTCTCGATGTCATCATCACGATCTCTCCTCTTCTTGGGTTGCTGGGAACCGCCAGCGGGTTAGTGACCGCCTTCTCGGATTTGGAAGATAACGAACGTATCCGTGCCGGAATTGCGACCGCCCTAAGCACGACCATCGTTGGCATTGCCATTACTGTTCCAGCAGTGATCGCGCAGGGGGTGTTTAGCCGCAAGATTGAACTGTTTTCCGCCCGACTCGAAGTTTTGCTCGGACGGGTGGTTTCGGCCTGTCACCAACACGTTTTTTTTCGCGATAAATCGTAAAAACTCCT
>JAURPJ010000103.1 GCA_030835305.1 Verrucomicrobiota bacterium | reverse complement strand
GAGGATCGCTGCGGCCCCGGCCTTCTTTTCCCGCACTTCGATCTCGGTAAGATATGGCAGAATTTCGCAAGAAGCGATGGAGATCTCCGCCGGACTGTAGTTCGCGATATACCATGGCGTAGATTGTTTCATGACTCAGGGCCCCGTGGCCTTCCCGGGCGAACCTGCCACTGAACTATTCTGGGCTCCATTGTTCCTTGCTCAGCTTCTGCGCAGCCAAGGAAAGCAACTGCGGATGAAAAGTCTGATCGCGTTTCTTGAGCTCCTGGTGATCTCGGTGAGCTTGGCGATGAGCGTATGGACGACCGGGCCCCAGGCGCCGAAGCTCCCGTGAAATGGTCGATGGGTGAACGTCAAGAAACTCAGCAATCTTGATTTGGGGGGTTCTCTAGCGGTAGAGGGCCTCGATGGTGTATCTCTTGGCCTCGGTCAGTCGGCTGTAGTTTGGCATTTCAGGCTCAGTTTGGTGATTGAGCCGGAATACTCTACAGCTCGTGACGTTTTCGCCAACCTACATTGCGCTGGAGTCTTGAATCCAAGAAGGAATAAAATATCAGAATTTTGCCGGGAAGCCGCTTGCGGTATTTGGGTGCGGGCAAACTGCTTGTTGACGGGCGTTCTGTATACCAAGCTTCGAGAGCGCCGATGCCTGCTGAAGAAAGCCTCATAAAAATTGAAGCCCTTTCGGGCTCGTGCCGGGATCGTCATCGGTTTGTGCAATTCCAGTTTGCTCTTTATCGAGATGACCCTTTATGGGTGCCGCCGCTGATTCGAGATGAGCTGAAATCTCTCGATGCCAATAACAATCCAGGGCTTGAGGATTGTGAACTGCAGTTGTGGCTTGCCATGCGTGATAGAGAATGTGTGGGGCGGGTCGCAGGGCTTATAAATCATCGTGAACATAAATTTAGGAAGATAAACTCCGCGAGGTTTTGTCTGCTGGATTTTGTTGATGATGTGGAGGTGGCAAGGCTTCTCCTCACAGCCGTCGAAGAATGGGCGGCGGGGAAAGGGATGACACTTCTCGAAGGGCCTGTTGGGCTCACCACCTTTGAACGATCCGCAGTGCTCGTGGATGGTTTTGACAGACTTCCAACGGTCGTTTCTTCCTACAATTTTCCCTACTATGGGCCAATCATCGAATCCTGTGGCTTTGCTAAGGAGATCGATTATGTCGAGCATCGCTTTGAACTCCCTCCGGAGCTAAATCCCAAGTATCGACGGGTTGCCGAGTATGCTTTGAAGAAAAAAGGGCTTCGCTTGATCGAGAAAAAGTCTGCCCGCGATTTGCAACCGCTGGGGCATGAGATTTTTCAATTGATCAATGCGGCCTACTCGGAACTCTATGAATTCACCCCGATGACGGATGGTGAGATCGATGCCCTGATCAAGAAATTCTTCGGTTTTGTCGACCCGCGCTTTGTGAAGTTGGTGGTCGATAGTGACAAAAAAATCGTAGCGCTTGGGGTGGCGATGCCCTCGTGGTCCTGTTTGATGCAGAAGTTGCGCGGCAGGATGAGAAGAATTTTCTCAGCTTGGCTGGGCGGAGATTTGAAGGGAAGTCGCGAAACGCTTGATCTTTATCTGATCGCGGTTGCGCCGGAACTTCGGAACGCGGGATTGAACGCGATCGTGATGTCAGAGATGCATCAGTCCGCTGTCGCCGCTGGATTCAAATGGGTGGAAACCAACGGCGAACTTGAGACGAACTTAAGTGTCCTTTCACTTTGGAAGCACATCGAGCACGAAACACACAAGCGCCGTCGAATCTATTCGAAGATGCCCGGTTCCTCATCTTTTAGTCAGTCGTAAACGGTGAAGCTGGAAGTCCTTCTTTGTTGTAAAGGTTGATACCTACAGGATTGGATTCGTAGCCGAAGCGAACGTGCTGCGGGTCTTTGACTCCATCGTGCCAAACGACAACGTCCTTGCCGTCGATCTTCGCCTTGGCCCAGTGCCATTTCCCTGCTTTGTCCTGGATCGAGAAGCGGGCCAGATCAGCGCCTTTGGTTTCCTTGACGGGATCGAGTCCTTTCTTCTCACCGGTCATCAATCCGGAGCCAACATGGTCGAAGGAGATTCTGATTTTGGAACCTTCTTTCTTCATCGATTTGTAAAGTGGTCCGGAAGGGACGACGTCCTTGTCATAGTCCTTTGCGAGGGCCAACAGAGCGAGACGCTTGCCAACGTCCTGCTTGTTCTTGGGGTGAATGTCTTTGGCGTTTCCGATGTCGATGATGACAGCCATCCCGGTCTTCGGCAGTCGCAGGGCACGACGTTGTCCCTCGCGAACGGGGCCCCAGCCACCGCCCTCGGGCTTGTCTTCCGGTTGGCGGAAATTGGCGAGCTGCACCCAGTAGAAGGAAAGGTCTTCGTTTTCGAAAACCGAGCGCCAGCCCTTCACGAGGCCTTCTTTGAGATGGTCGTAGCGGAGGCCGTCACCGGCGTTGGATTCTCCCTGATACCAGATGGCGCCGCGTGCGCTGAGTGGCGTGAGGGCGTGAACCATTCCGTTGTAAATTTGAACCGCGCCGCCCTTGGGCTTTGCTTTTTTTCCTTCGGCACGAGCCTTGGCAACGGCCTCCAGATTTTCGACGTAGTCTTTGAGGTTTGGAACCGACTTGAATCCGACCGGTGGGGTCCAGGGCTCGATGCGGGTGCCACCCCAGTTGGTCCCAACAAGTCCGATGGGGACTTTGAGCTCCTTTTGTAATTCGCGTCCGAAGTAGTAGCCGACCGCGCTGAAGCCCGGCACCGTTTCCGGAGAGCAGATCTGCCACTTGCCACGCGGGTCGTTTCCTGGTTCCGGCTGGGCCACGTGCCCGGGAACATTGAAGAGGCGGATTTGCGGGTGGTTTGCGGCCGCGATTTCTTCCTGCGGATTGAGCGATCGATTGACCGCCCATTCCATGTTGGATTGACCGGAGCAAATCCAGACTTCGCCGAGAAGAACGTCTTTGATCTCAATGGCATTTTTTCCCTTCACCGTCATGGTGTGGGATTTGCCATCGGCACTCAGGGCCGGAAGGTCGACGCGCCACGAACCTTCCTTGGTCGTGGTGGTTTTTGCGGTTTTTCCTCCGAGGGAAACGCTAACACTTTCTCCGGGATCACCGGTTCCCCAGACCCGGATGGGTGAGCCTTGCTGCAGGACCATGTGGTCGCCAAAGGCCTTGGAGATGGTGACGTCGGCAAAGGCGGACGGGCTGGCCGCAAGGGTGGCAGCCAAAATGAGTGGATTCGGGAGTCGGCGATTAAAATTCATGGATGTTTGTCGATTTGGATATTGGAAGCCCCTTTATCCGAGCGGTGTGGGGCGCAACAAGACGATAGGCTCCGAAAAGCCCGAGTCTTTCAATTCTCTTACGAAAAATACGTTACCACTCTCACCACAGGAAGGCTCGCTCAAACCCACTCAAGCGCCGCTCTCCCTTTTGGAAGGTCAAAGGATACGATCGTTTTCTTTCCCTCATGGCACCAAGTGTTGGTTTGCAGAGACCTGCGGGAACTCACTTTGGTGAGGTTTTTGATTTGATTTCCGCTTCGAATCACGGGAGAGCCGGAATCGTTTTTTGGAAGCGAGATGGTGAAGTCGGGGCAGGCGAAAGGCGCGTGGAATTGAATGATCCCTTTGTCGATTTTGATGCGGGTGAGCTCTTTGGCCGCCCAGTAGCGTGACAGCTCACTCAGCTTCATCCAGATCAGATGGTCAAAACGGGCGTGCAATCTTCGCACAACTTCCTGGAAGACTTTGAAGCCTTTCTCTTCGCCATTCCAATGAATCCCGGTCCAGTGACAAACCATCATGGCGGGTTCACCCTTCGAAATGACGTCGACCATGCGGCCGGACTTAAGATCGGCGGTGATGAACTTGTCGGCGCCGGCCGGCTCGACGTTGTTCCATCCACCGGTCCAGTCGCCGGTGCATCCGATGATGCTGACAACACACTGCGGATCATCTCCATCGAGACCACTGGCGTTTTCGACTCTTGGGGTCACGCTGGTATCATCGGTGTAAAGGTGACGGAAATAGTGGGGGATCTCGGCTCCAAAGACATCCCGCACCGATTCCAAAGTGGCTTGCGAAAGCTGGGGCAGAGCTTTGTTGCCATAGCCGCCCGGGGTGGTGAGGCCCTCGCAGGGAAGGTCGATGTTTTTGAGGATCTGCAAAGCATAGGCGTGGTAGCTCGCGAGCTCGTCGACACTACGACCGGTCGTCCAATCCCAGTTCTCCATAAAGCGTGGGGAATTTTCGGGATAGGGGTGTCCGGTTTTTAAATCAATGACCCGGGTGTGGGTGACCATTTCGGGATGGATGTCCCAATTGGGCATCATACGATCCCGGACGAGTTTGATGCTCTCTTTGATTTCCCGGCGTGACCAACCGGGAACTTCCCGGTCGAGACGCCCAACGCAGGCCGGGTAGGGAACGATGCTGTATTTTCCTTTCACTCCGTTTTCGCCGCACCAGTCGCCGAACTTCCTCACGAAATCGTCCGGGATTTCGCTCGGCCAACTTTTCCAGTCGCGTCGGTAGGCTGTCTTCTTTCCACCAAAGGCCGCATTGAACTGCGGCATCGCAAAGCGGTTCAGATTCACGAGACAGGTGGAGTCGTCGATGATAAGACCGACCGGGACCCGCGCGCGAGGATTGAGGGTTTCAACGGCTTGCGATTGTTTGGGGCGCTCTCCGGATTCCTGTGCGGCCAGGCTCTCAAGAGCCAGCATGCCGGCGGGTAGGGCGTGCGAGGTTTGCTGGATAAAGTTTCGGCGCGTTATGGATCGGGGGCTTGAAGGATGCATGACCGGGTTGGGGGAAGGCTTGCTGTCGAGGCTAGCGCATTCACACCTCCGACCAATCTCATTTTGCACGCTGCGATGAAGAATAGGACTGAAATGCTCGCCAGCAGTTTTTGAAATCGTTAGGATTCCGGAATGAAGAATCGTCGCCAATTCATCAGCACGGCCTCCGCGGCTGCACTTGCGGGCAACTTGCGAGCCGAGAGTCAGCCTGGGAAGAAACTAAGGGTGGGAGTGATGGGGCTGAATCGGGGGAAGGCGCATATCAATAATTTCGCGAAGCTGGAGGGTGTTGAAATCGCTTACGTTTGCGATGTCGATCAAACGCGTCTTGCAGCTGGTGCGAAATATGCGGGGGATCGCCAGAACGGAAAGGTGCCAAAAGCGGTGACCGATTTCCGTCGAATTCTTGAGGATAAGGAGGTCGATATCCTGTCAATCGCAGCCCCGAATTTCTGGCAGGCACCCGCGACCATTCTTGCGTGTGATGCGGGTAAGCATGTCTATGTCGAGAAGCCCGGAAGTCATAATCCACGGGAGGCCGAACTTATGGTGGCTGCCGCCCAAGGAACGAATCGGAAAGTGCAAATGGGCAATCAACGTCGCAGTGCTCCGGGTTATCGGGAGGGGATCGAAAAGCTCAAGGCCGGCGCGATTGGGGAACTCCGATATGCGCGTTGTTGGTACGACAACAAGCGTGGTTCGATTGGGAAGGGGAAGCCTGCGGCGGTTCCGGCGAATCTAGACTACGATCTCTGGCAGGGGCCGGTTCCGCCACGGCCCTACAAGGATAATTTGATCCACTACAACTGGCATTGGCACTGGCTTTATGGTGGTGGTGAACTTGCCAACAATGGAGTTCACGCCCTGGATATTGCTCGCTGGGCGCTGGAAGTTGATTCACCCATTCGCACCAGTTACGTTGGTGGGCGTTACCATTTTAACGATGATCAGGAGTCCCCCGATACCGCCGATGCGACCTATGATTTTGGCAAGGTTGGCATGAGCTGGCACGGCAGCAGTTGTCTGCAACGAAAGTATGAGCAGCATCCCTTCGTCAGCGTTTATGGCGATGGGGGGATCATGTCATTCGACGGCGGTGGCTATCGAATTTATGATAATGCCGGCAAGCTCGTGCGTGAGAACATGCCTAAGTTGAGTGACGTCCCGCATTTCCAAAATTTCGTGAACGCCATTCGAAACGGAGAAGCTCTCAATTCGGAGATTTCCGATGCCCAAAAGAGCACGATGCTCTGCCATCTCGGCAACATTTCTTATCGTGAGGGTATCCAGATTAAAGGCATCGATGCGCCCAAAAAGCTCTGGCAGAGAGAATACTCCGAGGCCTGGAAACCTGCGGGGATTTGATCCCAATTTTAGGAGCTGTATGGTCTCTGAATGATACGCTGTTGGAAGCAGTGCATCTGGAAATCTAATCAATGAATCAGGCCTTGGTCTTAGCCCTGAGTCGGAGCTTCCTGACCTGCCACCATTGGAAAAGGACTCCTGCGAGGGCAATAACGGCGCCGAAGAATTCACGGGTGAGTTCGACTCGGGGGTCTGTTCCAGACATTGATTCGCCGGTCATCGTAAAGGGTTTTTCGCCGAAGACGTTTTCCCAGAGCCCGGGGCCGGAGAGATACATCTCAGTGAGGCAGGCAATGATGGCGAGGATGAAATACCAGAAGGGGAGCAGCTTTTTGATCAGGTAAAGGAAGGCGAACCCGATGATGGCGTAAAATAGTAACCAAAGTGCGGAGTCGAGGGTCGGGTTGTCGAATGAAGGGCTGGAATAGATATCCGGATCGATGTCATTCCGTTGAAACCAAGCAAAAACGAAGAACAGGCCTGCCAGAATAATATTGATGGGTGCGAAGAGGATTTTCATGACAAGAGAATTGCTTATTGAGAGATACTTGGGAGGCGCTAGCGTCCTTTCCATGTCTCGGAAAGTCTTATTTGTTTGCACTGGAAATACCTGTCGGAGCCCGATGGCGGAAGGGATTTTTCGCAAGGCGGCCGAAGGAGCCAATTTCGAGGTTTCATCGGCCGGAGTGGCGGCCCAGCCCGGGAGCTCGGCAAGTCCTGAAACGGTCACTATTTTGAAAGAACAGGGGATTGCGCTGGATAATTTCCGAAGCCGCATGGTGGATCGCGCGATGCTGGAGGAGGCCGAGGCAGTTTTCTGTATGACCGAGGGACACCTAGAAATGCTCGAAATGATGCACCCTGAGCATGAAGAAAAGTATCATCTCGCTTGCGATTTCGTGGAAATCAACAGCACGGTAGGCGTGGACGTGCCCGATCCTATCGGAATGGGTCGACCGGCCTACGAGATGACCTCCAAGGTCCTCAATGCTGCCATGGGTGGAATTTTGGGATATCTGGAAAGCCGAAGCAGCTCGTAGCGCGTTCATCTCAAACCACGCGATGGTCATTTAGTCGAGGTGGACAAGTGATTACTTGAATCCCGGCATGTTTTGAGCTTTGATAGCGCCGCTTCGACCTCAAATTATCGTTATGAAACGCTTTTCGATCTCCCCGTGTCAGGCCATGTTGTCGATTCTGGCTATCTTCACCTTAATGCCTGCGGTGGCCAAGCCACGCACGTTTACGGACCAAAAAGGTCGAAAGATTGAGGCCGAGCTCGTCGCGGTGGCCGGGAAGAAGGTCACGCTTCGTCTTACCAACGGGAAAGATTATACGATTCCGATCGGGACCCTCAGCAAGGATGACCAATTTTTTGTGGAGGTTTGGGCTGATATGGAAAAGAAATTCGGTGCCGGAAAAGCGGGGGAGTCGGGGAAATCCACTCCGGTTATTCCTGATAACATCGACTACCAGTTTGAATTCGAGGTGGACAAGAAGCGGACCAAGAAAGGATCCATGGGCAAGGTGCAATCCGGTGAAATTAGGACCGATGAGTGGGGGTTCGAAGTCGAAATTGAAAACCGCTCAAGGGTGACCCTGGAAAGGCTCGAAATGAGCTACCGGATTTATGTTGATCCGAAAGCCAGCGCGAAAGTTGAGATTGATAGTCCTCCCAAATTTTTCGGGGGGCGGGTCAAGGTGAATCCCGTTGCCGATAGGGCGATTGCGATGGTTAAGACCAAGTCGGTGCCACTGAAGATTTTGGAATTGGATCCTAATTTCGTCTTCACAGATGGTTCGCGGAACGACCTTGAAGACGATCTGGAGGGGGTATGGATCAAGCTCTGGCACGGCAAAAAGAAGGTTGCCGAATACAAATCGAACAATTCCACGGTGAAGAAGGCGAAGTGGGCTGACAACGAAACCGCCGATCAAGATGCCGAACCGCCAGAGGATCAGGAGACCAAGGAGGCGGATCCGAAGGAATAGGGGTGCTCGAGGGGCATTTGCGTGCCGCCACCGCCGGTATTCACTTTTTTCTTTTTAAAGTGAGCGCTTGCCATTTCGGTGGCGAGAGGTAACGGAAGGGGTGTTCTATGAGTGCTGATTCTTACCGCATTGCTGTCGGGGCCGATCACGGCGGAGTTGAGTTGAAAAATGCCATCGTGGAGGCCTTGCAAAAGGCGGGGCGCGAGGTTGTCGATTATGGCACTCATGGGACAGAGTCGGTCGACTATTCCGATTACGCCAACGAGGTTGCTCGCGCGGTGAACGAAAAGCGTATCGATCGAGGGATTTTGGTCTGCACTTCGGGAGTGGGAGTTTGCCTTGCTGCCAATCGTTTTCGCGATGTGCGCGGAGCGAATGTGCGCACGGTTGATCAGACGAAGATTTCACGCTCCCACAATGATATCAATGTGCTCTGCCTCGGACAGAAAGCCGTCGAGCAGGAGGTGGCCCTGGAGATGGTTGAGGTTTTTCTGGAGACCGCTTTTGAACGTGGGCGGCACGAGCGTCGGCTCTGCAAAGCTTCGGGTTCCCGTCTTGCAATGACTGATCCGGAAGTTTTTGAAGCCATCGTGGGCGAGGAGAAACGTCAGCGCAGCCACATCGAGCTGATCGCTTCGGAGAACTTTGCAAGTCCGGCGGTGATGGAAGCGCAGGGTTCGCTTTTGACCAACAAGTATGCCGAGGGCTACCCCGGGCGACGTTGGTATGGCGGATGTGAAAATGTCGATGTCGTCGAGGAACTTGCGATTGATCGGTTGAAGGAAATTTTTGGAGCCGAGCACGCCAACGTGCAGCCTCACTCGGGATCACAGGCCAACACCGCCGTTTATTTTGCGGTGTTGCAGCCGGGCGATAAGATTCTCACGATGGATCTGGCCCACGGTGGTCACCTGACGCACGGCCATCCGGCAAATTTCTCGGGTCGGCTTTACGATGTCACTCATTACGGAGTGAGTGCGGAAGACGAACGCATCGATTATGATGCTTTGGAAGCGCAGGCCAAGGAGGTGCAGCCCAAGTTGATCACCTGCGGAGCGAGTGCTTACTCGCGGAAAATTGATTTCGAGCGTATGGGCAGCATCGCCAAAGCGGTTGGGGCCTACCTTTTTGTGGACATGGCACACATCGCCGGACTGGTTGCGGCGGGAGTGCATCCTAGCCCGGTTCCGCATGCCGACTTCGTCACCTCCACCACTCACAAGTCCCTGCGCGGGCCCCGTGGCGGCATCATCCTGTGCAAGGCGAAGTATGCCAAGAAGATCGACGGCCGCGTTTTCCCCGGAGTGCAAGGTGGTCCGCTGATGCATGTTATCGCTGCCAAAGCGGTCTGCTTTGGTGAGGCACTTGAGCCCGGCTTCAAGGAATATCAGGCGCAGGTCATCAAGAACGCCCAGGCGATGTCGGCGGCACTGGCCAGGAATGGTTACCGCATCGTTTCCGGCGGCACCGATAACCACGTTTTCATGGTCGATCTTCGTCCGGTTGGTCTCGATGGATCAATTGTCTCCGACACGCTCGACAAGGTTGGAATCACAGTGAACAAGAACTCGATTCCATTTGATGAAGCCGGCCCAATGAAGCCGAGCGGAATTCGGATCGGGACGCCGGCGGTGACGACCCGTGGAATGAAAGAGAGCGATGTCGAAACGGTGGCCGATCTCATTCACGAAGCTTTGCAAGCTCGTGAAGATGACGAGAAGCTCGCCGGGATCCGCAAGAAGGTCTTCGCCTTTAATGCAGCCTTCCCGCTGCCGTGGTAGCCGAAAGTTCCTGCTTTCGGTGAAGGTTGATGGTCCGAAAGCTGGAGCTTTCGGCTACTTGCTGAGGTCTGGGAAAACGGTGCGGGCTCCTTTGATGGAGATTTTTTGATTCTTCGCGTAGGCCTTGGCGGCAGCTTCGCGGATCTGGGCCTTGCTCCCGTTATTAAGCCAAACCTCGATGGCGTCGTGCAGGATGAAGGATCCGGGATACATCAGGCTCCGGGTCAGGAGAAGGGGATTGGAATTCATCTTCTTGAGCGGGTCGGTGAAGTGACCTTCGCTCAGGCAGCCGAGGACGATCGCGCTGCTTGCTTCATCATCGACGGGCGCTTGTGGAATAGTGACGATATTGTCCATCATACCGTTGTGGCCGATCAAGGCGACGGGATCGTCTTTCCCGGCATCGCGGGTTGTGGTGTAGAATTCTTCCAGGCAGTCCCGCATCCGGTCGCCCCGGTAGGCGTGGGCGGTCAGGGTGGTTTTTCCGGTGTGATGTTTGAATTTCAACGTCACACAGAATGTCGGAGTCCTTGGGTTTGGTGGTTTCGACGAGTTTCCACTTTTTGCTTCGCTTGAAGTAGGTTGAGAGTCCATCGGAACATCCCCAGTAGAGATTGCCGGCGGGGTCGAGTCCGTTGCCGATGGCCTTGCCCACCGGAGCGATGGCCTGGTGGTCGTTATCGCAGAGACAGACGAAGACTTCGACATAACGCCCGCTGACGAGGGAAGTGGTTAAAGCGAGGAGGATGAGGAGGTGTTTCATTCGACGGTGATGCTAGCTGATTTGGCGGTTGTTTTCAAATAAGATCGGGGCTTGGCTGCGATGATGATTGAAGTCAGTCTTTGCGCGTGAGCTTACTTGCCTATCTGGCGTTTCTTTTGTTTCTGGGAGTGGTGGCCCAATGGTCTGCCTGGAGGATGAAGCTGCCTTCCATTTTGCTCTTGCTAATCTTTGGCTTTGCTCTCTCTCATTTTACCGGTACTCGGATCGACAATTACCTCAAGGACGAGAGCTCGTTGTTGAGCCTCGTTGGTTATTTCGTGGCGATCATCCTCTTTGAAGGCGGGCTAACCTTGAAGTTTTCCGAGCTCAAGGAAGCCGGTACTCCGGTGTTGAAGCTATGCACGACGGCGGTTGTTTGGGCCTTTGGTCTCACCGCGGTGGTGGCTCGCTATACTTTGGGATACCACTGGCAGATTTGCGCGTTATTGGGTGCGATATTGGTGGTGACCGGTCCGACGGTGGTGGCTCCTTTGCTACGCTTGATCAAGCCGCGTCGCAAGGTGGCCTCGATTGTGAAGTGGGAGGGAATTGTGGTGGATCCCATTGGCGCAGTTCTAGCTGTTTTGGTTTTCATCACGATCCAGGAAGGAGGGCTTGGGCAGGGCTGGGGCAATGTCGCCATTGCTTTGCTGAAGACTCTGGTGGTCGGGGGAGGGCTTGGATGGGGGTTGGCGAAGGTGACGGAAATATTGATGGTTCGTCATCTGATTCCAGACTTCCTGGAAAGCATGTTTTTTCTGGCTCTGGTGGGGGTGGCATTCGCCGGGTCGAATGCCATCCAGCACGAAGCGGGTCTTGTTACTGTGACCGTTTTAGGTGTGGCTCTGGCGAATCAGAAAAAGGTCTCGGTGCGGCATATTCTTGAGTTCAAGGAGAACTTGAGAGTGCTTATCATTTCACTTCTTTTTCTGATGCTTTCCGGGCGGATTGGGATACCGGAGATTCAGATGGTGTGGCAGAAGGGGCTCTTGTTTCTTGTCGCGCTTATTTTGGTGGTTCGCCCGGCTTCTGTCTTTTTGGCGAACCTAGGATCGAACCGCATGACTTTCCGCGAAAGGCTATTTCTGGCCCTACTCGCTCCACGGGGAATCGTGGCAGCGGCGGTGACATCGGTCTTTGCCCTTCAGATTACCGGGGCGGCCAAGGCAAATCCTGATAACGAAACTTATGTCGCTTTGGCCGGAGAGGCGGGTGAGTTGGTCCCACTGGTTTTCATTGTGATTTTGGGAACAGTGACCTTTTACGGGTTGCTGGCAGCGCCGCTGGCGCGGCGGCTTGGCTTGTCCGATGCCAATCCGACCGGAATTCTCTTTGCCGGGGCTGATCCATGGATCCGGACGGTGGCGAAGGGTCTTGTCAACGAGGGGTACCACTGCCTTTTGTTGGATACGCGTTTCGAGAAAGTATCGACCGCGAGGCTTGAGGGATTGCAGGCGGTGCGGGCCAATATTCTTTCCGAGTATGCCGAAGAGGAAATTGATTTTTCAGGCCTTGGTCACCTCGTCGCGGCCACTCCAAACAACGAGGTGAACTCGCTGGCTGCGCGCGAATTCCAGCATCGATTTGGGAAGGCTAATGTGTGGCAGATTACTCCGGCTGACGTGCATGTTCACCATCAGAAAGCGGTTGCCAATCATATGCGGGGTCGCTTCTGTTTTCTGGGTGGTCCAAGATTTACCGAGCTAAGTTCGTTTGTGAGACGGGGCGCCGAAATGAAGTCGACTCTGCTGACGGATGTTTTTACGCTGGCAGATTTCAAGAGGATACATGGCGATAATGCTATGATTCTTTTCACGGAAACCGAGGATAAGAAGTTGAGTCCGGTCTTGTCCGGAGCCGAGAAAATTGAAGGTCCAATGACTATTCATTCGCTCGTGATTGAACAGGATGGTCCTGAGACGAAGGCGTTGAAAAAGAAAGAAGCGGCAGGGGGGAAGTCGGATTCATGAGTTCAGGTTACGAAGGGTTTGAGGCTTCATGGCATGACTTATTTTGGGAGGCGGAAGATGCTCCTAGCGAGTTGCCTTTATTGGAGGGGTTTCTTCGGGGGAAGGAGGGGAAGTGTTTGTATGTTGGTTCCGGGTCCGGGCGCTTGCTCGGTCCCCTGGTGGCGGCGGGACACGAGGTGCTGGGGCTCGAATGCTCGCCTGAGATGGCGAAGCTCTCACGAAAGAATTTTCCTGATGCGGGGGTGCTGGAACAGGAGTGGCAAAAACATGAGGGTGAGTATTCCGCAATTGTCATTCCGGCGTTCACTTTCCAGTTATTTCCCGATCCCCAAAAACAACTCCAGCGGTTGAGGGAACAGACAAACCATCTTTACCTGACCTTGTTTTTCCCATGGGCTGAAATATCGGGGGATCTGCCGCAGAACGAATGGTATTTTGATCGAGAGGTTGATTTGCTGGGCGGAAGAAGCGGAAAGTTGGAAACGCGGCATAAAATCAAGGAGCAGACTGGAAGCCTGGTGCGGAAGCATCGTTATACCTTAAAGGATGCTTCGGGGGACGCTTTGAAGAGGGAAGAGACCGAGCAGAGGCTGCGATTTTTCACCGACGCGACGTTGAAGAATCTCCTCAAGAAGACGGGGTGGGAGATAACCAAAGAGATCAATAATCTTGGAGAGGGTGACGAGGATGATTTGGTTTATGTTGCCACGCTTTATCTCAGACGTCCTTTCAGTTCCCTCCGCTAGCACGAGCGTCCCGGTGGTGGGAGTTTCCGTTTTGCGCGATCAAAAATTTAGACTTCCTTTTCGATGCACCTTGTCACTCTGATTCATCGTTCCGGATGGCCGATCGTGACCTGTTTAGGCGGGGTGAAATCAAGAGATCAGCGTTTCGTTTGCCCTGCCATCCAGTCCAAGGGAGCGGTTTGTGGTAAAAACTTCTTGTGACTTTTTTGATAGGAATGAGCTCGCCGACTCCCGCAA
Organism: Verrucomicrobiota bacterium; assembly: GCA_030835305.1. Taxonomy (GTDB): domain Bacteria; phylum Verrucomicrobiota; class Verrucomicrobiia; order Verrucomicrobiales; family Akkermansiaceae; genus SW10. The sequence continues at coordinate 16,932 of JAURPJ010000103.1, read as the reverse complement.
TGCCGGCCCTGACGGAACGACGAGCTACATGGTTCGCCTGAGTTGATCTGCAATTGCCCGGGATCAGCGGACCCGCCTTTTTCAGATGGTCTCTAAGCTCCGACCGGATCGGGCTGGCCGGCGCGCTCGAGACTTTGGCGGAAGTTGTCGAGCATCTTGGACTCGCGCTTCAGCATGTTGATAAGATTGGTCTCGTCTTCCTCGGAAATGAGCTCGCGTTCGGAAAAGAAAATGATGAGGTTGGCAATTTCCAGAGTCGCTCCGCGGGCTTGTCCCACAAAGACGGCGAATTCAGGCTTGGTCGGGCAGCTGCTTCCTTCGGCGAGGATGCCGGAGATAAGGTAACTGCATTCGCGCAGGCGGTTGGCAAAGGTGGTTTTTCCAAGGGAATCAATGCCATCGGCGAGGTCGGCAATGCGATGCCCGATCTCGGTTGCCATTTTCCATACTTCAAGGTTTTCAAATCGAAAGTCGGCCACGAAAAGGGCACTATCGGCAAAAGATGTTTTTGACAAGTGCCATCTGGCGTTTACCCGGGTTGCTTGGTCTGGTAGGCACTGATGTGAGATGAACAGAAGATTGGTGGCGGCCCTCGAATCAGGCGGAACAAAAATGGTGGCGGCGCTTTCGCGCGGACCTGGTGAGGTTTTGTCGCACGTTAAAATTCCGACTACGAATCCAGAGGAAACGATCCGAAATTTGGTGGAATTCTTCGAGCGAGTACAATCTTTCCACGGGAATGCGGAGGCTCTGGCCATCGGGACCTTCGGGCCGGCTGATCTTGATGAGAAGTCGGCGACCTATGGTTTCATCACCTCGACGCCCAAGACTGACTGGGCGCAGACGAATTTGCTGGGGCCCCTTCGAAGGGCGATTGGTGATGTTCCGGTGGTGTTTGAGACCGATGTCAATGCGGCCTTGTTTGGCGAAGCGAGATGGGGGGCGGCGAAGGGTCTCAAGCATGTCGCTTATTTTACGGTGGGAACCGGAATTGGAGGAGGTCTGATGATCGATGGTTCGTTGGTGCATGGGTCAGGGCATCCCGAGATGGGGCACATGCGGGTGACGAGGCATCGCGAAGATGATTTTGAGGGAGTGTGCTCATTTCATAAAGATTGCTTGGAGGGCTTGGCCAGTGGTCCTGCGATTGAGAAACGTTGGGGCAGGAAGGCCGAAGAATTACCGGTCAATCATCCGGCGTGGATACTGGAGGCCCATTACCTTGCGCAAGCGTGTGTGAATGTTCTGACGATTGCTCCGGTAGAGAAGATTATTTTTGGCGGAGGCGTGATGAATCAAAGTCAGTTGTTTCCGATCGTGTGGAAAGAGCTAGTCGGGTTGGTCAATGGCTACTTGCAGTTGCCAAATTCCGTGGAGCTGATTGTAGCGCCCGAACTGGGTGATCATGCCGGGTTCCTGGGGTGCGTTGCCTTGGGACAGGATCCGGCCCATCGGCAAACGGCCCGATCTTAAAAGTTGGACAGGCCGTCGATGGAGCGCACGATTCGCTCTTTGATCTGGGAAAATTTCCCGTATTTAAGGGAGGGCAAGCCTCCGGACGCGGAGGATTGGTCTTTGCGTTTCAGTAGGCGCCATTGAAGCGTTGGCTTTGATGCCCGCCCGGACCACGGACTAAAGTCCAAGCTCCGTATTGGCGGCGGTGATAAGGTCGTCGAGTTTGTCGCGCTCGGAGGCGGCACCACGGGCCATGTCGGGCTTGCCACCCCCTTTGCCTCCGGCAATGGGGCCGAGGTTTTTGATGAGGTTTCCGGCACCATGGCCCTTGTTATTTCCGTCTTCACCGCAAAGGGCACCAAGGTGGAGTTTTTCGCCATCGTCGACGATGAGGAAGGCGGCTTGGGTGAAGTGAATCTTCTTCAAGCCATTCAGTAACTCCTGGAGAAGGGCCGGGGCTCCTTCGGCGGAGATGACGATGTTTTCGGTGAGGTTTTGGTCAGCGATGAGTGAATCAGCCATGCGGGCCGCTCCGGCAGCCTGGGCTTTTTTGAGAGCCTTGTCGCTCTCGATTTTGAGTTCGCTGAGCTCCGCGAGGTGCTGTTTGTAGCTGAGGTAAGTGGAATTCAGCTGATGGAAGGTGCCACCTTCGGTGAGCAGGGATCCCATGATGTGGGGAAGCTGGGGGATGGCAACTTTGGGCTGTTGAGCTGCGGCAAGTGCTTGGTTGGTTTCACTGATTTTGCTCTGAAGTTCGTCCTCTTCTTTGGCTGATTTTTCGAGGTCGTGGCGTAACCAATTCCAGGCGGCCTCGCCACAGAGGGCTTCGATGCGTCGAATGCCTGCTCCGGTGGAGCCTTCCGACTTGATTTTAAAGAGTCCGATTTTGGAGGTGTTGCGGACGTGGGTGCCGCCACAGAGTTCCATGGAGTAACCGTCGAGGGTCTTGTCGCCGCCGCCGATTTGGACGACGCGGACGAGTTCTCCGTACTTATCTCCAAAAAATTGCATGATGTCGCTGCGGTCCTTGACCTCGCTGTGGGCTACTTCGATCCAGGAGACGGTGTCACCTGCCTCGATGGAGGCATTCACCTTCTCTTCGAGTGCGGTGAGTTGGTCTGGTGTCAGAGCCTTGGAATTGAAGTCGAAAGTGAGGCGGCCCTGTGAGACGCTGGAACCTTGCTGGGCGGCGTCGGGTGAGACGACTTCGTGGAGGGCCCAGTGGAGAAGGTGGGTGGCGCTGTGGTGGGCTTCGATGGAAGCGCGGCGGTCTCGATCAATGGTGAGGGTGACGATGTCTCCGACTGCGGGAATTTTGCCTTCGATTTGGTGGGCTACGGCGGAGCCGATTTGCTGGGTATTGGTGATGGTCGCCTCACCGATTGTTCCGGTGTCGCCTTCCTGGCCACCCATAGTGGTGAAGAATGGTGTCTTGTCGGTGATGACGAGGTCACCGTGAATTTCGAGAACGGTGGCTTCGCAGGAATCTTCTTCGAAGCCGATGAATTTGGTCACCGCATCGGTGGAGATGTCGGTGGCGCGGACGATCGTTTTCTTTTGAGAAGCGCGTGAAAGTTCGCGGGCTTCTTCCATGCGGTCTTCGACAGCTTTTTCATCGAGGGTGATGCCCCGCTCGCGACAAAGGAGGGCGGTGAGGTCGAGGGGAAAACCGTAGGTGTCGTAGAGTTGGAAGGCGTCTTCGGACGGGAAGATTTTTCCATCGGCGGCCTTTTCGAATTTTTCCATTCCTCGATCCAGGGTCTTGTTAAAAGATTCTTCCTCGGTGGCGAGGGTTTCTTTGATGACTTCGGCGCGGGATTTGATCTCGGGGAAGATGTGGCTGAACTCTGCGACAAGAGTGTCGACCAGTTTGGGGAGGAAGGGTTCGTTGCCATCGAAGCCGAGGGTGCGACCGTATTTGACGGCGCGTCTCAAAATACGGCGGAGGACGTAGTTTCTCCCGTTGTTGCCCGGGATGATGCTGTCGGCGATGGAAAAACTGAGAGTGCGGATATGGTCGGCGATGACGCGGAAGGCAATCGCTTCGTCGAGGGCGTCGCTTTCGTCTCCGGGATAAACGTCGTGGTATTTTTTACCGGAGAGTTCTTCAAGCTTTCGGAAGATGGGTTGAAAGACGTCGGTTGCGTAGTTGGTCGGTTTTTCCGAAAAGTCGGTGAAGCCTTTGGTATTTTGGATCAGGGAGCAGACGCGCTCGAAGCCCATGCCGGTATCGACGTGCTTCGCTGGAAGGTCGCGGTAGGTGCCGTCTTCTTCCGCGTTGTATTGGATGAAGACGAGGTTCCAGATCTCGATGCAGAGATCCGAGTCCATGTTGACGAGCTTGCCGCCGGTGTCGCCCTTAGGGGTCATGTCGACGTGGAGTTCGGAGCAGGGACCGCAGGGGCCTGTATCGCCCATTTTCCAGAAGTTGTCTTCGACATTGCCGTTGACGATGTGGACCTTGGGATCGAGGCCGGCTTTTTCGAAGAAGCCTTTCCAGATGTCATAGGCTTCCTGGTCGAACTCGGACGGGTCACCTTCGCCGGGTGCATAGACGGTGGCGTAAAGCCGATTGGCGGGCAGGCCCCAGCGCTCGACGACGAGTTCCCAAGCCCAGGCGATGGCTTCTTTCTTGAAGTAGTTGCCGAAAGACCAGTTCCCTAGCATCTCGAAAAAGGTGTGGTGGTAGGTGTCGTAGCCGACGTCCTCCAGGTCGTTGTGCTTGCCGCCGGCGCGGATACACTTCTGGGTGTCGGCGGCGCGGGGAGGATCGTAGGGAGGTTTTGCGGAGCCGAGGAAATAGGGGACAAATTGGTTCATCCCGGCGTTGGTGAAGAGAAGTCCGGGGGACTGCGGCAGAATGGAGGCGGAGGGCACGACGGTGTGTTGTTTCTCTTTAAAGAAGTCTAGGAAGCTAGTGCGAATCTCTGCCGAAGTCATGACGGGGGCTTTAGGATCACATTTTGAGGTGAGTTGGAAGTTTGAAGTTTGTTGGGGTGAGGAATGGGTGCGATGGCCCCGAGGGTCTTCTTCAGAGGGTTGTCAGCAGGAACCGGAGTTGATAAGGTTTCGGAATGTCAGAGGAAGTTTCTCCTTATTCCATTCCGTTGCCCGAGGGACGATTGATGTCGCTGGATGCTTTTCGGGGCTTTATAATGTTCTGGATTGTGGGCGGTGAAGCGCTGGCACATGCACTCGCCAATTTGAACGGGCTGCAATCAGAGGCACTAGATACGGTGGCGACGCAGCTGAAGCATGTGGAGTGGGAGGGGTTTCGTTTTTACGATCTCATCTTCCCTTCCTTTGTTTTTATTGTGGGGACCTCCTTGGTGTTTTCTTTACGCAAGTTGCTAGCGCCGGGGGATCGGCGCGATGCAGTGCGACGGGTGATTTGGAGAGGTCTTTTGCTTTGGTTGGTCGGGATCATTTATTACGGAGGGATTTCGAAGGGTTGGTATGATACGGGGACGAATCAAGGGGTGCGCTTGCTGGGGGTGTTGCAGCGGATCGGGATTTGTTACTTGGTGACCGGGTTACTGTTTATTTACTTGCCGGTGCGTGGATTGGTGGCGGCCTTTGTGATTTTGCTTGGGGGATACTGGGCGCTTTTATCCTTTGTCGCGGTGCCGGGTCAGGGGGCGGTAAGTTTTGAGGAGGGACGAAACATCACGAACTGGTTTGATTCGAAATACCTGCCGTTTTTCAAGTGGAAGGTGACGCACGATCCGGAGGGGGTTCTCTCGACCTTCCCGGCGGTTGCGACATGCCTCTTAGGGGTTTTTGCAGGCTTGCTTTTGAAGAACGAACGGATGGTTAAGGTCAACAAGGCTTTGATTCTGGGGGCGGTTGGGGCGGCTTTGATCTTGGCGGGGAATTTCTGGGGCGGGTATCATCCGGTGATCAAGAACCTGTGGACTTCCAGTTTCGTGGTGCTTGCGGGCGGATGGAGTTTGGTTTTATTGTCCTTCTTTTATTTGGTGATGGATGTGGTGAGGGTGAAGATGTGGGCGATGCCATTGGTATGGATCGGGATGAATCCGATTACGATTTATCTGCTGTCGAGCGTGGTTGATTTCAATACGATCGCGGGGCGAATCCTAGGTGGTCCGGTGGCGGATTGGGCGGATGGGATGGTGCCCGGGTTGGGTGCTCTTTTGGTTGCGCTGGGTGGAATGGGTCTGGTGCTCTGGCTGTGCCGGGCGCTTTACAAGCGGGAGATCTTTTTCCGGATTTAAGGGCGATGCGGGAGTGCCCGGAATGTGGATTTCCTATCGATCGCTTCGGGGGGGATCATTGCCCGAAGTGCGATGGCTTGGCGCCGCGCGAGGTGCGGCAGGGGATGCTGGAAGTGGATGTGGCGCACGCAGGTGAGACCTGGGAACATGCGCGGGAGAAGATTGTGGCAGCTCTTGACGAGGCGATTTACTACCGGCATGCGAGATTGAAGATTGTACACGGATATGGATCGAGGACGGGACAGTCGATCATCGGGCCGCGGGCGACAGCGTTCCTGCGGCATCTGGCGGAGGAGGTAGGCGCGAGATTTGCGGGCGACCGGAACAACCAGGGGGCCTCGATCATCTGGCTCAATCGCTGAGTTCCGATTAGTTCTTCGGAAAGTCGATGCGCATTTGGTCTTCTTCGAAGATGATGCGTCCGCCCCCGCGCTTGGTGATTTCTTCTTCCATGGAGGTCAGCTCCTCGGAAAATAAATCCCGCAGCCCCTGGAAGGCATCGTGGGTGAAGAAGAGAAAACCCTGTGGAACACGGGCGGGACCGAAGCGGCCTCCGGCGGCGAGGAGATTCCAGATGCGGCCTCCATCCTCATAAACATAAGTGGTGAAGGACCCGTCCTCCTTCTTCTTGCGTTCGATGCGGACAAACTTGGAGACGGTCTGGGGGTGACCTTTAATTTCCCGCTCAATGATGATTTCGGCGCGACCGCCCTCCTCTTCATCGAAACGGACCCAGACACCCTTCATTTTGACGTGATCGGCGAGGAGCCCTTCCTGGCGGGCCTTGAGCTTGGTGGCGAGCCAGGTGTTGAGCTGACGTTCGGTTATGGTGACGCTGTTGCTGCGGTCCTTTGCGGCCAACTGAATGAGGCCGGGAACGCTGGAGGGATTCTTTTCGCGATCATTCTCCATTCTGCCCTTGATGTCGGAAAGATCCTGCGACTGAAAGCTAAGGTAGATTCCGTAGCCAAGCGCTCCGACGAGTACGAGGGTGAAAAGGATGAAGAAACGCTTCATGGCCTTATCTTCAGGTAGAATTTGCGATGAGACAAGCTTCGAGGGCTAGTCGGGTCAGGAAAGCATGTTTAGTCCGAGGACTTGGCGGGCTTGGACTCCTTCTTCTCCGGTTTTGGCGAGCTTGATTCGGAGGCTTTCTTCTCGCCGGCTTTGTAGGAATCCGAGCGGTAGTCGGTTTCGTAAAAGCCGGAGCCTTTGAAGATGATGCCGGAGCCGGTGCCAAGCAGACGCTTGACCTGACCATCGCAGCTTTCCTGCGGGCAGTCGGTGAGCTTGGAGTCATTCATACTCTGAAAGACCTCAAAGACGTGGTCGCACTTTTCGCATTTGTAGTCGTAGTTTGGCATGGAGAGAGGGTATCAATTGTTACGCGGATTCTTCGGGGAACTTTTCGAGTTCCCAACCGCTGTGGCCCACTTCATCGGCCAATTCCTTGAATTCGGCAAGCTCGGCGGCGGAGAAAAGAAGGCCGCCGGCGGCGTCGGTGCGCCTGCGGAAGCCGGCTTCGATCTGGCCGGGGAGGAGGCATTTTTCATTTCCGTGCCCGAGGATGTCGTCGATGACAACTTTCATGTTGGTAGATTGGTTGCCGTGGACGAATGCTCCGCCAGACCAGGCATCCGGGTGGATGACCTGGAAGTAGAAGCAGGAAGTGGTCTTGGCTCCTTCGCGGCCGCGCTCGGTGGGGATGTTTCCGCCGATGAAGCCGCCGACAAGCTCGTTGATGAGGGCCATGCCGTAGCCTTTGTGAGCTCCGAAGGGCAGGAGAGACGCGACTTCGTTAGGATCGGTGGTTTCGTTTCCGTCCTTGTCAACGGCGGCTCCGGGAGGGAGAGGCTTGCCTTCGCGCTTGAGTTGCTGAACGCGGCCCATGGCAACCGTGGAAGTGGCCCAATCGATGACTATGGGGAAGCCGTTTGCCTCCTGGGTGGGGAATCCCCACGAATGGGGATTGGTACCAAGGGTGGGGAATTTGCCAAAGAAGGGAACCACTTCGGCCAAGGTCGAGGTACAGTTGGTGTACGCGATGTAGCCTTTTTCGGCGGCCTTCATGACGTAGCCACCGCCCCAGAGGTAGTGAAAGGCGTTGTCGATGGCGACTTGCCCAACGCCGTATTCGTCGGCTATTTCGATGCAGCGATCAATGGCGGCGACGGCGACGGCCTGGCCAAGCTTCTTGTTGGCGTTCCAGACTTCGGAGGCTTTGAAGCGGTTGTTGACGACTTCGATCTCCGCGCCGGGAACGCAGCCACCGGTGGCGGAGCCGAAGAGGTGATCGAGGTGGAGGGCCTTGAGGGCATTGTGAGTGCGAATTCCGTGGCGGGTGGCGTCCTGGCAGACGGAGGCGGCAACGGCTGATTCATCGGCGTTGTAGCCTCGAGCCTGATAGGCGGCGGTGACTAATTCATCGTGTTTAGCTGCAGGTACTACGTGGAATTCGCTCATTTGTATGACGGGTTTTGATGCGCGGAAGACTGGCTTTTTCCGATGATATGGCAAGTGCCAAGAAAAATCGTCCAGAGGAATGCTTCCGACCTAAAAAAACGGCTGGAATCTTTCGGGAAAAGTCCATTGGTATTTTTCTCCTTAAATCAATGTAATTCCATGCGATCGTGAATTCAGGATATTTTAAAACTCCGATGACCAAACGACTTTGCCGACGAGCTAAAATTTTCGCTTTTTTTGCTGCACTTCATAGGCTTTCACAGGGTCGAGCATGTGGAGAGGGAATGCGGCGACCGGAGAGATCGGATTATTCCAGGAACTTCAAGCTCTCAGCCAAAACGTCGAGCCGGGGATTTCCACCTTTGCTCTGTCTGGCTTTCGCCAACCATGAGTTTGGAACGGCCTTGGTCTCACGCAGCTGCATGTAAGTATTCACAATCAAGGCCTGATTGGTCCGGGAAAGTTCATCGTTTGTGAGTTCGGAGGCGAGCGCCTGCAGAGCCACCTTTTTGTCACCGATGCGATAGAGGGCTTGGGCTGCTTGCGCACGGTTGATGGTTTTGGGATCGGTCAGGCTTTTGACGAGAAGGTCTTTTGCGGGAGCGGCTTTTTTGCCAAGGGTGACAAGGCCACTGAGCCCCCAGTATCGTTCGACGGGGTTGTCGGAAGTGGCGGCAGTTCGAAGCGTCCCGATATGTTTGATTTCATTATCCGAGGCCACGAAGGCGAGATTGAGGAGTTTTGCCAAAGGGAAATCTTTCTGACCAACGGCTGTGGCAATAGGCTGCCCGCCTGCCACGGCCTCGAAGAGCGGCTCGGGAACAAGTGCGGTATCCCGGATTTCGGTCATCTTGTTTTTGAGTGCCGTGCGCATTGTGATGAGGCGCTCTTTGAAGGCAGGGTCTTGGGCGAGGTTTTTAAGTTCCCACGGATCGTTCCGGATGTCGTAAAGTTCTTCGGTCGCCTGATCATTTTCCCAGATCGATGCCTGGACACCTTTCAGTTTTCCTTCCTTCCAGGCTTTTTGCCAGGCCACCCACGAAGGCATCTGGAATTGATAGAAGGAATACGGCGCGGCCCAAACGTGAGGGGTGAAGTGACGGACGTATTTGAACTTTCCATCAGTCAGCCCGCGGCGGAGACCATAGATCTCGTCAAAGCGGTCGGCGAAAAGAAAGGCGTGATGAGCTTCAGCAGGCTCCACCCGATTTTTCCCAAGGAAGGGGCGTCCCTGCATGTTGTCATCCTTTGTTCCGATGATGGAGAGGACAGTGGGAGCAAGGTCGACGAAGGCAACGACTTCATCGCTGGGTTTTCCGGGGGTGAATGGTGAGAGACTTCGCCACTTCTCCGGAACATGTACAATCATGGGAATGCGCACGCCGGTGTCATGGAGGTAGCGTTTGCCGCGAGGCGTGGGACCACCGTGGTCTCCATAATAAAAGATGATGGTGTCATCGGTCAGGCCGTCGTCCTCAAGCCGGGCGAGAATTTTGCCGATCTGCACATCGGTCGAGGTCATGATGTCATGGTAGCGGGCGATATCGCGGCGGACTTCGGGGAGATCGGGAAGGTGGCCGGGGAGGGTGAGGTCGGCAGGGTTGAGGCGGGTTTTCTTCGGGACGAAGCCGGACTTGCGGCTCTTTTCAAACTTGGTTGGAAAGAGGGAGCTTTCGTGACACGTGGTCAGATTGAAAATGGCAAAGAAGGGGGATCCTTCCGGGCGGTTTTTGTAGTGGGCTCGCCCCGAGCAATCGTTCCAGTGGCTCTTGTCGTTTCCAGCGAAGTTGTAGTCCGTCTTCGAAGAATTGGTGCAGTAGTAGCCTGCTTTCCGCAGGTGGTGCACGTAGCTTTTGAGATCTGCTGGAATGGTGTGACGACTTCTCATGTGCTGGGTCCCCATCGAGGGTGAATATCTACCCATGAGAATGGTAGCGCGGGCGACTGCACAGACGGGCGCGTTTGAATACGCGGCGGTGAAGCGGGTCCCTTTCTTGGCCAGGCCATCCAGGTTCGGGGTCTGGGCCTCCGGATTTCCATAGCAGCCGAGCCAATGGGACGCGTTGTCTTCGGTCGTGATCCAGAGAATGTTCGGGCGTTCGGCAGCAATCGAAACGAAGGGGAGAAGCGTGAGAAGGATGAGACGGATCATTGGTTTTGGCAGGTTTGTGGGTGGACCAAACGGTGGATTTGGATCGTGGCTTTCAAATTCAGGAGCGAATCCCACTTCGGATTCCGGAAGAGGCAAATGGACATTTTGTTGTTTTATTAACTCGGCCAAGAATCATGGTCCATGTCACAGATTCTCAGATTTGAAGTAATCTTTCACTCTTTCTGGTTTCTTGGCCAACTTTCGCATCTGAGTTTGCGTCTCCTGCTTGAGCGAACCCTTGCTCCGAGATTATGGACGACGATGATCTTGTCTCCGCCTGTTCCTGCCTCAAGTAACATTTGAATTACCTAGGTTGTTTTTCCTGATCTCGTTGGTGCGACGAGAACGAGGTGGCTGCCCTGCTTGCAGAGTGCGCAGAATGCCATTGTGGATCTTCCAGACGGGGAGCGCTTCAGGGGTGGGCATGAAGTCGTTTGCGGAGCACGGGAAAAAGTGAGTGTGTTGTAAATGAGGTCTCAAAGTGATTTGGCCTCCAGGCTATCCATGAAACTGCCGGCCGTAATCTTCCCACCGGATCGAAATAAAGCGATTGAGACTGGTTGTCCCGCAGTCGGCAATTTCAACTCAGCTAGATTTTGGTGGCTAGTTTTTGGCTTTGCCGACCTGGGTAGGAAACGAAGGCGAAAGCTTTCGTCTACTTAACGCGCGGGCGGAAATCTGCTTTGGTTTTGACACTGGTGGTGGTGCGCATTTTGGTTTTCCACTCCTGCGGCTTTTCCTTGAGGACGGTTTCGTCACCGTAGTCTTTTTGTAATTCGAGGAGCTGTTTGCGGATATGCTCGATGAGGTCTTTTTTCTCCGGGTTTCCGTAAAGGTTTTTGAGTTCGTCGGGGTCGGTTTTGAGATCATAGAATTCCCACTCTCCAAACTCGTAGAAGTTGATGAGTTTGTAGCGGTCAGTCCGAATGCCGTTGTGGCGGGGGACCTGGTGGTAGGAAGGATACTCGTAGTAGTGGTAGTAGATGGACTTGCGCCAGTCGTTGGGCTTGTTGCCTTTGAGAAGCGGGACGAGTGAGGCACCTTGCATGTCGCCGGGGATTTTAGCGTCGGCCATGTCGAGGAAGGTTTGCGCGTAGTCGAGGTTTTGGACAAGGTCGGTATTTCGCGAGCCGGGCTTGATGACGCCGGGCCATGAAACGATGAGGGGCATTTTCAAGGATTCTTCGTACATCCATCGTTTGTCATACCAGCCATGGTCACCGATATAGAAGCCTTGGTCGGAGGAATAGACGAAGACGGTGTTGTCGGCGAGGCCTTGCTCTTCGAGGGCTTTACGAAGGCGGGCGAGGTTTTCATCGACACCCTTGATGGCGCGGAGGTAGTTCTTGGCGTAGCGTTGAAATTTCCAGCGGACGAGGTCGCGACCGGTAAGCTTGGCTTCGCGGAAGGCTTTGTCCTTGGGTCCATAGGCGGCACGCCAGGCTTGGAGTTGCTCCGGAGTCATGCGTTTCATGTTCATGTAAGCGGAGCGGTCTTGACTGGGTTCGCGTTGTTTTGGAAAGTCGAGATCGGGAGTGAGGTCGGTGAAGAGGTCGTGATCGAGGTACATGTGTCGGTCGATTTCCATCTCCTGGTGCTGGGCGGGAATTCGGCCTTCGTACTGATCGAAGAGAGTTTTTGGCTCGGGGATCTCGATGTCATCGTAGAGGTGGAGGTGGCGAAGAGCCGGCATCCAGGTGCGGTGGGGTGCCTTGTGCTGGCACATCAGCATAAAGGGTTTACCGAGTTCTTTTGACTCCTTGATAAAGTCGATGGCCATGTCGGTGACGATGTCGGTGCAGTATCCCGGAACAACCTTGCGGCCCTCGGGGGTGATCATGGCGGGGTTGTAGTAGTCGCCCTGGCCGGGGAGAACGGCCCACGAGTCGAAGCCCTGGGGTTTCCCTTTGAGGTGGGATTTCCCGTAAAGGGCGGTGTGGTAGCCGGCTGCCCGGAGGATTTTCGGGAAGATTTGCTGATTCCAATCGAAGGAGTTTCCGTTGTTCATGAAGCCATTTTTATGGCTATGCTTGCCGCTCATGATGACGGCACGGGAGGGGCCGCAAATGGAGTTGGTACAGAAGGAGTTCTCGAACAGCATGCCGTCGGCGGCGAGTTTGTCGATTTCCGGAGTCGGATTTACCGATTTGAGCCAGCCATTATACGCTCCGATGGCGTGGGGGGCGTGGTCATCGGTGAAAAAGAAAACGATATTGGGTCGCTTTTTTTCAGCGAGGACAGTGAGAGGTAACAGGAGAAGGATGACAAACTTCATCTGCCGACCCTAGGGAATTGAGAAAGACTTGTCCAGCTAGGGAGGCGTGATTGAATCAGACAAGCGATGACGATGGTATTTGTTTCAGGTTGTTATGACATTTTACATGCAGGGCATTTGCAATTTTTTGAGGAGGCGCGGAGTCTGGGTGACTATTTGACTGTTTCATTTGCGAATGAGGAGATCTTGTGGAAGCACAAAGGGAGGAGACCTTCGCTGCCGGACGATCACAAGGCGGCGCTTTTGCGGGCATTGGTGATGGTGGATGAGGTGGTCGCAGGGAGCGGAGAGAGGCAGGGGCTGGACTTTGAGCCGATTTTCCGGGAGTTGAAGCCTGATATTTTGGCGGTTACCGAGGATGATCAGTATGGTGATATCAAGGAGGAGCTCTGTGCGGAGGTGGGGTGCCGGTATGTTCGCTTGCCGAAGACTCCGCCGATGTTTGAGCCCATTTCGACGACGGCGATTGTGAACCGGATCAGCGGAGTGAAGGAGGCCCCCTTGCGGGTTGATTTTGGTGGGGGGTGGCTGGACGTTCCGAAGCATGCGCGCGACGGCGGTTTTATTGTGAACTGCGCGATTTCGCCAAAAGTGAGTCTGCAGGATTGGCCTTACGAGCAGAAGGCTGGGTTGGGAGGGAGTGGGGCTTGGGCCTTGTTGAACGGAAAAGATTCAGTGCAGTTCGAGCTGGATTTGGGAGTGGGTTGGCAGGATCCGGCGGTTATCCGGGAGACCGGGATTTGTGTTTGGAAGAGCGGGCCAAGGCCGCGTCTGGATTTGAAGCGGGATGGGTCGTTTTTGAACGGGTGCATGGGATTGCTCTGGACCGGAAAGCAGCATGACACGCCGGTTGCGGTGGGTTTTGAGCGTGATTATGATTTGATTGAACGCGCGGGCGCGATGGCGCGGGAAGCGGTGATGGCGGAGTCGATTGCCAAACTTGCCGAGGCGGTTTTGATGTCCTATTCGGCCCAGTTGGGCGAGGGGATGGAGGAGTTGCCTGAAATTTCAGGCAGTGTGGCGCGGAAATATTGCGGAGGCGGTCACGGTGGTTACGCGCTCTATCTTTTCCCTTCGCAGGGAGCAAGGGATGCTGCGGCGGGCTTGTTGCCGGTGGAGCCGTGGTGTGAGTGACGCGCGGACACCGGGTCAGGTGAAACAGGTATCCTGACTGTTCTACTGGTCATGAGGGCGGGTGAGGATCATTGTTCCCTTGTCGCCGTTGCCTTGAAATCTGGCTTTGAATTCACCGGGACTGACCTCGCCTTTAATGCGGTAGGTGCCGAAGTTTCCGGGGAGGGTCATGGAGTGGTTTAAGGGAAGAATCTGGTCCTTCTTCGTGGTCGCGATCCGGTGGGTGTAGTCGCCGAACTGCAGTATGCCCCAGCCGGCGCGGTAGCGGAAGTTGTAGGTGTCGGGCAAAGCCTCGTCCTTTGTGATGATGCACCAAAGCGGGCCGTGATGGCCGTTGACTTCGCTCTTCCATGTGCCCTTCCACGGGCCGGTTGGAGTAGGGGATGGCTTGGTGATGGAGGCCCCCCGGAAGTCCTGCTGATAGTTGGAGCAGGACGCCAATAGAAGGGGGGCGAGAATGCTAAACCAGAGGGATTTCATGCTGCTAGAGGCAGATGCGTTTGAAGAGTTCGTTGAGCGGAAGTTGCATCCCGATGTAGAAATCGCCGAATTCGGCAAAGCGTGCGGAGACTTCATCGAAGCGCATTTCGTAAACGATGTTTTTGATCTCGATGGTGTCTTTGGCCAAGAGAGTGACGCCCCATTCGTACTCGTCGAGTCCGGTGGACCCGGTAATCAGCTGAAGAATTTTCCCCGAGTATTTTCGGCCGGTGGTGGCGTGGCCCTTCATGAGCTGGGCGCGGGCGGCGTGATCGAGGGAATACCAGTTGTAGTTATCATTTGGCGAACGGCGCTTTGACATCGGGTAGAAACAGATGGCGGGCCAGTCGGGGAGAACGGGATAAAGGCGGTGCTGAAGGTAGTGCGTCATGCGTTCGTCGAACTCCTTGATGGCTGTTACGTATTCCTCGCTGCCTTCGGTCATGCCTTTTTCTCCGACGAGGGTGTCTTTTCCGTATTGCTCGGAGGTGGTGGTGTATTCCGATCGTTCGGTTTGGGACAGGTAGGAATAGGTCGGGGTAAGAACGTCTGGTCCGAGGGCGAGGGTGAGGCGTTTTTCAAAATGGGTGGCGTCATGAAGGTCGGGAGTGAGAAGCATGAAACCGATGTCGGCCTTGGGAGTGGCAACGGCGAAGATGAGGAGCTGGGTGTCTTTATGGGAACGGATTTCCTGAACCAATTCACTCAGCTCGGTCTTGGCCTGACGTTGTTCGGCTTCGGTGAGAAGTGACCACTGGCTGTGATCGACGGAGTAGTAGAGGTGCATGACGTGCCAGCCTTCGACGGGCACAAGAGGGGTAGGATTATCGGACATGAGTTTTTATTTTTCTTTGCGATTGGCTTCGATACGGGTTTTGACGATTGGTTCGTCTGATGAGCCGCCTTCGACGATGGCAAGTGTCCAGGGTTTGATGTCCTGGTTGATGTAAGGATTAATCGTGGTGGGATTGTTGAATCCGGCCGTGGCGTTTACAGAAATCTCGTTCGAGTTGTTCTTTTCAAATTGGCCGTCTCTTACGGAAAGGTTGATGATGTCACCGATGAGCTTGTTTTCTCCATCGCGAAAGCTAACCTGTAGATTGGTGCTGCTGCTGTCGCTGATCTTGATGGAGGCACAGGGGATGAGGCCGGCTTCCACCACCACGCCGATATCGGCATCCTCGCCATCGCGGACGGGCTCACGCCACCAAGTTTCAACATTTTCAACGGTGACGGATTCACCCCGGATGGGAAAGTCTTCCTTATACTCCGTCAGCTCGCCATTTGGAGCGGTGTCGAGATAGGCTGCTACGCCCCAGATCGCCAAGCCAAGAAAGGAGGCGAGGAGCCCTCCAATAAAGGTTTTTTCGACCATGGTCGTTGGTTGGTCTTCCATTTTGGTCTCTTTGATCCGGACTCGCCGAGACTGGGAAGAAGCGGCTGACGCGGTTTTTTGAGATGGGGCAGTGGGCGGCGGAAGGTTATCGCCAAGGTCGCCCAGAATGTCCTCCGGTGGGGGTGCGGGGGCTGCAGGAGTAGTCCGTGCGGGTTCAGGGCCGGGGGATTGCTGCTTTGGCGAGCTGGATTCTACGGCTTCTCCGGGATCGAGGTCGTCGTCACCAAGGTCCCAAAAGTCATTTTGAGGCTTGTTTTTGGGATCGGAGGGCTTGTCTGTCATGATTGGTGTCCAAAGAGATAGTCAGCGCGGCGGATCATTGCAACCCGTGAATGATGGTCGCAAAAAGTGATTGCACTTTATGCTCAGGGAGAGAACAGTTCTGCCACCAAGCCATGGCTGATCTCGAAGACAAAAACCCCGAAAGCGTTGCAGGAAAGTTCTACGTCGATTCCCAGTGCATCGATTGTGATCTCTGCCGCGAAACCGCTCCCGATAATTTCCAGCGCTCTGACGACGAGGGATACTCCTACGTTTACAAGCAGCCTGAGAACGAGGAGGAAGTTGCTCTCTGCATGGAAGCTCTCGAAGGTTGCCCGGTCGAAGCGATCGGTGACGACGGCGAGGATTCCTGAAATGCGCCATGGGACGAAAGCCTGGCGCCGGGAAAAAAAAATCGATTTCCCGGAAAAACATGCGGGCTGACATCGTCAGTCAGTGGGTCGGTGCTTCTAGGCCACTGAATCTGGAAAAGAACATTAGCGAAGCGGGGGCGCACATTGAGGCGATCCTCGAATCGATTGGAGTTCAGGGCGGGCTCGATGAGGATCGTGTCAAGGAGGCGTGGTCTTCTTTGGCGGGTAATTTGATCGCCAACCAAACCGAGCCGGTTTCACTCCGGAAAGGGTGCCTCACTCTGAAGGTTTTGCAGCCCGCGATGCGTTACCACCTCGAGCAACTCAAGCCGGGGCTGTTGAGCAAGCTTCAAAATGAGCTGGGGTCTGAAAACGTCACTGCTCTCCGGCTCACCATCGGTTAAGGTGTAAAGTTTATGAAATACCGCTCACTTCTCTTCGACTGGTCGGGCACCCTGGTCGATGACCTGCCTCCCACGCTTCACGCAACCAACACCGTGCTGGGTGAGCATGATGTGCCCGCCCTCAGTCGCGAGGAATTCCGCCAACGTTTTCGACTGCCGTACCCGGAGTTTTATGAGGAGGTGCTGCCGGGCGTTTCCATCGAGACTCTGGAGGATACTTTTCGAAGCTCTTTCAATGAGTCCCCGGAGGGCGTGACGGTTCTGCCTCACGCGCGTGAGATGCTCGATTGGTGCCGCGACCAG
>JAURPJ010000102.1 GCA_030835305.1 Verrucomicrobiota bacterium | reverse complement strand
TGGGAGAATCGCCTCGCGATGACTCGATGGATGCTCCCGAGCATGCTGCCTGGATGGTGGTCGCCCAAACCATCATGAACCTCGACGAGTCGCTCACTCGCAACTAATCCTTCAAACGAATCACTGCCATGGAAACCTTCAATCCTCTTCTTGAAACCCGGCGCCAGTTTCTTCTCCGAACGGGAAATGGCATCGGTGCTGCAGCCTTGAGCACTCTGCTGAACCCCGGTCTCATCGGTTCTGCGATGGGCGAGGGAATGCAGCAATATGGTGGGCTTCCCAGCATTCCGCATTTTCCCGGGAAGGCCAAGCGTGTCATCTACATGTTCATGGCAGGCGGGCCGAGCCATATCGACCTTTTCGACTACAAACCCATCCAGCGGAAATTGCATGGCACCGAGCTTCCTGGTTCGGTGCGCCAGGATCAGCGCCTCACTGGAATGTCGAGCGGGCAGAAGTCATTTCCCTGTGTGGCTCCCATGTTCGAGTTTGAGAAATACGGGGAACATCAGACATGGGTAAACAAGGATCTCCTGCCCCACACCGCCGGAATTGTTGACAAGATCACCATCATGAAATCGCTTCATACCGAGGCGGTAAACCACGACCCTGCCATTACCTTCATCAACACCGGAGCCCAGCAACAGGGAAAGCCCTCGATGGGTGCGTGGTTGAGTTACGGGATGGGTTCTGTGAACGAAAACATGCCTGGCTACGTGGTGATGATCTCGCGCGGAAGAGGTCAGTTGCAAGCACTCTATGATCGTCTTTGGGGAAGTGGTTTTCTTCCTGCGAAGCACCAGGGGGTGAAACTTCGCAGTGCCGGTGAGCCGGTTTTGTATCTCAAGAATCCCAAGGGTTTTGATCGTGAGGCCCGGCGCGGCCAGCTCGATAGCCTCAAAGAGCTGAATGAGTTGAATTACGACAAGTTTGCCGACCCTGAAATCCAAGCGCGGATTTCGCAGTATGAATTAGCCTTCCGCATGCAGTCCGAAGTGCCGGGGCTCATGGATATCGAAGGGGAGCCGGACCACGTGAAGGAGCTTTATGGTCCTCAGATTGACAAGCCGGGCAGCTTCGCAAGAAACTGTCTGCTGGCGCGTCGTATGGCGGAGAAAGGAGTGCGCTACATCCAGCTTTTCCACCGCGGTTGGGATCAGCACGGCTCCCTGCCATCAAAAATTCGCCAACAGTGTGAAGATCTTGACCAGCCGGCGGCAGCCTTGATCAACGATCTCGATCAACGTGGCATGTTGGAAGACACCCTCGTCGTTTGGGGAGGAGAATTCGGTCGCACCATCTACTCACAAGGCAAGCTTACCAAGGACAATCACGGTCGTGATCACCATGGACGATGCTTCTCGATGTGGATGGCTGGTGCCGGCGTGAAACGGGGGTTCGAATACGGCAAGACCGATGATCATAGTTACAACATCATCGAGAACCCGGTTCATATTCGCGACATGAACGCTACGATTCTCCACCAGCTGGGGATCGATCACAACAAGCTCACTTTCAAATACCAGGGCCTTGACCAACGCCTCACCGGCGTGGAAGAAGCACACGTGGTGAAGGATATCCTGTCGTAGTCTGCAGATGGGTTGAGTAGGTGAATTGCCAAGTTCGAATCACGAGGGTTTAAGATTGTTGGGGGAGCCACGGAGGAAGCCCCAGCCGTCGTTCATTGTAGATTTCCCTTTTTACATGTGTCATCCGTATACAGTGGGCGCGGAGTTTGCAAAATTCGTGAAGGCGCATGGGCTGGCGGACCGCTGGGTGGGGCGGATCCATTTTGGGGGGCGGGTGCGGGGGTGACTCCGAAGGACGGGTATGTCGCGGCGAGCTTTGCGAGCAATCCGGGGACGGTTGTTTCACTGCGGATTATTGCGGGCTTCATGCCGGTGATGCCTCAGGCGCGGGCGGATCTCCAGAAGCTTTATGAGGATCCGGAGAGGAGATTGAAGACGCCGGTGGATGAACTGTTGCCAAGGTTTAGCTTGGAGGATACGGAATGGCAGCCGGAGAGGATTGAGTCGATTGATTTCGCTTCCATGGTTTTCGGGCTTGCTGGCATCACCTGCATCTTGGGAAGAAGGTTTTTCATGAGAAATCGAGGTTCACTTTTGAGGCAGGGAATTAGTCCTTGTGTATT
The DNA here is from genome assembly GCA_030835305.1 of Verrucomicrobiota bacterium. Taxonomy (GTDB): domain Bacteria; phylum Verrucomicrobiota; class Verrucomicrobiia; order Verrucomicrobiales; family Akkermansiaceae; genus SW10. The sequence continues at coordinate 11,317 of JAURPJ010000102.1, read as the reverse complement.
GACCGCAGGTTCGAAGGTGGCGAGTCTCGCCCATGCGCATATTTGTATTCCTGATTTTTCTTTTGCCGGTTTTTGGGGCCGAGCGTCCGAACGTGATCTTGTTTGTGACCGACGACCAGTCGCCGGTAGCGGGGTGCTATGGCAATTCCGTGATCAAGTCGCCAAACCTCGATGCTTTGGCAAAGGAAGGTACAATTTTTACGCAGGCTTTTGCGACGACCGCTTCGTGCTCGGCCTCGCGTTCGGTCATTCTCTCCGGCTTGCACAATCATTTCAACGGGCAATACGGGCACACCCACCACTTTCACAAGTTTGAGTCCTTCGCCTCGATGCGGGCCTTCGCTCTTCCCCAGCTGATGGCGCAGGCGGGTTATCGCACGGTGCAGATTGGCAAACTCCACGTGGCCCCGGAGTCAGTCTTTCACTTTGACGAGTATTTAAAAGGGAATGCCCGGAACGCTGTTCAAATGGCGGAGGTGTGCAGGCCGGTTTTCGAGAACCAAAGCGAGAAGCCCTTCTTTTTGTACTTCGCGACTTCCGACCCGCATCGCGGAGGGGGATTCGACAAGACCTTTGCGGGCGAGCACAAGCCGGATCGTTTCGGGAATCTTCCTGACAAGAAAGCCTACCCGGGAGTGGAAGAAGTTTTTTATGATCCGGCGAATGTTATTGTGCCGGGGTTTCTACCGGATACTCCGGAGTCGCGCGCCGAAATCGCCAATTATTACCAATCGTGTTCAAGAATCGATCAGGGGCTGGGGCGTCTGGTGGAGCTGCTCAAGAAGAATGGCAAGTGGGATAACACCGTGATCATTTACACGGCTGACCATGGCATGGCATTCCCCGGAGCGAAGACCACTGTTTATGAAGCAGGCTTGCGGGTTCCTTTTGTGGTGCGTCATCCGGGTGTGAAGAAGAAGGGGGTGACGAGTGAGGCGATGCTTTCGCACACCGATATCACCCCGACGATTCTTGATCTGGCGGGGGCTCTGAATGAGAAAAAGACGGCGCCGGAGAAGCCGCTTCCGTTTGAAAAAGGAGGAGTCGGCGAAAACACGGGTAAGGCGCCCAAGAAGTATCACGGACGTTCGTGGTTGCCGATTTTAACAGAAGTGAAACCTAAGGGTTGGGATGAGATCTCGGCTTCGCACACTTTCCATGAAATCCAGATGTATTACCCGATGCGCGTCATCCGTGATCGTAAATACAAGTTAATTTGGAATATCGCCCATCGTCAGCCTTATCCTTTCGCGTCGGACCTGTGGGTGGCCGCAACCTGGCAGGCCCAGTGGTCGAAGGGCAAGGACGCCGACTACGGTGGTCGCACAGTTGACTCTTATATCAATCGGCCCGAGTTTGAGTTTTTTGACGTCGCGTCGGATCCGAACGAGAGCCGCAACCTCGCCGGTGATCCGGCTTATGCAGTTGTCTTGGCCAGATACAAGGAACGCCTCAAGGCCGAGCAGCGGCGGACCGGTGATCCTTGGATCATGAAGTGGGAATACGAGTAAAGGCCTCCAATCGCATCGTTCATAGGGCACGTTGTGATTGAGTGCCAAAATTGAAGATACGAGTTTTGCTTTCGGGAGCTGATTCGGAAATCTCCTAGGTGAGAAATGAGCTCCAGATTTTTACAAGATTTAAACAGCTGGATTAGTTTTAGAAAAAATTTGGGGCGAAATAGGGCTGCCCCCTTTGATTATCAGGAATCTTCTTTAATTCTTTGGGAAGTTTAAGAGAAATGAATAAAAAGTGATTATTTTATTGGACAGACGCGTTGAAATTTCCCTAAAACTTATCTTACAGAGTCGAAGACAGTTGAAAGATCAGTAAGATTCTTCGAAACAATCCTTCAAGGCCGCTTCAAATTATGCCGAAAGGTGATTAACAGTGGCCTCACGGATTTGTTAGGGTTTGGTAGGAGTTGGCACGAAAAACGCTGATTCTCTCCAAAGCCCGAAGCATCGGTCGTTCAGTCCTGTCTGATGGCTTTTAAACCAAAAAAGTGAAACTAATGAAAAAACATACTCATGCAACCTTTGGAATCCTCGGTCTGGCTCTCTGTGCTGGAGCCTCTCACGCATCAGCCGATGTCGAGTCCCTGATCGGAGACTGTGGTATTTCCGGAGAGATTTCCGCCGGCTGGGACAGCCGCTACTTCTACCGAGGCCTCTGGTTCGGTGATGAGACAACCTGGTCTAACGTCGAATTCTCCAAGGAGATCGCTGCCAACCTCACCGGTAGCGTGAACCTTTTCTACACCGATGTCATGGATAATGATCTTGCGTATTCCGAGGGTAACATTGGCGCGGCTCTCTCGTATGACGCTGGCTTCGGTACCTTTGATCTTGGATTCGTTCACTTCCGTTTTTATGACGGCTTTGCCGGAGATAACGGAGGTCCTGCCGCAGGCGTTAGTGGTAATACTGAAGCGAATGAGATCAACCTGACTTATTCGCAGGATCTAGCCTTCGGTTTCTCCGGTCATGTCACCGTCGCTCGCGATTTTACTATCGATGGGACTTACGGTGAGTTCGGTATCAGCAAGAGCTTCGAACTTAGCGACTCCGTTGGACTGGATTTCTCGGCCACTGCGGGTTACAGTTTGGATGATTACTACGCTGCAAACCTTGGAACAGGTGACGAAGCCGAGGACTGGACTCACGTCCTGATCAATCTTTCGCTCCCTATCGCATTGACTGATAGTGCTACCCTTACTCCTCACGTTACAGCGAACATTTCCAAGGCTGCCCGTGACACCACCAACAGTGGTGCTGGTCGTGGAGACACTGAAGTCTTCTATGGAGCTTCCATTGCCGTCGGCTTCTAAGCTGATAAATCGTATTGGGATTTCGATCCTGAATTAACAACGTTTGCCGCATCCTGCTTCCGGGCAGGATGCGGCTTTTTTTTCGATGCGGACCGCCTTGATCACTTGGATTTTCGGGCGGCCTCCGAGAGGGCGATTTCGTCGATAGGTTGTGGATTCCGGTCGAAACCCTTTGGGGAGCTTGTCGGGTGTTTCGCCACGCCAAAAACGTGAGCTTTTCACTAAATTTGGGGGACTGTCCAAGTTATCGGGAAATGAGCCATGATTTCGAAGCGATTTTCCTCCAGAGAAAAGCACATTGCGGGTCGGCAGGATTGCGTTATTATTCCCCGTATGGGAAAGACCGTTTTGATATTTGGGCTGGCGGCCGGGATGGCGTTGGGCGGCGTAAAGGTCGAAGTAGCCGGGCTGCAGGTGACGGCCAAAGGGTATGTGCCGGAGGGGGAAAACGACTTCAGAGCTCTGAGAGCTTTTAGTTGGCAGGCCGGAACGAGAGTCGGGCTACTGGTAACCAGTAGTGACAAGACGATCGTGGGATTGGATGAGGAGAAGTCAAAAGTGACTGGTTTTACAGATGATCAGGAGACCGATTTCACCAAGGCCAAAGGTCGATTCGGAAAAAACGGCGCGGAGTTTGGGATGATGTCGGAGAGTGAGGATGGCAGGGCGATCGTGACCCATGTCGAGTCTCCGGGGCTTCCCGGAAAAGGAGCGAAGACCCTGACCCTGAAGGGAGATCTCGTGGTATCCTTGGCTTCGAAGTCCATGGAGGTGAAATCCGAGGTGGCGGTTTTGGAAAAGGGCAAAAAGCTGGTCGTGGGGGGGAATTCTTTCGAAATCGATAGCGTGGGTAAACCCGACTGGGGTGATGACCCCCTCCAGATTAACCTGAAGAGTTCGGTGAACCACAAGGATTTCAAAGGCTTCCATTTTTATGATACGGAGGGGATCGAGATCGAATCAAAGCGTTCAAGCAGTGGCTCCATGGGAATTTTCGGAAAGCGGACCTATACCGTGAGTTTTAACCTCAAAAAGAAGGTTGATAAAATCGTCCTTGCTGTTGATGCGTGGAGCGATTTGGAGGTTGTTAAGGTCCCCTTTGATTTCAAGATCGGAGCCGGACTCTGATCTGGCGGGATTGCAAAACGATCGGATCAACCTGAGAATGGAAACATGAAAAAGTTCCTGCTATCAGGATTCGTGGGAGTGGTGCTTGTGGCTTCAGCTGGTGCGCGGACGTGGACAGATAAGAAGGGCCGCAAGATTGAGGCCGAATATCTTTCGCAGACCAAGGAAGCGGTTCATCTGAAGTTAAAGAACGGCAAGAAGGTCAGCGTTCCGTTTTCGAATCTGAGTGGTGCGGATTTAAAATTTTTGATTGATGCGGAAATTGCGGCGGCGGATAGAGAGAAGGAAACGAGGGCTGGGGATGAGCGGATGGAGAAGAAGGAAGATGAGTCGGGTGGTGGAGAGGGCATCGTGGTCGAGGTCGCGGATCTGGCATGGAATCGCCCTGTTCCAAAAGAGGTTGCTTTAAAGGCTCCTCTCGAAGTTCAAGAGGAAAAGAATGGTGATTCGATTCACTATTCGTCTGCAAATTTTCGGTTGGTCGCTGATAGCCGGGTCAGTTCGAAAACAGTTGAGGCCATGTTGGAAGCCGCCGAGCTGACTCTTCTCTATTGTTCGGAGTTACCATTCGGTCTGAAGCATGGTTTCCCGCGGGTGAATGGAAAATACGAGATCGAAACGATCGCGGAAACGGATGATTGGGTGAAGGCCGGTCACCCTCGAGATAGCTGGGCAGCAATGAATTCGACCAAGGGCAATCCAATTTTCTGCTTTGAGATTAATGAGATACGAACCTCCGGGCGCGCCAGTGAAGCGAAGCTCAAACAGGTGACCGAATATGTCATTTATTATGTGTGTCGCGCCATGATCCCGGAGTCGTACCGGAATGAGCTGGGAGGTTGGTTTTACACGGGGCTTCCCCGGCTTTTACAGATGTCGCATATCAGTGAAGGCAAGATGGACCTTAGTCAAATGGTCGTTGATATTCGTGACCGCATGGTGGGTCGAAAACCCGGTCGTGAGCTGATTTTCGATAAAACCGTGGAACTCCCTCCCTTTCCAAAGTTGCTCGAAATGCAGGAAGGCGGAGTGCCGGATGCGGCAGCTCGTCGTAAGCTGACCGCCCAATTCCTGGTAATGGTCGGTTACTTGATGTTTCTTGAAGATGGAGGCAAAGCGACTGGATTGAAGGAAGGCCTCCGATACATCCACGATTTCGAAAAGAACATGCCAAAGCGAATTACCTATCGTACCGAAGAAGAACTAGAGAAAAAGAGGGCCGAGCTTCTGAAGCTTAGGAATGCGATTGGTGAGACGGCCACCGGGCTGATCTTTCGAAAGAAACCTTGGGACGAAGTTCAGGAGGACCTGATTAAACTATGGGCTGAAAACAAACTTCCCGTGGTGTTTGAGAAAAATTAATCTCACTCCCGATTCCAAAAGAGACGAGTGGATGATTTTAAATTTTGAGGGAGACGTGCGTCTCGGCGGAAGGGTGAATCGGCTGCATTCTCACAACCGTGGTGTTTTCGACTCTTTCTAAACTCTCCTTTGTCCAGGGAAAGAGGTCCCGTGAGGATTTTCTTGGACACAAGGGATGAAAGTCCGATTCTTCGGAAGCTGGGCTTTTTAAGATTGATCCGGAAACGGATCCTATCCGTTAAGCTCTTCCATGATCTCGGGATCACCCATGAGTTTTGAGCGTTCGCCGTTGGCGGTTTCCCACTCCTTTTTAATCCGCTCTATGAATTCTTCATCCTTTTCATCGTCCTCACGGCCTTCCGAGAAGGACTTGAGAACTTTGAGCATTGAATCATTGAAACCCTTGAGGCGTGAATCAAGCTTGTCGGAAACTCCCTCGAGCTCGTCGAGCGCATCTTTGGCGGCATTACGGTCGGCGGAGTTCAGGTCCGCTTCGTTGCTGTAGACCATCATCTGGATCTTGCGAGCGACTCCGGCGATGTTGGTGTTGATCTGGTGGAAGGAACCTCCGAGGGAGAGGATCTTTTTCTCTTCGCCTTTGGCAACACTGAGGAGAATCTTGGCGGACTCGTGATTCGGCATTTTTTTGACCACGTCCTCGAGGAGTTCGATGACCTTGGCATTCTTCAGAGACTCTTCGCCCTGGGCCTCGATGAGCTCCGCGACTTTGTTGAAGTCATCGATGGTGGATTGCACATCCTCCGGCTTTTCTTTGGAGGCCACTATGAGGGCTTCCTCGAGGGTCTTGAAGCTGAAGACCTGAATCGCCATGAGTTTCTTGATTCCGTCGAGCACGAGGATGTCGGAAACTCCTTTGATGTTTTCGTGAGGCACTCCCACAAGGTTGCAGCCTTTGTTGGTGGCACCGCGGATTTTACCGGCCACGCCGCCGATGCGGGTAACCTTGCCGTCAGCAGTGATTGCTCCGGTGCAGGCGAACTTGTCATCAAGCTCACGGCCGGTGAAGAGGGAATCGAGGATGATGGACATCGCGGTTCCAGCTGAAGGGCCGTCGAGCAGAGTGTCTTTATCTTCGAAAGTGATGGTAACGCGGTACCCGGAAGGGATCCGCCCGTCATCTTCGTGTCGGACACGCATGAGTTTCATGATCTCTTCAAGGGAATTTCCGGTCATGTTACCGACCTTCTGGTCGATATGGAATTCGACTCCATCGATGTCCTTCTCGCGAAGGGCGGTGGCACTGAGTGAGGCGGCGGCTCCGGCGTGGCGGCCGTTTGAGAGGGTGCGGACGGAGAGCCCGTAGACGGTGCGTTGGGTGGCGGCGAACTTTTCGGCCTCGCCACCGGGGATGGTTTCACGCCGCTCCTTGAATTCGTTATTACCCTGACGGTCCCACGGGTTGTTGAACACGGGAGCTTTCAGCATGTCCTTCCAGTCGGCATTCCCTGTCTTCTCCTGGTATTCCTCGAGCTTATCCTGATATTTTCCTTCGGGCTCAAAGCGGAGAGCGATGTCGATGCAGTAGGCGGCACACTTGAGGTTATCCTTGTTCTCGTCCTTTCGCATCAGGGTGCGAACGCCCCGATAGATCTTACTGTAGATGTCAGACTTGGCGGCATCCTGTTTCACGGTCCGGCTGCGCTGCTTCAGGTCGTCGAGGACGTCTTTGAAATTTTCCGATTTCGGCTCGAGGCGTCCGGCAATGGCGAGTGAATTGGACCGAAGTTCGAAGTTCACGTCATTTTCCTTTTCGTCGAAATCACGGGCGACCGAGAGGAGACCGGCGAAAAGAGCGGTTTTCGTGATGTCGTTGATAGCCAGCTTTTTAGTGCTGAAGAGGTCCTTCTCCATATTCGGAGGTCGGTAGTTATCAGCTAGGATCACTCCGGTGAGGAGGAAGAAGGCGGAGAGGAGGCGGATTTTCATAAGAGGGCAAAACGGTAGAATATGGGGAAACTTTTTCAATGCCCAAAGCGGAGGAAGAGAAGGGTATTATTCATCCTTCTTGGCGGCGGGCTGATAAATCTCCATAAGCTTGGCGCGAAAGTCCCCTAACTTTTTCTGAAATTTGATCATGTCGCGCGCTCTGACCTCTTCCTCATTGGCCAAAATGGCGGAGGCTCCCCGTCCCACGGAATTGAGATCTTTGATGAGATTGAGGGCGTCATCTAGAACGTCAATTTCCTTGCGTTCGAGCCGCTTCTCGAGCGGGGTGAGCCGGTCGCGGGTGTCTTTATAAGCGTCCCTGATAGCGCGCAACGGGGTTTTGTCGATTTGGTATTCGAATTGGGCGAGTGGTTCGAGTCGTCGATTTAGCTCCTGGGCAAACATGAAGCGGGTGAAGTAGGCTGGGCGCCGGATTGATTGTTTGGCCAGCATCATGGCCGAAAGGTGTTTTTGGGAAAGGTTGCTTGCCTTGGTGAGTCGTTGCTCGACTGAGGAAAGACTGAGAAAAGGCCCCAAATTATCGGCTTGGACGGCCTTGTCGCGGACCTCGATGTATCCATCGCTTGCGGCCTGCAGGTCATCCGGAATTTTGCCATCGTCATAAAACAGGTTGCGGGCTTCCTCGAAGTTCGGGGCTTCAAGAACCTCAAATTTGGTAAAAAATGAGGTGTTTTCCATCACAAGCATTGCGGTCATTTCCTCAATCATGCCTTTGCCGACAATGAGCCGGGTTCCGGTTGGGAGACTGAGTTTATTGAGCCGATAAAGGAGTTCCCAGGCGTGAAGCGGCCTTTCAAGGTCTCCGCTGGCCCTGAGACGGGCAAAGAGGATGGTGTTGCGGCGCAGCGGGCGTCCGGAAACGGCAGCGTCTAGCATCATGGCAATATTGGCGGCGATGTTCTCCCTGTTTTTGACGAGATACCGGCGTTTGTTGGTATTGATGTTGAGATTGTAGCCGTCGGGAAGGGCTTTGGAGTTCGTCCGGAAAAAATCCAACAAGGACGAGTGAAGCGCTTTGACCTCGAAATCGGTCGCCGGTTGGAATTTCAAGCTGCCTCGTCGATCTCCCTGCCCGGGTGCGTCTTCTTCGTCAGGATCCGGAGCGGGAGCTTTGGTTATGACTAGGCTGGTGGTGATCAATCCGGGAGTTTCAGGCGAGCCATCCTCGATTCCTTTGGAAAACATGGGGGTTTCCGTTAAAATTGCTCTCACCTTGTAACCCAAACCCAAATCATTTGGCCCCGGTGTAATTTCTGGGTCGTGATTGGTAATTTCTTGCTCCTGAAGATCGAATTTTGAGACCTTGGCAATGACGCCGCTCCAGCGTTTTGACGCATTCGGAGCGTCGTGGTTTACCATGGCGGGATGCTCGGTGGCGACGGGTGCCAGGATGTCGAGAAGAAGCTGGCCGAGGAGATAGCCTCCAAAATCTCCCGGTAGTTGGCTGAGCCAATCTGCAGTGTCGATAACGGCTTTCCGGGCGGACTGGACGAGTGAATTTTCCGGGCGGGGACGCTCGTTTCCATTCAGATACGCCGCCTCAATGGACCTTGCTCGATTCTGCCCGGGGAGAAGTCGTAGGCTTAAGGTGAGGATCTGGGCGCGATGGCGGAGCTTGCCCGGTGACTTTGGCATGGGTCCGTCTGCAAGAATCACCAGGTGATCGGCGAGTTCGCGAATCGCGTCAATATCCATCGGGATGAGGTCACGACGAAGGAGTGGTACGGAATCGTTCCCCGGGAGATACCTGACAGCCGCGTTAGCAAGCGAAGTCAGGATGAAGAAAGCGGCAATGAAAGCGGGTCGCATCACGTAGTGAAGTTACCTTTACATCGTTTTGTTGCAAAGCCCTATGGTTGCAGGGACGCGACCTGGCGGACGAAACCCCGTGATCCGGGTTCCAGGGGAATGGTAATTTGGTTCACGGCCCCCGCCCCCAAAAAGAGGAAGCGATAAAAGGTTCAGGATGCACAACTCCCTCCGGCCGCGCCCTGGAGCAAGGTTGGTCTTCGTTCCAGTTGGCAGGTCAATCCACACGCGGCCAATCAGGCTCCGGTATTGTCAAAGCTCATTGCAGGTTTCCCCAGTTGGGCTTCATCGACAATTGAAACAGACAGGTAGGCGGAGAGCGCAGCCATCATAGTAATGACGATAAGAGCGGTGATTCGGAACATCGTTCGTTAAGAGTGAGGCTCTCTGCGATTTATTCCGGGAAGATGAGCAAAAACGAGAAAAAGGAGGGTGGAAAAGAGAATGCCCGGAGTTGACCCCGCGCAACTCCGACCTAACATCCACCCCATGGCAGACGCGATTGATGATGCGAAGGAAGCTCTGACGAGCATGCTTGGAAAGCTTGGCTTCGAGTTCGAAGTGGAGGTGTCCGGCGACCCCGGAAACGAAATACTTAATATTGTGTCGGAGAATTCCGCACTTTTGATTGGCAGGAATGGAGACCGCCTGGATGACATCCAGTATCTCGTGAACCGGATCACCCGGAACGCCCATCCGGATGCTCCGCGCTTCCGGATCGATTGCGACGGCTATCGCGCCCAGCAAGAGCAGCGGGTCGCTGACAAAGCGCTCCGGCTTGCCGACAAAGTTCGTGAATCCGGCCGGGAACTCTGGATGAACCCTATGAATTCCTACCATCGCCGCCTCGTGCACAATGCTCTCGTCGATGATCCCGAAATCGAGACTGTCTCCGAGGACACCAGTTCACGGAATAAAAAAATTCTCATCCGCTTGAAGTAAGGGACGCTTGATGGAGACCCACCGCCTTGTTCTGCCGGAGGACCTGAATCAATACGGGCATCTCTTCGGAGGCAGGCTCCTCGGCTGGGTCGACGAAGCATCGTGGATCGCGGCGAGTCTCGAGTTTCCCGGGAGTCGCCTCGTGACCATGGCAATGGATGAAGTTATCTTTCGCCACAGCGTCAAGGAGGGGACGATTTTGACAATTCGATCGGAATCGATGAAACCCGGCCGAACCTCTGTGACCTATGAAGTCAGCGTGATGGACGAGCGGGCTAAGCATGAAAACCCGATTTTCACGACTCGTGTCACCTTTGTTAATATTGACGACTCGGGTCAAAAAACCCCCCTCCAAAAATGAACATGATAGGTATTCAAGAATTACTCCTCCTTCAGGCAATGTTCCTCGCGAACTTCCCCGACTTCCTCACCGGAAACTTCTTCGGTCCACTCGGCAAAAGCCTCTGGGTCTTCTTGCTCGGCTGGCGTTTATAGTGTTTCGTGGAATGAAATCTTAATCCAATGGCTGAAATTCTTACTTTTTTTGAACCATCGACCATCGATCTCCTCTTCTTTGCATTGGATTCCCCAAGGTCCCTCGTGTGTTTCTTTTTTCTCTAACTCATGTTTGAAGTACGAGAAAAACCAGAGATGGTCGAAAAAGCCATGCTCATTGGCTTTTGTTTTGATAAGTCGGAGGAGGCCGAAACGCAATTGCTCCTGTCCGAGTTGGAAGAGCTTGTCGACACCCTCGGTATCGCGGTGGTGGGGATTGAGCTGGTGCGGGTTCGTGATACCAACAAGCGCTTTATCTGTGGAACGGGTAAGGCTGATGAGCTCGTTGAATTGGCCCGCGCCCGCGGTTGCGACTGCATGGTTTTTGACAATGAGATTTCACCGATGCAGCAACGCAACTGGGAGCAACTCGCCGACATGACGGTGATCGACCGTGAGGAAGTCATTCTTGATATTTTTGCCAGGCGGGCCCGCACCCGGGAGGCGCGGCTTCAGGTGGACCTGGCCAGAATGCAATACGCTCTCCCGCGCATGGCCCGTATGTGGGGGCATCTTGACCGCGAAGGTGGCGGCGGGACCGGTGGTGGCGGAGCTTCCCGGGGAATGGGTGAACAGCAAATCGAGATCGACCGACGACTGGCGCGCAAACGGATTTCAAAACTCAAGTCCGAACTCGAGGATGTGCGAAAACAACGGGCCACCCAGCGCAAGGAGCGACAGACCAACAACGTGGCCACTGCAGCCATTGTCGGTTACACCAAC
>JAURPJ010000101.1 GCA_030835305.1 Verrucomicrobiota bacterium | reverse complement strand
TTTTTTGGCGGGGTTTCCTCCGGATCGCTCATTTTGTGTCGGTTACGGCGTAGTCTGAGGAATTTACGAAAGACCTGCAAACTCTCCTTGATTGAAAATTGCTCTACTTGAACCATGCGGACGCTTTGGTTGCGAGATCCGGGCTTGAGGCAAAGAGGACGTCCATGAATGTCGCTGGCGGGCAGACCGAGTTCATTGAAGAGGCAGGCGGTGGCGGCAAAATCCCAGAGTGAACCTCCGCCGGGATCGGATTTTGGGAGTTTGAAGTAGATAGAAGGCGCATTTTCGGCGACCCCGCAGGCATTGAGGACGGCTCCAGCGTGAGCGATAATTTCAGTGCCGTGGAGTCCTTGCCGTGATGTAAAAGTAGTGAGCTTTTTCCGGAAGGCAGGGGCGTTGGCCCGGGCGATAAAGCTATCGTCGATCATCAAGGTAAGCGGGGCGTCCAGCGGCGGCGGCGGGAGTTTCCCGTCTTGGGCCGAATCATTTTGCCGGCACGGAGGGCTGCTTTAATGGCAATTGATTCGAGGTCGGTAAGATGTTCGGGTGTGAGTTGCATGAGTGGTTTTTAAAGTGAAGCGAGGACTTTGCGTGCGAGGCGTTCGCTGTAGGAATTGATTTTCCAATGCCCCGGGCTCCACCCTTTCAGGAAGCGGAGAAAGTCAGTCCAGGCGACGGGGAAGAGCGCGCGCCATTCGGATTCGATCGCTTTGGTATCGAGGTGTGGATGTTTGATTGCGAGAGCGTTGGAGAGCGTCGCGAAGTAGTGATTGAGGAGTTCGGATTCTCTTTCTTCGCAGACTAATTCGTCAAGGCATGAGCCCATGAAATAAGCGAGGTCTTTCATTCCGCAACCTCCGCCGACGTATTGGAAATCGACCGCAGCGACCTGGTCTCCTGATCTGGAAAAACAAAAGTTGGCAAGTTTGGCGTCGCCATGGACGAATGTTTGGAAGCGTGCTTGGGAAAGGATTTGGTCGAGGGCCGGTGCGGCACTTTGAAGAGGCAGATCGTCGAGGGCTTTGAGTTCTTCACTGCGGGTCGCGAGGTGCCAGTAGGTTCCTGTTTCCCAGAGCTTGTCAGGTGCTGCTCCCATAAAGGTAGCGTGGAAATTTGCCAGCCAATCGAGGCAAGCTTGTAGTGCGGTGAAGGTGACAGAGTGAAGGCGGCCCGCGTATCCCGAGGCATCAAGATCTTCGAGGGCGAGGAGGATTTCGCCGTCCTGTTCGTCAAAGGTGACCAGTTTTGGAATTCGAGCATCTGATCTGCAGTGCCGGCTCCAATCACGATACCAGGATGTTTCGACCTGATAGGATTTGAGTTTGCGTTGATGGGAGAGTTTTGAATTCCAGCCGCGCGGATGAGATCCTGCAGGCTTCATTTGGATGTGCTTCACAATGACGCTTGAAGATCCGTCGAGCCGGACTCGCAGGATGTGGCCGTATCCGCTCCAGAGTTCCTGTAGGACCTCTTCAACCTTGAGTGATGACGCACCGGTTGCGGAAAGGATGCTTTCGTGGAAGCGGAGGTTTAGATCGGGAGGCATGCGATGGTCCGGAGTAGAATCGCCGGATATTCGGCTTTTGACTTGGCGAGGTCAACCTAGGGTTGTGAATCCGGCATGGTAATGTCGGGTCCAAATCGAGATGTCTATTTCTTCAATACAAAAATTGACTGTGTCGATTTCCGGACACGTGCGAAGCAAGTGCTACTCCTTGGGCAAGTGGTTGCGTGGCAGCCCCAAGCTCATGAAGTGGTTTTATCCGCCCGAGAAGGTCGTGACTCCGGCGGAGAAATACCGGGAGGTGAATGTAAACTACTTTTCTGACCTGCACACCCAGGAGCGGATGCTGGCGGATCAACAACGCATGGCCTTTTACCATGAAGCGATCAGGCGAAAGATTAAGCCGGGTGACCGGGTGATTGATTTGGGGACGGGAACGGGAATACTGGCGGCCTTTGCTTCGCGGCAGGGAGCGGGGAAGGTTTACGCGGTTGATCACTCCTCAATCATCGAGCATGCCAAGATGTTGGCGGCGGAGAATGGCATTGAGAATGTGGAATTCGAGGATGTGCACAGCTCGAAATTATATCTCGATGAGAAGGTGGATGTAATTCTTCACGAACAGATCGGTGACTTCCTTTTTGACGAAGCAATGGTGCCAAACGTGTGTGATCTGCGGGATCGATTGTTGAAGCCGGGTGGGTTGATTTTACCGAGTGATTTCGAATTCTACTGCGAGCCCATGACAATGCACGATGATCGTCGGGAACCCTACATTTGGGAACTCAATGATGTTTACGGATTCGATTTTTCCAGCATGGAGGCGAGGCGTCCCTATGATGCGGAATATAATGGCCTTGTGAGCTGCGACCTCGGTGTGGTGAAGCAGTTCTTAGGGGTGGCGGAGCCGCTGCTTGAAATTGATTTGAACAGTATCACCGAATCTAGCCTGTCCCAGAACGTGATCTTCAAGCGGAAGGTGATCAAGCCGGGAATCCTCGATGGCCTCGTCGTCTTTATGAAGGCAAAAGTCGATGATGATCTGGAGCTGAGTTCGAGTCCGTTGGATCCAAATCGAGCCCCGCACTGGGGATTCCGGATCCTACGTTTGGATCAAGTTCAGGCCGAAGCAGGTGATGAACTTGAGATTACGATGAGTGTGAAGGACTGGATAGACCCCGAAACGTGGCGATGGGCTTGCCGTCGGATCCGTACAGAATGGTGAAGGTTCCCCATTCGTGGGCTTCAAGTTTCCCTTCGAGGTGTTTTTCGGCGGTGCCCATTTGTGATGCCTGCTCGGGATAGGCAGAAGTAGTGACCAGGTCGGGTGTTTGACGCTGGTCTCCTGGAGTGATCCGGGCGAAGATTTTAGGGCAATGACGACTGAGGAGATTCAGGAATACATCAATTCCGCCATTGGTGCGGGTTTTAAAGACTTCACTTCAGAAGCCGGTGAGATTATGACGAGCGAGGGGGGGGATGGTCGCTTTCTAGGCAAGGTAATCGCGACTCGGTATTCCGGTCTTGCAGATGGAAGAGACCTTTTCCTCGCGATCGGGGCGACCGACAAAAAAGTACAGATTGTGAGACTGGGTAGATCGGAATGTCTCTCTCCCGGGAAGTCGGATTTGAATCTCTTGCTTCGAAAGGAACTTGGAATCGAGATTGAAGATCAAGACTGAGGGACTTGCGGTTGCCAATAATCTGGAAAGATTTGTGTCTCAGAATATTTTTTTCGCCAGACTTGAGCCGCGGGAAGAATCTGCTCGGTTTTACTCGAGGGAGAAAGCTCCCAGGTAAAGGGCATTTCGGGTTTGAAATGCTTTAGAAGGTCGTCGTAGGGCAGCTCTCCGATGAAGGGAACGCGGTGATCACGTTTTGGCCATTGGACATCGTGAAGATGGGCTCCAATAAGGTAGGGGGCCATTTTTTCCAGCCATTGGTAGTGGTCGAGGAGGCCGAGGTTGTGTTTGAGTCCAACATGACCAAAGTCGTGCCAGTAGCCGATTTGCGGGCAGTCTTTAAAATGTTCCTGAAGGCGAATCATCTCGCGTTCGTCGGGGACGTCTTCATATTTGGAGCGGGATTCGACCGCGAGTTTGACTCCGGCCTGCTTGGCAGGTTCGATGAGGCGTTCAAGGGTGTCGATGGCTCGCTTAAAATATTTGGGGCCCTGTTTTTCACGGCGCTTGACACACTCGAGTTTATCATCGGCATAATCGTCGGTGAGTTGTTCTCCAGCGGCGAGTTTTTTGGTGAGGGCGCCGGTCCATTTTTTGTGTGGCATGGTGGCCACGGATCCCATGTGGAGGACGACATAATAGGCCCCGAATTCGTGGGCGATCTCTAGCGTCTTCAAGGTTTCCCGGAAAGCTTTGTCGCGTTCGTTTTTGTTGTCTGAAGAAAATTCGTAGGCATCAGGCGCGTCAATCATGACCTCGGTGGGCGAGGGGAAGTAGTTGTGGACGCCGACACACTTGAATTTGTTGGCGGCGAAAGCCTTTTTAATCCCGGGGAGTTTTGTAATGGTCATGCCATGGGAAAGCTCGAGCGTGTCGAAGCCTAGTTCGAGGATTTCATCGATCATCTTCTCGCCATCGGTGTGGCGCGAGTTGTTCCAACAGGTGGAGAATGCGAGCATTTTTGTGGATGAAAGGCTGTTTTGCTTAGGCCGGTGACATAGGCAGGATACTTGCGCTAGGGTTGTTTTTCGACGGTCACGTAGTAGGCGCCAATTTCCCCTTTATCGGTAAGGAAGACGGGCGAGAGCTGATGCGAACCTTTGGTAAGCTTGGCGGTGAAGGTGATTCTGGTGTCCTTTTCTCCCACGGGCTTCTGCTCCAGGTCCTCCCCGTTCAGGCGAAGGGTGGCTTTCGTGACCGGCAGTGTGGTGCCAACGTTGGTTCGAAAAGCCTTGGAGGCTCCCGGCACGTTCTTCCCGGCAGGTAGTCCGGAGGTAATAGGGTGGTTTGCCTCAGGTGCCCATCGATAGGCGCTGATCTTATAGGTGCCATCGGCGATGACCTTCACGGCCCAATAGCCTCTATGCTCTTTTTGTTTTTTGTGGTTCACATTCCCGTATGCGTTGGCCTTGCGAATGTGACCTTGATTCCAAGGTGGGCCGGTGTTGAGCCAGTCGTGAGCGGTAAGGGTTGAAACGGGGTCGCTGGGATGGCCGAGGTAGATCTCAGTGGTTTTGGAAAAAGTTGGCTCAAGCTCGGCCCACCAAGCTTCATAGAATCGACGCATTTTTTCGACTTGGTCCGGTTTGCTGCCGGCAATGTCTTTTTGCTGACCGGGATCGGCTTTGATGTCGAAGAGTTCCTTGCCGTTGATGAGGCGGTATTGCTGCGACATGACCGAAGACTGACGCCATTTGATTGGATCGATCACACGCTGTGAATCAGTGATGATGAAGCGGTCGGGCCACTGGACCTCGGTGTCGGGATCGATGAGGCTTTTGAGAGAAACTCCGTCGAATTTCACCTTGGCCGTGTTTGGAACCTCACAAACGTCCATGAGAGTGGGGACGAGGTCGATGGCGTGGGTGAGGGTGTCAATTTCGCGATGCTCGTTGAGTCCGGCGGCGGGCCAGTGAATGAATATGGGAACTCGGTGACCTCCGTCATAGGGGGAGCCTTTCTTGCCCTTCATACCGGCATTGAACACGTTTGCCCCGCTGGCGGTTCCATTGTCGGTGGTGAAGATGAAGATGGTGTTTTGGGCAATACCGAGATCCGAGAGGAGCTTGCGTGTCCTGCCAACGTTGTCATCGATATTGGTAATCATCCCGAAGAAGGAGGCGATGTTTGCGTTCTGGTCTTTGTAGAGATCGAGGTATTTCTGAGGGCAGTGAAGCGGGCCGTGGGGGGCGTTCAGCGAGATGTAGGCGAGGAATGGCTCATTTTTGGTCGCAGCCTTCCTGATGAAGTTGTTTGCCTGATCAAAGAAGACATCGGTGCAGAAACCTTTGGCTTTCTCGATTTGTCCGTTGTGAAAGTAGGCGCCATCGAAGTAGGCGTTATCCCAGACGTCCGGGGTTTGGCCAACACCGCCTCCGCCGTGACGATAGACTTCTTCAAAGCCGCGATCTTCGGGACGGTAGGGATAGTTGTCTCCCAGGTGCCACTTTCCGAACATGGCGGTGGCGTAGTCTTTTTGGAAATGCTGTCCCAGGGTGACTTCGTTCTCGCGAATCATGGAGCGGCCCATGATGGTGTGCCAGACCCCGGTGCGATTGGTCCAGTGACCGCTGAGAAGTGCGGCGCGGGTGGGTGAGCAGGTTGGGGCGACGTGGTAATCCGTGAGAACGGTGGACTCGGAGTAGAGTTTGTCGAGATTGGGAGTCTTGATGACGGGATTGCCGTGGCAGGCGAGATCGCCATAGCCCTGGTCATCGGTGATGACGATGACGACATTGGGGCGCGATTGGCCCGAGGCGATGGCTATCAGGGAAAGGAAGCAACTGAGTAGTTTCATGAATCAAGTGAGATGACGATTGTGGTGATGATAAGGAGAGTGGCGACACTAAAGTTTGTTGACCTTGAACAGCGGAACTGGGGGAAGATGATCTGTATAAGGCCTTGTGTCAGGATGAAAAAGCCAATCCAGCGAATGTGGGCTGTGGTTTCCTGATCAGGTCGCTTGAAAAGAAACAGGATCAGATAGGTTGCTCCAAACACGTAGAGCCAGCGTCCGGATTTCGTGGATGGGATTTCTTCCATGGGGTGGAGACATTCAAATGTGAGATTTGAAAATTGAAAGATGTGATTTCAGGAGAGACGTTTGCAAGACAATGAAATTGACTGAGGAAATGCTGATTGCCGTCCTTATGGGTGGACCCGGAGCCGAAAGGGAGGTTTCGATTGCTTCCGGAAGGGCCGTGGTGAAGGCGCTGGAGGAAAGGGGATATCGGGTGGTGGGAGTCGACGTGGTGGATACCGAGCCGACGTTGCCGGAGGGGACGGATTTGGCCTTCAACGTCATTCACGGGACTTTCGGGGAAGACGGCGGATTACAGCGATATCTGGAAGGGTTGGGGGTTCGTTACACCGGAGCGGGGGTGAAGAGCAGCGAGGTGGCTTTTGACAAAAATCTTAGCAAGGAGTGCTTTTTGAAACACGAAGTGCGGACTCCCGGCTCGGAAATCGTTGATTGTTCGGATGGGCCGAAGTTGCCCGAGATGCCGCTTCCTTTTGTGGTGAAGCCACCGCGCGAGGGATCAAGCGTGGGGATCCGGGTGGTGAAGGAGTCTTCCGAGGCGATGGCTGCGATGGAGCATGCAGTGGAATTCAGCTCTGATTTGCTGGTGGAAGAGTTTGTCGAGGGGCGTGAGCTCACGGTCGGTGTCCTGAATGGCGAAGTTTTTCCGGTGGTGGAAATCGCTCCCCCGGAGGGAGATTGGTATGATATGGAGACAAAATACCCTTGGTTGAGTGGAAAAGAAGTGGGCAGCCAATACACCTGTCCCGCCGATCTGACGCCCGAAGAGACGGTAATCGTGCAGTCTGCAGCAAAAAAAGCCTACGTTGCGCTAGGAATTGAGGTTTACTCCAGAGTCGATGTGTTGTTGAATTCGTTTGGAGACCCTTACGTTTTAGAAGCCAATACTATTCCCGGGATGACCGAAACCAGTTTGTTGCCCATGGGCGCGGCTGAGGCCGGTTATTCATTTGGAGATCTTTGCGTGAAGATTGCCGAACTTTCTCTGGCCGCGAGGCCCTGACCGAATTATCCCATGTTTTCCCGCCGCACATCAGCTCGAACCCGTAAGTCGCGTCAGCGCATGCTCCACCTCAAGGTGAGCTCCCCGCGGATTATATTTTTTGATTTCGTAAAGTTTTGTGCGCGCTTTATGAAGCTGGGAATTGCCATCCTTTTGATGGTAGGACTGGGAATTGGCCTGAGTTTTGGTTGGCAGAAGCTTTTCGTGGAGAACAGCGAGTTTGAAATTGCCGATGTAAAAATTCTGACTCCGGAGGGCGAGAATGCGCGCTTTTTGACTCACCATCGCTTCGTATCGAAAACAGGGATTGATCTTGAGAAAACGATCTTTGCCATCGATACCGATGAACTCCAGGCCGCGATCGAAGCGCTGCCGGAAATCAAGACCGCGAAGGTCAGTCGAAGACTTCCGGGCGTCCTCAAGATTGAAGTTGAGGAGAGGCATCCGGTCGCCTGGGTGGCGTGCCGGTCTTTGCAGATTAAAGAGCGTGATCGCGAAAGTGGCCTTCTTGTCGATGAGGACGGCACAGTCTTCCGATGTGATTCCGGTGAACTCTGGAAGGTAGGAGAGAAGCTTCCTGTGGTCATGGTGCAGTCCGCCGAGCGTGGTCAGATCGAAGACGGGCGTTCAATTGAGCACGAAGGGCTGAATTTTGCGCTGGAGCTCGTCAAGCGCGCCAACGAAAAGTTCGAGGGGGTGGCGCGCCCGGCCTGGGTCGTGGTGAAAGATGAAATCATGCTCGAAATGAAAACTCTCAACGGCATTTTGGCGACCTTCTCCTACTACGATCAGGAGCGGCAAATTCATAATCTGGAAAGACTCGTTTCCCATGCCGAGTTGCAGGGGAAATCTCTCGCAAAAGTAAACCTTATCCCACGTCGCTTTGTTCCGATTCACTATCGCTGAAGCGTAATTTGATTCCATGGCACGTTCCAAGATTCACGTCGGTCTCGAGATCGGATCCACCAAGACCGTCATGGTGGTGGCAGAAATCAAGCCGGACGAATCGGCAAAGATTTTGGGGATGGGCGAGACCCGGTCGGCTGGAGTGAGGAAAGGAGAGATTGCCGATTACAAGCAGGTTCGCGCCTGTGTGAAGTCCGCCTTGCTTGAGGCGGAGGACGTGAGTGATGTCGTCATCAAGAGCGTTTTTCTTTCAGTCACGGGGGCCCACATCAAGGGCGTGAATAACACCGGGACATTTCGTCTTCCTGATGACGAGCAAGAGGTGGATCGACATCATCTCGAGGAGGTCAAGGAAATCGCCCGGGATATTGCCATTCCCAGCGAGCACGTCTACCTTCATCATCTGGCGAGACACTTTACGCTGGACGGACAGGCCCACTCGACGGTGCCCTACGGACTTTTGGGGCGAAGTCTTGAAGCCGATTACCACATTGTTCATGGAGTGCGGACCCGTATTCAGAACAGTATCAAGTGTGTCCGTGAAATCCCTTTGGATGTCGATGATGTTGTTTTTGCTCCGATTGCTTCCGCTCAGATTTGTCTGAATCGGGAACGCAAGGAAGATGGGGCGTTGGTGATTGATATTGGCGGAGAGACGACCGACTACGTTCTCTATATTGACGGTGCGATTGCTGCCTCGGGCTGCGTTCCCGTGGGGGGAAATCACGTTTCAAACGACATTCATCTGGTGACCCACATCCCGTTTTCGAAAGCGGAGAAGGTTAAGATTGCCGAGGGCAATGCCTCCGCCGATCCTGCGAGTTCAGTCGGAATTGTGAAGGTAGAGGATGAGAAAGGGTTTCCGCCGATTGAGATTAAGCGTCAGGTTTTGAATGATGTTATTCGGGGAAGGCTGGAAGAGGCCTTCGAACTTGTGATTGAAGGGCTCCCTTCCGGAGCACTGGAGCAGATTGGAACCGGCGTCTTTTTGACGGGCGGCACCAGTCAGATGCGTGGGATTGGTGAGCTGGCATGCGAAGTCTTTGATCTTCCGGTTTATAAACCGGAACAGCCGGATGTGAGCGGAGTGCATGCCTACTTTAAGGATCCCCAATATGCGACGGCATTGGGCCTCATCCGATACGCCCAAATTTTGGACGAGGAAAAACCTTCGATTGGAGCAGGAAAAATGAAGGGATTGATCAAGACCTTCTGGCCGTTCGGCTCTTAGAGGCCTTCTGAAAGCCGCCCAAGGGGTTTTTCAGATTCGATGTGATGAAGAGTTGCGGCGGCGTCGATTGATTAGAAAAGACAGCCTTTCGCTCAACGAGAACTTTAAAATCAAGCTGCGTGGCATCCCGGTCACTGGTCTCGACTGGCATACTCTTGGCGGTTTTTTTGAGATGAAATTCCTCTGCAACACTCATTCGGCATTCTTCAGACGTCCTCTTCCTCTTAGTGGAACTTAAGGCCGCTTCCCGGTTGGCGAGGTTGGGCAGGCTGCTGTGGTTGACCCGGGAGCGGTTGCGGTTGAACTCCCGGATTGGCAATAACAAGAGTAGTGCCGTCACCTGTGGATATGGTCACGACGACCAGGAGAATCGAAATTCCGAGAATACCAACGGTGATAAAGCAGCTCGGTTCAAAAGCAGTTGCATAGCGGTTGGAAGCTTTTGCTTTCGCTTTGGCCATTTCATTCCGCATTTGAGTTTTCTGTTTTTCCAGATCGGCTTCGGCTTTGGCTTGAGCCTCCTTATCTTCCGTTTCGTCAACCGCTTTGTCGGTCACGCTTGTGACTGCATTGGTCAGTTCTTCCTGAGCTTCCACTGATTCGTCGATTGATTTCTGCATCTTTTCTTGAAGTTCAATGTAGGCTTTAATCATTGGAAATTTCTGGGCCATTTGAACGCCAATCAGGATCGCGGATGCTGCGAAGAGGATTTGGGCCACCATGGTTAGAACCTTTACCTTATTGAGTAGGCCGATTAGCGCGAGGAAGACTCCGGTTCCAATCGCAATCAGGGCAATCAGGTTAAGTGTTGAGCTTTTGTAATTTCCCCCCTCTTCATCGTTCTGCATTACATCATCGCCTTCGATATTCCTGCGAATTTCATCCTCGGATACACCCATCTGTTTGGCTTGCTCCGCGATGGCTTCGTCGGTGATAGTTTCGGTTTGCGTGATGGACTGGACGCCTGTTTGAGTGGCGAGCTTAATGATATTTTTTTCCGCTTTAAAAAAATTCATATCCTGAGAGACCGAAACCCAGGGGGAAAAATAGAGAATCAGTGCGATGACCCCACTCGCTATCGTCACAATACTCAGCCAGGTTGGAGCTCCGGTTTTCGCGGGTGCTTGAGCAGGTGGGGCGCCTGGTGCTGCTCCAGCTGTGACTCCGGAAATCTGCGGGCTTAGATAGATGCCGCCGGTGGCAACGGGCTGGGCCATCGGCGCGGCCGCGGCCAAGGTGGGGGCTGGAGCAAGAGGAATGGCCTGTGGGATTTGCGGCAAGAGGCCTTCAACTTGTCCGGCTGGAACCCAAGCTTCAAGACCCTCAGTCCAGATCATGGTCTCATGCGTGATATTTCCCGAGGTGTAGTAAGATTGCAGATCCTGAAACGAGTAGGGGCCTTGTTCATTGCCCTCGCCGTCCAACACCCGCCACTCTTGATCGCTCATCCCCCAAACCTAGAGATTGAGGCGAATTCGTCAAGTCAACCTCTGGAGCTGCAACAGTCAAATTGTTGTGACAGTTCAAGAATAAGAAGTCTTAGATCAAAGTCGCCTTTCAGGAAGAGATCGTTGTGTCCCGCGCCTGGAACGGGGATGAGTTTTTTGTCGGATGAGGGGGAAAGTTCGAATAGCTTTTTACCATTGGAAAATGGAATAACCTGGTCGTCCTCACCATGAATGACAAGGAGCGGGGAATCGACATTCCTAAGATGGCGGTAGTTGGGAAATCGATCACCCGGGAAAATAGGGATGCGGGTGATGGCCCGATAGGCACTGAGAAAGGGTGAAATAAGAACGACGGAATTGTGTTTCTCGCGGTCGGCAAGCCAGCAGGTTGGGCCGGATCCGACCGACTGTCCCAACAAAATGATATTCTCCGGAGCAACACCCTCTTCGTCGACAAGGTAGCGGTAGGTTTTTTCAATGGCCCGATAGCAGCCCTTCTCAGTGGGCTTTCCTCCACTCTCGCCGTAACCGGGATAGTCGTATGAGATAATCCCAAAACCCCTGATGTGAAATGACTCGAGAGCAGGTTTAAGTGATTCAAGGTTTTGTGCGTTCCCGTGTGACCAGAGAATGGTAGGCATTTTAGGGCCGGGTTTCAGGTGCATAATCGCGACTGCCTCTTCGTCCTCGCCGAGGCTGGAAAATCCGGCCCTGTTCTCGGGGGAGGGGGTTCCTGGAGGTTGGAAAATGATACTGTCGGCCATGAAACAACCGTAAAGAGCGAGAAGGACGTAGCACCAGAAAATCGTGTAGAGGGGGCGCTTCCACGACCATTTTCCGATAAGGATTCTTTTCCAGTCCATGAGTGAATATTGATCGGTGTTTGAAATAGGTCGAGTGAAGGATTGGACAAAGGGAGGACGATCCGCCATTAAAGGGAGCGATGAACCGACGATCTTTTGTGTCCGGATCTGCAGCTTTCGCAGGGGCTCCCTTTTTAATGACTTCGAAATCCCACGCTGCGAGCTATGGCGGCTTTGGAGATTTCAAGAAGCGAGTCGCGCTGATCGGTTCTGGTTGGTACGGTAAGGTCGATCTCTTAAGGCTGATCCAGGTGGCTCCGGTAGAGGTCGTGGGGCTCTGCGATGTCGATTCCAAAATGCTCACTGGGGCTGCCGATATTGTTGGGACCCGCCAAGCGAACGGTCGGAAGCCGCCGACTTTTAAGAATTACCAGGAGCTTTTGGATCGGGAGAAGCCTGATCTCGTTTTGATTGATACTCCGGATCACTGGCATGCCCTTCCGGCGGTGGCGGCGATTGAATCGGGTGCAGACTTATACCTTCAAAAACCGGTTTCGGTGGATATCGCCGAGGGGCAGGCCATTCTTGATGCAGCGCGCAAGAAGGGAAGGGTGGTTCAGGTTGGAACGCAACGTCGCTCCACTCCGCATTTACGAAATGCCAAGAAACAGGTGGTGGATACGGGCTTGTTGGGAGAGATTGGCCACGCTGAAGTGTGTTGTTATTATCACATGAGGTCGCGCAAGACTCCGGAGAATGCGCTTGCTCCGGTGCCGGATTACCTCGATTGGGATTTATGGACGGGACCGGCGCCGATGCGTCCATTCAACACGGTGGTCCATCCGAGGGGGTGGCGGGGGTTTGAGGAATATGGAAATGGCATCGTGGGTGATATGTGTATTCACATGCTTGATGCAGTGCGTTGGATGCTGGGGCTGGGGGAGGTGAAGCGGGTCTCTTCGAGCGGGGGTATTTATGTCGATAAGAAGAGTATCGCGAATATTCCGGACACCCAGACCGCGACCTTTACTTTTGATGGGCTGGAAGTGGTCTGGAATCATCGTACTTGGGGCGATGCTCCGGATCCCGAATATCCGTGGGCCTTTTTTATTTATGGTGACAAGGGCACGCTGAAGGCTGATGTTCGCAAGTGGGAGTTTATTCCGCGGGGAAAAGGCAGGAGACTGGCGGGTGAGGTTGTTTTTGAACTCGAAAAGTATCCGGAGGACCAGACCGAGGATGGAATAGAAAAACATGTCGCTCCGGCGGTCCGTGAACACATGCGGGATTTGCTTTTAAGAACGGCGGATCGCGGTCGTCCAATCGCGGACATTGAAGAAGGATATCGATCCACCTCGGCTTGTATTCTCGCGAACATGTCGCAAAAGCTGGGCCGGTCCCTCGTATGGGATGCGGCGGCCCGGAAGGTCAAGAACGACGATGAAGCCAACAAGCATCTGGCAAGACCTTATCGGGAAGGCTACAAGCATCCGTCTCTCGGCTAACAAATAGCGGCAGTCCGGAGACTACCGCTATTGAAATAGTCCGGAAGCGACCGGACTAGCTTTCGCCTTCCTTCGGTTCGGGGAGTTCCTTTTTACTCTCGAGGACCTTGTCCACGAGACCATAGGCTACCGAATCTGCGGCCGACATGTAGTTGTCGCGGTCCGCATCCTTCTCGACTTGCTCGGAGGATTTTCCGGTGTGATAGGCGAGGATGTCATTCAAGCGACGTTTCAAGCTATACATGAACTCAACAGTCCGTTCGACGTCCGCCGCCGTTCCCTGGGCACCACCGCTGACCTGGTGGATCATGACATGTGAGTTGGGAAGGGCGAAGCGCTTGCCCTTGGTTCCGGCAGTGAGAAGAACGGATCCCATGGAGGCACAGATTCCAATGCAATAGGTGTTCACATCGCAGGTGAGGAACTGCATGGTATCGTAAATGGCGAGACCAGCAGTGACCGAGCCACCCGGTGAGTTGATATAGATGTGGATGTCTTTTTTAGGATCCTGCATCTGGAGGAAGAGCATCTGGGCGATGACCGAGTTGGCCACTCCATCATCGATACCCGTTCCGATGAAGATGATGCGGTCCTTTAAAAGACGAGAGTAGATGTCAAAGGCCCGCTCACCCCGGCCGTCAGATTCGATGACAGTGGGGATATAGTAGTTGTTTTGCGGAGTAGAGTCTCCGGAATGAGAGGTTGGGATCATGAATTATTTTTCTTCGGTTTCAGGTTCTACCTCAGTCACGTTCGCGTGCTCGACCAGAAAGTCAATGGCCTTACTGAAGAGCATATTTTGGCGAATATTTCCAAGCTGACCGGATTTCTGAAGTTCCTTCATATATCCTTTAACTGGCTTTTTGGCCTGCTTGGCCATCATGGTGACGCGCTGGAGCATGTCACTATTTTCAACTTTCAGTCCTTCGGTCTCGGCGATTTCGGTGAGAAGGAAGTTGGTCTTGAGGCTGTTCTTGGCCCGGACCTGAGCTTCTTCGAAGAGCCCTTCCTGCCGTTCCTGAACTTCCTCCTCGGACATTCCTGCCTCTATGCCTTCCTTGACCATGGCATCGGCCTGACCCTGGGTTTCGGATTTAAGGAAGTCTTCCGGAACGTCGAAATCGACCAGTTCATTCAGCTTGGCAAGAACGCTGTTGATTTTAATCTCCTCGAGCTGGCGCTTCTGTCGCATTTCAAGGTCGTCAAGAATGAGTGCCTTGATATCTTTGAGCGACTTGCCCTGTTCGATTTGGTTGGCGAAGTTGTCGTCCAATTCGGGAAGTTTTTCACTCTTGAGTCCGGTTACTGTGACTGCGAAGACGGCATCCATTCCACGGATCGATTCTATCGGAAAATCTTCGGGGAGGGTGACGGAAATCTCCTTCTCTTCATTGGGCTTGAGACCAATGAGTCCGTCAGTGAAGCCGGGGAAGAAGGCTTCTTCGTCGATACGAATCCAGTAACCTTCGTTGGAGGCAAGCGGCTTGGCTTGCTCGCCGCCGACTTCATCGAGTGGCTTGCCATCGATAGTAGCGGTGTAGTCGACCACAGCGAGGTCGCCCTTTTCTGCGGCGCGTCCTTCGATGTCTTCATAGTCCGCAAATCGCTGGCGGAGTTGCTCTAGGTTTTCGTCAATGATTTCGTCGGTAACGTCCATCTTTGGAACATCAATAGCCAGCCCTTTGTATTCAGGCAGCGAGAACTCGGGCGATGTGATAAGCTCGGCGTCAAAGGTGAAGCTGCCATCGGGTTGGTGTGTGACATTCTCGGGGTTTTTGACGTTGAGGACCTTGAGGTCTTCGTTTTCCTTGAGGGCTTCTTGGAAGCTTTTTTGGATGAGACGCGATTCAACTTCCTGGGAAATGTCCTCGCCGTGGGCTTTTTCGATCACGGCCTTGGGCGCTTTGCCCGGACGGAAGCCGGGAATACGGGCCTGGGTCACGAAGGCTTTTATGACCTTGGCGCGCTCATCAGCGACGGTTTCAGCGGGGACCTCGATGTTGAGGGTGGCGAGGCACTTTTCTTTTTTCTCCAGGCGGATATTCATGACTACTTAAAATTTGCGCTATTCGCGGGGGCGAGAAGCTAGGGAGTAAGTGCGGAGAGGTCAAGGGAGGGAAAACGGATTTCTTTCCTTCTTTTTTTGAACGGAGGCAGCCAAGTTGAGGGGTCATTGACCTTGACTGGAGGGCTCGTGAGCGGCGTAATCGGCCTTGTTACCAAGACTTTCACCTTATGCGATCATCTGTGACTCCGAAACAATCCCTCAGGGTCTTTACCTTGGGCAGTCTTTTATTTACCAGCCCGGTCATGGTTGGGTCTGCCACCGGGCAGGATTTTTTGAGCGAAGCCGCTCTCTTTGGGGATAAGAGGATCACTGCAGTCGAGATTCGTTATCGCGGGGCAAAGACCGTGAACGAAGCTCGTCTGCGGACTCACATGGCAGTTGCGCCGGGAAAGACCTACTCCCAGACTATGCTCGATGGCGATATTAGGACTCTTTACGAGAGTGGCCTAGTCGATGACGTGGAGTTTTTTGCCAAAGATGTTGCCGGTGGCGTCACGGTGATCGCCGAAGTTGTCACGCGCCCGTTGATCCGGGGAGTCGGATTTGACGGGAATGTGAAATTCTCCGACAAGAAATTGGCGGGAGAAACGAAAGTGACGGTAGGTCAAATCTTGAGCGATGCGGAGATTGTGAAAGCGCGCCAGAATATCGAAAAGTATTACGAAGGTTACGGCTATCCGGATGTCACCGTCAGTCACCGGCTCCAGTCGACGGGTAAGGACGGTTATGCCGATTTGGTGTTCTTGATCGGAGAAGGGGAGAAAAATGAAGTTTACAATATTCGTTTCGAGGGCAATCGCATCCTAAAGGACGCCGACCTGCGGAAGGAGATGTCGACTAAGGAAAAGGGATGGTTTTCCTTCTTGTCAAAATCAGGACGGATTAACGCCCTGATCCTTGATGAGGATATCCAGAAGCTGGAGGATTTTTATAAGAGCAAGGGGTTTTGGCGTGCCCGAGTGGGCTCGCCGAAGCGGATTCCACGCAAGGGTTATGGCGTGGACCTTGTCATTCCGGTAGTCGAGGGACCCCGCTATACCGTCAATGCGATTGCCTTTCCCGAAATCAAGGTTTTCAAGAAGGAAGAGCTCATGCCTGCGCTGAGCCTCATCGGCAACATGCCCTATTCTTCCAAGAAAATGAGAGATGATATCCGGATGATTCGCAGTTATTACGGTTCACGCGGATATGCCGATGTCTCGGTTGTGCCTGATGTTCGCGAGACCGAGGGAGCCAGGGTGAACATTTTTTACCGGATCACTCCGGGGACGAAGAAGCGTGTTGGGCGGGTCAACATTCAGGGGAATACTAAGAGTCAAGACCGCGTGATTCGCCGAGAGGTGCCCATGCGTCCGGGTGAAAATTACAATTCGGTGGATCTCGAGACCACGAAGCGCCGCCTCCAGAATCTGGGCTATTTCCAAGACGTCCAAGTGACGGGCTCGAACAGTTCGCAAGACGGTTACCGCGATGTGAACATTCTCGTTCAGGAGCAAAAGACTGGCTCGATCAACTTCGGAGTTGGGTTTAGTTCCATCGATAGTGTTATTGGCCGGATCAACCTCGAGCAATCCAACTTTGATATCACGAACTGGGGGAGGTTTACCGGTGCTGGACAGCGATTCAGCGTAAACCTGCAGATTGGTGCACAGCGCACGGATTTCCGGGTTTCGTTGGTGGAGCCCTGGTTCCTTGGGCAGAAGCTCTCGCTCGGAACCGATCTCTATTATCGCGACCTCATTTTCCTCAGCCCGGAGTTCGATCAAACCAATATTGGAGCCTCTGTTTTTCTCCGGAAGCCTGTTGGTCGCCGGAGTTACATCAAAGGAGAATACCGCATCGAAACAATTGAGATCGAAGCTGAGAGCGACACTTCCCAGGCCTTCAAAGATGAGGAAGACAAATCTCTCCGGAGTGCGATTTCCCTCAACTACGTTTACGATAGTCGTGACAGTAACCAACTGCCCCGCAAGGGACACAAGATTGATCTCGGGGTGACCTACGCCGGTGGTTTCCTTGGTGGTGAAGTCGATACTTTCACAGTAACGGGATCCGGGACCAAGCACTGGGCTCTTCCCTTTGATACCATCCTGACGGCGAGGGGATCAGTTGCGGTGGTTGATAGCCATGGTGATAACGATAAAATTCCTATCTTTGAACGACAGTTTCTCGGTGGTGCCCGTGATCTGCGTGGATTCCAGTTTCGTGAAATTGGTCCCCGTG
Source organism: Verrucomicrobiota bacterium (assembly GCA_030835305.1). Lineage (GTDB taxonomy): Bacteria > Verrucomicrobiota > Verrucomicrobiia > Verrucomicrobiales > Akkermansiaceae > SW10. The sequence continues at coordinate 2,291 of JAURPJ010000101.1, read as the reverse complement.
ATGATACCGGACCCAATGCTACCCAGGAAGTTCTCGGAGGTGCGACCAGCGTCTTTGGTTCCTTGGAGCTGACCTTCCCCGTGATTGGTTCGGTGAGAGGTGCGGTCTTTTATGATGCCGGATTTGTGAACTCGGATTCGTGGGACTTTGATACAAGTAATATGGCCAGTGACGTGGGACTTGGCGTTCGTCTCAATCTTCCGGGCATCGGACCGCTTGCTGTGGATTACGCGGTTCCCGTTGAGACGCCCGACGACCGGGCCGACGATGGTGCCCAGATCCAGTTCTACATGAACTATCAGTTCTAAAAAAGAGAGGCCTTAGCAATCTTTTGAAGGAACCGAGGCTCTAGGGGGAGACTTGGTTTTTTTCTAGTAGATGACTTTTAGGCGGAAGAAGTTTCGTGAGGTGGAACCGAATGGAGTGTTGAGTCGGTAGGTGTGGCGAGGGATGCCATCGGGATCATTCACAGTGTTAACGAAGATCAAGGAAGCTCCGCCTCCAATCCACGTTCCGGTTGCCAAACCCGGTGATACTTCGACCGAGATCGAGGCATCGGTGGCATTGGGATCTTCCCGGTAGCTGAACGCGGGGTAAATGACTCCGTCGACATCAATAGTGGAGGTGTCGATGTGTTCTCCGGCTGAGAAGACCGTATCGGATAATCCCTGCGCATATTCGATGATCGCGACAAAACCATCACCATCGAGGTCAGCCAGGGGATCTCCAACAAAGGGGGTGCCGTCCGCCGCCCCGGGGCTTCCTCCGGAGTTGGGGCTGGAAGTCCAGCTTGTGGAAAGGGTTGGATCAAGATTTGAAGCGGGGGAAATTCGTGCCAGGGATGGTCCGGTGCCGTCCGCGCTTTCCGGCCATGGTGAAATGTCATTGTAGCGGAAGCTATCGATGACGTTACCATCACGGTCTACCAGGGTGACCCACTCTCCGGTGTTTGAGAGGCGGCTCGAGTAGTCGCCGGCAATGGCCACTCCGGGATACCGTGCTGCAAAGGCCGTGGCGTTGGCTGCAATGACCAGTCGCTGACCGGGGGCGATCAGAATACCTTGGGGAAAGGTGAATTCCACCCCCTCGAGATTGTTGTCAACAGGAATGAGAACAAAGGCGGCGTCTCCGAGATCCACTGTCCTTGAGCCAATGTTTAAGATCTCAATGAACTCAAAGTCATCTTGGTCGAACGTGGGATCGACGGCAAGTTCGGCAGCGGTAGGTTCGGTTGGGTGGTAGTGAACTTCGCTGATGACGATATCAGTCGGTGTCGCTGGTTCAGCGGTTGAGAAGAAAGCCTGGTTCAGGGCGCTCCAGGTTCCCGAAATTGAGTTGTAGGTTCGCGACTTGATCCAGACCGGCTCATTGATGGTCTCGGGGAGGTTAAGGACGATTGTTTCTCCGCCTCCCTCCGGACGCCCGGTGAGAGAGAGATCGAAGCTAAGGTCGGAACTGGTGCCATTACCCTGGTGAACCTCCACGGCGATTGTGTTTTGCCCGGCGGAGAATGCCGAAACAGGAATGGAAAGGCTGTCGATCGCGTTGTCGCCGACCGTATTTCCTGAATACAAATCAAAGGCAGGGTTGGCCGGCAGGCTGGCAAGACGGGCAACTTCTGCTCCGTTTACATAGACGACATAGGCATCGTCATAGGTAATTCTGAGCTGAAAATCGCCGAAGACCGAAGGGTCTGGAATGGTGACGTTTGTCCTGAAGTAGGTGGTAGCGAACTTTGCGTTGTTAGGCCCGGAATCCACCGTCGTTGTTTCGTCGCCGTCACCGTATCCCAGTTCCGCATTACCCGAGGCCCACAGGCTATCGTTGAAGGCGGGATTCCGCCAGGCGGTCCCTTGATTACTCCCGTCATCGAGATACTTCCAGCTTTCACCATTGTTGATGTAGTCTGTTTCAACGACACCACCGCCGCCACCGCCATTGATGGCCAACATCGAAGCGGCTGGATTGACGGAGCCGCCCAGCACTCGGGGATCGAGGGCGTCCTGCCAATCGGTTTCATCGGGATCGCCCGTTCCGATCATGTAGTAGAAATGTGTTCCGGCAGTAGGAACAATGGCGTTGATGGAGGTTCCCGGGGTGACCTTGCCTCCATGTTGCGAATACCTCGGTGCTGCAAGGTCGGGGTAAAGATCGGCCAAGCGAAGGTGTCCGAGAAAGTCCTCGCTTCGGTTGTTGATGATCCCAATCAGGCTGTTTACGGCGTTGATCCAGTCTTGCTCATCAAGAGGATCGGTTCGCTTCGAGTCTCCCCAGCGGGCGGACTCTGCAAT
>JAURPJ010000100.1 GCA_030835305.1 Verrucomicrobiota bacterium | reverse complement strand
TCGCCATCCGTGTGATGCCACTGACCGTTGTAACGGCCAACGAGTGCGATTTTTTGGATGTATGGATTTGAATCGTTTTCATACAGCGTGTTGCTGTCGAATACGTTACAAATCGTCCAAGGTTCGGCTTCAACGACTCCCTTGTCGTCGATCACCAAGTTACCTGCATCACCGGCATACGCGCCTCCGGCAAGGGCGGCAGCGCCTGCGAAAGCAAAGAGGTTTTTTATAAGTCGAGATGGTGTCATTTTGTTCAGTTAAGGATCGGAATTTGCTTTTTCAAGGAATTTTTACCGGCTGTTCGGTCCTGACTGGACTGAGAGGCTGCTGCACCCCCCGAACCCGGGACGATGCGCGGTGACAAACAACCGGAGGGATATAGCCTGCCGTCAGATTTACGAACGTATCTACCTTGAAGTGTTTTCCTGCATTCCCGAACCAGGGGGCGGGACTGGTGACAGCAACTTTCTCTTTTTCAAGTGCCTGACTCGCAGGCGCATCCACCTTCGCGGGCGCTCCCTCGGCGGAACTCCCCCCCCCGAGGACAGCATCATTATTCCGGAAAAGAGGCATGCGATACCTGGCTGATCCATCGATTTCAGGACCATAACAACTCCTCGTCTACGTCGTTTAGACGCGATTGGGGCGTCCGACTAGATTGGGTTTCCCGCCCCAAAACTTCGGCACGGAAAACAGGCCACAGGGGGTCCTCTTTCAGAGAGGATTCCGTGGGATCAGCACGAAGATGCTCCGCCTTAAGCAGTTCACTTTCCCGCCATTGAGCCAGAGCATGGCGCCGCGTTCGCACTTCCTGATTGCACCATCCGAAATGCTCGTAGATCGGTGTCAGTCCCGCCCGGCCCTTAGCCCGAACCTCATCGACATACCGAAAATCGATCAAATCTACCGGCAGCCCAAGAGACCGGCTCCGGGAACTGGCCAGCATTCTCTTAAAAGTTGTCGAACTGAAGAGAACCGGCACCTTGTATTTCTTGGTGAGCGCTTCCAATCGAGCCGCAAGATTCACCACATCTCCAATCACGGTTCCTTCGAGTCGCTCCTCTTCACCGATGATTCCCAACATGAGAGGACCGGTGTTAATCCCGATACCAATTTCAATCGGGTAGTCCCCGCTTGCTTCCCGTTTCAGGTTGAATTCTTCGAGAGCTTCCATCAGCCCGTTTGCCGCCCGAAGGGCATCGCACGGGCTGTCAAACAAGGCCATAATGGCATCCCCGATATACTTGTCGATGAATCCCCCATTTTCCCGAATCACCGGTCCCAAACCACGCAAAAAGTCGTTGATGAAATCGAACGTCTCCTGGGACCCAACCTCTTCGGAGAAGGTGGTAAAGGATCGAATATCGCTGAAAAGAATCGTCATATCCCGGGCGACTTGGTCTCCCCTTTCGACCTGGATGATGGACTCGCGATTGAGATAATTCAGGAATTGTTGCGGCACAAAGCGCCTGTACGCTCCGTTGAGCACCTCCAATTCTGCCTTGTGCTCCTCATCGGCCAGGCGTTGCTCTTGAATGGCCTTGCCGAAAGCATCGATGGCTGCACCCACGTTCACGAATTCTTTCGCCCCTCCCAAGTTCATGGGCTTTGGAGGGTCCTTTTCCTGCAGCAATCGAACCTGGCGGTCAATCCGGGACAAGGGTGAAATGGCAATGTGGTAGATCAGGAGAGCAATAAAGAGCCCGACCACAACCAGTGCGACCAGCAAAGCCGCTCGCACTTCCAGAACCCTATCCCGAACTTCAGCGACCAGATACTGCTGATCCAGTTGCAATCGAATGCGGCCGAGTGCATCTCCATCAAATAGGACCTCGTGAATCAACTCATCCGCTCGAAGGGTGCCGACGGTCTCCTTCCTCTTCCACTGACTGAGTTCCCGGCCTGTTCTGTCCTCTATCGAAATGACGAGCACACTCTTGTCTCGGGCTCCGAAACGCTCTAGCAGTTCGGTCATCAGCGCGCTGTCCTCCGCTACAATCGCATCGGTCAGGGTCGAGCCCAAAAAGAAGAGGATGTCCTCGTATTGACTCTTCGCCTTGGCTCGCAGTCGATTTCCCTCTCGCTCCTCCGCGAGAGCTCCAAGAATCAAAACGAGTATGACCGTCAGAACACCGAGAGCACCGAGAAGTTGAGAGCGCAGAGACCAGGACATAGTGACTCCAGCGGGTTATTTCACCTCGAGCAAGTGATCCAACTCTGTGATCTTCAGAGCGCGAACATCATCCCAATCCCCGTCTTGCCCGGCAGTGAGTCCGTTGAACTGAATGGGGTCAAACACCGCCGAGTCTCTCGGTTCCGCCTCCAGATTAGACACGGCCTTCTTGAGGGTTTTGACCTCGTCATCGGTCAACCTCGGGTGGTAGGCAAATGCGTGCGGGGTGTATGCGGGAGATGTCCAGAGGATTTCCAGTTGATCCCGGACCTCAGCAGAAGTCGCATTCCACGTCCGCATCACTCCACCTCCAGCCTCGTGAATCTTGTTGGCGACGTTGGCGTACACGGAATCGTGGGAATTCGCGTAGTTCACTTCGACGGGGATGCTCTCGTTTCTCAAATGGGTTCGGGTAACCACACTCGCAGCAAATGCCGCCGGCGAGGGAAATGCGACTCGCGCGTCATTCAAGCCCGCGATGGTTTCCACCGGACTGTCCTTTCGCACCACCAGGATGCCCTTGATCTGTTTATTCTTCTGTCGCGCGAACGCTTTGTAGCCCGGTTGTTGAGCGAAAACGGTATAGTGGTAGGGATTCATGTAGGCAATATCATATTGCCCATCCAGACACCGTTCCTCGAACTCGGGGATCGATGGGGCTGTCTTCACGGTCCATTTCCACCCGGTTCGTTTCGACATCTCCTTTGCAAAGCCCTTCCAATTCCTCAGGATCTGGCTTGGCGCCTGTTGCGGGACCACACCAAAGCGGATTTCCCGCACCTCGGCAGGAGCCTCTTTTTGCTCTGCCTCAGGCGTCTCACCGGGATTCGCCGTGGCCTCCCCCTGCACGCCGGATTCCGGGGTAGATGGAACCTCTTCTGCAGGAGGCCCGGATTCGCATCCCACCCAGAATGCGACGAGAAGTCCTAGTGTCATCCTTGCCCAAATCCCAGTCATCCGTCTCATTTGTTCTTCCTTCTCGTTAGTGATAGGAATTTGCTTATTCAAAGATTTTTTACCGTGGCGTCGGTCCTGCCGGGTTTGAGGGTGAGCGAGGGGAGAAAGGGCGGTTTCGTCGACAAGGTGAGGAAACGGCAGCTTCATTGCAACAAACGCACGAAGCCGGGAGCCGTGCAGATGCAACCTGTCCTCAAAGGCAGACAAGTTACCAATCTGCACCCGCGGGTCCAACTCTGCTTCTGTTTTTTCTTCAGTCACGCAATTAGAATAACAGCATTCGCCTCGGACGTGACAAAGAAAGTAGGAAGTTTTGAATCCAAATCACAGGAATTTGCCTATTCAAGAATTTTTTTCAGGGCGTCGTTCCTGCCGGGTTTGAGGGGTTAAAGGGAGAGAAAGGGTGCAAATATTTACTTTGAATTCTCCTCAATCAAATAATCAGATTTTTGAAGTAAAAAGTCAAGACCGCGAAAGTTCTGAATGGCTTTTCTTTCGTTTTTCCGTATGGCTGGGCACGAACGTCCAGCGGGACTTTGCGTTTTTTGAACTAATGGCAATCAGCTGCCCTCTCCAACCCGGCTCGATGCGTGGTGACAACCGACCGGAGGGAGACAGCATGCCAGCAATGCAGGAGCGAAGCGTCAAAGCTGCGGGGTTGAAAAAGCAAATCCTCAGCAGTAACCCTTTACATCACTGATATTGTTGTCGAAGCATTTCCCACATGAACCAAATTTCGCTGATGCTTTCTCTCTTCGTCCTACTCGCGGCGACCGCAACTATCGCTTCAGATCTCGTCGCGATCC
>JAURPJ010000099.1 GCA_030835305.1 Verrucomicrobiota bacterium | reverse complement strand
GGTGCGGGACCCATTTGCATAAGACCTGTTTCAATCCATGCATCCAACGAGTGGAGGTCGACAAGGCGTCGCCCTCTACTTGCGTTCGGTCGCTTCACGAGCGACGAACGAATTAGGCCATCTGCAATCGCATTGTAGAGGTGGCGTTCTGATAACCCGCTGTATTCAGCGGCCTTCTTTAATGTCGCCCATCTTGGGGCTTCTGTATTCATTTTGCCTTAATCGATCGGATCCTGTTGATCTCTAAACCCAAGCGGATCCATTTGATTATGGTAAGCAGCACCGACGTACATGCTCTAACTGATTAGAGATCGGCGCGGATACTTTTAGCAGGACTTTCACCTCAACTGCTCACACTACCTGCCACGGTAGTTCTCTTGCTGGTCCCCGAAGGGCTTGAGTCAAAATAAATGGGACAAATTCCCGCACTCCCAAGAAAGGTGACTAAATCTAACTTGCAGAAGCTCGCGTGGAAGAAATCTTCCCTGCCGCGGGGTCGTGGACATAGAAGCACACTTCAAAAACCTCTGCAAGGGGTGAAAGGCGGTTTTGTTTTTTGCGATGTCTACAAACCTCGCTTTGTTCTTCTTCGGCTCCGAAGTGTGAACAGTAATTCGATGAATTATATGTCCGGAAGCCGAGCAACGGCTCGATCAAGTGCCTCATCATGGTGTGTGTATCTACCATGAACACCAGCAGACTGATGTCCTGTAAGCTTTTGCCTTACATCTGCGTGAACATCCGCCTCTGCGAGCCAAGAGGCAAAGGTGTGACGGAGTGAATGGAATGATCGTTTTTTGATCACATGATCTGCTTCTACAAGCTCACGTGGCACGCCCACCCGTTCCATGAGACGGACGAACTGAGTTGAAAGGGTGCCAGTTTTTACTCCTTTGAAATCTGGAAAGAGATCTCCCGTTCGTCCTTCAATCCATCGCAGACATGGGGGAGTTAAGGGCACGGTGATTGTTTTACGCATCTTTTTGGTTTTCTCAGGACGCACGATGAGGCGCGTGCCTTGAACATTAGTTTTATCTAAGCGGGTGATGTCTCCGATGCGAAGACCAGTGTGAGCTGCAATCAGGATCATTCCTTTCCACTGATCACTAGTGGATTGGTGATCGATAAGTTTACGCACCTCCTCAGTTGTAAAGGGCGCACGCTCAGTGCTATCATTCTCTGGTAGAGGGCGGATCCCCTGCGCGACGTTTATGCGAGCGTAATCCTTTTCAACAGCATCGTTAAGCGCGCGACGTAATGCTCCTAAGTCCATGTTTGCGGTAGCAGCCTTAATCTTTCTCTGTGTCCCTTTCACATTCATCTTCACGATTTTAGTGAGTGCCTTCTCGACTTCGGCTTTGGTTAGGTCTCCAATCGGCTTCGACGAAATTTTTGGTCCAAACGCCTTCGTCATTCGTCGGACCATATCGAAATAAGTTTTGAGACTTTTTGCCTTCACGTAGCTCTCTTGAGCCGATGCCCACTCAGTGAGATGTTCTTTTACGCTAACCACTTTGAAGTTTGGATTAGCCAACTGATGAATCCTGCGGAGGTAAGAATCGGTTTTCTCAAGAGTGAGTTCACCTGAAGCAGCCTCTCGAGCCGCAGTCTCAATGATTGAAGAGAACAGCTTTGGAAGGTGACTAGAGGAGTCTTTCTTTCTCTCTAGCTCTTCAGCCTCCATTATAGTGGCCACTTTCTCAGCTTCGCGTCTCTTTTTGGTTCTGGTGGAGCGAGAAATTCGAGAGCCGTCCGAGTTGAAGAATTGGGCATACCAATAGGGAGAATTTTGTTTCTGATAGAGGGTCGCCATATCGTTTTGTGTAGGCACTAGTGTAGGCAGAAAGCACGTGAAAACTAGTGAAAAGTGCCTACACTAATGAAGAAACTATTGAAAAATAAGGGATGCGGGCGAATAGGTCGTTGGTTCGAACCCAACCGCCGGAGCCATATAAGACCCTGATCCACAGAGGATTAGGGTCTTTCCTTTTCTGGTCAACTTGCAGACTGAACACTCAGACTGAACACTTTTCGCGGCTCTCCTGCCAATAAATCTGGTTTTGCCTCTCTTGGCGTCGGGTAGCTTCGACTTTTAAGTAAGTGTCAATTTTCCCACCACGCCACCGGTGGGGGTGCGGTTTTTTTGTGGGTTGATCTGTATATAATAGGGTGCCGAGAAAAAAATTGACCGGCGGCTCTTCGAAAAGGCGGCTGTGGCTCTAGCCTAGCTGCGGGTTGAGTCTTCAGTGGGAGAGACTGCGTGGTGTGGGTAGGCGGTAGTAGTAGTAGTTTTTAGAGTAGAATATTTTTTAGTTTTCATGGTCATAACCCTCAACTCGGAGAAAAACGCCTCCGGTTGAGAACTACTACTACCGCCTACCCGCACCCCGCACCCCGCACCCCGCAGCCCCCGCAGCCTGCAGTAGCATCCGTAACCCTTTGCCCCGATTCTTCGATTCGCAAATCCCGATTTCTCTTCCTAAATCTCTGAACCGATGAATCCGCGAAACCGCTTACAGGAATCAGGATGAGGGGTAAAGGGTTTGGGAATCAGGGTGTAGTGAGGCTGCCAGTTGTGGTGGAGTAGGAGAAGGCTGCTGGGGCTACGTTGCCAATCTGGAGCACTAAAGACGGTTAGAGATCGTTACCTGATCTCTGGAAATAATTTCTGGGAATCTGTCCAAAGATTCGATATTAGCTCACACCTGTCGTAACCTCTCATTCATGTACGCGAGATGCTATTCTGCATTATATTTCTTTCTGGTCGGTCAAATCGTACCGATTTGCGCAGAAACAATCCTCGATGACAGCTTTGACGATAGCACAGTGACCGGGTGGGAATCCATCGGGAACATTCTGGCGGCTGACCACACCATTACGGAAGCTGATGGCGAACTCACATCGGCGGTGGTGGGAACGGAGGCGAATCTCAACACCAACCGGGGCATTGTCAGTGAGGTTTCCTTTAAGCCCTTGGATGATTCTAACGGCTTCTACATGAATTTCGAGGTTGTGAGGCAGGGGGACCTGTCACCTGGAGCCAACGGGATGTTCCTCGGCCTCACTTCCAGCAACACCGATTTCTTTCGGGACGAAGGTGTTTTCACATTTGGTCTCGTTTTTTGGGGCCTGCCAGCCAGAACGGATAGCGACGGTGGGGTGAGCCTTGTTACCAATGATATCGGTGCCGGTGGACCGACTGAAAATGGACTGATTCTCGATGCTAATCCGAACTCCATCGAGCTCGCTTCCTTTCAGGACGGCTGCAGCGTGACCCTTGCCGCCGATTCGATCGGGTGGTCGTTTAAGATTGACGGCATCAATGACGTCGAAGGAAATCCGACTACCATGTTCAAATCAGGAGCTTGGGCCGATGCCGGGACCGATTACGACACGGTCTTCGGCGAGGCCACCGACTGGCACGTCCTGGCAACCAACCAAGGTGATCCAGCCAACAATACGCACACCGTCGTGTATGACCGGATTGCCCTGAACACCGGTCGGCCTCCAAGGCAAGCCGAGCTTCAGATCACCTCCATCACGACGGATTTGGATGCGGTGGAGCCTACGGTGACTTTGCAATGGAATGCCAAAGCGGGTGCTACCTATTCCATCGAATATTCCACTGATCTCGTTGCCGGTTTTTGGGTTGAAGTGACCGATGACGCTTTGGCAGAATCCGATCAAGCCGAGTTTGTCCATAATTTCAGTCTGCTGTCTCCGGTATTGATCGGAGCGGAAAAAGTCTTTTACCGGGTTTATCCCTCCGGTTTTTAATTGCCACTACAGTCTAAGCCCTGACTACCATCATGAAATTCCAGCACGTCTCGCTCCTCGCCGTCGCCTTGTCGACACCAAGTCTCTTAGCAACGTCCATCATCCTTGATGACTTTGACGACAACACCGTGACCGGATGGTCCAGTCTCGGTAATCCTCTCGGGGCCGATCACAACATCACCGAAAGTGGAAGCAATCTCACTTCGGAAGTCATCGCGAACCAAGCCAACCTCAACACCCACCGGGGGATTGTCAGCGATACTTCCTTCAACCCCGCAGCGGAAGCCGGGTTTTCCGCGACCTTCGTGGTCACCAGTCAGGGCGCGCTCGCTCCGGGGGCCAACGGCATGTTCCTCGGGTTGACCAATGACAATGTTACTTTCTTTCGGACCGCGGGAGTCAACAGCTTCGGCCTGACTTTTTTCGGACATGGTACCCGGACCAACAGCGTCAGTGGAGTCAGTCTTGTGACCAACGACATTGGAGCCGGAGGTTCGGCCACAGAAGGATTGATCATCGATGCCAATCCCTCTTCGATCCAGCTTGCTTCTTTCCAGGATGGCTTCACCGCGACTCTGGGTGCCGATCCTGCCGGGTGGTTCTTTTCCGTGACAGGTGTCAATGACACGGGTGGAACTCCCACCACCATCTCCGACTCCGGAACCTGGGCCGATGCCGGAAGCGATTACGCCACCGTTTTCGGCGGAGCAAACTGGCACGCCCTCGCCAGTAATCAGGGTGATCCCGCCAACAACACCCACACTTTGGTATTGGACAGCATTTCCCTGCAAACGGTCCCCGAACCATCAAGCGCACTTCTGGGGCTCATCGGCGTCGGCTTTCTCTCCGTCCGCCGACGTTAAGTTAAGCCACTCGGTTCCATGATCCGTTTCACCAATCCCGTCATCATTACGATGGCAGCAGGCTCCTTGGCGACTGCTCAAGTCATCCTCGATGACCATTTCGACGACAACACGGTCACCGGATGGTCCAGTCTGGGAAACTCACTTGGAGCTACCCACAATATTTCCGAGAGCGGAACAACCATCTCCTCCGCAGTCGTTGCGACGCAGGCCAATCTCAATACCAATCGGGGGATCGTCAGTGCGACGTCCTTCGATCCCGTGACGACCTCGGACGGCTTCACCTTGACCTTCGAGGTGACCCAACAAAGTGGTGGTGCTCCCGGGGCCAACGGACTTTTCCTGGGCCTGACCTCAAGCGATTCCATCTTCTTTCGAACTGATGGAGTCTTCACCTTTGGTCTCGTCTTTTTTGGACATAGCGCACGAACAAATAGCACCAACGGGGTGAGTCTGATCACCAACGACATTGGTAACGGCGGACCGGCCACCGAAGGCCTCATTTTGAATGCCAGCCCCAACTCCATCCAACTCGCATCGCTTCAGGACGGCTTCATGGCTGAACTCACTGCCGAGCCTGCCGGCTGGTCGTTCTCGATCACCGACATCAACGACACCGGTGGCGCTCCCGTCACTCTCTCAAGAAACGGAACGTGGGCCGCAGCAGGAACTGATTACGCTTCCATTTTTGGAGAAGCGGCCCAATGGCGCGTCCTCGCTTCCAACCAAGGTGACCCTTCGATCAATACCCACACTGTGATCTATGACCGAATCACTTTGGAAAGTATGGAGATCAACGACAGCGATGAAGACGGCATGTCCGATAGCTACGAGACAGCCAATGGCACCGATCCGGATGCCGATGATGCCGCTCTTGATCTGGACAACGACGGCCTGACTAATCTCCAGGAGTTTTTGGGTCAAAACGCTGCGGGCGAAGTCACCGGATATGGCCAGACCCAATCCGGTTCCTCCGACAGTGATGGCGACTCCCTTTCCGATGGCGAGGAGCTCGACGGATCACTCAATCCCTGGACTGCCGGAGTCAAGGGAGCGCCTCCGGGTGACTCCACCAACCCGAACAAGTCCGACTCCGATAACGACGGAGTGAACGACGGGGCCGAGATCGCCGCAGGTTCGGATCCAAATGCTCCGCCTCCCAACAGCGGTCCCACTTTTCCTTTCGCCGATCGTGATGGTGACAGTTACCGCGATGAAGCTGAGATCGCTTTTGGCAGCGACCCGGATAGTGCCGACTCCATTCCCGGCCATCGGGGAGGTGTCGAGAAGCCCAACGTCCTCATCATTTATGCCGACGACTTGGGCTTCGGCGATGTTTCGGCCTACGGAAATCTCTTCGGCACGCCGAGCCCGACCACTACGAGCAATCTCGACGCGTTGGCGGCCCAAGGCACTCTCTTCACCCAGGCTCATTCGAGCAATGGAGTCTGCACGCCCAGCCGATATGCACTTCTCACCGGGAAATACAACTGGCGTGAGTTCAACGGCATCACCCTCCACTATGGCGGGACTATTGGCGGGGGTGAAGTTCCCCGCCCGGAGGATGTCACGATTGCCGAGTTTTTGAAAAACCACTCATACGACACCGCGGCCTTCGGCAAGTGGCATCTCGGAGGAGCCTGGTATTCGCCCTCCGGAACCCGAATCACCGGCAACCCGACCAGCGCTTCCGCCGTTGATTGGGCCCGTCCCATTGAACACCACGCCGTCGCACAAGGCTTCGATTCCTTCCGCGGCCTGGCCACCACGATCAATGTCGGCCCGTACGTTTACCTGCGTGATGACCGGGTTCAATTCTGGGACACAACCTTGGATGAGGGAGCGGGAGCTTACCGCGATGCCACCAACTCGGATCCCTTCCGTTGGTTCTCCACCGCCGAACTCAACTCCACCGTTTTCGGTGGAAAGGATTCCCGCGCCAGTTTGGGCGACCCGAGTTATACCCAGGTGGGTGCCGAGCCACAGATGATCAACGACGTCGAAGAGTGGTTCGAGGAACGCGCAAACTCCGGCGACACTGACCCCTTCTTCGCTTACGTCTCCCTCTACTCTCCGCATCTGCCTTGGGCGGTGACTCCAGAATTTCAAAACTCCGTCGGCTTCGATTACGGTGACTTTTTGAAGGAAGTTGATCATCGCATTGGCCGCGTTCTCACGGCCCTTGAGGAAGGCGGATATGCCGACAACACGATGGTCGTTTTCAGTAGCGACAACGGCCCGGAAAATCTCGCCATGACCCGCACGCTTTCCAATGGTCGGGATGCCAACGGTCCGCTTCGTGGCAACAAACGCGATGTTTGGGAAGGAGGCACCCGTGTTCCCTTCATCGTCCGCTGGCCGGGACAAGCTGCGCCCGGCCTGGTGGTTGACGACCTTGTTTGGCAGGGCGACATCTTCGCCACCATCGCGGCTTACCTGCGGTCGGAACTCGATGACGACGTTGCTCCGGACGGAGAGTCCTTTCTGAATCTGATTCGCGGACAGGAAAAGCCCGTCGGCAGCCGGTCCTCGATTCTTGTTTCGTCCGTTCGCGGAGACCTTGGTCTCAAGACCACCGACGGATGGAAGTTCATCGACTCCACCGGAGGAGGCCACAGCACTTCGTGGGATTCCGAAAACAATTCCATTCCTTCGGCCGCTGGAACCAACCGCGGCAATCCCAAACAACTTTTCCAGCTCGGTGTGGATCTCGGCGAAGACGACAATCTCATCGCCGGTGCCACCTCCGATGCTGCCGCCCGAGCCCAATCCATTGACCTGACCGGCATCGATCTCCTGGGAGAAATTGACAGCTATCGGACTAACCAGACAACGACCCGATATTCCCGCGTTCCAGACAACGACCGCGACGGCATGCCCAACAAATACGAGGTCGAAAATAACTTTGATCCTGACTGGCCGGTCGATGCCAAGGCCGACGCCGACCGTGACGGACAAAGCAATGCCGCGGAGCGCATCGCTGCTACCGATCCCAACGATCCCGATGACGTCTTGAAGATCATCAATCTCAGTGAAAGCAGTGAATTCATTTCGGTGGCCTGGCCCAGCGTCGCCGAAATCAACTACCGTTTGTCATGGTCCTCGGATCTTGTGACCTGGACTTCCTTTCATGACCAAACGGGAGATGGAAACGAGCTCACCGCCGAACTGGCCAGATCTTCGTTGCCAGACGATTCAAGAATCTTCATTCGTGTCTCGGTGATTCAATAACGAGCCATGACGATTTTTCGGCAGATCATTTTTTTCGCTCTCTTGGCGCAATCGCTGTCGGCCCAGGATCGTCCCAACATTATTCTGATGATGGCCGATGACCTGGGCTGGAATGACCCGTCCTATAACAGCGGCTGGATCAACACCCCGACCCTCGATACCATGGCCGCCGAAGGTTTAAGATTTGATCGCTTCTATTCCGCTAGCGCCGTTTGCTCTCCGACCCGGGGCAGTTGCCTGACTGGACGAAATCCGATTCGTCTTGGAATTCCCAATGCCAACACCGGTCGGCTTGAGGCGGATGAAACTCCGCTTTCCGAGATACTTAACAAGGTTGGCTATGCCACCGGCCATTTCGGGAAGTGGCACCTCGGGACCCTGACCACCTTGCGTAATGATTCGAATCGCGGATCTTCTGGTCACACCGCAAACTATTCTCCGCCCTGGCAACACGGCTACGACTACACCTTCGCCACCGAAGCCAAGGTTCCCACGTTTCATCCCATGCGTAAGACGGTGAACGGGCTTCCCGAACCCACGAGCTTCAGTGATCCAAATTTCTACGGCACGCGTTACTGGACTGCTCCCGCTGACATCAATGCTTTGGAAGGCGTGGCTGTCGGTGTCACTGACAACCTGAGCGGCGACGATTCGCGTGTCATCATGGATCGGGTCATTCCCTTCATCCGTGATGCAGTCACCAACGAAGAGCCCTTTTTCACCGTCATTTGGTTTCACACGCCCCACAAGCCGCTTCCCGATCCCGCTGGTCTCACTGGAGTCGATTCCAACGACGCCTACACCGATGCCATCGTCAACATGGACACCCAGATCGCTCGTCTTCGCGCCGAACTCAATACGCTGGGTGTTAATGACAATACCATGTTCTGGTTTTGCTCTGACAACGGGCCTGAAGACGGGGTCGGTAGTGCCGCGCCCTATCGCGAACGTAAACGCAGCCTGCACGAGGGTGGAGTGCGTGTTCCCGGCATCCTCGTTTGGCCCGACAAAATTCCGGTTCCACGCGCCACTGCCTTCCCGGCCGTCACCAGTGATTACTATCCCACCATCGTCGATTTTCTGGAGCTCGAGGTGCCTGATCAAAAGCCTCTCGATGGCATTTCTCTTCGGGGTGTCATTGAGAACACCGTGACCGAACGTGCCCAGCCGATCGGTTTCCAGTACCTAGCCGGCCGATCCTGGGTGAGCCAGCAATACAAACTGATCTCCAAAGACAGCGGCAGCACTTTCGAACTTTACGACCTTCTGGCCGATCCTTCCGAGACAACGAACATCGCGGCTTCCCTTCCCGACGTCGTGGCACAAATGACGAGCGAATATCAAACCTGGGCTGCTGCCGTTGCCAGCGACATCGAATACGTTCCGCCGGGCGACTTGGTCACCGCCACTCTTTCAACGCCAGGAACGGTTGTTGCGGGTTTGTTTGAGGTCACTGTTGCTTTTAATGAGAACGTCAGCGGACTCGAAGAGGCCGACTTCTCGGTCACCAATGCGTCGATAGACTCTCTCTCCGGAGCCGGCTCATCCTACGTTCTTGCGCTTACTCCCATTGTCGAGGGTTTGGTTTCGATCCAGCTCCCGGTTGATTCGGTTGTCGATGATGAGGACAATGCCAACACCGCTTCCAACATTCTCGAAGTCCTGTTTACGACCGCGGAATCTCCGGTAGAGGGATCGGTGATCCTGGATGACCATTTTAAAAATGACGATCCTTCCGGCTGGATTAGTCAGGGAAATGCCATCGCCGCCAACCACGCCATCACCGAAGCTCTTTCTTCGATCCAGTCAACGGTCACCGCATTGGGCAGCAATTCCAATCGGGGTATCGCCAGTTCTCTTTCTTTTGATCCCTCGGCCAAGGATGGATTCTCTCTGACTTTCGTGGTCGATGAGGTGGCCCAAGCGCCCGAGGTGAACGGTTACTTTCTGGGAGTGGTGGGAGACAACTCGGTTTTTTATCGCGAAAGTAGTACGCGCAATTTCGGGCTCACCTTTTTCGGCACCGAAAGTCGAACGGATAGCCTGAATGGCTTTGGACTCAACTTCGGTGACAACTTCGGAGCGACCGGTGCTGAAGTTCGTCTCTTCGATGGGGATGTGCAGCTCGACTCATTTCTCGATGGTTTCACCGCCACCATGGAAGCCAACCCTCTCGGCTGGCGCCTGACTCTCAACGGCCTCGCTAGCGCCGCCGGTGTGCCGATTTTTATTGCGGAATCCGGAACGTGGTCCGAAGCCGGGACCTCCTTTGAGGCCCTCTTCGGCAACGACGATTCCTGGTATGTCGTGACAAGCAACCAGCGCTTTGTCACCGGTGTTCACTCAACGAGCTTCGACCGCATTCGACTTGTCTCTGGTGTCGAGCCGGTTCCAGAAATCACTCGAGTTGATTCCGGTTCCCAGCCCGGAGAACTAACGATCCATTGGAGATCGGTTGAAGGATATCGTTACCGCATTGACCGGTCGGACGATTTGGAGTCCTGGGTGGAGATCGGGGTAGTGGATTCCATAGGTTCGGAAGCGAGCTTCACAGATATGGCTGGGAATCAAGGGCGCCTCTTCTATCGCTTGGTCCGACTCTAAATACCACCGAACAAATTGACAGCCGCTATGGAATCTTTCGTAGTAGAGGGTGTAAACGCCGGTCCAATTCCGGTACGGTCGCCGGGGTAAATCCGGTACGCTTTTGATTCTTTTACAATATACTCAACCAAAGCACCCTGAGAACCATGTGCCAAAAATGAGACGAAGATTTGACAAGCTCCTTGCTACTGGGGCGACTGGTAGGTCGTGGAATCGAACAAAGACTGCGGCGGCTTCCTCCATCTTGACGTGCACCGTGCCGTCGCGAAATCTTTGTCCAATTTCAACTTCCCGTGATTCCATGCTTTTCGCTCAATCCAATTGGACTGGTCAAGGAAACGCCACCACCCGCACGATCCACTGTCTCGAAACAACCATACGTTTCTTTGTGGCGTTTTTCAGCCAGAGACGTCTTTCGAAGTTCGATCAGACCAGCGACTTGAGAAATCGATGTTGGGGGACTTTCTGTTGCCTGGAGGTCAGCAGTCAACTTTCATGGCAACAATTTTGACAACAGTGAGCGTGTTTGAGGATGTTTGGGGATGAGGGTGACTCTTTAAGTTGCTAGAAATAAGTGTTTAAGATGGTTTTGGTCCTGGGTTCGAGTCCCAGTCTGCGTGCTTTATAACCCGCTCAATCCTAAAGGATTAGCGGGTTTCCTTGTTTTAAGTGAAGGCTGGTGTGAACACTTAGTGTGAACACAATTCAAGTGATCCCCGATCCCCTTATCGCTGAATCCCTGACGTTGTGGAGCTGGAAGGGGGAATGCCTACCAGAGAGTCCGATAAAGGAATCGCGATTCGGGACTCGGTGGTGAAGGGGAGACACGCCACCGGTGGGTGTGCGGTTTTTTGGGTGGATTGATCGGAATATAATGGAGTGCTGAAAAAAAATGATCGGCGGCACTTCGGAGGGGCGAACTGCGGGTCCTGCCTAGCTGCGGGTTGAGTCTTCAGAGGGAGAGACTGCGTGGTGTGGGTAGGCGGTAGTAGTAGTAGTTTTTAGAGTAGAATATTTTTTAGTTTTCATGGTCATAACCCTCAACTCGGAGAAAAACGCCTCCTCTAGAAGACTACTACTACCGCCTTCGTGG
>JAURPJ010000098.1 GCA_030835305.1 Verrucomicrobiota bacterium | reverse complement strand
TCAGCGAATTCGATGTTGCCTCGCCCTCCTCCGGCGAGATCATTGGGAAAGCCACCATTCGCTAGATCTCCTGGCTACATCCGGAACAAGCCGCCTT
This sequence comes from Verrucomicrobiota bacterium, assembly GCA_030835305.1. Classification (GTDB taxonomy): domain Bacteria; phylum Verrucomicrobiota; class Verrucomicrobiia; order Verrucomicrobiales; family Akkermansiaceae; genus SW10. The sequence goes on along the minus strand of JAURPJ010000098.1, from coordinate 4,533 downwards.
TTTTGCCGCCCAGAACGACGGCTCCGATGATGGAAATCCCCAGGAAAACCATAGCCCACACACCAAGGGCGGATGCCAACTCATAGCCGTTTCCAAGCATTCCGAGAAGTGAGTAAATCGCTTTGGTGATTGGAAAATGTTCCGACTGCTGGGCTAGGATCAAGCTGTCACTCACTTCCAACATCGCGAAGGCGAATGCGAGGATTCCACCCGCAATTAAATTGGCACCCAGCAAGGGGAGCGAAACACGGCGCAGAGTTCTCGCGGGAGTCGCCCCCAGAGAGCGGGCCGCCTCCTCGAGAGCGAGATTGCTTTGCTGTAATCCGGCGACCGCTGAGCGCACGACATACGGAAGTCTTCGGACTGCATAAGCCACCACCAGCAACCAGGTCGGATTTTGCGCCGCACCTTGAACCAGAAAGTAGAAACTTTCGCCTTTTTGGGAGAGCGCAAGATAACCGAAGGCCAGAACCAGCCCCGGAACCGCAAGCGGGAGCATGACCAGGGCATCCAGAAGAGCGCGACCGCGGATGGTGCTCCGGACAATGACCCACGCGATCGCCACCCCTAGAATCAGATCGACCAAAGTTGCGGCCGAGGCATAAAAAAGACTATTCTGAATCGAAGGCACGACAAGAGGATGCCCGAGAGCTTCCTGATAATGCCCGGTCGTCCAAACCTCCGGTAAAATGGTACCATACCAATCGTGAGCCAAGGAAAGCACAACCACGCCGGCGTGCGGAAGAGAGGCCACGAAGGAAACCGCAAAGAAGAACAAAGTACAAATCCAGGCCTTCCCCCTTTTGGGTCGAACCTCCACATTCTTTCCTTTTGGTCGTGGTGCCGTGCCAAGTTTCGAGCGACCCAGCACGGCCTTTGAAGCGATAAAAACAAGGGTGGAAACAACCAACATGATTGCCACGAGTGCATAGGGAAACGGATTGTCACCAAGGTCTTTGATGCCATCGTAAACCTGTACCGGAGCCACCCGGGTGAAATCAAAAACCAAGGGCACCCCAAGTTCGGTAAAGGACCAAATAAAGACAATCGCCCCGCCGGCAAAAATACCAGGTGTGGTTAAAGGAAGGGTGATTCGCATCAAACGCCTCCACGGGGGACATCCAAGATTTTGAGCCGCTTGCTCCATGGCCGGATCAATATTCGATAGCGAAGCCGCGATGTTCATGTAGAGAATCGGATAAAGGTGAAGCGCGTTCATAATGACGACTCCCCAAAACCGACCGTCGCCCAGCCAGTCGATGGGCATGGTCGGATCCATCAGGCCCAGCTTCACCAAAACAGCATTAAGTGCCCCCTGAATCCCAAGGATTTGCTTCACCCCCACGGCTCCTACAAATGGTGGTAGAACGAGCGGAATCAGGACCAGGGCGGATAGCGACTTCTTGAACGGAAAAAGATAGCGATGTCCAACCAGCGCGAGTGGAAACGCGATCAAGAGAGATGCCAGTGTGCTCGTGATTCCGAGAGCAAAGGCATTCCAAAGTCCTTCGGTGTAAACCGGGTTTTTAAAAACCTCGCCGACGAAGGAGAGCGTAAAGCCATCGCCGGGCGAGTAAAAGGCCTCCTTTAAGACAACGACCGCCGGGTAGAGAAAAAATACCGCGAAGAATATCGTAACAAAGGCGGTCAACCCATAAGCTGAGCGTTTGTTCACCGGGCACCTCCCTTTCCAGCTTTGAACGCCAGACGTTCGGCTTCGCGATAGTTCCCGCGAAAGTGTGTTCCGAGATCATTCATCATTCGCACAACCGCGACCTTATCGCCGGATTTTAGAGTCACCTTGATTTCAGACAAGGTGGCCTCATAACCAACCGGTGACACGTCGTAGAATTTCGCGGTCGCCTCTGCCGGGAAGTCTGCCTCAATCAAAGCCGCCCAGGCCGATTTCATCTCTTCATGAGAATCAATGCACATCGCGCGAATGATGTTTCGCAGCGGCGTGAAGTGACGACCGGTCAGATCGTAATCGTAAATGAACTCGCTTGCGACCTCATAGGGCATCACCGAAGCGTCGACCATGTCTGAAAGGTAGGGCTCCTGATAGAGATCCTTACGAATCGGTAATCGTCGAAGTCCACGAATCTTTGGCCCCATTTCGGTGCCCGGTCTGGCGTTCCAAAGCATCTGTCCTTCCTTGGTGAAGATGAAGTTCACGAACTCCTGTGCGACCTCGAGATTGGGAGCACCCTTGAAAATCGCAACCGGGTCCACACTGTAGGAGGTACCACCAACCGGAGAAATGAACTTCAATCGGGAGGTGCCATCTTCTTTTTTGAGAGCCTCGTTATAAGAACGGCCGAAGAAGTCGATGCACATTCCAGCGATGGCATTTCCCTGGGCCACATCGTGAGGAACCTTGGAAGCTCCATCAGTGAAATAGCGGGCATTCGCACCGATCCGCTGGATCAGATTGAGACCTTCCTCCCAACCGATTGCGCAGGCTTTCTCACGAGGCAGGCCCGCTTCGAGTTGAGCGTGAATTTTCTGCTGCACGAGCATTTCAAATGCCTTCGCTACGGAGCCACTTTTGGTGGGATCCGCCAAGGCAATTCCGTTTTGAAAGCCCGGGCGGCCGAGATCGTCCCAGGTCGTTGGCGCTTCTAGATTTAGTCGGTTCAAGCTGTCCCAATTGTAGCAAATCCCGAACGAGGAAAGGCAGGTGCCAAGCCAATCGTTTCCCTTTGGATAATAGCTTTCACCACTCTGAATTTCCGGAATAGTATCGCTTTCAAAAAGTCCCGACTCGTTTTCGAAAACGTCCAACTTTTGGAACCGACCGGCTTTGGCCTGGCCTTTGAAATCATAAACTCCTCCGCCGAAGAAGAGATCGAGCCCAATCCCATCGCCGCCATTCTTTTCGGCCGCTTTGAAGGCACTGTCGAGCACCCTCTTGATCTCGCTCGTTCCTCCCGGAGTGCGCCAGTTCACGTAAACACTTTGGCCATGTTTTCTCTCATACCAGCGTGAAAAGGCTTCCCCGAATTCCCGACGAATAAGCTCATTGTGTGGCGTAATGACTTCGATCCGCACCCCGGCTCTGTTGATCGCGGCAGCGTCATCATCACGTAGGATGATTGGCGCAGCCACCACGACTGCCATTGGAAGAAAGACTCCCAGGTATTTTTTCCAGACTCCTTTCATCGCTCTAAAAGGGTCACGTCATCACGGGAAAACTGCAGCCCCACCTGATCTTCTCCCGGAGAACGGATGATCTGGGGATTTTGCTCGGTGACCTGCATCACCGAGCCATCCGCCAATTCGACCGCGTATTGAATCATGCTGCCCAAATAAATGCGCTCAATGATCTTGCCGCTCAAATCCGCTTGAGTCGGATTGACGATCTTCACGGCTTCGGGCCGAATGGATAGAATAACTTCGGCCCCTGGCGCGGGATTCCAGTTTGCCACACTTGGAGTCGCGGAAAGAGTCGCGGTCGACGTCTTGACCCGGTTGGCCTCCTCGGCCGTTCCCTTTAAGAGATTGGTCTCACCGATGAACCCGGCCACGTAGCTGGAAACCGGTTGTCGGTAGATTTCTTCGGGCGGCCCCACCTGGACCACCACGCCCTGATCCATCACAGCCATGCGGTCCGCCATCGAAAGGGCCTCGGATTGATCATGCGTCACGTAAACCCCGGTCAAGTCGTTTTCTTTGACGATGCGACGAATTTCGGAACGCATTTCCAGCCTCAACTGCGCATCCAGGTTCGAGAGCGGTTCGTCCAGAAGCAGACACTTGGGCCGAACCACCAGCGCCCGGGCCAGCGAAACCCGTTGTTGCTGGCCTCCGGACATTTGGTCGATGTCCCGTTTCGCGAAGCCCTCCAGCTTGACCATGGCGAGAGCTTCCTCGACCCGCCGCTGAATTTCTTTTTTCTCCACCTTCCGCTCCTCCAGGCCGAAGGCAATATTCTGCCCCACTGACATATGCGGCCAAAGCGCATAGGATTGGAAAACCATGGCGGCCTCCCTTTTGTGAGTGGGCAAGGCGGTGACATCCCGCTCGCCAAAGAAAATCTTTCCTTTGGTGGGACTTTCCAGACCGGCGATGCAGCGAAGCAGGGTTGTTTTGCCACATCCGCTTCCCCCCAGAAGGAAAAAGAGCTCTCCGGGGGCGATCTCGAGCGAAACGTTGTTGAGCGCGGTTACATTGCCGAATCTCTTTGTGATCCCGGCGGCGCGGATTTCTTCCATAGGGACGCCATGCTTTAATTTCTCTCGAAAAAGGCAAGTCCAACCCAACGTAGTTTTCTTGTGGTCATCCGGCATTCGGTGTGGTCAAGTTTCCCTCACAAACTGCTGAAAGTATGCCTCGCGTCGCAATTACCGTCCCCGGAAAAAATCCCCAGCCCTATCGTTTTCAACTCGACCGTAAAAAAGTCACGATTGGCCGAAGCTCCGATAACGATATCATCATCGATTGTCCTTCTGTTTCCTCTCTTCATTGCACCATGGAGCGTGTCGATGGCGGCTATATTCTCCGCGACCGGCATTCAACCAACGGGATTAGCCT
>JAURPJ010000097.1 GCA_030835305.1 Verrucomicrobiota bacterium | reverse complement strand
TTTTCTTGGCGGCTTTCTTAGCTACCTTTTTCTTAGCGGCTTTCTTAGCTACCTTTTTCTTAGCGGCTTTCTTAGCTACCGTTTTCTTGGCGGCTTTCTTAGCTACCGTTTTCTTGGCGGCTTTCTTAGCTACTTTTTTCTTAGCTACCTTCTTAACCGCCTTTTTGGCGACTTTTTTCTTAGCCGCTTTTTTGGCGACTTTTTTCTTGGCTACCTTTTTCTTGGCAGCCACCGGCTTTTTAGCGGCCTTTTTAGCGGCCTTCTTTTTTGTGGTCTTCTTTTTCGCAGCCATGGCTTTGTGCTGTTTAATTACGCGGGTTACCGCGGTTTTCTCGTTGGGCGTCATGACACCAACTGAGATTAGGGAGAGGATCGCCTGTCCAAGGCTTCCTCCAAAACTGTTATGAACGATGTCCTCCAAGCGTGGCTTTAGAATGGCCTCGCGATCCACCTTTGCTTCGTAGACGTGCGCCCGGCCCTGGGTGTTGCGGGCGGCGAGATTCTTTTTCTCGAGATTTCGCATCACGGCCAGTGTGGTCGTGTAGGTCCGATCATCGGTATCTTCGTTCATCATTTCATGTACGAATCCGACTGTACTTGGGCCCTCGTTCCAGAGAATGGCGAGGGCGTGGAGCTCTTGTGGAGATGGTTCGTCGTACTGTGGCACCTGTGTTTTTTGAAGTGGTTGAGAGAAGAAAGACGGATACCTAACAAGAGTTCAAGTTTAAACTTGCATAGTTGCGATTAAAGTTTTTTGCCCTTATTTGCCTTTTTCGCCGGATGGGGTGGTATTTGAGCCCGTTTCCGGGGGTACGGGATCTATCGTAGGTGGTGTAATTTTCGGATTAAGTCCTGCAAGGATTTTCCAAATACGATCATCGGCAGGGTCGCCGTTGAAGAGGATCTTTCCTTCCCGTGATACTAGGACTACGGTAGGGAATGATGAAACACGCATCAAGGATCCCAAAGAAGATTTTTCATGATCAATGAGCCAGTGGCAGGGATTCTTTGCTCCATCAGCTTCAAGGAAGTTGTCTGCATCCTTCCTGGCTTCATTGGTGCTGCTTAAAAGAATCGAAGCTACGGGGATCTTGTTTTTGATGAGGGTGTTTGAAACGGTTGCGATTTCCTCCATGGCTGCCATGGATTGTTGCACCCAGGGGCTCCAAAAGTGGATGAGGACGGCTGGTGACTCTCTAGCAATGGATCTTAGGGACTTTTCTTTTCCTACCGATTTTTGATCAGGGAACTTGCGGTCCAGATCGAGTGTGATTTTCTCCATGACTTCTGCCATTCGTAGCTCGTTGATCAAGGGAGCAAACTGTGCGGCATGAGACGGGCTTAGCCAAAATGCTTCCATGATGTGCTTTTTGAAAAGTACGGTGTCGTTTTTCTCAAGTGCCGCAAGTGCGCTAGTATATTCCACGATGCTTGCGAAGTCTTCCACGACCGCAAACAGCATTGTGTTGTCGGGGGAAAATTTTGGAAGATGCGCCGCCAGTTTTGGTGACAATGCAGCGAGAGCGGCACGATCGTCTTGGTTCACCAGAAAGACGAAGCGCGCTTCAAGAAACATTTGTTCAGGCAGTCCGGCTTTCTTGCCCTTTTCGATTGCTTGGTCCAGGGAGGCCAGATCGGGGGCGTTCATTAGTGCCTCGAGTAATTGTTCTTTGTCGTCAGGCATTTTCTGGGAGAAAGCCGGAAGGAGGAGGGAAAGAAGGGTAATAAGGATAAGTTTCATCGTGACACAAAAAGGTGGGCCGGATTTTAGTCCGGCCCACCGAGAAACGAAAGTTTCGTAATGGAAGGTTGCTATTGTCCGGGAATAATCAGGGTCCGTCCATCAATGATGGTGTCGCTGGTCATTCCGTTGGCTTCTTTGATTGCGCTTACGTTGGTTCCATATTTGCGCGCGATTCCCCAGAGGGAGTCTCCCTTCTTAATCGTGTAAACATTTCCGTTCAAATCAGCAGCCACAGGCGCTGGCGTGGATGGGGCGACCGCAACCGGGGGAGGCGTACCGTACGGGCTAGCTGCAGGAACCGGGGCTGCGGGAGGGTTAATGGGACCAACTGGCTGGTAGGGTGGGTTGACCGGGTCGTATGCTCCGGCAGCTGGGACACCGTATTCATTCCCCATGTTCGCCGCGGGTGCGATGGGCGGGGCGACCTGATTTTGCTTCTGGGTGCAGGAGACGAGAAGTGAAATCGGAACGAGCAATAGAAGTGTTGCTTTCATAGCAGTAGCATACCTGAGAGATCCGGAAATGCGAAATAAAATTTTTGGGGAAGTGACGCGGGGCTTGTCGGGAGGAGGGGGGGCGGTTAGAGGTGATGAAATTTATGGAACTTTGGAAGGCGATTATCGTGGGAATTGTGCAGGGATTGGCGGAATTTCTTCCGGTGTCTTCCTCGGGGCATATCGTGCTGACCCAGTATCTTTTGGGGATTCGGGAGTTGGGGGCGGAGCATCAGCCTGATCTTTCTTTCGAAATCATCTTGCACCTTGGAACTCTGGTGAGTGTGTTGATCTTCTTTCGAAAGAGCCTTTGGCGATTGACCCTGTCGCTATTTAATCGCCAGATGAAGGAGGATCAGATGATGATTTTGTGGCTTGGGGTGGCTACCGTTCCGGCGGTGATTGCTGCGTTTTTGTTTAAGGATTTTTTCGATGCGGCGCCGGGGAAGCCCGTTTTTGTGTCGGGGCTTTTAATTGTGACGGGATTGGTTCTGTTCGTCCCGCGCCTCGTAAAAGGGAAAGCAGCCAAAGTTGGGCTGAGGAGTTCTGTGATCATGGGGATTGGCCAGGCTTTCGCTATTTTGCCCGGAATCTCCCGCTCTGGATCGACCATCGCGGCCGGCCTGGTGAGCGGGGTCAAGGCGGAGAGGGCTGCTGAGTTCTCCTTCCTGATGTCGATTCCAGCGATTGCAGGCGGTTTTGTGCTGACCTTGAAAGACCAAATGGAAGAGACGGGATCTTTTGGCGATGCTCTCAAGTCTTGTTTCAACGGCCCTTATGTGGCCGGAGCGATCGCAGCCGGGGTGGTAGGCCTTTTCGCGATTTATGTGGTGATGGGAGCGGTGAAGAAGGGGAAACTGGAGTATTTCTCCTATTATTGCTTCGTGGCCGGAATGGCGGGAATGATCTACTTCAGTCAAGCCTGATCATTTTTTAAAGAAGCCGCGTTGTTTCTCGGATACGGGCAGGCCGAGTTTCTCCATGATTGCGAGCATGTCCTCCCAGACCTTGCGTTTTTCGCCGAGGCCATCTTCCTGTCGCAGAAGATAAGAGGGATGATAGGTGACGCGAAGTGGGATTCCTTGAAATTGGTGCCAGCATTCGCGCAGTTGGCCGACTGGTTTTTCTAGGCCCAGCAAGCCTTGGGCTGCGCTGCCACCTAGCGCGACAATGACGCGGGGTTTGACGACATCGATCTCGGCTTTCACAAAGGGAAGGGAGCTGGCCATTTCCTCGGAGGAGGGTTTACGGTTGTTGGTGGTCTGATTCCGGGTGGCAGGCCGAAATTTGCAGACATTGGAAATGTAGACTTTGTCCCGTGCCAGCCCCATGGCCTTTAGAATTTGATTCAGTTTCTCTCCGGCCGGGCCGACGAAAGGCTCGCCTTTCTGCTCTTCCTGAAATCCAGGGGCTTCACCAACCAACATAAAATCTGCTTCGGGATTACCGGTGGAGAAAACCATGGTATCGCGCAGGCTGCCGAGAGATCGGGCGGGTTGCCAGGTTTCAGCAATCGCGGCCAGTGAGGCAATTTTTTCTACGGCGGTATGGCCCCGGGCAATGATAGCATCCAGCTGAGAGGGCTGTTGAGGGCTTTTCTGGGTGACCTTTGCCGTGCGGCGGGCGCTCTCCCGGGTGTAGAGTTCGCGAAGAACCGAGCGCGCGCGGTTGTCGATTTCCACATGGGTCACTCCCTGGTTTTCGAGCTGTTTCAGGTAATCGAGGAGAGTCGTGGTGGCCACGGAGCGAGAAAATCACACCTGAAAGGGGATTTCCAGTTCATCCGGTCAAATAATGGGAATGAAAAACCTCTGGGAATTCTCGGAAACCGCTTGACCCATCCCGAAATTCGCCTATTTCACCCCTCCACCAGTTTTTAGACCTATGGCAAGAGTATGCAGCATCCGCGGTTCCAAAGTTCGAGTTGGACGTAAAATCCACCGTTCTGGTTTGGCCAAGAAAAAAGGCGGCATTGGCCGTCACGTCACCAAGACGGTGAAACGGAAAGTTTCTCCGAACCTTCACACGAAACGGGTCTGGGTTCCCGAGCTGGGCAAACACGTTCGCGTGAAGGCTAGCGCAAAGGCGTTCAAGACCATCAATAAGAATGGTGCTTACGTCACTTTGAAGAAGGCGGGCCTGATCTAGGTTCCTTCGCAAAATCTAGTTTTGGGAAAGCGGGTCGGATTCAACCCGCTTTTTTCGCGCCGTCCTTGAAAATTCAGGTGTTGAAGAAGTTATCGAGCAGCTTGAGACCGGCGTGTTGGCTTTTCTCCGGGTGGAATTGCGTGGCAAACAGCGTCCCTTGTTCAATGGCCGCGCAGAAGGTTTCGTCACCATAGTCACAGGTGGCCGAGACGATCCCGAGGTCCACTTCGGCCGGATAATACGAGTGGACGAAGTAGAAGTAGGGTGTTTCGTCAAACCCCATCCAATAAGGGGAATGTTCTTTTGTGTGGACGGTGGCATTCCATCCCATGTGAGGGATCTTGAGGTGGCTGCTAGTGAATCGCCTTACTGTTCCGGCAAAAACTCCAAGACCTGCGGTTCCGGGAGATTCTTCGCTGGCCTCAAAAAGGAGTTGGTAGCCGACACAAATCCCAAAGTAGGGCTTTCCTGCCGCGATCCATTCTCGAAGGGCCTTGGCCAGTCCTAGGCGGTGAAGACTATCCATGCAGTCTCCGAAGGCGCCTTGGCCGGGAAAAATCAGATGGGTGAAAGTTTCCAGTTCCTCCGGTTTTGTAATCAGGGTGGGATCGTGGCCCAGGACCTTGCAGGCATTGATGACGCTGCGCAAATTCCCACGACCGTAGTCGATCATTCCGAGTTTCATTTCCATTCAAAGAACTTCCTTAGTGGATGGAATTCCCTCGCGGCGAGGATCATTCTCCGAGGCGATCCGAAGCGCGACGGCCATGGATTTGAAAATCGACTCGGCAATGTGATGTCCGTCCCTGCCATAAAGCACCTCGATGTGGAGGTTGCAGCGAAGGTTTGAGGAGAGTGCCCGGCAGAATTCCTCAACGAGGGTGAAGGGGAAGTTCTGGGCATCGGGTGTTTGTTCCGAGGACCGGAGTTCGAGTTGCGGGCGATTGCTCAGATCAATGACGCTGCGGCAGAGAGTTTCGTCCATGGGCACGTAAGCGTGTCCGTAGCGGCGAATACCTGCTTTGTCTCCGAGCGCTTCCTTAAGGCAATCGCCGAGGACGATTCCGGTGTCTTCGACGGTGTGGTGGAAGTCGATTTCGACATCACCATCGACCTCAATTTTCAAATCGATGAGGGAATGACGTGAGAAGAGCGTGAGCATGTGGTCAAAGAATGGAATTCCAGTGGCAATGGCGGACCTGCCGGAGCCATCGAGATCGAGGCTGAGCTTGATTTTAGTCTCGGCGGTATCGCGTGCCTGTGATGCGGTTCGGGTGCTCATAGAATAGGATGAATAAAAATCGTCGGGGCGGGGAAACAGTCACTCGCCGGAGATAACCAAGTCAAGAAGTTCAGTGAGTTCCTCGAGGTTAGTTGCTTGTCCAAGTGAATCGCTGGCGCGAGTCAGAACGACCGAAGAAGAACCTTTGGGTGCCGGAAGTCCGGCGAGAGGACTCAGAAGCGGACTTCCGGATTCGGGGCGGACGGTGAGGAACGAAAGGTATTTTGGCGCATTGAGAGCAGCGATAAAGCTCCTGCCAAGCTCGCTGGTTTGATCTCCTTGAAGAACTGCCACCACAGCGGGTTCGCCGAGTGCACAGGATAAAATGTAGTCGGTATGGTTGACTACGGTCCTTCTCTTCATAGTGGCGATGACTTTGAGGTGGGAGTTGAGAAGATTTCGATAGCTCTCCTTGCCGGTGAGAGCATGGAGCCGACCCAGCACCTGATCGGCGATCCCCAAAGCGGACTCGCCGAAAATCATTCCCACACTGTGCAGCCTTATGGGAATAATCCGTTCGTTCGAGGCGAGTTCGGCCAGAATTTTGGTTTCAGATCCGAATTCCCTGAGGGAATGGTCTGCGATTTCGGTTGCTGTTTTAAGCCAGTGCTGGTCGAGAGTCGCCTGGTAAAGTTCAGTCAAAGACCGACAAACGGTCATATGGTCCTCGCAGCGCGCGGGAATCAACGTGCTGCCGGTGTTGATTCGGGACAGTCCTTCCCCGGCTTTCCAGTAATCTGATAAAATTTTGTTAGCGGTGGCGGCAGCGGCAAGGTGGTGGGCCGGTGATCCGGTGTGATTCGCCCTCAGGATTTGGGCTCGCAAAACCAGTGCCCAGTCTTTCACGGTCAAAGTGGTCTCTTTTGTTGTTCCAAGTTGCTCCTTCCGGTGGGCGAGTAGTTTGGAACGAATGGCTTCCAAGGATTTCGAAGCGACTGCCACCGGGAGTTGGTGTTTTTCGGCGACTTCCTGGTTTGAGATTTTGCTGCGAAGGGAGTTCAGATTGGAGTAGTTGCCAAGAGGATCGGTTTCGAGAGGGATGTTGCCGGTCGGTTCGAGAGAGAATGCCGTGGTCGCCACCTTGAGTTCATCTTCGTTGAGGATCTTTTTAAGAGTGCTGAAATCCCACAAGAAAGCTCCGGGGAGATCGGCGTCGCTTTTCGGGCTGATACTGGAAATTTGCTTCGTAAGCCACTCGGCTTCCAAAATCGCAAGTAAGTCCAATCCCTGCATGGTAAACTCGTCTTCATCGAGAAGGTTGCCGACCCTGAGCAACATTGTGGCGACTTTGGCTTGGGAAACAAGATTCTTTGAAAATGATGGGAGTGCCCAATCTCCGCTGCGCCGTGCGTAAAAGTAGGAGCTATCAAGTGGATCCCTAAGCGCTCCGGAGGTAAGTTCCCGAGTAAGTTGCCTGGCAGCTGCCCTGCTTTGTTCACGCATATCTTTAGCGAGGCTTGCCGAGTGTGATCCGATGGCCAGCAGTTCGATGCTGTTCGTGGGAATCAAGCCTCCGATAAAATCGAGATCCTTGTCGCCAAAACTGTAAAGAGAGCTGAGCTGGCGGGTTTCCCGGCGAAAGAGTTCTTCGCGGGAAAGAGGTTCCTCAAGTTCTTCGGTCTTTGGTGTGAGGCGAAATTGCCTAGTCTCATTGTCGATACGGCTGTTTTCAACCGCGTATCGGGAGGATTCTGTCCAGATATCTTCGACCATGGCAACAGAGTTTGAAACAAGGTTTTCCAGTTCGCGGCCGGAGGTTTGCCCCACTGAAATCCAGGCAATGGGCGAGCCTTCATGGCTCAGCCACATCATCACAGGGAAAGCGCAGGCTCTTCCGATCTCGTTGGATAGATGATACCCGAGCATCGCCATTTCGGGGTTCACATTCGCGTCGATCACGGTGCAGACCGGGAGACGGGAAACCATTTTCCTGAGAGCCTGATTCTCGTTCAATTCATTTGCGACGGCGCGTGAGGAATCTCCCAGAGGGGAGCACAAGAGCGCGAAGATCGGGCGCTGGGTGTCCTTCGCCTTTTGTAGAATCTTTTGATCCCACTTTTGCCAGCTGATCTTGTGTCCGGTAAGTGCCCTGAGAAAATCAGTCTCGCCTGTGGCCATTTCATTTTCAAAATCGACCGCGATTTTGGTTTCGGTGAAAAAGTCTTTATTGCTTCGTTCTTTCTTGGAGTCCTTGTTGTCCGAACAGGATACCGCCAGCATGCAGTACAGAAGGGATAAGATTGAAAAATAAGAGCGCATGTCTAGTCGTCTTTAGATAGGGTTGAGGCGAGCGAAAGTAAGAAATAGGGAGAAAATAACCAGACAAAGGAGCTTCTAAATGGTTGCATTGCCGTAGGCCAATCAGAAATAGGTTTCCCGAATTTCATTTTAGATTTGTTTCAGTGACCACTCTAGCCATCACCAGCCAAAAGGGAGGCGTCGGAAAGACGACTCTCGCCATCAACCTAGCCTATGCCTTCGCTCGAAGTGGGCGAAAAACCCTGCTCGTCGACTCCGACCCGCAGGGTTCCGTGGGGCTTTCGTTGACGCGTCAATCGCGCCACCTCTCGGGCTTTTACGATTTTCTCGAAAACCCGGCCATGAATGTCGAGGAGCTCATAGTCCCGACCCGCCTTCCAACTTTCAGTCTTGTCGCGGCCGGGCAGAGCAGCGCTTACGAGCTCGGGAGCGGTCCTGTTTCGGGAAACCTCCACCGCATCAAGGGCTTTGTTTCCCAGATCCGGGCCATGAATTATGATCTTTGTATCTTTGACACGGCGGCGGGGCTCTTTGGCGTTACTGCGGATGTCCTTGGAGTCTCCAACGGGGTCATTGTGCCCCAGCAATCCGAGCCGCTTGGTGTTCGCTCGGTCCCCAAGATGCTGGAAGCACTGACCCGGATGCGCGCTGTCAATCCCAGCCTTCAGGTGCTCGGCGTCGTTCTGACCATGGTAAAAAAGGAGCTTTCGGAAAGTCTGGAATCTGCTCAAGCGCTCCGGGGCCTGCTTCCCCAGGAAATGGTGATGAAAACTGAAATCCCCCGAAACGATCTCTATGTGCAAGCCAGTGCGAGGGGGCTTCCGGTTGGTGTGATGGAAGAAGGCGCGGAGACTTTATCGACTTTTGAGAAGCTCCGTCTCGAACTGGAGCAGCGCATCAGTCCACCTATCCCAACGTAGAATCATGAGCGAAAACGAAGTTTTGAGTCAATGGCTCGACCCTGACGAAGTCAGGGCGCTTGCCGAAGGCTTGCTTGCCAAAACACCGGTGTCGCAAATCCCGTCTCACAAGTCGGTTTTTGGAGATCGCTTTGAAGGCTTCGACGGTGACCCGGCTGCTTTCAAAAATGTTCCGGTGCCAGTGGAGCCTCCCAGTCCACAGGTACAAGCAGTTCCCGTCGGGCAAAAACCGGCCAGGATTGTTGCCGAGCCAGTCACCCCGGTTCCTCAACCCGCGTCCGCTCCACCCGTTGGTGAAGAGGTCAAGCCCCCAACCCAGCCTGATCCTTTCCGAAAAGATCATGCATGTGTCGTTCCGGCCGTGCCCGTTAAACAAGTTTCACCCTTTAAGGTCGCATCAAAGGAAAACCCAGTGCCCGCAAGCTCCTCGGGGCCTCCAACGCTGCCGCTCGCTCTTGACACGTTCGCCAATTGGCTCAAGAAGCAGGGCCTCATCCAGTCCGCTTTTCTCTGTGATCCCAATGGCAGGATTGTTCTCGATGAAATCGGTAGCGAGAAACTGATCAAAGTGGCAAGGTCGCTTTCGTTGGCTTCCATCAGCAAAGGAGCCACCGGATCCGGCGGACTTCTGCAGGTCGAAATCGCCAAGGATCGGGTGATGGAAATTCTCCCGTTGAAATCCGACGATGGATACTCGATTGCCGGTCTTGTTGTCGCCCGTCCGTTGGCTTCCGAGGCCTTGATGACGATCCGCCGGAGTTTTGAAACAGCCCTCGTGCGTTCCTCAACGCCGGGTGAGTGAGTAGTTAAGAAAGCTCGCGGCCGGGAGGAGAAAAGTGATCGCCAGAGAGATTAATAAGATCCGGCAGTACCATTGAGTACTCAGATTTATGCCTATGAGCGGTTTTTCCTTCGCGAGGAAGATGTTGGGTTGATCCTTTCTCCTGCCATCGAGTCGCAGGGTTTCGGCTAGCTCCACCATATTCTCAACCCGCTCGTTGACGAAAAATTGGGAAACCGAACGGGTATCGCGATCAAGGTCGGGCTCCAGTCCGGCCATCTCCTCCTCTTGAAGTCGTTTCAATTCTCCGAGTGGATCACGCATGATTTCATCTGCCCGAACCGAGTCTTTTGCGACCGCGGCAAAGAGGACCCTGATTTGATCTCCAGCTTCCTTAAGTGCTTCCTTTTCTGACGCACTGAGTTCTTCCTTGTCTTTGAGCGCGTCGATTTTTTCCTGAATGGGCCGCCGTGTTTTTTCAAAACGATTGGCGGTGGCCTGGCTCACGATACTGCCTTCGAAGGCGTAACGCAGCGGCATGATGGTGGATGGAACAGGTTCGCCTCCGTTATCACGTCCTTCATCGCCACCAATGAAGAGTCCGCGGTTCATCTCGGTAAAGGGAATGAGGGCTCCGGCGAGAAGAATTTGTGGAACGAGAATCAATGGGATGGAGCCCAATGCAGTGCGCTCGGATCGAGAGATCACCGAGATCATCAATGCCAGCGCGGTCCCGCAGCAGCCGGTGAGAATCATCCAGCCGAGGTGGTTCCAAAACATGTAATGAAGATCAAGAATCTGGTTGGCGACAGCGATAAATACTGCTGACTGAACCGCGGTGGTCAGAAGCAGCACCAGAAATTTCGAACCCAAATAAAGAATCGGGTGTGGTCTGCAGTTGCGCTCACGTCTTAAAACCGGACGGTCTCTCAGGACCTCGGTCGCGCTGTTGGTGAGGCCGAAAAACATCGCCACAGTCACCGCCAGAAACAGGTAGGAAGGCAGGTGAAGAGCTGAGTGGAACTGATAGCTGCCATCGGGTGAAGCTCTCAGGGTCAGACCGATGAGGCCGGCGAGCAGAGGTGCCTCCAGCAAGATGGAGTTATAGGTTCCCCGGTGCCGGAACTTCGATTTGGCGGCCCTTGCCAGGTGGGTCTTGAAAATCATCCACTTTTGCCGACGCCCGTGAGCCGGAGGTTCCGGGGCTGCGACCTGGTCCTCTGCTGTGGGCAAGTTTATTTCTCCGGTGCTTGGGCTGGCTTGCGAAAGTGAGAGATGATCCATCACCCGGCGATTCTCAAATCTTTCCTGCCAAAACTCGGGCTGGAAACGTCTGCGCGTTTTGCCCGGAGTGTGAAGCTTGAGCATCGCGCTTTCGAGGATATCGAAAACGAAGTCCGCTCCCTGGGGGGGCATGTTGGGTTGATGCTCAATCTGGAGATCTTCTGCCGCTTGCTCGAAATAGCCCACGAGATCCTTTGGCGGTCCGAGGTAGGCCATCTTGCCTCCGCGATCCAGCAGGAGGACCGTGTCAAATGCTTCCAGGACTTTCTCACTGGGGCGGTGGAGGGATGCCACCACGATTTTGTCTTGAGCGAAGCCGTGGAGAGCATCTACCACGTTTTCGGCATCCTTCGAGGAAAGCCCCGAGATGGGTTCGTCAAAAAGGAAGATTTCGCCGCCACCGATCAAGTCGAGGCCCGCATTGAGGCGCGAGCGCTCGCCGCCGCTGAGGCGTTTTGACTCCGGGCTGCCCACCCGGCGATGTCCGGTCTTCTCCAGTCCTAGCTCGCCGATGAGGAAATTCACGCGCTTGTCGATCGACTCGACCGAGAGATGGGGGCGACGGATGGCCGCAGCATGAGCAAGGTGTTCGAAAACGGTGAGTTGCTCGGACAAGGCCTCCTCCTGTGGCATGAATGAAATCAAGGGGGCAAGTCGCTTGGGACGGTCGTAGAGTGAAATCCCGTTCAGTTTGACTTGCCCGCTTCTGGGTCTCCTCTGGCCCGCCAGGATTTCGAGAAGGGTACTCTTGCCACTTCCACTGGGGCCGATGATGCACATCATTTGACCTCGATCGAGGCGGAAGGAAAGGCTGTCGATGGCTTTGCCGCCTTTCCAAAAACGGTGATTGAGATTCTCGACCTCGAGGTGGCGAACTAGATTTCGCTCCTCATCGAGGATATTGTCCGAGAAACGACAGCGAAGGGCTTGTCGGTTGCTCAGACGGATCATCGAGCCATCCGGCAACGGCTCTTCCTTGACTGGTTGACCGTTGACGAGAATCGTTTCCGTGGACTCGATGACTTCGATCTCCCCAAACCCTGTCTTGGGATCAAATTCCAGATCGAGGATGAAGCGGCCCGCCAGTCCCGGCGTGACGAGCAAGCTGTCGCCGGAGAGTTGATTGGGATCATTTGAAACACGAACCCTGCGGCGACCCGCCGGAAGCACAAACCGCTGTCCGGTCTGTTGGGTGAGACGCCTTAGGGCTTCCAGCGCGAGAGGTTCTTTTTCGCCGACGTGAATGATGTCGTGGTAGTCGAATTCATAAGTCGTTCCGGCACCGAGTCCGTTTCGCAAGCCATCGGTGAATTGATCGCTCTGAAGCGGGGTGAAGTGGATGCGGTGTCCAAAGCTGATTTTTGCGAGGGCGAGGCGCGACTTGCTTCGGCTCAAGGTGACTCCCTTTTCCTCCTTGATGAGGAACAGTGCGGGAGGAATGCCTTTTTCTTCGACTTGTAAAAAGAAGGAGAGGTCGTTGTAGCTTAAGCGCCATCCTCCCGCGAGCACTTCGTCGGAAGGTCGGATTTGCAATAGCCGATCCGGGTCCAGCTGATATCCCCGGACCCAAAGCGGGTCTTTTCGTAGATTGCGAATAAGAATGAGAGCTCCAGCCTGGTAACAG
Organism: Verrucomicrobiota bacterium; assembly: GCA_030835305.1. Classification (GTDB taxonomy): domain Bacteria; phylum Verrucomicrobiota; class Verrucomicrobiia; order Verrucomicrobiales; family Akkermansiaceae; genus SW10. The sequence continues at coordinate 135,127 of JAURPJ010000097.1, read as the reverse complement.
CGGAAACGGGAAGGGGAGTCATTGTCGTTTAGGCGGACGTTACAGGGTTGATCGGTGCCAAAATCCACCCGGGTCAAGAGGCTGTCTTTGGGGGCGTCGATTTGTCCGAGTTCCCGGAGAACGGCCTCCGCGATCTGGCGACTTCCGATCGCTTGCATCACTTCGGAGAACCGTTCTTTTTCCTCTAATACATCTCCGCCAGCCCTGATGACCGAATAGAGCTGCAGGGCGAAAGGGATCCGGTGTTCAGCGTTTAGGTTTTTCTTGAGATATTTCAGCGCCAGATCAATGGGCTGGGCACGCGCGACTGCGGACTCCAGCGATTTTCCGAGGATGCCATGATCAACATCCGGAAAAACATTACGGACGAAGTCATAAACAATCTCGAGTTCCCGTCGCGATGCATGGCCATTATGATTAATGAAGGATGCAAAGACTTGGGAGAGCGCTCCGGCCGTTCGCTCATGTCGCCTCTCGAGCGAATCCCGGAATACGAGACGTTTGGTTCGGGCGAGAAGTCTCCGCAGGCGCATGATTTCAAGTGGACTTATAGCCGTGACCGCTCTGAAAGACAAGAGGGGCTTCCTGGCATTGACATTGGGATATCGCGGTCATTCGATCTAAATTCGTGCTGTGCGGTGAAGACGGTTTGGAGTTCACGGATGATTGCTTCTAAAATAGATCTAGCCATCGAATCTTGATTTGATGGTCAGGCCGTCCGTAAGAATGCCCCTTGAAAGTGTGCGTCTTTTGGGGGTATGTTCAAGAGCGGTGGTAGCAGCTTTGCCGTAGCGGGCTTCTACTGGTTCCCAGTCCGGGGTTCTCAAGAGCGTTGCCATAGTTTCTGATCCAGCATCAGATCGCACTGTGATCTTCAAAGGATCATAGTGGTGAAGTTTGGCATTGATAGCGGTTGCTGCGATGCCACTCCCCAAGGCGAGCGGGAGGTCGGGACTGGCATAACACAGTGAATGGTGGCTGCCAGAATGTCCGCCATAGTGTGTGGATTGGATGCCCGGGCTGAGGACAGTGCGGCAAGAAAAAGAAGGGTAAAGATTCTCATTGAGATGGGAACGTCTGGGAGCGTGAGTTTGTCTCACGCACTCGTCTCTGTTGGCGTTTTCTGACATTTTTCCGGAGCCTTTGCTGGGGAGCGGCGGAGGCGAGTAGGCAGAGTGCGATGATTGAGGTGGCGGCGAGCGAGGTCGGGCGGGAAATTTAGGGTGGGTTTTCGGAAGGTGTCAGAGCACGAATTTCGCTACGCTTTGCGAAGAAGATGAGAAGGCAGGCTCAACGAAAAGTAAGAAGGAGCCTGCAGTGACGGCTTGAGTGGCTTCGCAGAGGAATCTGTCGGCGGTGGTGAGTTTCATTCCACCCATGATGCCGACAATGTCCATGGATTTGACTAGGGTGGCAAAGAATATCTCGATCGAGGCCGAGATACTGATGAGGCAGAAGGCTCGGAGCGGAGTGAAATTGAAGAGAACAACGAGAACCCGAACCATGAGGGCAAGCCTCCAGAAAGAGACGAGGAGAAGAACCGCGAAGTTAAATTGGGTGGCAACGAGGGCGGTCGTGAATTTGCTCTTCCGGAACGCCATAAAGCCAAGCCAGAGGCGCGGTCATGGCGAAGCAGCGGAGAAAGGGAAAGTAGTTTGAGCAGGGAGTTGGGATGCATTTCAAAGCACCGCGGCGTTATCCTCCCAGCGCTTTGACAAAGGCGAAGATGAAGAGGGATGAAAAGAAGTTCGTCGCGAAGGGTACGAAAACTCAAAGTGATTCCTAGCTCAGGATGTGGTGATCGTAGTTCCTGGCGAGGCTGGCGGAGACGATGAAGAGGGCTGCCAAAAAAAGGTGCCCTTTGAGGTGGCGACTTCCTCGATACCATCGCGTTTTCCGACGAGGAAGCGGGCAATGGTTATGGGGGTGATCATCTTGGGGAGGTAGCCGAAAGCTCCAGCTTTCGGCTACGTTGGGATTGTTGCGAGGGCGAGGTTGGGATTAATTCCGATATCGAGTGGGTCGGCGGGGCGGTTTTCGGAAGCGAGGAGAGCTGCGAAGGCGATCATACCGGCGTTGTCGGTGGTAAGCGAAGGCGGGGTGGTTTGCACTCCTATGCCCACGTCTTCGGCGGCGACGGTGAGGGCTTCCTGCAGGGTATGGTTACAGGCCACTCCTCCGGAAAGGGTTATCAAGGTGTGGCCGGTTTGGCGGGCGGCCTTGATCGTTTTTATAACGAGGGCATCGATGACAGCAGCTTGGAAGGATGCGCAGATGTCGGCGAGGTGTGTCCGGGGATCGTCGAACTTTTGAAGTTGATAAAGGACGGCGGTCTTGAGGCCGGAGAAGGAAAAATGAAAGGGCGTGTCCTTGAGATGAGCGCGTGGGAAGGCAAAGGCTTTTGGGTCGCCTTTGCGGGCGTGCTTTTCGATTTCGGGCCCACCGGGATAGGGGAGCTTGAGCATGCGCCCGACTTTGTCGAAGGCTTCGCCGGCGGCGTCGTCGATGGTGCGGCCTATGAGTAGGTATTGTCCGTGCGCCTGGACGTCGATGAGCATGGTATGGCCGCCGGAGACGATAAGACCGAGGTGGGGAGGGATTGCTCCTTCTTCGAGGAAAGGCGAGAGAAGGTGCCCTTCCATGTGGTTAATTCCGAAGAAGGGTTTTCCGGAGGAAGCGGCAAGACCTTTGGCGTAAGCGAGTCCGACGAGAAGGGAGGATGCGAGGCCGGGGCCGCGGGTGGCGGCGAAAGCGGTGATGTCCTCGAGGGTGACTCCGGCGTCATCGAGGGCTTGTTGCACGAGGGGGCGAATTCGTTGGGCGTGATTGCGGCAGGCGACCTCGGGGACGACGCCGCCGTATTCGCGATGGATCTCGATTTGTGATGAGATGAGCGAACTGAGGAGTTTGGGCGTTTGATCCCCCCGCCGAATGATGGCAACTGCGGTTTCGTCACAGGAAGATTCGATGGCGAGGATCATGCTAGGTGGCGGGAGCGATTTTTTGAAGTCCAAGAGCGGCAAGGGCAAGGAGCGGGCAAAGAACCCAAAAGATGACGTGCGGGGCCAGGACGAAGACGAGCAGGTAGTCTACAAGCGGAATTGCGGCAAGGGCCCGGGAGACGAAAGCTCCGACATCGTGGTTGGCGCGGAGTTGTCGCACGATGATCGCTATAACGATAATAAAAAGGGCGAGCGGTGGTATTGCGTTACCGACGTTGGTGAGGAGCAGAGGGCCGGAGAAAAAGAAGAGGGGGGCGCAAAGGCAAAGGATGGGAAAGGTCTTCCGGGCATCACTGACGGGATCCTTGGAGGTTTCGGCGCGGGCGGTGAGGGAAATTCCAAGGATGTATCCACCAAGGCCGATTCCGACGACGAGAACGACGAGGGTGTTGTCAATGGAAGTCAGGGTCATCTGATCCCATGAGATGAGGGAGAGCGCAGCCGTCGGATAAATAAGGGCGCGTGCCCCGGCCATGAAAAAGAAGCTGGCGGGGTGGACCTTGTGCCACTTGGTGTAGGCGAGGATGCAGATGACAATGCCCAGGGCGAAGAGTCCGGCGGGCAGGCTCACGAGGAAGCTCAGAACAAGGCCGCCTCCCATGAGGAGAATGGAGAGGATGAGGATGGTTTGGCGGGACCAGCGACCGGAGGGGATGGGCCGGTCGGGGCGGGTTTTGGTATCGAAGTCGAAATCGTGCCAGTCGTTAAAAAAACAGCCACCGAGGTAGAGGAATGAAAGGGCGAGGCCCGTGAGGGTGAGGCAGGTCGGGCACAGATGCGCCGAGTCGCGAAAGATGGTCAAGCCGAGTAGGACGCCGAGGAGTCCGTTTGACCAGACGGTGGGGAGATTGGCGAAGCGGCTCATGGCGAGCAGGTCTATGACTTTTTGGCGGGTCATGGTTGGTTTGGAGAAGAGCAAGCAGGGGTGGAGTTTGGAAGTTTAATCGTGAGGTGGTTTCTTTGCTCGTCAGAACGTGTGCGCAGAAGGCAGACTTGCGGGATGAAGCGTTACTTGTTGATTTTACTGTGCGGGGTGGGGAGTTTGTCGGCGAGGAGCTGGACGAGGGGGCTGACGGTTCATTGGGTGACGGAGAATCAGAAGGCGGTATCGGTCTTTAACGAGAAAACCGGGGAACGAATTGGTGATTTAAAGAATGGGAGACTTAAGCAGGTCTTTGAAAATTTTCAGGCGATTGATTGGTCGATCCGAGATGGAGACGAGAAGGTTTTGGAAAAGGGGACGGCGAAGGTGGAGAATTACGAGTATTCTAGGGATTCGCTGGTTCAGGAGGTGCCGCAGGGAAAGGTGACGAAACACACCTGGAATGAGAGCAAGATCTATCCGGGAACGGAGCGGGAGTATTTGGTTTATGTTCCGGCCCAGTATGATGCTTCGAAGCCGGCGGCGTTGATGGTCTTTCAGGATGGACTTCGGCACGCAGATCCGGAGGGGAATTTACGAGCAACAACGGTGATAGACAATCTCATCGCGAGTGGCGAAATGCCGGTGACGATTGGGGTGTTTATCAATCCCGGTCGCTTTGCGAAGCAGGGACCGAAGGAGAAGCCAAGGAACCGGAGTGTGGAATATGATTCGCTGGGAGAGACCTATGCGCGTTTTCTTTTGGAGGAAATTTTGCCCGAGGTGGAGAAGGATCATAAGATCAGTGATGATCCGGAGATGCGCGGGATTGCGGGTGGGTCTTCGGGCGGGATTTGTGCGTGGACGGTTTGTTGGGAGAAGCCGGAATCGTTTCGGAAGGCTCTAATCTGGGTGGGAACTTTTGTCGATATCCGGGGCGGTCATAATTATCCGCCGATGGTTCGGAAGACAGAAAAGAAGCCAATCCGTGCCTACCTGCTCGCGGGTGAAAACGATCTCGATAATCAGTTCGGAAACTGGCCGCTCGCGAACAAGCAGATGGCGGCGGCGCTCAAATATTCAGGCTACGACTTTCACTTTCACTATGGAAGGTGTTTTCACGGATCAAAGGAGGCGGGCGCGAAGCTGCCGGAGATGATGAAATGGCTCTGGCGCGACTGGAAGGATGAGTAGGACAGGCAGGATATCCGTGTGCTAAGCGTTGGCGAGAAACGGGGCCTTAAAGGCTTCGTCGAAATCGTAGACTTCGTCAAAGTCCTCGAGTTTGTCCGAGTCCTGTTTTCCAAAGACTCCGTGCTCAATGAAGAGGAAGACGATTTCTCCGACGTGACGGCATTTGGTGATCCCCCAATCCTCAAGGATGGTGGCGCCCATCGGTCCATATTCCTGAAGAACGTAGTCGCGAAATCCAAGGAGAAGTTCGTGGCCACTAACGTGACGTTTTTCGTTGCTGGTGTCCTTTGCGAGGCGGTCGACGGTGAAGTCGAGAGTCTCTCTGACCAGAAAATAGGCTCCCGGTTGGAAGCGCATTTCCTTCTCAATGATGGAGGCAACGGCGTGCTCGAACTGGTTGTGTTGCATCTGAAAATATCTACTTCAAAAAAGCCCGCGGTGTTTCAACCGGCGGGCTTTTGGAAATTTCCTTACATGGGCAATTCGATGAAGCCTTCCAGCTTCCGGATCCGGGTCGGGTGCCGCATCTTCCGAAGTGCCTTGGCTTCGATCTGACGAATGCGCTCACGGGTGACCTGGAATTGGCGGCCTACTTCTTCGAGAGTCCGGGAGTAGCCATCCTTGAGCCCAAAGCGCTGTTCAAGAACTTCGCGCTCCCGTTCGGTGAGAGTATCGAGGACTTCGATGATCTTGTCTTTGAGCATGGCAAAGCCAGCTTCCTCCATGGGGTTTTCGGCTGATTTGTCCTCGATGAAGTCACCGAAGGAGGTGTCGTCGGAATCGCCAACAGGAGCTTGGAGTGAGATCGGCTGCTGGGCCATCTTGAGCACGGCACGGACACGCTCGACGGGAAGGTGGATCTCCTCGGCAATCTCGTCGGGGGTCGGTTCACGGCCGTATTCCTGCACGAGTTGTTTCTGCACGCGCATGAGCTTGTTGATCGTTTCGATCATGTGAACCGGGATGCGAATTGTCCGGGCCTGATCGGCGATGGAGCGGGTGATGGCCTGACGGATCCACCAGGTCGCGTAGGTGGAGAATTTGTAGCCGCGGCGATACTCGAATTTCTCGACCGCTTTCATGAGGCCCATATTTCCTTCCTGAATGAGGTCCAGGAATGAAAGTCCACGGTTGGTGTATTTCTTGGCGATGGAAATGACGAGGCGGAGGTTGGCCTCGACCATTTCAGTCTTAGCCTTGAGTGCCTTACGCATCCAAAGACGCAGATCCTTGTTTGTGTCCTCGAATTGCTCGACGTTGTGCCAGGATTCCAGGGAAAGCTCCTTGATTGCAGTCTCGGCCTCGATGCCTTTCTTGCGGGAATACTTCCAGATCTTTTCCTGATACTCGGCGACGACGTCGCAGAAGTCTTCGATGACCTTTTGCTTGAAGTAGAAGCGGCTGTAAAGGCGGGCGATAGTTTGAAGATTCTTCGATAGAGTGGTCTCGAGCTTCTTCTTACCGCGAGGTGCCTTTGCCGAAAGTTTCTTGATGATCGCGGTCGTCTCCTCGTGAGTTGTGCGAACCTGATCGCAAAGTTTTGGGAGGGCCTTCATGTAGCGCTCACGGCTTTCGATCTTTTTGTCGAGAATAACGCGGTCGAAGCGTTCCTTGCCGCGCATCAGTTTGTCGGCGAGGGCGAGGTATCCGCTTGCGGTAAAGCCGAAGAGGTGGAGGTATTTCTGAACCTCGATTTCAGCATCCTCGATACGCTTGGAGATTTCAACCTCCTGCTCGCGGGTGAGAAGGGGAACCTGGCCCATTTGCTTGAGATACATCCGGACGGGGTCGTCGAGGATGTCGAGCTTTTGATCCTTGGTATCTTCCTCGGAATCAAGATCTCCTTTTTTCTTATCCTTGAAGCGGTCGACCTCGGAGGCGTCGATAATCTCGAACTCCATCTGGCGGAGTCGGTCAAGAATGGCCTTGATATCTTCCTCTTCGATGAGGTTGTTGGGGAGGATCTCATGAATATCATCGTAGGTGAGATATTCTTGCTCTTTGGCGAGCTTGATGAGTTCGCGGATCTTTTCCCGGATTTCGGGAGTGTCGATGCGATTTTTTGGCTTCTTGCCAGACTTGGACTCGGGCGCGGGAGCGGCGTCGGCAGCCTTGATGGCTTCCTTTTTGGCAGCAGGTTTTTTTGCCGTTTTCTTGGGGGAAGCTTTCTTAGCCGGTGCCTTTTTCACGGGAGCTTTTTTGGCAGGGGGCTTCTTGGTAGCTTTTTTGGCAGGGGCTTTCTTAGCGGCCTTCTTGGCGGGAGCTTTCTTAGCAGGTGCTTTCTTAGCGGCCTTCTTGGCGGGAGCTTTCTTAGCAGGTGCTTTCTTAGCGGCCTTCTTGGCGGGAGCTTTCTTAGCAGGTGCTTTTTTGGCAGCCTTCTTAGCGGTGGTTTTCTTTTTTGCCATGACGGGGAACTTGGGAATTGCGATGCGTTAGGCACACCTCACCTATTATAGGTCAAGCAGGAGCTTCCTGCGAGGCGGTGTTTCTTTGTGACGGAGAGGGTTTGGTCAAGTTTTTTTCAACGATAACCTCAATCTTGATCCTTTTCCTCCGATTCTTTTCCGAGATCATTCCGGGTGATTAAATATTTTTTGGCACAGCGGGGGCACTGCAGGGACAGGGTGGCGTCGTCGCCAAAGAGTTCTCCGGGTTTGTCTTTCCAGGCGCTGAGGGTGGGGAGTATTCTTTCCTGCGAGCACCCGCAGGAGAATTTGAACCTTCGCGTTTCAAGGACCTTGGTTTGCTCGTTGTCACTGATTTTAGCGACTTGTTCGGCATCGAGGGCACCGAACCATTCTTCGTCGAAATCGGGTTGGGCGGCAATCAGGACGTAAGTGTCATTTTGGAGCCTAAAGGCACGACCGGGCCGTTGTTCGGACTGGTTGTAAAAATGTTGCAGCCACTCGATCGGGTCGGATGAGTCGACTTCGATGGTGGAGGTGCGGGGCTCCTTTCCCTGTGTGGTGGTTTGCGAGTAGAGGAAGTTGCGATCGGGTTCGCGGACGTCCTTGGTGAACAGCCGGCCGGTGATGTATTCGTAGACCGAGGATCCGGTGGCGAAGAAGTTGACGCGGGGTGCGCGAAGGTTTGCGGTCCAGGCGATGGTCTCGGCCCACGGTCTTGCGGTGAGGTGCAGGGTGAGGATTGCCAGGAGGTCCTTGAGGGTGGTGTCGAGGTTTTCCGGGTGGCGCTCCCCGATGTCCATGAGATGGAGGTAGTAGTCGGTGAAGATGGGGGTGAATTCGGCGCGGACCATCAGGCAGTTGCGATGGCGGACAAAGATGGATTCGGTTCTGGTGAATTCTTGGACTGGTTCGGGGACGGGCTCTTGCATCGGAGTTAAAGAAGATGTTGCGAACTTTCGGCTGCGTCAATGGCGAGTCTTTCGCGAGCGGTTTCGAGGTAGTCGCCATCGATGTCGAATCCGGTGAATTTTTCGATCTTCATTCGCTGGGCGGCGAGGGCGGAGGTGCCGATTCCGGTGAAGGGATCGAGGAGGTGTTTGGTGCGTTCGAGGCCGTGAATACGGATGCATTGCTCGACAAGGGCGACTGGAAAGGTGGCGGGATGGGGCCGTTGCTTGTTGCGGGACATAATGGTGTCGTAGGGGATGAACCAGTTGTTGCCACGGCACCTTTTGTCTTCGCCTCCGGTGTGGCCCCAGCGGGCGATGTTTGATTTGTCGGCGTATTCGACCCCGGCGGCGCGGCGTTCCAGCGGTACTTCACCGGTTTTTGTGAGGTGGAAAATATACTCGTGGCAATCGTTGACGAAGCGCTTTGAGTTGATGGGTTTGAAGTGGCCGGCCGAAATGGTTTCGCCCTGGCGCGTCTCAACGCTGATCGATTTGATCCAGTGAAAGGTATTTTGGAGGATGAAATTGGGTGCCTCCCGGGTAATGGAGAGGATGAGCTGGTGTGGAAGAAGTGGATCCGTTGGCGCGCCGCCAACGTTGAGAAAAAACGAGGCCTCGTTGGTCATGAGGCGGTAAATCTCAGTCGTCCACTCCTGGCACCAAGCGATGAAATCGTTACGATCCAGATTGTCCCGGTAAGTGCTGTAATTAATGTCGAGATTGTAAGGTGGGGAGGTGACGATAAGGTCCATGCAGTTGGACGGAAGTTGCTTCATACCTTCCAGGCAGTCTTTTTGGTGGAGTTTGTGCACACGAGAGTTTCCCTTTGCAGGAGAGGGAAAGAAAGCTTCGCGTCGAGCAAATTTGACAAATTCGGATCGGGCCTCAGCTTACGAATCTAAAATAATTTAAACATTCGTTTGAATTATTCTGGATCTGACTTAGCAACCTCCGTCAGTTTGAGGTTAAAAACTAAAAGCGCAAACGCAACCAAGGCGGCTCTGATGAAGGCGGCCTCGGTTTTATTTGCGGAGAAAGGATTCGAGGTGGTGTCGGTTCGAGAGATCACCACTCTGGCAAAAGCGAATGTAGCGTCGGTGAAATACCATTTTGGGTCGCGGGAGGGATTGATCGATGCGGTGGTGGCTCGCATGGCGAAGCCGGTGAACGACGAGCGTTTGGGGCGAATCGAAGGACTTGAGGAACGGGGGGGGGCAACGGTTCGGGAATTAATTGTGGCTTTCTTCGAGCCTCTCTGTTCGCAGATTAAGAACAGCTCGCTCAGTGAGAAGCTTTTCATCAAGTTGATGGGACGTGTGGTGGGGGATCGTCCGTATGAATTTTCAGAGGAGATGATGGGGCAATTTCGCGAGGTGGCTTCCCGCTACGTTTCCGCCTTCATGAAGGCCTGCCCGGGGTTGTCTACTGAAGAAGTCTTTTGGCGTATTCATTTCTCCTTCGGGGTGCTCGCCAATACTCTGACCCATGGTGATCTCGTTAAGAAGATCAGTGACGGCAAAGTTGGCGACGAAAAGCTTTCTGTTACGCTCAAACGCGCGATCGATTTCTGCGAAGAAGGTTTTAGACAATGAAAAAGATTCTCCCAGTCATAGCGGTCGTGCTGGCCGGGTGCTCGGCCAGCGTGCCCGATTCGCGAATTGGTGCGGTGAAGAACGAGGCTCCGCCGCGTTGGTCGGCCACTCCCGAAGCGAAAGCGGGGATTGATACAAATTGGGTGGGTCGTCTCGGAGGAGCCCGGGCTGAGGCACTGGTCAATGAAGCCTTTCTTCGAAATCCCGATATGCGGGTTGCCGCCGAGCGGGTCAATCGTGCCATAAACTCCGCAAAGAGTGCCGGGGCAGCAATGAATCCCCAAGTTTCAGCGGGCCTCAACGCAGCCCGTCAGAAGCAAATTTTTGTCGGGATTCCGCTTGGAGGGCTCGGGGGAGGCGGGATCCCTTCCGCGAATTTTAGCAATTTTGGAGCCAATTTGACGGTTTCGTGGGAGCCTGATATCTGGGGGTTCCGGAGAGCCGGGCAAGCTGCCCTGATTGCGGATGCCCAGGCCGAGGGGAATACTTACCGGGCGGCGCGGGCTTCACTGGCGGCGCAAGTGATGAGAGCCTGGCTGGCCTTGGCCGAGGCGAACGAGCAGATTGCTTTGGCGACCGAGACGCAGGAACTTCTTGTCGCCACGAAAGATATCGTAATTGATCGCTATAACAATGCCCTTGCCGCCGAAGGGGGGTCTGCGGCCGAGGTCCGGTTGGCCGAGAGTGAGATCGCGAACAATCAAGCTTTGATTGCGCAGCGAACCGGAGAACGGGAGCAGGCAATCAGGCAACTTGAGTTGCTTTTGGGGCGCTACCCCAAGGGAATACTGCAGGCTGCGACAGAGCTCCCGAATATTTCGGCCATGCCGCCATCCGGATTGCCCTCCGAATTGCTGTTGCGTCGGCCCGATATCCTTGAGGCGGAGCGCCGTTTTGCCTCAACTGGCAGTCTGGTGAAGCAGGCAAAGCGGGCCTTCTATCCCAGCTTCGCGATCACCGGGAGTTCGGGAACCGCCACCGACACGATGCGGCAGGTTTTTAATTCCGACTTTGGAGTGTGGTCGCTTGCCGGGGGGCTCACCCAGCCGATTTGGGCCGGCGGGAAGTTGCGGACGGAAATTGCGAGGATCAAGGCAGATGATCGCTCGAATCTCGCCAAGCTCCAAAGCACGGTGTTGAAAGCATTTGGCGAAGTGGAGCAGGCAATGGTTGCGGAGAAGTTCTTGGCCGCCCGGGAGCGGGCTATTGCCAGGGCCCTTAAATCGGCCGAGGAAGCTGCCGATGCTGCGTCCAGCGAGTATTCGAGCGGAGTCGGTGATGCTTTGACTTTGATCACCGCCCAGGGAAACCGGGTCTCTTTGGCGTCCCAGAAAACTACTCTTAAGAGGCTGCGTCTTGATAATCGTATTACCCTTCACCTCGCTCTGGGCGGGGACTATCGCCCTCGTAAATAGAATTATGAAAATTGTCATCACTACCATCGTCGCCATCGCCATCGTGCTTGGTTTGACTATTTTGGGAGTCAGGTTCCTTGAGGAGAACGCCCCTGAAGCTGAGAAGAAGGAACGGGTGGAAAAACCTCCTGTTGTTGAAGTTCAGGTAGTCAGCAAGGGTGATCAGGAGTTTGTCCTTAAAAGCGAAGGTGTGGTGATGGTCCGTCGGGATATCATTCTTTCCGCACAAGTGGGCGGAAAGCTTGTTGAGGTGGATGAAAATTTTGAAGTCGGTGCGACTTTCAAGAAGGGCGACCTGATTGCTGAGATTGACCCGATTGACTACACGGCGGCTGTTGCGCAATCGGAATCGACGTTGGCCGAAGCTGAGCTGGCCCTGGTTCAGGAGAACGCGAGGGCCCAGCAGGCGGAGCGCGACTGGAAGAAGATTGGTGGAGGCAAGAATGCGAGCGAGTTGGTGTTGCGCATTCCATTTTTGAATAGTGCGAAGGCTCGGCTGGCGGCGGCGGCGGCGGCGCTTGAGAAAGCCGAGGCCGATCTGGCGCGGACCAGGATTTTTGCTCCTTTGGATTGCCGGGTGCGGGCGGTCAATTTGAACGTTGGGGCAACGGTTGTTCCCGGGGCTCAACTGGGAACGGTTTATGATCCCGGGGAGCTTATGATTCGTCTTCCATTTTCGTTGGATGACTATGCACAGCTCCCCGAGAATGCGGAGATCAGGTTGTCATCAACAATCGGGGGACGCCTGCACGAGTGGGACGCCGAGGTGATGTGGGAACTTGGAGAGGTGGATCAACGGACCCTGTCGGCATACGTTCTGGCGAAAATCCTGCCCAAAAAGGATGATTCGTCCCGTTTTCGTTTGCCCTCGCCTGGCATATTTTTGAATGCCTCTCTAGAGGGAGCGGTTCTGCCTGGAGTGGTGGGGGTTCCCCGGTCTGCGATCCGGGGGGAGAACCGGGTCTTTGTTTTTGGTGAGGAGAGCAAGTTGGAAGTTCGTGAATTGGTGATTGCCAGGAGCACGGCCGATTGGGTTTTCGCGGCGCAAGGAATTGGTGACGGCGAGAAAGTAATCCTGACGAAGCTGGATATGCCAATTGCCGGTATGACTCTTAAACTCCCAAAAGGTGATCAACAGGAAGAACAACCCACGTCACCAAATTAGAGCCATGCAAAAGTCGATCAAATGGTTCAGTCGCAATCACGTTGCGGCCAATTTTCTCATGCTCGCGGTTTTGCTTGCCGGCTTTACCGCATGGTTCAAGCTGCGCAAGGAAGTCTTTCCGGAAACGTCCTTTGATGCGGTCATTGTCAGCGTTCCCTATCCTAATGCCACTCCCGAGGAGGTGACAAGCGGAGTCGTTATTCCGATTGAGGAAGCGATTGCGGAAGTGGAGGGCATCAAGCGGGTCACTTCGACGGCGGTTCGCAATATGGCGACACTAGCGGTCGAGGTGGAGACCGGATACAATACCCGGAATGTCATGGGCGATGTTCAGACCAACGTCGATGCCATTGATAACTTTGCCGAGAACGCCGAAGAGCCGGTCTTCGAAGAGCTGGTGGTGAATCGGCAGATCCTGAGCTTGGCTATCACCGCCGATACCGATGAGGCCAGTCTCCGGGAGTATGCGGAGGGGATTCGTGACGGGCTGATGAATTATGTGCCGCCGAAGCCGGAGTCAAAAAAAGAGGCATTCTTCGACGACCCCGGGGGCTTTGTGCAGAACCTCCTCAAGGGGAGGGAAACGATCAAGAAGGTCGAGCTGGCTTCGGTCCGACCCTATGAAGTTTCAATCGAAGTGCCGGAGGATACACTCAGGCAGTACGACCTCACTTTGCAGGAGGTGGCAATGGCTGTTCGGAGTGCTTCTTTGGATCTACCCAGTGGATCGATTAAGACCGAATCGGGTGAGATTGTGGTGAGGGCTCTCGGGCGGATGTACCGGGGAGAGGAATTTCGTGAGGTGACTGTCAAAAAGCTGTCCGATGGATCTGATTTGAAGTTGGGGCAGATTGCCTCGGTAATTGATGGATTCGAGGATATTGAACTCGTGTCGACCTTCAATGGACGCCCGGCAGTTGTGCTTCATGTCTTCCGTGTCTCCGAACAGGATACTCTTACGATTGCTAAGCTTGCCCGGGACTATGTTCAATCGCTGGAGAAACCTGAAGGTGTGGAGATCGATATTTGGAATGACCAGAGTGTCATTCTGAAAGGACGATTGGATCTCCTAAAAAGTAATATCGGGATTGGGCTGATTTTAGTCCTTGTGGTTCTGGCCCTTTTTCTGCGGCCAAGTTTGGCGTTCTTGGTGGCACTGGGTATTCCTGTTTCCTTTGCCGGTGGACTTTGGCTGATGCCTGGCCTTGGAATCTCGATCAATATGATCTCGGCCTTTGCCTTCATCCTAGTGTTGGGGATCGTGGTGGATGACGCCATCGTGGTCGGTGAGAATGTCTACACCCGCATTCAGGGAGGCGAGCACCCGAGGGAAGCGAGTTGGAAAGGCACCCACGAGGTGGGGATTGTGGTGATTTTTGGGATTTTCACCACCATGACTGCCTTCACGCCAATGCTCGGGTTGAGCGGCGTGAGCGGGAAGATTTGGCCCAATATTCCCTTGGTGGTGATTCCGGTTTTGGGTTTTTCGCTGTTGCAGTCTAAGTTTGTTTTGCCTGCGCACCTTGCGCTTCTCAAACCGCATTCCGCCAATCGAAGTGCGAATCCCCTGACTCGCTTGCAGTGGAGTATTTCGGGAGGGCTCGAACGATTTGTGAAAGCCGTTTATTCACCGTTCCTAAAGGCGTGTTTGAGGTTTCGCTATTTGGTTTGGGTGATGTTTATTGCTCTCGTGGTGCTCTCGGTATCACTGGTGAGCACCGGTTGGTTGCCTTTTCAATTTTTCCCGAAAGTAGAGGGTGAGATTCTTTCGGCGAAACTCGAGATGCCTCTGGGTGCTCCGTTTTCCGAGACCCGTGAAGTGGTGAAGCGCTTGGAGGCGGCGGCTCTTGAGCTCGGCGCGACGGAGCAGGACAACAAAGGAAATCCTATCGTGGTCAACCAGCTTGCGACAGCCGGAATGCAGCCATTTCAGGGTGGCTTCTCACCCGCTATTCCTACAGGCACCCATCTCGGTGAAGTGACTCTGGAGCTGACTGCGGCTAAGGACCGGAATCTTTCTAGTGAGCAATTGAAATCGATGTGGCAGGACCTTGTGGGCGATATCCCCGGAGTGGTTTCTCTCTCTTTCCGGGCCGAGACAGCAGCGGGTGGAAATGCCATAGACATTAATCTGACCGGTCCGGATAACGAGCAATTGGTGGCTGCCGCAACCTGGGCGACGGAGCGTTTGCGCAAAGACTACAAAGGAGTGGTGGATGTTTCCAATTCCGATCGGCGTGGCCGGGAGGAGTTGATCGTTCGCGATCTCACCCCGCGGGGCAAAGCCCTGGGATTTGATCTCAATGGGGTGATGAACCAGGTTCGCAATGCTTTTTATGGGAACGAAGTACAGCGACTACAGCGGGGACGTGACGAAGTGAAGGTCATGGTCCGCTACCCGGACGTTGAGCGCAGGTCACTTGCTAATTTTGAGAAAATGAAGCTAAGAACTCCCGAAGGGGAGGAGGTTCCTCTTCTCGATGTGGTCGTTCCGGAATACGACCGCGGGCCGGCGACGGTGACCCGGGTGGATCGTTTTCGGACAATCAGCCTGAAGGCCGATGTTGATCTTGCTGGTGGTTATAATGCGAATGAGATTGTTGAGAAATACACCGATGAGGTGCTCGACAGGATTCCCGATAAATTTCCTGGTGTCCGGTATTCCTTCGAAGGGGAACAAAGCGACCAGCGCGACAGTATGCGTGAGATGGGCATCGGCTTTTTGGGAGCGCTCCTGCTGATGTACGTCTTGATGGCAATTCCCCTGAAGAGTTACTTGCAGCCGCTAATTGTAATGAGTGTGATCCCCTTCGGCATGGTTGGGGCGGTTGCAGGACATATTTTCATGGGCTTGAATATGAGCATTATGTCGATGTGTGGGATTGTTGCACTGGCAGGGGTGGTAGTGAATGACTCCCTGGTGCTGGTCGACTACATGAACCGTCACCGGAATGAAGGTCTCGGTATCCTGGAGTCAGCCCGTAATGCGGGGGTGAGGAGATTCCGTCCGATCCTTCTGACTTCGCTCACAACCTTCGTGGGTCTCATGCCGATGTTGCTGGAGGATGACATGCAGGCCAAGTTCCTCATTCCGATGGCGGTTTCCCTGGGTTTTGGCATTCTGTTTGCCACCGCAATCACATTGATCCTGGTTCCTTCGCTCTACGTTATCCTTGAAGATGTCCGCAACCTTTTCACTCATTTGATCCGTTTAATCAGCAACGGAAATAAACCTTTGGAAAATCCCCAAACTAGGAGAGGTTCGGAACATGTTTCTTGAAGCTCTTGCGAGCGCCTTCCCCTCAAATGCCTACTCTCAAGAAGAGTGCTTTGAATTCACCCGTACGACTTCTTCCTATCAATCACTGAGCGCCCGCGGATGCGGGATCATTGGGAAAGTTCTGTTGGGGGACTCCGGGATTAGCAAACGCCATTTTTGTACGGACGATCCGGCAGCGATGTTTGATGCGGGAGCGCAGGAGCTCAATGAGTATTTCGAGAAGGAGGCCCCGGAGCTTTCGATTGCGGCCTTGGCAAAGACGGGAGTCGATCCGTCTGAAATTGACGCCCTTATCATATGTACTTGCACTGGATACCTTTGCCCGGGCGTGACCAGCCATGTCGCTGAGCAGTTGGGGATGCGCAATGATGTGTATCTTCAGGATATTGTGGGCCTCGGTTGCGGTGCCGCGCTTCCCATGATGCGGGCTGCCGAGGGTTTTCTGGCGGCAAACCCCGGAAAGAAGGTTGCAACAATCGCGGTCGAGGTCTGTTCGGCCGCTCTTTATATGAACGAAGAACCCGGTGTCCTCATCAGCATGTGCTTGTTTGGTGATGGAGCTGCCGCGGCTGTTTGGTCTGACGAGGAAGGCGTGGGTAAATGGCAGGCCGGCAACTTTGACACAATTCATGTTCCGGAAGAGCGCGAGAAGATCCGCTTCATCAATTCTGGTGGGAAATTGGAAAATAAACTCCATCGGACTGTTCCCGGATTGGCGGCGGAAGCGGTCGAAAAACTCTGGCAGAAGCGGCTAAACGATCCCGATCAGGTCCTTGCTCATACCGGTGGGAGGGACGTGATTGAGGCGCTCGAGAAGCGAATGGGGTGGGATTTGCCCGAAACCCGTGAGGTTCTGAAGAGTGCCGGAAACTGCTCCAGTCCGTGTGTTCTCTTTACTCTCGAAGAGCGTTTGAAGAAATCGAAGGACGATTCCCGCTACTGGTTGACCAGTTTTGGCGCCGGATTTGCGGCACATTCTTGTGAGATGTGGCGTTGACACATCTGCATCCGCAGATGACCGTCATCCCGACATGATTAATAGAAAACTCCGGCTGATGTCCGGCTTCCTCAGTGGCACTCTCGGGGTGACCGCGATCGCGCAAGAGCCCGCGGCCCCCGCCGAGCCGGTTAAACCAGCAGTGCCCGAGAATCCGGCTGAAGATCCCTTCAAAGCGCCTGCCAATGTGGCAGCTGCTCCTGCCGATGCCGAAAAGACTCCATCAGGTCTCGCCTCATTGGTCATTACAAAGGGAACCGGAACCGAGAAGCCATTGGCTACCGATACCGTTCGGGTTCATTACACTGGGTGGAAGGCTTCCGACGGGCAAATGTTCGATAGTTCCCTCAAGCGCGGGCAGCCTGCTGAGTTTGCCCTGAACCAGGTGATCAAGGGCTGGACCGAGGGTGTGCAACTCATGGTGGTTGGCGAAAAACGCCGTTTTTGGATTCCTTCCGATCTGGCCTATGGTGACGAGGGCCGGGTGGCTGGAAATCTTACTTTCGATGTGGAGTTGCTTGAAATCATCAAGCCGCCCGCTGCTCCCAAAGATCTCACCGCTCCGGCAGATGCGGTGGCTACAGAATCCGGTCTCAAATATCAGATCCTTAAAGCAGGTGAAGGAGAGACCTCTCCCGGACCTGAGGATGTCGTGACCTGCCAGTTTACGGGTTGGAAAGCAGATGGCGAATTTATCATGACTTCGACCCGCAACCCGCAGCCAGCTCAGTTTACGCTGGGCCAAGTTCCCATCAAGGGGTTGAACGAAGGCGTCCAGCTGATGAAGAAGGGTGGGAAGCGCCGTTTCTGGATTCCCGCCAGCCTTGCCTATGGCAAGGAGGGTGAGGCGCCAGAAGGTGCTCCGACCGGCGATTTGATCTTTGAATTTGAACTCATTTCGTTCCAGCCTGTTCCCAAGCCACCACCGCCGCCGAAGGACCCCAATGCTCCCAAAGATGTTGCGGCTGCTCCCAAAGGTGCGACCACGACTGAATCTGGAATCGCATACACGGTTCTCAAGCCCGGTGAAGGAGACGCTTCTCCAACCGAGACTGATCTTCTGAAGGTGAGCTTCAAAGGTTGGGATGCCAATGGCGCATCGATTGGCTCCAGTGAAGCGATGGGCGGCCCGATGGCACTTTCCCTCGACCAGGCTCCGATCAAAGGATGGGTAGAAATCTTGAAGACCATGAAAAAAGGCGAAAGCCGCCGTGTCTGGGTTCCGGAAAACCTTACCTTCGAAACCAAAGGACGCGGAGGTCCCGAGGGCGCGTTGACTTTCGATCTTGAATTGGTCGAGTTTAAGAGCAAGCCGGTGGCTCCGAAGGCACCGGCTAATGTTGCAGCTCCGCCGGCAGATGCCAAGAAGACGGCCTCCGGACTCGCCTACAAGGTCCTCAAAGCAGGAACTGGCAAGCGCAAGCCAATCGAGACTGACACTGTCAAGGTGCACTATGCCGGTTGGACCACTGACGGAAAACTCTTCGACAACTCCATTGAGCGTGACGAACAGGCCCAGTTTCCTCTGAACGGAGTGATCAAGGGTTGGACCGAAGGAGTTCAGCTCATGGTTGAGGGTGAAAAAACTCGCTTCTGGATCCCAGTCGAGCTGGCATACAACAACCAGCCCGGACGTCCGGCGGGAATGCTGGTGTTCGATATCGAACTCTTCGAAATTGTGACTCCCGAGGCTCCTAAAAAGATCGAGGCCGTCACTCCGCCTATCGAAGTGAAGCCGGTCAGGCCGAAGGAAGAGAAACCAGCCGAATAGCTCGACTTTTCCTCCATTTTTCAAACAGCCCTTTATGTATTCGCGACGGGCTGTTTTTTTGTGGTCTTTTCCGCCGTAAATCCTTGTGAGCCTGCTCCGGCTTATTTAGGAGCGGAACCATGTTTATCGACTTACGAAGTGATACAGTCACCAAACCCACTCCGGCCATAAGGGAGGCCATGTCCTGTGCTAAGGTGGGAGATGATGTCATGGGGGATGATCCCACGGTGGCCCGGCTTGAGGAATTGGCTGCCGGGATGTTGGGGAAAGAGGCTGGAATGTTTGTTCCTAGTGGAACCCAGAGCAATCTTTGCGCGTTGCTTTCTCATTGTCAGCGGGGTGATGAGTATCTCGTTGGTCAGACTGCCCACACCTACCTTTTCGAGGGCGGGGGAGCCGCGATCCTTGGCAGTATCCAACCACAACCTCTCGCTCAGGATGAAGACGGCACGCTGGCTCTGGATAAGTTGGCGACACTGGTAAAGCCCGATGACTTTCACTTCGCGCGCACGAAGCTCTTGTGTCTTGAAAATACGACGTGGGGTAAGATTCTCCCGACGGACTATTTGAATGCGGTTCAGTCCTTTGCAAGTGATCATCAACTTTCGCTTCACCTCGATGGGGCCCGGCTTTTCAACGCGTCGGTTGCGACGGGAGAATCCGCCATTAAATTGGCAGCTCCCTTTGAGTCGGTATCAATCTGTTTGTCCAAAGGACTGGGTGCGCCGGTGGGCTCTGTTCTGCTTGCCTCAGCGGACTTTATTAAGGAGGCAAAAAGGTGGCGGAAGATGCTCGGGGGCGGGATGCGTCAGTCCGGGCTGTTGGCAGCAGCCGGAATTTTTGTTTTGGAGAATCATATCGAGCGATTGGCGGAGGATCACGAAAATGCCCGTAAACTGTGTGACGGACTCGCTGGGATTGCGGGGCTTAAGGTAGACCCGGTGCAGACCAATATGGTCTTTGTTGATTTTCCTCAAGTGGATGGGTCGCAGATTTCCCAGACCCTTGAAAAGAAGGGGATCAAAATTGGAGGGTATACCGGAGCGAAACATCGCCTAGTGACTCACATGGGAATTTCGTCTAAAGACATTAACTTTGTCGTGGAAACCTTTAAAGAGGCTTTCGCCTAGTTTTTTTTAAAGGGCGTCCCGGACGAACTGCCTGCGGAAAGGGAGGACTGCCCGGGACGCATTGAAGAACAGGCCGTGCTATTGTCCCGAGCCCATACATCCAGACAAAAAACTCCGACCGATGACAGCAAAAGTTTGAAAAGATTTTTGTCTTGTTTTGATAATCCAAACTACTTGCGTGGTGTTACCTGTGTTTACCGTGTTTTGCTGATTTACGAACTTGAATTGGTAGCGGCTTCCACCTGCTCCGGGAAATACTTCATTAGTGATTCCGTGACGTGTGGTGCGGCCATACCGAGTCCACAAGCCGAGGTTGCTTTCATGGCCTCGTTGATGTCGTTCACTTCCTTGGTCCAGGCTGTTAGGTCGAGTTGGTTGGCTTCTCCATTCAAGCGTTCGGTGAGTCGTTGGGTGCCGATGCGACACGGGAAACACTTGCCGCAGGATTCATGTGCGAAGAAGGCCATGGCATCGTGGGCAGCCTTTACCATATTGCGTGAGTCGTCGAAGACCATGATGCCGCCAGCTCCGAGGAAGGAACCGTGCGAGCGAATGCAGGGGTCGTCGAGTGTGAGGTCATCGAGGATTTGATGACCGAGGAACCCTCCGGAAAGGCCAGCCATGGTGACGGCTTGAATTGAGCGCCCCTCAGGTGGCCCACCCGCCCAATCGTAAAGGAGGGTTTTTAGAGGAAGGCCGATGGGAATCTCGTAGTTGCCCGGATGTTTGATGTCGCCGGAAAGCGAGATGAGTTTGGTTCCGGCGAGCCCGCCCATGCCGAGAGATTGGTACCATTCCGGTCCTTTGTTGATGATGTGCGGAATGGCACAAAGGGTCTCGACATTGTTGACCGCGGTTGGCTTGTCCTCGAATCCGTGAGTGACGGGAAAGGGTGGCTTGTTGCGAGGGAACGGGTGCTTTCCTTCCAGCGAGTTGAGCAGGGAGCCTTCCTCACCGCAGATGTAAGCCCCGGCTCCACGGCGAACGTAAAGGTGAAACTCAAATCCGGATCCGAGAATGTTGGTCCCCAGAAGGGCGGCTTCCCTCGCTTCGGCAAGGCATTTTTCGAGAAGGGCATTGGTCTCGGGATATTCGTAGCGAAGGTAGATGAATCCGCGTGGAGCTCCGGTGGCAAATCCGGCAATGATCATGCCTTCGATCAAGGCGAAAGGGTCATAGTCCATGAGGGCGCGGTCCTTGAAGCATCCGGGCTCGCCTTCATCCGCATTGCAAACGATGGATTTCGGGTGGCGATCGCACTCGGCAACCGCTTTCCATTTCAATCCGGTCGGGAACCCGGCACCGCCACGCCCGGCGAGTTTTGATTTGGTGACCGTATCGATGACTGAAGCAGGCTCTCTTTTGAGGACTGTCTCGAGAGCGACGAAGCCACCGTTTTCGCGGTAGCCCTTTAAGGTGTTTTGCCCCTCTTTACGGATGTTTGAAAAGAGTGCTTCTTCACTGTCTCCGGGATTGACGGGAGGAAGCGGGGAAGGAGTTTGCGTGAGATTGGCTGCCGATTTTCCGGCCAAAGTGGTATGGCCGGTGAGTACAGGAACAGGCGCGTCACAGCGACCGGAGCAGGGCATTGCGGTCGCGTCCTGGCCTTGGGATTTCAGAGTTTCGAGAATCTCGTTCCCGCCTCGAAAGCAGCAGATGTTTCCAGTGCAGACGCGGGGGGCTTCCAATCCGCCGGGAGTGCGTGAGAAGTGATGGTAAAAGGTGACCGTACCGTAGAGGTCGGACAATGGGGTGCTTAATCCTTCGGAAACTGCACGGAGGGCGTCATCTGAAAGGTAGCCGTCACGATCATGAAAGGCGTGAAGCAGCGGGAGAAGCGGGGCGGGTTCGCTCTTCCACTGATCGACAAGTTGTTGGTCTGAACCTGAGATGGCCATACCGGAAGAATGACGAATCAGCCAAAAGAAACAAGGGGGAAGCGGTGGGCGGGTTGTGATGCGGGTCAGAAGGTGGTGCCGATCGCGAAGTGGAACGCGCCCCTGGGCTCGCCTCTGTCCTGCGAAAGCGATCTGCCGTATTCGAATCGGATCGGTCCCACTGGGAGGTTGATTCGGACCCCCACGCCAGCGGCCAGCTCGACTTCCGAATCGAGTCCCGCTGCATCAATAAAGATGAGCCCCCTCACCGGGCCAACAAGAGTTTGCATGTATTCGGCATTCGCAAGCCACCACTTTGTTCCCCCCAGTGCGAGCCCATTTAACGAGGGCCCCATCTCCAGTTCGGGAAAGGAGCGAATGGTGTTGGCTCCGCCGAGGAATTTTCGCAGGTCTATGGGGAGTCTTTGGTCTTCAACAGATGGTGAAATGAAGCCCCCCCGGAGTCCGAGAGCATAGGAGGTGTTTTTTCCGAGGCTTCGATAGTAGCTGATCTGACCTTCCACTTCGGTGAAGCCGATGCTTTCGTCTCCGCTAGAGAGACCGATCGAGGTCTTGAGGCTCGCGAACCAGCCGTTCGAAGGAAGAGCGGGATCGTCTCTCCAGTCAAAGAGTTGACGGAGGCTTACCCGGGAAACTAGGTAGCCTTCGGACCCAATTAAATTGCCGGGTATTGGGCTGTTGATGGAGGTCTGCGAAACGGTAAGCCCCGCTGTTCCTGTGTAATGCCTCCCCCATTTCCACGTCAGCTCGCTTCCGAGGCCACCTTCCAACTTATTGTAGTTGTCGAAGTCACGGCTTATCAGGAAGGCACGGCTGGAGAGTCTGAGGTCCCCGTCCCGAAAAGAGGGGTCGGTGAGTGAGATTTCCCCAAGTCCTCCAAGCCCGGTAAATTCCGCTCCAGCAGAGAGGTTCCAAAGTCTTCCCCAGAGATTACGATCAAAGTAACGAAGTCCCACAATATAGCCTTCGATTGATCCGTAACCCGTCGAGACCGAGTAGCCTCGTGCTTCCGCTTCCTCGAGGTGGAGGGTGAGGTCCAGCTCGGTTTCATTGACCTCTGTTTTTTCGAGACTCACGCTGGAAAACGCCCCCGTGACGAGAAGTTTTTTGATCTTCTCGTGAACAAATTTGTCATCGAAGTTTTTCCCGATCAGCTCCTTGAATCTGTTACTGACATTCTGCGGCTTCGTCTTTTTAAGCCCGGCCGATTGGAAGGAACGAACCACGAATTTTTTGCCGGGAGTAATTAGGAATGTGAGGGTGAGTCGATTGTCCTTCGTCTCCTTCAACATGATTAAAAAAATGTCGGGATAGCCACGACTCCGGAAGTAATCTGTGATCTTTTGGCGGATCTCAACGATGTTCTCAGCAGTGGCATTTCCCCCTTTTTTTGAGATGAGATCCTTGAGCAAGGAGGGGGATGGAGGGACCCGGCTTTTGAGTTCGGGCTTATCGAGCGTGAATACCGGTCCGGTGTTGACGATCAGGGTAAATGGAATGTCTCCGTTGGCCTTTCGGGTTCCCTTGGTGGCGGTAACGGAGCCCTCCCAATATCCATCGGTGTGCAATAAATCCCTGACTCGCTCCAACCCTTTTTCGGTCGCCTCGGCTTCATAGGCCCGCCTGTTCCCAGTTTCGGGGAAGGGGGCCTTGAATTGCTCCTGAATGCTGGCTTCGTTGTCGAAGCCTTTCACCGTGATCGCACCAAGAAATTGGGCGACGCCTTCTTCGACGGTGAGTCGAATCCTGTTGTCGGGTAGTTTCTGGCCATAAACCATGGCATCGACAAGTCCGTGGGTGCGGAGGTAAGACTCAACTAGAAACGCAGCGTCGTCGGCCCGGAAGTCGGTTGCAGGCCGGTCCAGAATATAATCGAGCCGACCTCCAACCGCCTTAAGAAGGCCCTTTTTTGTGAAGGACTGCAAGCCCACGAAATCCAGTTTCGCCGCTATCCCCGGAAGGGTGGCGAGAAGCAGGATCAAGCAGACGCTTCGAGTAAACATGATTCTTATTTGAAGCGGATCGAGAAGACGACGAGAGCCCTAGTCTGTCCTTGTTCGTCGATCTGAGTGGTGAAGTCAAAATGATCGTCCAGATCAAGGGTGGCGGAGGAGAAGTTACGACCGGAATATTGATTCGTTTCACCGAGTGAGAGTTCGATTTGGTCGGAGTTTTTGAGAAGCCGCTCGAAGACCGATTTATCTTTTTCCCCGTTTCGGCGTCTGAGGGTTTCGAACAGATATTGAAGGGCCTTTTGCGAAGCAAGTTGTTGATCAGCCAACTGGGTCGAGGAGGAGCCGGTGGCAAGAAGGAGCAAAATTTCGCTTTCCGGAAGAGGAGGGTCGGAGGTGAGAACGAGGTCGTGATTTTGAACGGAGCCGGAGAGGTAAACTTGAATCAGATGTGAGCTGATTTCTGAGCTGCCGCGAATATCGAAAAATGGATTGGTGAGCGCGTCTGGACGCAGGGTGACGACACCGGTCTGCACTTCTAGCTTGCTGAAAGGAAGGTCTGCCTCGAGGTCTTTCGCAATCAGCATACCTGAGGTTTGTGGGTCTCCGACCGTCCCCCGCATGCGGATGTCTTGTCCGGTGACCGAACCTTTGACGAGATTGCCGCGGATGAGGATGGGATCCTCGATTTTCACGTCGATTTGCAGGCCCCAGGTCATGATCCCTGTCTCAGGCATACTTAGCTGCTTCTTGACCGGCTTCTGCGAGAAAGAAGGAAGATTTGGTCTTGGGATTTCGGTGGTGCGCGGAACGCCGAGTGGAAGGATTTCGACGTCCTTGTAAATAAGACTGTCAGCGATTTCGAGGGTGCCTGAAACGTTTGCTTTTGAGAGTGGCCCTTCGACCCTGAGATTCGGGTGGCCGCGGAAGGTGAAATCCTTGTTCCGGTAAAGCAGGATGAATTTTCCGTCGAGACTGAGGTTGAAAACAGGATCAAATTCAGGCTTCCTGTTGCGAAGGTCAATCGTTCCCTTGAGATCAGCCTTTCCTCCGGAAGCGACGATCTTGCCTTCGGATATGGTGACAATGTCTTCGTCGTAATCTACCTGGATCCGGGTGTCTTTGAAGTCCGAGATTGGTGAGTCCTTGAGACGCATCTTCTCGATGCGGAGAAGAGCGTTACCGGTAATTTCAGGTTTGGCGAGAGTGCCGCTGACGGAGACGTCAGCGGCGAGATCCCCGCGAATAAGTTGGATCTGTGGAACGAATGGGCGGATTCGCACCAGGTCGATGCGGGCTCCGGTAATGTCGAGAGAGATCGGCTTTTCCGGCAACTCTTTTGCGCGTCCGGTCAGAAACCCTGATTCAAGAGGAAGTCTGCCGGCAATGGTGAAGAATTGATCTCGGCCTTCTTGTGCCGAACCGGACAAGGCGAGAGTCCGGTTCTCTGTCGCGAGTTTCACGTCCAGTCCAAGGTCTGGCAATTTGTTCTGCAATGTTGTGTTGAATCCGCTTAGGTTCAGGTTTCCTCCGATGACCGGAGTTTCGATTGTTCCTGAGAGGCTGAATTCGAGATCGAGCTTTCCCTTTATTCCCGGGAGGGTGGGGAAGAAAGGTTGAATGCGGCGCAGGTCAAGGCTATTGTTGAAGACGACAAGAGAGATTGGGGTGTCGAGAGGGATGGTTTTAAAGTCAATCCATTGGCGGGGAAGAAAGGGCAGCACGCCATCAATCTTTAAGAGTTTGCCTTCGGCATCCTTTGCGTCGAGGTTAACCCTGAGTCTTTCATCGGAGGTTTCAAAGGCTAGATCAAGATCTGCCGGAGGAAGGTCGGGTGTGGAGGCGGAGCTGAAACCCTTGAGCGTAATTTCACCGTCCAGAGCCGGGTTTTGAAGGGTGCCTGCCAGTTTGAGATCCGTAAGTTGCAGAACACCGGTGAGGTTTTCTGGGATCGGTAGAAATGAAGCGAGTCGCTCAAAAGTCAGGGGCTTCGACGAGATCTCCATTGAAATTTTTTCCGGCGATTCTAAGAGATCGTCCAGCGAACGTGTCTCGAGAGGTGCCGGGAGGCTGGCCTGGACCATGAGGAGCTCATCGGTGCCTTCTAACAATTTGATGTGGCTAATATTTAGCTTGTCGTTGAACCAAGACAGACTGGCCTGTGCGCTGGCTTCCGGCGTGGTTATTTCAAGCGTTTCGATGTTTACGCTCTCCGGCCAATTCCAGGTGATTTTTCCCCGGCCGATTCCTTCGGGGAAGTCGGGTTGGCGGAATCCGAGAGTTTCCAGATTCAGGGTCCCGGAGTGTTCGGCTGATTTGAAATCACCATTAGCGGTCGCGGTAAATTCCAGGGGGCCTTCCAAGCGCTCTTCAAGATCGGAGGAGTCTTTGATCCTTCCTAAGATCTCGGCCTGGTAGGTTTGCAGATCGACTTGAAAGCGAGCCGTTGCGCGGAGGTCGTCGAGCGTGTTGGCAATGATCCTGGCCTCGCGGGAGTCATAGGCGAGTTCAGCATTGACGATGGGGACTTCCGGCCAATTGACTACGAGGTTGAGCTCAGCCGAAGAGTCGAGAATTGATTGACTCAGCTCGACAAATCCGTCGACTTTAAGTTTTTCATCAATGGCGATCTCGAGGCTGATTGGCTGCTCGAAGGGCGAGAGTAGATCCTTGGTTGTAGCTTCGATCGAGGCACGTGAGATCTCTTGATCCTGATACTTCAGGTTTTGACCCTCGAAAGTCACCATGCCGGTCGAGGTGTTGATTTGAAGTTGCGTGATTTCGCCTGTTGCTTCGATGCCGGGCTTGGCCAGCTGGATGAGATCGGGGATGGAGAGTGCGGGAGACTGGAGCGAAATCCAGTGTGAGGAGGCGAGGTCGGATTTCACAAGGATCTCGCTTTCGGCAACAGAGATTATTAATGAGGCGGATCTCTCCGGTTGGAAGGAAAGATCGTGAATGGCGAGCCGGGGATTGAGAGTGACTTGGTCGATGGCAAAGCCGTCCTTATTCCAAGTCAGGGTTGATTGCGGGTTGTGAACGGGGCGATCGAGATGATCGAATGAATGGAGTTCCGAAATGAGGTAGGTAACCTCGCTAGCGGTGTGGCTGATCGATGCCAAAGAAACTTGGGTGACCCCGACGATTTCGACGTTGAGATCGGTGACAGAAAGTTTTGCCGGTTGAATAAAGCCTCGGACCAGATTCAAGGTGTCCGCGAGAGAAGTGCCGGAGTCGGAGGAATCTTCCGGTGCCTCGGGGGACGGGGCGGCGACGGGCTTGGTTGCTTTGGGATCGACGACAAGGTGGAGCCGATCGAGTCTGATCCCCTCAAGTTCCTGATCGATGAGCGAACCAAGTGACCACTCAACCTGAATCAAGTTTGATTTGACGCTTTGAATAGTCGATTTCCCATTCAGCGAGATGTCACGGATGGAAATCCCGGAGAGTGCGGTGCCCTCAACTTTGAAACTTCCCGAAAGGTCCTGTGCGGCGATTTGTTGTGAAATGACCTTCTTCAAGCCCCAGCGAATACCGGGGCCGTTTGCCCAGATCGAAAGGCCAATCAGCACAAGGAGGCCATAAACCAGCCGCCGTTTCCAACGCTGGCGGGTCTTTAGTGGGTCTTCGGGTTTTTTCTCTCGAAGTGGCATCGCACTGCAATTCTCCTGTTATGACAGGAGTTCTGCAACTTTCATCGCGTTTAATGTGCCAACTCACGAAAAAAGAGAAGGAGTGACGCTCTCCCGGGCGTTAATGGAGTCCGGGAGCGGGAGACAGACCCAACGGGATTATTTTGCAAAGGTCTGGTAAGCTTTCTCGACCGAGTCCTTTTCAAAGGTGCTGGGCTGCATGAGAAGAGCGTATTTCTGAGTCAGGGAATGGCCCTTTTTGAGGGTATGGGCCCCATTGCCTTTTTTGGTAAAGCTCTTTTCTCCAAAAGGGTTTGCGGTCAAGAGGCCATAAGTCCGGGCATGCCAGTAGGTGGGATGATTGAGGTTTGACGGGTGGTCCATCATGGTGATGGTGACGTCCTGGCCCGATCTGTCGGGGCCATAGTAGCTGACCCAGCGGGCGCGTTGGCCCCACGCTTTTTTGTCGATCAATCCCTCGGAGTTCGCGATGTGGCCTTTGGCGACCTTGCCTTCGTGACGGAGAGTGGGTGAGACGCGAAGAGCGAAGGATCCTTCCTTGGTGTCGCCAAATTTCACTTCGCTGGCTGCGGTGAGAGTTGAGTGAACCTCAAGCAAGAGCGATTGGTCGTCTTGTTTACTGAAACGATAGGTGCGGGTTTCCTTGAGAAGCACCACCTTGTCCTGCTGCCACTCGAGGTTGACTGAAAATACTCCTTCACTGGATTCACCGAAGGATTTGTGGACAATATTTGAATTGTGATCTTTCGAGTGCCAGAAATCGTGGCCGTTGACATCTCCATGGGTGAACCAAAAGGAACGGTGGTGGGGGTGATCCGGCTGCTCGCCTTCCACGTCCTTTTTCATCGGGAAGTTCCGGGTCAGTCCAACTCCGGTGGGTCCCACGAGCGGGTAAAGATAAGGGAGGTGGTGGTCGGTGCGGTATTCCGTAATCAGGGTGTCGCCGTCAAACAGCTTCAGTGAGGAGTCGGTTTTTTCCTGACGAAAGCCAGCGAGCGCGGATTGGGCAAGAAGGGCGGGAACTAGGAGGAAACTCGATTTCATAGCGGCCCAGCAATAATCTGCGGTGGATGAAAAATAAAGAAGGGAAATCGCGGGAATAATTGCGCGACAGACTTCTCTTAATGCCAGAAGATCAGGGTGATGGACGAATTCGAAGATTTGGTGGACCATTATTACCAGGCGCTTTACCGCTTTGGCTTTTCCTTGGCCAAGAATCCTGACCGCGCGGCGGATCTCGTGCAGCAGACTTTCGTGATCTGGGCCCAGAAAGGTCATCAGCTCAAAGATCGCTCGAAGGCCAAAACCTGGCTTTTTACGACTCTGTATCGCGAGCACCTTGGGAATGCCCGTCGTTCCCATCGCCATCCCGAGACCGAGATCACGGAGGCGGAGCATGAGTTGCCTCACGAAGAAGAGGATTCGGGCCGGAAGCTGGATGCCCAGCAAGCGGTCAAGCTTTTGAGCGAATTGGACGAAACCTTCCGCGCACCCCTGACTCTTTTTTATCTGCAACGACATTCCTACAAGGAGATTGCCGAGGTTCTCGATGTGCCGATCGGCACAGTGATGTCGCGAATTTCGCGCGGGAAGGATCAGCTCCGTAAGAAGATGACATCGGAAACGGTGAGTGCTCCGACACGCATTGTTGATTTTAAACCTGAAACGATTCAACGAAACAATGGATAAGGAACGCGCAAAATTCGTCTTTCAGAGCTATCGTCCCGACGGCGAGGACGTAAATGAGCCTGCTTTCGCCGAGGCCCTGGAGCTGGCGGCCCGGGACCGTGAGCTGGGAGAATGGCTCGCAGTCGAGCGGGCTCAGGATGCGGCATTCGCAGCCATGCTTGCGGATGTCGAAATCCCGGAAGATCTTCGTGACGCTATTTTTGGAGTTTTGGAAGGTGCCCAGGATCAACCGGCGGAATTTGATGCGGATTTCGTGGGGGCATTGGCTTCCGTCCGAGCTCCGGAAGGACTTCGTGATCAGATTCTTGGAGCCATGGAAGTGGAACAGAGTTTGGTGGAGGTGCCACCGCGTTACAAACGCGGATTTTTCAAGGCTGCGGTCTGGACAACTTCTGCTGCGGCCGTCATCGCAATTATGGTCGCAGTTGGGGCATTCTTTGCCGGTGCCGGTGAAAATGCGCTCGAAGGAACTACTCCGAAGGAAGTGGCGTATTCCGCGATTGCGATGCTCGAGTCTCCTTTCTTTTCGCTCGATCTCCAAAATGATCGACAGGCCGCCCTTTATGAGTGGCTTGACGGGAAAGGTCTTCCAACGCCCGCGCAATTGCCAGAAGGCTTGCTGGATGTAAAGGGAGTCGGGTGTAAACTCCTTGAGATTGGCGAGAGGAAGCATCGGGGCTCCTTGGTCTGCTACAAAAGAAACGACAAAGTGGTTCATCTGGTAATGATGGACCGTGCGGTGATCAATGTTGACGACATCAATGGGCTCGACACCGCGTGTCAAAAGTGCCGCTATTGTGATAAAAATGATAAATGGTCCGTGACCCGATGGGCTGATGCCGAGCACACTTTCTTCCTTCTCAGCAAGATGGACCCAAGTGAGTTGGCGAAGGTTTTTTAAAAGAGGCCGGTTCTCCCGATCAAGCGACTCCAGAAGGGGTATTCGAAAGGCGCCCCTTCTTTGCGTTGTGCTGATAGGGCGACTGATCATTCGGAGTATTCTGCGAATGCCTGTTTGTGGGAACGAGATTAAGAAATCTCTGCCGAATATCCGTTTTCGCGGATTCTTTTTTTCCATTGGCATGTTTGCGTGGGCCCTTATCCCGGGAGTCCTGTCCGGCTCCGGTCATCGATTTGAGGTTCAAGGACCTGTGGCTGGCTTTCTTGAGAATTATTGTTACGACTGCCACGATGAGACCCAGAAGGGTGATATTCGCTTGGACAATCTGGCGGCGCTGGACAATCCCAAGCGCCTGGATCTTCTGAATAGAATGCAGGAGCAGGTCTACTTCCGGCACATGCCGCCAAAGAAGAAGGACCAGCCTGATGAGAAGGAGCGAAAGGTTCTTCTCAATTTCCTTGCTGGGGAGCTTGCCAAATACGATGCGTCGACTCTTGAGGGGAAGCTTCAGAAGGCCGAGTTCGGGAACTACGTGGACCATGAAAAATTGTTCTCCGGTGAATACCTCGACCTCCCGGCTTTCACCACGGATCGTCGCTGGCTCATCAGCGAATTTATTTATAACGCGAAATTTCAGCGGATCCTTAAGGGCCGGACCATGATCAACCACGGGAAGAAGCGCTCCGAAGGGAAGGGGAGCAAGCGTTTCGATAAGTTGGATATTTCCAACCCGTTCCTGCTGCCGAAGACCATCGGGGTGCGCTACTATGCCAATGAGGATCTGACTGCCGGACATCTCTCGAGCATGCTGACCAACTCACAGAAAGTTTCGCAGCAGATCACCGAGAATTTGGTTCCCAGACACGGCAAAGGGCGAACTCCCTATCTCCCTTCCGTTGTTGAAATCCTGAAAATGGAGGATGCTCACAAGGAAACACTCGCCCTGCGTCGCGACTTTCTTGAAGACCACATTGAGCGAATCTGCGAGGATATTTATGGGAGCAAAAACGAGTCCTTGTTGCCGAAGTTTGTTCCCGTTGTGCTCAAGCCCCTGCCCGAATTAAAGGATGGAGAGAAATACAAGCGTGCGCCGATGAATGTTTCGACCGGCATGCTCAAGAAGCTGGAGGCTGATCGCCTGGTCTATCATACCCTTTCGGACCCGGAATACTCGCACCTTGATGATAATGAATTTCGCGGGTTCTGTGAGCGAATTTGGTTCTTCCGGGGCCACCACAAGCGGACCATTCAAAGCCGGATGGCTTTGCTTCGCGAATACGTTCCGGATTTTCGCGAGATTGCCGGAAAGAACGGAAAGCGGATTAAAAAGGTGGTTTATGACCCACTTGAAGATGATGATATGGAGGCGATCCGCAAGGCGATCTTGAAGTATCGGAAGAGAGGGGATTTTTATTCTGAAATCATCGAAAAGTGCATGACCGCTTGGGAGCTGGGCTTTCAAAAAGAGCGTGAAGATGCCGGTTCCCCGAGCGAGGAATTGCTCAGACAGCTGATTACGGAACTGTCCACCCTGATTCTCGAACGGCCTCCCAACGGTGGGGAGTCCTCTAAATACCTGCAGCAGGTCAAAATTTACACCGATAAACTCGGGCGCCGCAAGGCCGTGCAGAAGCTCATTCAGACCTTCCTGCTGAGCTCCGAATTTGTCTATCGAAACGAGTTCGGAATTGGTGAGGCTGATGAGCATGGTCGGCGTATGATGGCACCGCGTGATGCCAGCTATGCTTTGGCTTATGCTTTGACCGATCAGAGCCCGGACGAGGAATTGGTGGCAGCCGCGCAATCAGGGAAATTGAATACCCGGGAGGACTATCGCCGCGAGGTTGAGCGAATGTTGGCCCGGCGCGATGTGCGGACCATCATTGACCCTATTCTTGAAGACAAAAACTATGCCGACAACAGCACGGATTTGCCCATCCGCGAGTTGCGCTTTTTCCGCGAATTCTTTGGTTATCCCAAAGCGCTTGAAGTCTTCAAGGACGAGAAACGATTTGGAAGTGATCGCCTTGACCAGTCGACGAATCGTTTGGTCAATGAGGCGGATCGTATCGTGGAATACATCCTCGAGAAAGATAAGAACGTCTTCGAGGAGCTCATCGGGACCGAGAAATTTTACGTCTATCACGATGGAGACAATGAGCGGATGCGTGAAGCGTCAGAGAAAATCAAACGTATTTATGCTTACTTCAAGGATACCGGTTGGGAGGATTTCGGTTACCCCGAGCTGGAGAAGCACAAGGAGTTTCTGCGCAAGGAACCGATGCGCAGTATCAACCCCGACAAGCTCAAATCGGGGAATCGTCAGGGAGATGGACTCAAGCTCTTCAAGAAATCAATGACCACCATCGCGGCACGTCTCGACAAGGGGCAGAAACATGCCCCGCCTTTTGATCTTTATCGTGGTTATGGCACGGATTTTATGTGGGGAGGTAATGTTGCAAAATTTTGGGGTTACCGGAAGGATAACTGGGACTGGACACCGGAGCAACCAATGAAGGTTTCCAACCGAAAGGGGATGTTGACCCATCCGGCTTGGCTCATTGCTCACGCTTTTAACACCGAGACCGATCCGGTGCGTCGTGGCAAGTTCGTCCGCGAGAAGCTCTTGGCCGGAACCATTCCCGATATTCCAATCGCGGTTGACGCGCAAATTCCGGAAGATCACCACCGGACTCTTCGCTCCCGCCTCGCCTCCGCTACCGAGACCACTTACTGCTGGAAGTGCCATGAGTGGATGAATCCGCTCGGCTATTCTTTTGAGTGTTACGACGACTTCGGGCGCTTTCGCATTCAGGAATCACTTGAGTATCCGGAGAACGTGATCGAGAAAAAGCCAGACAAACTTCCCGGTCGTAACCACCTTGTTGATCTGCGGGACATCTACAAAACCCTTCCGGTTGATGCTTCCGGCTTCCTCGCCGGCACCGGAGAAGCCGCACTTGATGGTAGGGTTGAAAATGCGGTGGACCTTGCTGGTCGTCTTGCCAGATCGCGCCGGGTGAGGCAATCGATCATTCGGCATGCGTTTCGCTATTTCCTTGGGCGGAACGAATTTCTTTCAGACTCCAAAACTCTCATCGATGCCGAAGATGCCTACCTCGAAAATGATGGTAGCTTCGACGCGGTCATCGTATCTCTTTTGACCTCCGACTCCTTCATTTATCGCAAACCTCCAACGAATTAGTTCCATGACCAGCAGACGACATTTCCTTAAAGCATCAGCCCTTGGGGCGGGTGCCATGACTCTGGCCCCATCCTTCAGCCAGTTGTTCGCGGCTACCGGGACTGTTGGAGAGCCGAAACGTTTCATCTTTATTCGTAAGTCGAGCGGTATTCGCCCGCTGGAATTGGCCCTTCCGAGTTTTTCGGAAAAAGACAAGGCCCTGGATGAAAAGAAGGAGGCATTGGAAGTTGATCTCGACCAACACGAGCTTCCGAACTGGTTGCGTGGTCTGGACGATCACAAGGAAAATTTGACCATCTTACAGGGTCTTTCGGCGAAGATGAGTGAGAATGTTCACTACTCTTTTTCTTCGGTAATGGGTTGCTTTAAATCGAACCGTAACACCCTGAGCGCGATCAAGCGGGCCACGATTGATTTCGAATTGGCCAATCTTTTTCCATCACCTTTTGGTCACGTTGAGCTGTCCTTCGCGGGTGGGCGGACCGGGATCGTCTCTGGGTATTCCGCACCCGCGCCCCAGACGAGAAATTACTGCTACGCCGATCCAGAAACAGCGCGCAGTGAGCTTTTCAAGTCGGTTCTCAACCCGGAAGCGGTTACTTCCGATAACGATATGCTTTCGTTCTTACGGAGCAACGAAGGCCTGAAGGAGAGCGGTATCGCAGGCCGTGAGAAACGCCGGCAGGAAGTCCACTTGCAATCGATCGAGTCGATTCGTGAGCGCAATGAGAAGCTCATTGAGATTTCCGGTTCACTAGCGAAATTTCTTCCCGAAATTGATCCCGTTCATGTCGATGGAGGGCCAAATGCCAGTACCCCTGAGAAGCAGGCGGCCATGACGAAAGTGATGGTTTCCGCATTGAAAGCAAATCTGACCAACGTCGTGACCTACACCATCGATGATCTTGGTACTCCAATCACCGGACTGCCCGGAAACGAGGCCGACCGGGTGGGCATTCACCCGCTGGGCCATGATGAAGCCTTCGGCGG
Organism: Verrucomicrobiota bacterium; assembly: GCA_030835305.1. Classification (GTDB taxonomy): domain Bacteria; phylum Verrucomicrobiota; class Verrucomicrobiia; order Verrucomicrobiales; family Akkermansiaceae; genus SW10. The sequence goes on along the minus strand of JAURPJ010000097.1, from coordinate 101,073 downwards.
AGTGCCGGCATGGAAGACGAGGGAGCAAATCAGAATCAGCCACGTCAATCAGATTAAAACCATCGTAGAGGAGCTCAAGAAGACTCCCGAGGGAGATGGCACAATGTTCGATAACACCATGATTATGTATTTCCCGGAGAACGGAGAGACTCATCACGGGGTTGGGCTGGAATCACCATTCGTGATCATGTCCGGCAGGAAGTGCAACCTCAACATGGCGGGACGATATGTCCGCCTGCCGGTCCTCGGCGTCGAGGGACACAAGACTCTCGGCAATTGGTATACAACCTTGCTGAATGCCCACGGAAATTCCATGGAGCACTACGGTGACCTGGATCTCGTAATGTCCCGCAAGAAGCTCGATCAAACCGGGCCGATCAAGCAATTCTTGGCCTGATTCAGACCCCCATCTCAAAATGAAATTCTTATCTTTGATCGTCGCACTGACGTTCTCAATTCTCTCTTTCCTGCCGGTCCTGGCTGCTCCCACCAAGCCATGGGTTGTTCCCGAAACACTGAAGGTGCATGGCATCTTTCGCAGTCACATGGTGATTCAGCGTGACGAGCCCATCAGCGTCTGGGGCTGGGCGCCGGTGGACACCGAAGTGGAAGTCACTTTCGGCAAAAATATCGCGACGAGCAAGGCCGCTGGTGAAGCGGGACGATGGGAAGTGAAGTTTGACCCGCAAGCTGCGACCTCCGTGCCGCAAACCTTGAGTGTCAGAGGAGGAAATACTACCATCAGGTTGGAGGATATCTTGATCGGTGACGTCTGGGTCATGAATGGTCAGAGTAATATGGCCTTTGGGCTTAAGGCTGTTTATCAGGCTGGTTTTGAATCTGCCCAGGCTCACTTGCAGCATATGCGTCATTTCAAAATCCAAGCGGGCGCGGAGTCCGAGTATGTTGAGGCGGACCTCAATGAAGATTTTATTTTCGGCAAGGACGTCGAAGACAAGAACTGGCGGGTGGTCACACCGGAAACTTCGCTCGATATGGGAGCGATTGGTTTCATCTTCGGTTCGCGATTGCAGCGTGCCTTGCAAATTCCTATTGGCATCATCGACAACTCGCGCGGAGGGGCTTCCATTGAGAGTCTTGTTCCCCGCCACAAGTTTGCCGATGATCCCCGGGCTGCCGAATACCTGGAATGGGTCGATGGTCGTCGCGCGGAGTTTAGCTTCGAAGACTTCCACAAAGCCCAAATGGACAAGTGGAAAGCGGCGGAGGAAAGGTATCAAAAAGAGCTGGCCGCAGATAAGGCGAAGGGCGTGAAGAAGAAGCGCCGTCGTCCCAATAAGCCGGACGGAAGCATTCGCACGTGGTCCGTTCCCGGTCGCAGCCCGAGCGATGCCGCCGCGTGTTACAATGGCATGTTCGGCGTTTTCAAAGGGCTCAACATTAAAGGGGTGGCATTCCACCAAGGCTTTAACAATGCAATGATGAACACGAGTTGCAAACCAAGCTTCTATCGCTCCCTCATGAAGCTCATGGTCGAGGGATGGCGGGAAGATTTTGGCGAAAATCTTCCTGTTGCGATCATCGGATTGTGCGCCGGAGGAGAGGCCCAAACCCCGATTAATTTCGAGGAGAAAGGCTTCTCAAGCGCGGCTTACATTCGCGAGTCCCAGCGATTGGGGCTCTTGGATGCGGGTGATGAAGCCCAAACCATATTCATTCCTGCCTACGATCAAAAGATTCCCCAACTCCACACCAAGAAGAAAAAGGAGCTGGGCCTTCGCGCCGCGAGATGGGCGCTTCGGGAGGTTTATGGCATGGAGCAGGTAGTTTGGGAAACCGGTGGGTTGATCTCGGCCGAACCGAAGGATGGTGGGATTCTTCTGACTTTCGACAAGCCGATGCGAGTGGATGACTTCGGTTCGGAGGTTGAAGGCTTCTCCATCGCAGATCATTCCGGAACTTATTATATGGCACAGGCAGTTTATCCGGAGAACAAGGACAAGAATGAACGGTTCAAAAAGATCATGGTTTCAAGTCCTCTGGTGACTGAGCCCGTCTCAGTGCGCTACGCGTGGTCCCGGGCGCCCATGGGAAATCTCAAGATCAACGGAATTCCCTGGCAGCCGCTTTATAGTTTCCGCACCGACAAGATCGATTTCTCACCCGAGGTGACGCATCAGGATCCGGAGGGTGGGAAGAAAAATTCGGTAGCGGTGAAGCTGCTCAAATCACAAGCAGCAGAGGCATTGGAAACCCGGCTGGGAAAGAAGTGAGGCTTTCCCGGGCGACAGCAAATGAAAAGGACAGCCTGAAGGCAGCCCCTCCGTTTATTTCTCGACAGTCCAGGCGGTGAGCCATTCCTGTTTGGTTTTTTTTGTAGCCTTGTTCCAGGAGGGTTTTCTCCATGGCAGGGAAGTGGGCCGCGCCGTAAAAAATGCCGAGGTTTTTGTCGCCTTTGGCGATTTGAGCATTGAGAACTTTGAGCGCCTTGGCGTTGCGATCAGAGATGACAACGGTAGGTGTGACAAGGCTGCCAACGGCTTCGTCGCCTCCGGCGAGGGCGTCGACGAGGAGAAGTTTTGCTCTCTTTGAATCACCCGTCATCACGGCCTGCATCAAGGCCATGGTGGAAGGTTGGTTCTTCAGATCACTGTTTTTAGCGGCTTCCATGGCGAAGCCTAGTAGAGATTCACTGCGTTCTTCCTGCAGAGTTTGGAATTCCGCCATGGTGAGGTCGGCGTGAATGAAATTTTCGGCAGTGTAATCGATTTCGGTCTTTTGGTCGGCGAGCGCGAGAAAAGTGGAAATCATTTGGTAGATCTTCCCGAGAGGCGATTCTTCGGCCTTTTTTTCTTCGGCTTCCTGCTTGCGGACCTTTTCTAGTTGATCTCCGCCGATCATTTCAAAAAGGACGCGATCGTAACCTTTGAAGAGTTTATTAAGATCGGTGTAGAAGGTTTTGTCGGCGATGTGGACTGCGCCGATGAGCGAAACCTTCACGCCATCCTTCTCGTAGGTCGCGAGTGCGGGCTGGAGGTGGACTTTTTCTTCAGACTGCTCCACTCGGATGAAATCGGTGGCTGTCTGGGGTTCCTTTGCGGCGGTGACGAGGGTCAGGATCGCAAAAATTGGGATGAAAAGTTTCATGGGGGAAGCATTCGCCAGATCTGCCGCAGGCGCAATCAGGGAATGTGGGCGTTGCGGGCGGGGCGTTTTTGGCTTAGAAGTCCGAAGAACCAAATGGCACCCGAATTACGTTATTGCAAAGATCTCTTCAATTACTCTCGTCGTGAGTCGCGGGAGGTGACGGTTGGAAACGTGAAAATGGGTGGCGGCAACCCCGTGGTGGTGCAGTCCATGATCACCTCGGACACCCGGAACACCGATGCTTGTGTCAAAGAAGTGTTACAGCTGGCGAATGCCGGCTGCGAGGTGGTGCGGATCACCGCACAGACCCGGAAGTATGCCGAGAATCTCGAAAATATTCGTGATGGGGTTCGCGCCGCCCATTGTGATGTTCCGTTGGTGGCTGACATCCACTTCAAGCCGGATGCTGCTTTTGAGGCGGCAAAATGGGTGGAGAAAATCAGGGTCAACCCGGGGAATTACGCCGATAAGAAGAAATTCGAGATCAGGGAATACACGGATGACCAGTATGAGGAGGAGCTGGGCCGCATTCGGGAGGAATTCGCACCCTTGGTGACTCTTTGCAAGGATCTGGGCCGTGCGGTGAGAATTGGGACCAATCATGGTTCGCTCTCCGACCGCATCATGAACCGCTACGGCGACACCCCACTCGGGATGGTGGAAAGTGCGCTGGAGTTCGCGCGGATTGCGCGAGAGGAGGATTTTCACAACTTTGTTTTCTCGATGAAAGCCTCGAATCCGAAGGTCATGATTGAGGCTTATCGTCTTTTGGTCGCCCGTCTTGAAGCGGAGGGTTCGGATTGGAATTACCCCTTGCATTTGGGCGTGACGGAAGCTGGCGATGGCGAGGACGGACGTATTAAGAGCGCGATTGGAATCGGAAGTCTTTTGGCGGACGGAATCGGTGATACCATCAGGGTGAGTTTAACCGAGGATGCCGTGCATGAGGTTCCGGTGGCGCAAGCATTGGTAAAAGCGGTTCCGGAAGGCGGCTGTGACACGGGAGTGAAGGAATCGTGGAATCCTTTTGAGTATGAGCGTCGCAAGAGCGAGGTGCAGGAGGTTGAGGGTTTGTCTTTGGGCGGCACGGAATTGATGCGGGTCTTTAGTTCCCGCAAGAAGTGGGAGGCGGTGGCTCACAAGATCAATCAGATGGGCGATTTTAAGCCTGAGATCGTTGCCGAGGATTCGGGTGTGGTGGAGCTCGATCCGCAGGATAACGAGGCGATTTCGGAAATCAACCAGGCGGATGAGTCAAGGTTGCTCACGGTGAAAAACGGGTTGAAGCTTCCGACCATTTCAGCTTTCCGGCTTCTGGCCGCAAAGGTTGATTCCCGGCATTCGATTTTGTTGAAGGACACCCTTGTTCCCTCGAGCGATGAGGCGGCTGATTTCATGCCAACTTTACTGAATGCGTCCATGAATTTGGGTTCCTTGATTTGTGATGGAATTGGTGATGCCATCCTGGTGCAAGGAGAAGAGGCTCCGGGGCAGTCACTGCGACTTTCCTACAACATTCTTCAGGCGGCAGGTGCCCGAATCTTTAAGACCGACTATGTGGCGTGCCCGAGTTGCGGCCGGACCCTCTTCAATCTGCAAGAGACGACCCAGAAAATCCGTAAGGCGACCGGTCATTTGAAAGGTGTGCGGATAGCCGTGATGGGTTGTATTGTGAATGGGCCCGGCGAAATGGCGGATGCCGATTTTGGTTATGTTGGGGGTGCTCCTGGGAAGATCAACCTCTACGTTGGGAAACAGGCGGTGAAGTTTAACATTCCGGAAGGTGAAGCGGTGGAGAGACTTCAGGATTTAATTCGGGAACACGGGCGCTGGGTGGATGCTCCGGAACAAGTGGCGGAGGTCTAAATAATGAATGCGGTAGATGCCCCGGCTCACCAAACCAAAATCAGGAGCAAGGAGAAAAGCGATAAACCTTGGCAGGTCATCGTTCTCGATGATCCGGTCAATTTGATGGAGTATGTCAGTCGTGTCCTGATCCAAATTTTCGGATTTTCGAAGAAAAAGGCAGAGGAGTTGATGATGGCGGTGCATCAAAGAGGGCAGGCGGTTGTTTGGAGCGGGAATCGTGAGAAAGCAGAAATGTATGTGAATCAGCTTCACAGCGCGCAGCTGCATGCCACTCTTGAGAAGGCGGAATGACAGTAGGCCCGACAGTTGCAGGTGGCCTAAAGTTGGTCCCCGAGACCGAGCACGATTGGATGCTTCTCCTTGGGATCGCGGGAGATAGTGATTCCGATCTAGCGGGCAGACTGGCGGGTTTGATGGACGAGGACTCAATGTGGGATGAGATTGTGGCACCCGAGTTGACCGAGGAGTTTTCAAAGCAGCGAATCACCGTAGTGAAGGAGGTGCTTAATGCCAGGGAGGAGGAGGAGGATATTCATATCGTAAAGAGCAACGCGGAATTCTGGTATGGCGCTCTAAACCAAGCCCGACTCGCTCTAGAAGACAAATACAAGTTCGGAGCCAGCGAAGAAGTGGATCCCGAAGTGTTTGAAGATTCGTCGGCGAGAGCGGCCTACTTCCGCAGCAACTTTTACAGTCACGTCCAGGGCATGCTTCTTCAGTATGTCATGATTGACTGCTGATGGAGAGTGACGCCCTTCCGGGCGCCAAGCGCTGCAAGCGGATATTCAGGAGACAACTTCTCCGAAGAGTGAGAGGGCTTCGGCGAGCGCTCGCTTGGCCGTGATCTCCTTCAGGCAGCGATGATCGAGGGGGCACTTGTTCAGGAGGCAGCCGCTGCAGGGAACGTGCTCGCGAATCACGCGGTGAATTTTTCCGAGAGGTCGTCGCCATTCGGGTTCGTTCGGGCCGAAGAAAACGAGTGAAGGAGTACCGACAAAAGATGCCAAATGGGGGATGGAGCCATCGCTTGCGATGAGGCCATGGCAGGTTGCGAGAAAGTCGATGAGTTCGGCTCCTTCAATGGAGCTGATGTGTTTTCCAAGGGATTTTGCCAGTGCTGAGGCGGGGCCCGGCCGATCGGGGTGCGGGATGATCGCGAGATCAAAGGCCCCGGAGAGCTCTTCGGCGAGTGTTTGAAAACGATCGAGCGACCACTCGGCGGCGGGGCCATAGTCAGATCCGGGTGAGATCGCGAGGATTGGTTTCTCCGGGGCCGGTGGTCTGGATGGGTGGGTGAAATAAGCTGCTTGGAAAGGCTTGGCACCGAGCTTTTCGACAAAAAGCAGGTAGTGCTTTACCCGATGTTCGATTGGGCCCGCCTCACGCTCGACTTTGACAGGATCGGTCAGGATTCGGGCCAGTTTTCCGGCGGGGTAACCAAGGCGATTCTTAATTCCGATCTTGGCGAAAGCCTGGGCGGCAGAGCTGTCCTCCCAGGCAATTGAGGAATCGAAAGGGATATCCGTTGCTTTTAAAAGTTTGCCAATTTTACGGACCGAATCGGAGGGCGAGTAAGCGATGACGATATTAACGGCGCCGACCTTTCGCCATAACGGGGCAGTTTCGTGGTTCGCTACTACTATGATGGTGCTGTTTGGCCGGATATCGCGAATGCCCCGAACCGCCGGGATGCTGAAGCCGGCCTCAGAGATCGAATCGGGCGACGCGATCGCCAGGTATTCTCCTTTGAGGTGGAGCGGTGGGCGGTCCGGAAGGGACGCGGCCTTTGGCATTTCGGTCATGCCGGGAGGTTAGTCAGGAAGGAGCGCGATGTCACGCGAGAGCGATTGGATTTATGGGGGGAAAGAGATCGGGGCGGTGATAATCGGGTTTGCCCTCCGGAGGATCTCCCGCAGTGACGAAGATTTGGTCAGGGGAGTTAAGAATAAAGCAGGCGTTCAGGTGGGAAGATTCGCCGAAACCATAGACTTCCTGCAGCCATGACAAAGGAATACTTGCGCGGGCCTGCCACCCTTCGCTGGTCGCTTCCGCTGACGTTTTGACGTCGGGAATTGGGGATGGTTCGCCGGGGGCTGCTTGGAGAGGCGCGGTAAAGGCGCTCGACCACCATCCGCCATTTGGAGCGAGATTGAACTCGAGGTATCGGCTTTTATCAGACGAAAGAAGGAAGAATTCAGCGACGTCATATTTCCAAAGCTCGGCTTGATATTGCCCCAGTCGACTGTCCGGATGGTTCATTCCCGAAGTGCCTTTCTGGCTGGCCAGAAAGTAGAAGTGAGTTGGATCGACCCAGAAAAGAAACTTTGATAATTTTGTGATTTGCGAACCCGACCAATCCGTAAGAATCTGCACACCGCGTTGATGAATCTCGTCGAAGGTCGGGGTTTTTGCTGCAAAAATGACCGGAATTTGTTCCATTAATGCAACAGGATGAAAAAATATCTACTTTCTCAAGGAGAACGACAAGTTTTCGCTCGCCACGCATATCGAAACATGACAATTTTTAACAGTTAATAAAAGTTAAATGAGACCAATCGAGTATATCGGAGCTGCTCCGATGAAAAGAAAGCGCAGAAGCTCACTGGGTGGGTGGCTTCTTGTCGCGTTTGCGATTGTTTTGGGTGGTTTTTTTCTTCGCCCGTTGATTCCGTTTCTCCGGGCCCAGACTGACCTTACTTCACCCGCGAATGTTCGCGAGGCCATTACAACTCTAGAATCTGATGGCGATTTTGGATCCCGATTGGCGGCTGCGGCTCTTGAACGGACACAGGCTCAAGTCAACTACGATGGTTCTTACTTCAAGATTGGTTTTCCCAACGGTGATATCGCTCCGACTCGTGGGAAAGCCGAGGATTTGATCGTTCGGGCCTATCGGAGCCTCGATATCGACCTCCAAGTGCGTGTTCACGCCGATATTAAAGAGAACTTCTATTCTTATCCCCAGATCTTTGGTTCCAAAGAGCCGGATACCAATATTGATCATCGGCGGGTTCAGAACCTTCAGCGTTTCTTCACTCGCAAGGGTCAGGTTCTGGGTGTGAGCCAGGATCCAGAGGACTACAGCTTCGGTGATATTGTCATTTGGCAGTTGCTCGATGGTAACAAGCACATCGGAATCATTGTTCCTGGCCCGGGTGCCAAAAAGACCGAGAAGTGGGTGGTCCACAATATTGGTGATGGTCCCGAGTGGGAGAAGAAGCTCTTCGATTATACCATCAAGGGGCACTACCGCTACAGCGAGTAGGACGCTCCACAGAATTTCTTTTACTAGAAAGCCTCCGCTCGAGATGCAAACGGGGGCTTTTTTGAAGCCTGTTGATTTAACTTAACGAAAGGTAACCGGAAGTGACCTCTGTAGGTGGGCTCTAAGCTTGTCGTGGGCGGTGTCGATTTCCTTCTGTTTCATCGTACCTTGCTCGGATCGGTAGCCGAATGAATAAGCAATGGAGCGCTTGTCAGCGGGCATTTTCTCGCCGGATGGATCGTGGAATTGATCGAAGCAGATTGCCGATACCAGCAGGGGGTCGCTATGTTTGGAGAGGACTTTCTCAATTTCGGCATTGCTGGTTTTGATGGGGAGTTCCATTGCGATGTCGCGGCTGGATCCCGGAAATTGCGGAAGGGGCTCGACCTGAAACATATCTCGTTTGATTTCAAGAATCTTTTTCTGATCGAGTTCAGCAAGGTAGATGGGAGCTCGGAAGCCAATCTCCCGGGCGCGGGATGGCATGACTTGGGCAAAGGTGCCAATTGGTTTGCCCCCAAGTTGGATGTCGCCGGCGAGGAGGAATCCATCGCGAGCACGGGTCGTGAATTGAATCGAGCGATTTCCAAGCACGGCCTGGATGGCGGCTTTGAGGTCGTAAGAGTCTAGCATGCGGTTCTCACCTCGTGTCCACGAAAGGGGGCTGGCTTCACCGCCTAGTAGAAGGGCGATGGAATTGGCTTCGAGATCGGTAGCTTTACCGCCGCCGACGTTCCGGAATTGGCGGCCGGCCTCGAAGAAGCGTAAGGTCTTGGCCCCCTGGCGTAGATTGTTTTCGGCTGTGGCAAGAAGTCCGGGAGTGAGTGCAGGGCGGAGGATGGCGTGATCTTCGCTGAGAGGACGGGCGACCGTGACGAGGTCGCCCTCTTGCAGAGGTCGAAGCGGAAGACAGTCTTGGAGTTGGTTTTCGGCGATGAGCTTGATGGTCTGTGTCTCGTAAAATCCGAGGGCGACGATGCTCTTTTTGAGATCGAGGAGCCGATCGTAATCGTGGTCTATCTTACTTTCGTCGACGGCTGTTCCGCCGGCACGGGAAGGGACCTTTTCGAGCCCATGGGTACGGGCGATCTCTTCGACGAGATCGGCCGAGCGCTCGAGATCGCCGCGCCAGCTTGGAATTTCCCAGGTCTTGAGATCGGATGAAGAAAGACCGAGGCGGGTCAGGATGGCTCCGGCGTCTTCCAGCGAGATGCTGTTGTCCATAAGCTGTAGCATGCGGTCGACATCGAGTTCAACTGCGGGAAGAGCTCCGGGGAGTCGTCCGGCGGTCACGGTTTTGCCCACGACTTCCCCTCCGGCGATTTCAAGAATGAGGGCTGCGGCCAGGGCCGAGGCAGGCAGGACTTGTTGTGGGTCGACTCCGCGCTCGAAACGATAGGAGGAATCTGACGTTAAAAAGAGGCGCCGTGAGGTGCGGCGAATCTCGGAAGTGGTGAAATATGCAGACTCGAGGAGGATGTCGGTGGTGGAGTCAGTCACTCCGCTGTCGAGCCCGCCCATCACTCCGGCAAGGGCGAGCGGAGTGCCGGATTGGTCGGAGATGACGCAGTCGATGTCTTTGAGATCGTAGGTTTCTTCGTCGAGCGCTTTCAAAGCTTCTCCATCGAAAGCCTGGCGGACGTGAATAGCTCCATCGACCTTGCCCGCATCGAAGGCGTGAAGCGGCTGCCCGATCTCGTGGAGCACGTAGTTGGTGATATCAACGATATTGTTGATGGGTCGGAGGCCGATTGCTTTAAGCTTCTTGGCGAGCCAATCCGGGCTTGGAGCGACTTTGACACCTTTGATACTCAGGACAGAGTAGAACGGGCAGGTCGCTGAATCGACGGTGACAACAGCGGAGTCTTCTTCAATCTCAGTTTTGTGTGATTTTTCGACCGGCTTGGTTTTGGTGTGAAGCAGTGCTGCAAGTTCGCGGGCTAGGCCGGAGTGGGAGAGAAGGTCGGGGCGGTTTGGGGTGATTTCGACTTCGATGAGAGTGTCGGAATCAAAGAGCTCTTTGACGGGAGTGCCGATCTTAAAATCAGGGTCGAGGATAAGGAGGCCGTCTTCTTTGTCGGTAAGGCCGATCTCGGATCCAGCGGCGAGCATTCCCTTGGATTCGACCCCACGCATTTTGGTTGCACTAATTTTGAATCCGCCGGGGAGGGCCGCGCCAGGGAGGCAGCAGGGGACTTTGTCGCCGACCTTGTAGTTGGTGGCACCGCAGACGATTTGGCGTAGCGAGCCTTCACCGGCATCCACCTGGGTGACTTTGAGGCGGTCGGCATCCGGATGTTGAACCGCTTCCTTAATCTCGGCGACCACAATCTGGCCGCTCTTGACGCCCATCTCTTGGAGTCCTTCGATTTCGATGCCGGCAAAGGTGAGGAGGTCGCAGACTTCTTCGAGGGAGCGGGAGGCGAAATCGAGGCGTTCTTTGAGCCAGTTGAGCGAAACGTTCATGAGGCCGGGAGGAGAAGGCCCCGCGAGGTTTTTTTCAATCGCAAATCAAAGAAATCCCGGTCTGACGGGAAATCGACTACCGGACTTCGGGGCCACCAAAGTTGAAGCCGAATTGCAGCCAGATGGAATCGGCACTCTCCTCCTCAAGATTATCGTGGGAATATTGCAGGCGGATGGTGGAAAGCATGATGTCGCTGTAGCGGAACTCGCGGGTCAGGGCGAGGGTGATTCGCTCACGCCCGGAGGATTCAAAGGCGTATTCGGTTTCGCCCATGTGGATGTCGGCACCGCCAATGGCTCCTTCGAGGTATTCATAGCGGATGCCGGCGATCCATTGTTGGTGAAAACGGTAGTTGGCGAAGGCCATGAAGCTTTGTTGAGAAGCTGCCCCCTGTAGCGTGGAATCTTCTTCGCCGATCCATTCCACATCGCGATAGAAATACTCGGCACCGACCGAGAACTCTCGCCCACCTAGTTCAAGTCCGTTTTCACGCCAGGTGTAAACGTAGTCAATCGAGTGCATGTAGGTGTCGCGGCCGTATCCGTTTTCACCCCAAGCGGTGTTGATTCCAAGGCGGTGCTGATGGAAATCGCTTTGGTTGTAGCCGAAGAGAACGCGGGTCACGAAGACGTTGTCTTCCATGAAGGCGTCCTCGGACGAGTGTTCGTGCTCATGCTCATGATCTTCTTCGTCCCCGTGATCATCCTCGTCCTCGTGATCTCCATGGTCATCTTCGTCGGCGTGATGATGATGGGAGGCAGTGTTGCTGAAGTTGGTCGAGATTGCGAAGAATCCCTGGTCGAAGTCCTTTCGCCAGGTCAGCTCGATTCCCTCACTCATGAGGCCTTCTTCGCCCAAAAACTGGGAAGTAGTGAGGTTGGAATTGACGAGCGTCCAGGCGTGAAGGTGTTGGTTGTTTTGGAGCCCAATCCGGGCAAGCATGCGCCCGCCCCGGAGTTCAAAGCCTCCTGGGAGATTCTTGAACTTCAGGAATGCTTCCTCGAGTTCCCAGTCGACCTCGTGATTCGAGTCGGTAAAAACATTAATATTGGTGAAGCCGGCGAGCCAATCATCGACCCGGAGGTTCAGTCCCGGCTCAAAACCCTGAACAGCGAAATTGTCATTGGGATCGTGGGCATGGCCCCCGATCTCGCTGAACGAGTCAGCCGAGGTGTCGCCGATGACGCCATTGAAATGAAAGGTGGGATCAAGACTGATGTCTGCAAGCAGGGGGCTCGTCAAAAGAGCCAGGATAGGAAAGGTTTTCATAATTGCAAATAACTTGCGTTATTGTCATGCGGCGTCAAGGCGAGTTTTTGCTTTTTTATAAATTAGCGTGTTCGCGACCTCCGGAAGCAAAAAGGAATCGCCAGAGAAAAGGCGAGCAAAATAGCAGAGCTTGGTTCGGGGACCTTATCGAGTTGGATTGCCGAGGGAAAGACGACGCTCAGATCAAGATCGATTGGGACGACAATGCTTCCTCTGACGAGGCCGTCGACCGGGTCGGTGATGTAAACTTCGGTTCCTCCGAGGCCAAGCTCGTTATCTTCCCCAAACATGATGCCAGAGTCCTACAGGGCGAAGCTGTTGGATTCCTCACGAGACGATTCGTTACCAATAAGGGCAAAAATGTTTTCGTCAGTGAAATTACTATCACTCCCCTTGGGAATGGGGTCGCTGATGCTGACATCAGCAAAGCCGGGTACGCCGACGAATGCTCTGATTGGGGCTTCCGAATCCGGTGAACGTTTTGAAAAACTGGCTTTCAACGCGGACAAGTTAATACGATGGACAATATACCGGGAAACCGCAGTTCACCGTGTCTCCCGGATTGGTTTCGTTAGGCACGACCGTTTCCTTTTCAGGAGAAGGCGGCACAATTTATTATACCAAGGACGGCACGGATCCACGCCTTCCCGGCGGTGGAGTGTCTGCCTCGGCTTCCACAAGTCCTTCGATTGAAGTGAACTCAACCATGGTGGTCACTGCCCGTGCACGGAGTGGGACCGGGCTGACTTCGTGATCCGGTCCATCTCGCAATCGCCTTTGGGGCGACCATTCAGGATTTCACCTATGGCGATGCTTTCCCCTGGCTGGGTGAGTCGGGCGTTCCCAGCTATAGCCTTGTCCTGGTGCAGGGAATGGGCGCGACTCCTGATCATGGTGATCCCATGGCTGATTTGGATCAAGATGGCATCGCAAATAGCATCGAGCATGCCCTTGGAAAGAATGACACGGATGGAGGCGAGGGAGGATCCGTGATGGAAGTTGGGGTGCAGAATTTTTCGGTCAACGAGATCACCAATAATTTTCTCGTGATTTTTTTAGGCGAAAAATCACCGCTGATGATGTCAGTGTCGTGCTCCAGATAGGGTCGGACCTGACCAATTGGTTGAGCGATCAAAGCGCCATTGTTATTGTCTCTCAAGTTAACAGTAACGATGGGCTGTCCCTCGTTACCTACCGTAGTGCCCAACCGTTTGATCCGGAGCTCAATGAAAGGTTCTTTTTCAGGCTCGCGGTGAGCGAGAAGTAGTTGAAGGCTCTCTTACTTCGTCGAGTAATCGCCACCAAGGGCGAGGTGGAGGTCGATGCGGTTTTGGAGACGTTGGTTCTTGAGACGAATCAATGAGATGCCGGCAGCTTCTGCGCGGCGCTGGGCTTCGAGGTATTCCAGAAATGAAGCCCCGTCAATTCCGAGGCTGATGTCGGAAAGGGCGCGTTTGACAGCGAGCTGCGATTGCTTGACTTCTTGCCTCAGGTATCGCTCCTGTTCGGCAAGTGAGCGATCGGTCTCAATTGCTGATTCGACCTCGCGAAAGGCCAGCAGGGCAAGCTGGGTGTAGTCTTCGATGGCGGCACGGTTCCGATTAAGCACGGCCCGTGCCCGTGCGGAGAGGGCGCCACCTTGATAAACGGTTTGGGCGAGCGAGGAAGCGACGGTGTAGACCAGGAAATTTGGATCGAAGGCACGGCGGAGGGTATTCGAGCTATTTGAGGCACCGCCGGTAAGGCGGAGATTTGGTAGGAGGTTTTTTCGTGCGGCCTCCGCCTCTTGGGCCGATGCAAAGAGGCGGGCTCGGGCAGCTTCGAGATCTGGTCTGCGTTCGAGGAGGTTGGACGGCAGTCCGACGGGAATGCTTTCCGAAAGAAAGGGAAGCTCGGTCGGTGATTGAATGGAGGCCGCGGGATAGCGCCCGAGAAGGACTTCCAGGTTTCGGGCGGCGTTGTCCCGGTCGAGCTGCCGAACGCTCAGGCTTCGCTTGGAGTTGGCGACGTTGTTGCGGGCGAATTGAACATCGACAGAGCGCAGGGTGTTGGCCTTGTAACGGCGCTCCACTACGATAAGAGCTTGGCTGAATGAAGCGACGTTGGTTTTGGCGAGAGCGAGCTGTTGTTCGGAGGTTACCAGGTTGCACCAGGCCTGCGCAGTGTTTGCCGCGAGCGAAAGACGGGCGCCCCGAAAATCGGCCACCGAAGCAGCGAAGTCCGCGCGGCTGGCGTAGTCAAGGTTGCGGAGCCGCCCCCAAAGGTCCGGTTCCCAGACCGCGTTTAGAGAGATGGAGTAGTTCTCGCTCGCGGAGATATTCCGGCCGTTTGTTTCGCGGTACGAGGTCGCGGCGTTGATAGATGGGAGGCGAGCGGCACGTCCAATGATGGTTCCTTCCCGGGCGGCCTTCAGCCGGAAGGCTGCAGCCTTGAGCCCCTGGTTATGGGTAAGGGCGTCCCTCACGACCTTGGTCATGCGGGAATCTTTGAATTCAGCGAGCCAACCGGTTGAGATCTTGGCATTTTGCCCAGATTCAGCTTTGGAAAAGGCTCCGGGGAGATCGAGTTTTACTGAGCCGATCGCCTGAGGCCCTTTAAGGGCCTCGCAGGATACGAGGGTGGTCGCAAGGCCGACGACCAAGGTTGCGGGGAGTTTTGAAAAAATGGACGACATTTGAACCAGGTGTACTGTGGCCCGATTGTGGCAGGATGCCAGTCACAAAACACCTCCAAAACGCTGGCATGAACAGTGCCGCGCGCTATTCTTTTGGAGTGGACGAAGGAACTTCTACTTTAATCGATCTGGCGCTTGCCGAAGATATAGGCCCCGGAGATGTGACTTCGAACTATTTTGTGCAAGAGCACCGGGAGGCCCGCGGATTGATCGTAGCGAAGGCCGATGGAGTGGTAGCGGGGGTCGAAATTGCCGCAGAGATTTTCAAGCGGGTCGACAAAAAGACTTCGGTTAAGGTTCTCTTGGAGAGTGGAAATCATGTAAGTCCAAGAGCTTATGTTATGGAAGTTCTTGGCAAAGCCCGTTCGCTTCTGACCGCTGAGCGGGTGGCTTTAAATTTCCTCCAGCGGCTTTCGGGTGTGGCGACCAAGACCCGCCAATTTGTCGAGCTGATTGATGGAACCGGGGCAAAGATTTTGGATACCCGAAAAACCACACCGGGTTGGCGGGTTCTTGAGAAGGCTGCTGTCGTTGCCGGTGGTGGAACGAACCATCGAATGGGACTCTACGATCGGGCGATGGTGAAAGACAATCATCTTGTTGCCGAGGGCGGAATCGAGGCTTTGCAGACGGCGATCAATCAGCTGAGGATTGACAAGCCCGGGGTGGAAGTGGAATTGGAGGCCGACCGACTTGATCAGGTTGAAGCGTTTTTGAAAGTAGACGGGGTGGATTACATCTTGCTCGATAACATGGACAATGAATCTTTGCGTGCGGCGGTTGAAATGCGTGACGGGAGGGGGCCTTTGATGGAAGCGAGTGGTGGCGTAAATTTGGAAACGGTCGCGGAGATTGCAAAAACCGGAGTGAATTTTATTTCGGTCGGAGCCGTAACGCATTCGGCGGTGGCGCTTGATCTCTCTCTGGAATTTGTGGATATTTCGGATGACAGGTGATGATGAGTGGGATGGGAAGGCCCTCCATGACCTCTCGGTGAAGTGGGCTGAGCGGATCATTTTTTTGGCTGAGTGTGGCTCGACGAACGACGAGGCCCGAAAAATTGCGATGAAGGGAGCTTCCGATCTCAGCGTGATCCTGACCGAGCGCCAAATCTCTGGGCGTGGGCGGCGGGGTCAGTCTTGGGCTTGCCCGGCCGAAGAGGGGTTGGCTTTTACCTTGATCGTCAGGCCTAAAGAATCTCCGGCACTGTGGTCGCGTCTTGCGCTGGCAGCGGGTCTGGCAATTGCAGAAGCGCTTGATTCGTTTGGCGTGTCTGCGGGGTTGAAATGGCCCAATGACGTCTGGGTTGGAGGCAAAAAGATTTGCGGAATTCTGGTTGAGGCTGACTCCGGATTCGCGGTGGTAGGAGTCGGGGTGAATGTGAATGTGAAGGTCTTTCCGGCAGGGTTGGCCCATCCCGCGACCTCTCTTGCTATTGAGTTGGCCGGGGATATTTCGAGGGAAGAGGTTCTTGTGACCTGTCTAAGCCGTCTGGAATTGCGGCTTACTCAGATTGGGTCTGGTTTTGAGGAGTTGCTTGAAGCGTGGTTGGCCCGTTGTGTCCTTTCCGGAAATGATGTGCGATTGGATGCAGGAGGAATTTCCAAAACAGGCCGGGTTGTAGGTGTTTCTCCGCGTGGCGAGCTGCTGTTGCGGACGACGTCAGGAATCGAGAAGATCTTGCAAGCCCACGAGATCAGAATTTTAAACTGAGAGATTTGCGGAGATGAAAGAGAAACTTCACCGTTACATTTGTTTTTGTGAACGAGAGATGGGAATTTCTCGTTTTTAAAAAGGGAAATTTGTTTCGTATCTGCAGTGTTTGAGGTTTCTGATTGTGCCGGCAGAGACTTGTGGTCTGGCGAGGGAGCCTTCGCTTCGGTTTGAGATGGCGCGCTTGGAATTACGCCCGGTCGAATCAAGTGACTGGTGGGCTTGGTATGAGATTTATGAGGACTCAAGAAACTATGATTTTGAAATCTCCGATCCATTCTCGAATTCGGAGTCGAGCAAATATCTAAAAACTTCGTGATATCCAAGAGGGTTTTTGAAATCCAAACGCTTGGTTTTCCTGGCGACCAATGAAGACGGCCTCGTTTTGTGTGATGTGACGGTCACCTTCACCCAGCCCTATCTCACCGCAGTGCTTGGGATCATGTTTCATAATGATCATTAGGGGAGGGGATACGGAGCAGAGGCGGTGAGTGCCGTTTGTGATTGGTTGACCCAGATCCTTTGGATCTAAGAGGTGTCGGCGATGTGCGATTCAAAAAATCTGGCCTGTAGTCGGGCTCTTGAGAAAGTGGGATTCAAACCTGAAGGAATCATGGAAAAATTTTACCATCATCCCGAACGCGGTTGGTTGGATTCACCTGTGTATGCCCTTTTTCGTGAGAGTTAATTATTGGTCGGGCCTCTTCCGATCCACGCAGGTGGGGCGTTTCCTTATTTTTGCGATAGAGGGGTATTGTTACTGACGAGGATTTTTCTAGCCTGGTGAAAGCGAAGCGGAGAGTGGGCAATGGCATAGATCATATTATCTTGGACGGTGAGTGCGGTGCTTCCATGGTCAAAAAATGCCGTTCGATTCAGCTGGTCCGGCATTGACGGGGATGTCGTGGATGAGGTTTTTGAGCTCGAAGGGCTGTTTTAGGAAATTGGCGTCTGAAGTAAAGGTTGCTGTCTGGTGGGATCTGGGCAGTTTGGTGAGGTCCTTCCTCGGGGCAAGTTAGGCGAGTGCGAGGACGGCTGCGAGTTTCATTTTTCGGGCTTTCGAGAAGAGATGTTTTTGTTAACTTGAGGCATGAAATACCAGAGCTCTGTTTTGCTATTGGGGTTGGCTCTTCTCGCGAAGGGAGCCGAGGCCTTGAAGTTTAACAAAGACATCCGCCCGATTCTTTCGGATAAGTGTTTCGCGTGTCACGGAATGGACGAGGAGGCACGGGAGGCCAAATTGCGGTTGGATACGCCGGAGGGTGCGTATCGGAAAAAGCAACGCGGGAATTCTGCGCTGGTGCCGGGGAAGCCGGATGAGAGCGAGTCGTGGCTTAGGATTATTTCGGACGATGAAGATGAGGTGATGCCTCCGCCTGATTCACATAAGACACTGAGCGTTCAAGAGAAAACCTTGATCAAGCGATGGATTGAAGAAGGGGCTTCCTACGAGAGGCATTGGGCATTTGAAGCGCCGGTGATGCCGATCGTTCCGGCCGGGCAGGGAAGTGAAATCGATCGATTTGTGGCATCGGCCTTAGAGAAGTATGGTTGGCAAATGTCTTCCGAGGCCGATCGGGAAACCTTGATTCGGAGAGTGAGTTTTGCACTGACAGGATTGCCTCCGGCCATTGAGGATGTTGATCGATTTTTGGGCGATCAATTGGAGGGCGCGTATGAGCGAATGGTCGATCGCTATCTGGCATCACCGCGTTACGGGGAAGAAATGGCGCGTCACTGGCTGGATGCCGCTCGTTATGGTGATACCCACGGAATGCATCTGGATAACGAGCGTCAGATGTGGGCGTATCGCGATTGGGTGATTCAGTCATTCAATGAGAACCTTCCGTATGATGATTTTACGATCGAGCAGTTGGCTGGTGACTTGTTGCCAGATCCGGGGGTGGATCAAATGGTGGCAACTGGCTTTAATCGCTGTAATGTCACGACGGGTGAAGGTGGTAGTATTAAGCAGGAGTTTATTTTTCGATATGCAGTGGATCGGGCAAGCACGACGGCGCAAGTCTGGCTTGGGTTGACGGCTCAATGTGCGGTTTGTCACGATCACAAGTACGATCCGATTTCTCAAAAAGACTTTTATTCTCTTTATGCTTTTTTTAATTCCAATGCCGATCCGGCAATGGATGGAAACGAGTTGCTGACCGCGCCGGTAATCAAAGTGAAATCCGGTGACTACGATGCCAAAATGGCGGAGTTTGATGCGCGGTCCGGGGCCGTGGTCGAAGAGATGAAGAAGCTTCCGTCGTGGAGTTCGTATCAGGATCCAGCGGGGAAGGGATCGTCGGGTTTGGTTGAAGAAACGGAAGCGATTTGGTTCGAAGATGGTTTTCCGGCTGGGGCGACCGTGGGGAGCTCCGGGCATCCCCTGACGCTGGTCGGTGAGCCTGTATTCAGCGGGAAGAAGGCGCTGAAGCGGGGAGGAAATGAGATGGCCCAGGATTATTATCAATCGGGGGCTGCCCCGCTGACAGTTCCGCCACAGGCGAGGTTCTTCCTTCACGTTTACTTGGATCCCAAGGATACACCGGAGGAGGTGATGATTCAGTTCCACACTTCGGGGTGGAGTCATCGGGCGATTTGGGGGGCGGATATTATTGATTTCGGTAAAAAGGGTACCAGCGAGCGATACGTTGCAGGTTCCTTGCCGGAGAAGGGCAAGTGGGTCAGGTTGGAAGTTCCCGGGGCAAAGATGGGGCTAAAGGCAGGGATGCAAGTGGTTGGCTTTGCTTTCACTGTACATGGTGGGACAGCTTATTTTGATCGCTTTGGAGTTCTCGGGCGCGAAGATCCCTCGACTGATCCCAAGGCGTCGTTTTTGGCGTGGCGGAAAGCCAGACATGTGAACGGTGTTCCCGAGCCTTTGAAGACATGGATTCAGGAGGGGGTGGAAAAGGCACGAAAACCATCCGAGTTGGCTCTTTTGAAGGATTACTATCTGGCCCGGGTCTGCGGGACTCTGGGGAAAGAAGCCGATGCGAAGCGAGCCGAGTTGGTCTCGATTGAGGGCGAGAGGGCGAACTACGAGAAGTCGGTGCCGTCGACCTTTGTGTATCGTGATTTAGCCAAGCCCCGCCAGAGTTACGTGATGAAGCGTGGGGAATACAATCAGCCGGGCGAAAAGGTGGAGCCCGGGACTCCGGAGGTTCTGCCCGCGTTGGTAAAGTCGGGGGAGCGGGCAACACGTCTCGATCTCGCCAAGTGGCTGGTCTCGCCTGGGAATCCATTGACCTCCCGGGTGACGGTGAATCGTTTTTGGCAGCAGATATTTGGAACTGGTCTTGTGAAAACAAGCCATGATTTTGGAACCCAGGGAGAGGTGCCAAGTCATCCCAGGTTATTGGACTACTTGGCTCTGCGTTTTCAGAAAAATGGCTGGGATGTCAAAGCTCTCATGCGTGAGTTGGTGATGACGAAGACTTTTCGGCAGGAGAGTTCCGCTGCCAGTCCACGGTGGGACAGTGATCCTGAAAACCGGCGCCTGGCCCGTGGCCCGAGGTTTCGTCTCGATGCCGAGCAGCTTCGCGACCATGCCTTGTTTGTGAGTGGTTTGATTGACTTCAAGATGGGAGGTCGTGGCGTCATGCCTTACCAGCCGCCCAATATTTGGGAGCCGGTGGCATTTGGAGGATCGAACACTCGTTTTTACAAACGAGGAAATGGGGCGGACCTTTACCGGAGGTCGGTTTATACTTTCTTCAAGCGGACTGCGCCTCATCCGATGTTTTCCAACTTCGATGCTCCGGCTCGCGAGCAATTTTGTTTGAAGCGCGAGCGAAGCAACACCCCGTTGCAGGCTCTGCAGTTGATGAACGACGTCCAGTACTTCGAGGCTGCCCGTGGGTTGGCTCAACGAGCCATGCAGAGCGCGGGCGATCGCGGTGCGAGGATCGACTTCATTTTCAGGAGTGTTCTTTCCAGGCTTCCCGGGGTTGAGGAAAAGGAAATCGTCGCCGGCTTTTTTGAAAAGCACCGCGCCAAATACCAAGGCGCTCCGGAGGAGGCGATGAAAGCCATTTCCTTTGGCGAATCCGAGCCAGCAAAAGATCTTGATCCGGCCGGATTGGCCGCGTGGTCCTTGGTGGCCAATCTTGTTTTAAACATGGACGAGGCGATCGTCCGCAACTGATCCGACTGACATGCATCCATTTTTTGAGAATCAACTTTTGCAAACCCGCCGCCAGTTTTTTGGTGATAGCGGGATGCGACTTGGCGGGGTGGCGCTGGCGTCAATGATGGCTTCGCGCGGAGTGGCCCAAGCCGGTTCCTCGGTGCACCCCGGTTTGGAGGGGCTTCCGCACTTTGCGGGAAAGGCCAAGGCTGTGATTTATCTGCACATGAATGGTGGTCCTTCGCAGCTAGATACCTGGGATTATAAGCCGGAGTTGCACAAGCAATTCAACAAAGACCTGCCCAAGGATTTCTTGGGGAATCGGATTACGACCATGACGAGTGGGCAGGGGCGTTTTCCGGTGGCGCCCTCGAAATTCAAATTCGCCCAGCATGGCGAGTGTGGTCGATGGGTGAGTGAACTGCTACCACATACCGCAGGAATCGTGGATGATATCGCGGTGGTGAAAGCAGTGCACACCAACGCAATTAATCATGATCCGGCCTGCACATTTGTGATGACTGGAAGTGAAGTCCCGGGGAAGCCGAGCATGGGGTCCTGGATTTCTTACGGACTGGGTGCCGAGACAGAAGATCTTCCCGCTTTTGTCGCTCTGACTCCCAACTTTCCCAACGGCTCAAACGCCCAGGCGCTTTTCAGCAGGATGTGGGGACCTGGTTTTTTGCCCGGGAGGAACAGTGGGGTTGTTTTGAGATCCGGTAGTGATCCGGTGTTATATCTTGAGAACCCCCCGGGAGTTGATCGCAGGGACCGACGGTCGATGCTCGATGCTCTGGGGAAGCTGAATCAGCGGGGGTTTGCAAAGTTCGGGGATCCAGATATCCGGACCCGGATTTCGCAATACGAAATGGCATTCAGAATGCAGGCCAGCGTGCCAGAGCTAACAGATCTGAGTCAGGAAAAGGATTCGACTCTGGGGCTTTATGGGGACCGAGTAAAAACGCCGGGTTCCTTCGCCTCAACTGCGCTTCTTGCACGTCGGTTGGTGGAGAAGGGCGTGCGTGTGGTGCAAATCATGCACCGTGGTTGGGATTCCCACGGGAACCTTCCCAAGGAACTTGGGAACCAATGTCTGGACACTGATCAGGCTTGCGCCGGATTGATCAGGGACCTCAAGCAGCGGGGGATGTTGGATGAAACCCTGGTAATCTGGGGTGGCGAATTTGGGCGGACCATTTATTCGCAAGGAAAGCTGACTCGTGAAACTTACGGGAGAGATCATCACCCGAAAAATTTCTGCATGTGGATGGCTGGCGGAGGAATCAAAGGTGGGACCGAGATTGGTGAGACCGACGAGTTTTCCTATAACCCGGTGAAGGACAAGGTTCACATCAACGAGATCAATGCCACGGCCCTGCATTGCCTCGGTATTGACCATGAGCGCTTCACGCTCAGGCATCAGGGGCTCGATGAACGATTGACCGGAGTGGAGCCAAGGAGAGTCATCAAAAAGATTCTTTCCTAGTGCTCCAAATTTGAGTGGAAAGTGCGGCAAGTGCGGCTTCTGCTTCGGCCGATTTTTTGCTTGGGCCGCGCCCTTGTCCCAAGGTCTGGCCTCTCCAGGTAACCTCACAGACGAAGGTGCGGTCATGGGGAGGGCCTTCTTCCGAGACAACCTTGTAAACGGGAGATTCCGGGTTCAGTTGCTGTAGGATTTCCTGAAGTTCGCCTTTGGAGTTTCCTTGTGCTTGTTTTGGGTTTAGCGCCCTGAGTTGGGCCCCGAGTAGTTGAAGAGCCACCTCCCGGGCTGACTCAAGGCCGCCATCAAGATAGACCGCACCAAGGATGGCTTCGAGGGCGTCGGCGAGGTTGGAATCACGATCACGGCCACCGCTCCCGGCTTCGCCGTTGCTCATGAAAAGTGCGCTACCCAAGTCGATGGCGCGTGCTGCTGTGGCGAGTGCGGGTTTCGAGACGACCGAAGCGCGCAGCTGGGTGAGAATACCTTCCTGAAATTCAGGGAAGTGGTGGTAGAGATGGGAGCTTACGACGAGCTCGACGACAGCGTCGCCAAGGTATTCGAGACGTTGATTGTCTGGTGGTGCCGGACGGATTTCCGACGAAAGGCTGGGGTGGGATAGAGCCTCTTTCAAAAGCGACTCGCTCTTGAATTTGTAGTTAAGCCTTTTTTCGATGCTCACGTTAATAGAGAGGATTACTTTCTTCCGGTCATCATGGTCCAGTGTTTCCCATGCGGGCCGATCCCGATGAGATTTGGACCGTTTGTAAACATGATGAAGCGGTGTCCGTCGGAGCCGAACCAAGCGTTGTAAGCTGCGATCGGTGAAGATGACCCCATGAAGATATTTTCGCCGGACCAAGCATGTTTGAAGCCGGCCAGGCGAGCCCGGTCACCCGGCGATTTTTTTTCAGGGATGGGAGACTGGTGGGCGAAGAATCCCATGGAAGCCATGTCTTTTGAGTGTCCGACAGCGGCATCCGAGAGCTTGTCTTCCATGCGGAGTGGGAAGAGAGCAAAGAGCGACCGAAATTCGTTCAAATGGTGTGTGAAGTCCTTCTGCAATACGTTGGCCCATTCACAGGCATCATTGTCGCACCGAGCCGCAGCCAGCGTTTCCATTTCTTGGCGAATCCCGGCAACGGCTTTTCGGTTCTTGAGGTAGACTTCACCTTCGTAGATCGACATGAGCGCATCATCGAGATCGAGCTTGTTACGGTCGAATTCGGTCTTGTCGATGATGTTGACCTCGCGGGTGACCTCGGCGAGAGCAGTGGCGATGGCTTTGACTGAGTTGTCGAGGGATTCAGGATCTTTCTCTGCGATTTTGCGAGCGCGATCATTGAGCTTTTGCAGCGATTCGGTCTCGCGGCGAAGCATCGCAATTTTGTCCGGCTGCTTTTTGTAATCGGTTTTGATGAGTTTGTAGATCCGCGTGCGTTCGGTCTTGAGTTCTTCTGCGATCGCGGGAAGATCCGAAAAGGGATTTGAGCGTTCATTGCCGAGGACGTCGGCTAATTTTTTGCCGTGGAGGGTCCGCGCTTTTTCGAGAGTGCGCCGGTAGATGGAGCCACCCTCGTCACCGTACAGCTGGAAGGTCCGGTATGCGGCGGCTCGTTTGTAGGCATCCGGATGTTGCATCCATTGGAGCGCTTTCTTTTCCACCAGCGGAGGAATAGCCGGTTCGGTCTCCTGAGCGGGCAATAGACTCCCGGCAAAGCCGAAAATGATTTGGATCAACATCTTCATTGTCTAGAGGAAAGTTTAGAGACAGGTGGTATTTTTTCAATCTTGGAGTTTTTCACCGCTTGACCGCGGCAGGCATTCCTCGTTTCGTCATAGCCATGCAGCGCATTCAACTAAAGTCCAAGCTCCACCGGGCTATCATCAAGCAGGCCGATATTGATTATGAAGGGAGTATCGAAATCCCCTCTGATCTCATGGAGGCGGCCGGGCTCTGGGAGGGTGAGCGGGTTCTTGTGACCTCCATGACATCAGGGAATCGTCTCGAAACCTACGTTCAGGCGGGAGATCCCGGGACCGGCCACATCATCATGAATGGCGGCGCGGCCCACCTGATAAAGAAGGATGAATGCGTCACGATTATGGCCTTCGGGATCTCGAATGAGCGGATCATTCCACTCCGCCACGTGCTCAATCTGAAAAACGAAATCATTAAATCGACAAACTAGGGAGACGGTTGACTGGCCAAATTCATTAGGAATGGTTAGATAAAGTTGGCGAATTTGCTGAAAACTCCCTCTTTACAACTCGGGTTGAGCCGATAGAGTCCCGCCTTCCCATGCTAGACATCTCCATCACACTTGTGGTTATCGCTCACGTCGTCGTGAGTCTTTTGCTGATTCTCGTGATCCTCATGCAACGACCGAAGCAGGAAGGCCTCGGCGCTGCTTTCGGTGCCGGTATGACTGATGCTGCTTTCGGTGCTAAAACGACTGACGTTCTTCAGAAAGGAACTGTCTATCTCGGCACCCTTTTCTTCATCTTCTCGTTAGTACTCGCGATCCTGATGGGAAAGAGAAACTCCATCGAGGGTAAGAACTACGCATCTGATGGCGGTTCGGTTGCAAATGCTCCAGTTGAAAGCAACGAAGGAGGAAGTTCTCTTCTCGAAAATTCCGGTGAAGGAATCATCGATACGCCCGCCGATGCGACCGGGACACCTGTCGATGCGACCGGGACACCTTCCGATGCGACCGGGACACCTTCCGATGCGACCGGGACACCTGCTGAGGGGGCCGAGACACCTGCTGAAGGGACCGGGATACCCGCCGAAGGGACCGAGACGCCTGCTGAAGGGACCGGGACACCCGCCGAAGCGACCGAGATACCTGCTGAAGGGACCGAGACACCCGCTGAAGGGGCCGAGACACCTGCCGAAGCGACCGAAACCCCCGAAGGTGGTGTGCCGGTGGGTGAGTAATTTATTGCGTCCGATGAGATGAGCGAGCCAGCTTCACCAGCTTGGGCCCGCAAGGATGCGTTTCCAGTCAAGCCGGATTCCGGCCCATTTGGGGCGATTAATGGCTCGACGCAGAGTCGCTCGTTTGAATCGCTTGCTGATCTCAAAGCCTATCTCAAAACAGGGCAAGGGAGGCTGGATTGGGTTTGGACCCCTGAAAGTGAAAGGCTGGTCGCTCCCGAAGAGATTCCCAGTTTAGCGCCCGCTTTAAAAAAACGGCGTCTCATTTTTGCCGCTGAAGATGAAGATAGCGCCCGGCGTTCTGTGGTCTTCACCGGTCTTGCGGTTCTTTATGGCGGCTACTCACATTTTCAGGGGATTACCCCATTCGGCTTTCCCGGAATTCAGTTCCTTGTCCTCACGATTTTCGGGTTCCTTTATTTCACCGCCCGCCCGTGGAGGGAGGCCCGGAAGGGGCGTAATTTTGCGAAGCTCTTAACGGGGGAGCTCATTGGAGATCAGGTCCCCGAAGCTCGGTTCGAACTTTGGATGGAAAACCAGCGGACGCCCTTTTCAGTCTTGTTTCTTGTGTTTGTGGTGCTGGTCGGTGGGGTACAGTTCGCAACCCTGGAACTCGGAATTGCCGAAGCCGGTCTGGTTAAGGCCCGTTATTTCGCCGGAGAAAAATGGCGGCTTTTTACCGCGGCGTTTCTCCACGGCAATCTGATTCACTTTATCCTGAATATGAGCGCGCTTTGGTATTTGGGACGACGCGTTGAAATTCTTGCCCGCTGGCCGCATCTCGCAGCCGCCTTTTTTCTCAGCATCATCGGTGCGGGGTGGGCGACTGTTTCCTGGTTTCCGACCCAGACTTCAGTGGGAATCTCCGGTGTGGTATGCGGGTTGCTTGGATTTCTCCTTGTATTTGAAACGCTTCACCGCCCGCTCGTGCCGAGACCGGCGCGCCGGAGGTTAGCTGGCATTCTTGTTTCCGTGATCGTGATCGGAACACTGGGTTTCAAGTTTATCGATAACGCTGCTCATTTTGGGGGATTGATTACTGGAGCTGCTTACGCATTTTTGGTGTTCCCCAGATCCTCCTCACCTCATCGGCCGGTGATTTTAAAGCGTGATTATGCGATTGGAGGCCTGGGGATCTTTTTAATCGCTACTTCCGCCATCGGGGCGATTCTTTCGATTTTGATGCACACCTCATGATTCCTGAAATTAAAACGGTCATTCCCGGTCCCTGCTCGCAGGACCTGGCGGTGAGGCTTCGCAAGCACGAAAGTCGCAATGTGACTTATGTGGATGAGTCGTGGCCGGTTTTTTGGGAGAGAGCGCAAGGGGTGAATGTGTGGGATGCCGATGGGAATCGCTTCCTGGATTTCACCAGTGCCTTTGGGGTTTCCGGGCTCGGGCATCGACATCCCGAGATCGTTGCGGCCATGAAGGCGCAATGTGATCAACTGCTTCATGGCATGGGCGATGTTCACCCAACGGCCTTGAAGGTGGATATGTGCGCGCGGCTTTCGAGATTAACCTTCGAGAGATGGGGGGCGGGACCGGGAAAGGTGGTGCTTTCAAATTCAGGATTTGAAGCGGTGGAAACAGCGCTCAAGACGGCACGGCTTGCGACCGGCAAGCGGGGGGTGATGGCCTTTGCCAATGGCTACCACGGACTTGGTTACGGGAGCTTGCTCGGCACTGATCTGGAAAAATTCAGGGGGCCCTTTGTGGATCAGCTCGCCG
Source organism: Verrucomicrobiota bacterium (assembly GCA_030835305.1). Classification (GTDB taxonomy): domain Bacteria; phylum Verrucomicrobiota; class Verrucomicrobiia; order Verrucomicrobiales; family Akkermansiaceae; genus SW10. Next base: position 74,424 of record JAURPJ010000097.1, on the reverse strand, counting down.
GAGTGACCAAGCGCGTGGATTACGGTTCCTTCAAGCTGCCGGATGACGACGCCATTGGCGCGGTTTTAGTTGAGCCAATCCAGGGACGTGGCGGAAAAGTGCTTCCTCCAGCCGGTTTTTTGTCTGCGCTCAGGGATTGGTGTGACGCGCATGGGGCTCTATTGATCTTTGATGAAATTTACACCGGTTTTCACCGCTCGGGAAAATGGTTTGCTTGTGAATGGGAAGGGGTGATTCCCGATTTGATTTGCGTCGGAAAAGCAATGAGCGGGGGGTTTCCCATCTCTGCATGCGTGGGGAAATCAGAGGTCATGGATAAATGGCCCGAGAGTCCCGGGGAAGCCCTACATACCAGCACCTTTCTGGGGCACCCGGTGGGTTGTGCCATGGCCTTGAAGTCACTGGAGATTCTCGAGAGGCAAGAAACCATCGAGCTGGTGGAAGTTGTATCGGCCAGGCTCTCAAGCGCGCTCCAGTCCTTCGATCACACTGCGGTTCGCGAAATCCGTGGCCGTGGCATGATGTGGGGAATGGAGTTGGACCGTCCCGCCGGAGGTTTGCTGGCCTCGCTTTTGGCTGAGGGTCTTCTTTTTCTTGCGGACGGACCGCAGGGAAACGTCCTTTCATTTACCCCACCCTTCTTGATTTCGGAGGGGGAGTTGGACCATGCTCTCACCGTGATTCTCAGACTTTTGGATGCGGCTTAAACGAGTGTGAGTCTTTCGTCGCTTTCAAGGACCCCGGCGAGATTCTCCCATCCATCCTGGGTCTGTAAGTTGAAGACCCGGAGATACAGTGTGACCAGTTTGGGGTCGTGCGCTCCGACGAGAGAATCGATGGTGGCCTTGAGTTTTTCATCATCAAGACTGTCCGGAAGAGAGCCTTCGACAGAGCCTTTGCCGTCGTGTTCGATGCCCATGCTGTCACAAAATCCGATGAGAAGTTCTTGTTGCCCCTTCATGAAGTAAACCTGAAAGAGATGCTCGCCGATGGTGTCGCTGGTTTTAAGTTTCAGAGTTTTGTGAAGCCAGGTAATCTGATCTGCGATCGATTTTTTCTCGACGAAAACGGGGCGGAGCTTCCGGTTTGCGGTGAGTGTGGCGATCGCCGATTTATAAAGTTGACGGTCATTTTCCCGGATCCAGAGAAACATGTCGCTGACGAGAGAAGGGTCGATTTTCTGATAGATTTCGAATGCTTTCACAGTTTGTTTTGTTTGGGGGGAGTGAACACCGCGTAACGGTGAAGGCAAGATCAAAGGCTGGCTTCTCTTAATTGAAAACAACTTTGATGTGTTATCGACGACAACGAGTAGGAGGCGGACAGATCCATCGTTACTTCAAGTATTCCGCGGGCCTGGTGATTCTGGCGGTCGCGGGAATGGCGGCCTTTCGCTTTTTCATTGGCAAGCCAATGAGCTCAATGAATTCGCCGGTCGATAAGGCGGCTCGAGCGGCGGTTGCTTGGGGTGAATCTTCAGGAATACGACACCTTTTTTCGAATAGCGGGGTTGTAAACCGCATCACGGACGCAGATCGTGAGCATTTCGTTAATTTTCTGATTCGGCAGGCATGTATCGACGCGGTCCAGAATAGTGATATTCTGAACGAGGCAGAGAGGATTATCCAGACGCGCCTCGAGGACCTGACAGGCGGTGGGATTGGTTTTAAGAAGCCCCTTCATTGAAGCTGGATTGACTTTTAGCGGGATCTGGGGAAGTTACCCAAATGAAAATCCCAGTCGTGTTTGGTATTGTCGGAATTTTGAGTGCATCTGCCGATGATTGGCCGCGTTGGATGGGCGAGAAGGCTGATGGGGTTTGGCGGGAAACAGGAATCAGAGCGGATTTGCCGGAGGCCGGTGCTCCTGTGGCGTGGCGGGTCCCGGTGGGTTGGGGCTATTCCGGGCCTGCCGTTGCTGGTGGGCGCGTTTATGTGTCCGATTACCAACGTTCAAAAGGTGAACTGATAAATAATCCGGGTAAGGCCGTGACTTGGGAAGGAAAGGAAAGATTGCTTTGTTTGGATATCGCGACAGGGAAGGAACTTTGGAAGTACGAGAAGGATCGGACTTATATGCTCTCCTATCCCGGCGGACCACGGGCCACTCCCACGATTGCAAATGGCCTTGTCTATTTTTTGGGTGGTATGGGAAATCTTGTCGCGCTCGATGCCAAAACCGGGCAGAAGAAGTGGGAGAAGGATTTTCAGAAAGACTTTGGTGCAGGACTTCCAATTTGGGGATTCTCCGCCCATCCGCTTGTGGTTGGCGACACCTTGTATTGTTTGGTTGGTGGTAAGGGAAGTGTGGCCGTGGCCTTTAATGCCATCACGGGTGAGGTGAGATGGAAGGCGCTTGATGCCAGAAGCCAGGGGTATTGTCCTCCCTCGATGGTGAAGGCTGGAAAAACCGAGCAGTTAATCATCTGGCATCCGGAAGCGATAAATTCGCTCAACTCCAAGTCCGGTGAGCTCTACTGGAGTTTGCCATTGAAACCAACCTATGGCATGTCGGTGATGACCCCACAGCTCGTCGGGAACAGGATTTTTGCCAGCGGGATCGGGCGTGTGGGTGCGATGATCGAGTTGGACCCTGACAAACCTGAGGCCAAGTTTACGTGGCGTGGGAAACCCAAGACGGCGATGTATTGTTGCAATAGCACCCCTTTGATTCACGATGGTGTGATCTATGGTTGTGACATCCGGTCGAGCCAGTTGATCGCGGCTTCGGTCGAGAACGGGGAGCGGTTCTGGTCAACGATGGAACCGACGATGGCTGAAGAACATCGCAAGGGAGGGGGCGGTCACGGTACCGCCTATTTGACTCGTCATGAGGAGAGCGGGAACTACTGGATCTTTAGCGAGAGCGGAGATTTGATTTTGGCGAAGCTCTCCAAAGAAGGTTATAAAGAGTTGGGGCGCCAGCCGATCTTGAAGCCAACGAACGAGGCCTTTGGTCGTCCCGTTGTCTGGAGCGGTCCGGCTTTTGCGGACAAGGCGATCTTTATGAGAAACGACCAGGAGCTGGTGAAGGTCGATCTCTCTGCCAGGTAGAAAGCTTGCCGGTCTGGTGGTTGGCGGGATTCGGGTGCGTTCCCGAGTTAATTTCAGGCGTTGATAAAGATTCCATGCACTTGAGTCTAGCTCAACCCATGTCGCGAGAGGTCTTGAACATCCACAAGGCCGACGGCTTGGTTTTCATCATTCACGACGACAAGGTCATCGATGCGGTATTCGCGAAGGGTTCGGACGATTTCAACGGCCAAGTCATCGCGGTGAATGGAGATGGGATTCCGAGTCATGTGCTCTATGACTGGAGAGTCTCCGATTTCGCGGTTTGATTGGTAACCTCGCACGAAATCGCCATGAGTAAATATCCCCGCGAGCGACTCGTCGGAGTTAACGATGACAGCCGCCCCGGCACGACATTCCAGCATTTTTAAGACGGCATCCTGCACCAGGGACTTAATCGGTATTTTCGCGAGCGCGTCACCCGTTCTCATGATGTCCGAGACCCGAGTGAGGAGGTATTTTCCCAGGTTTCCACCGGGGTGGAGTTCGGCAAAGTCTTCGGCCCGGAAGCCGCGTTTCTCGAGAAGGACCATGGCGAGGGCATCGCAGAGACCAAGCATGTTGGTGGTGCTGGAGGTTGGCGCCAATTGCAGGGGGCAGGCCTCTTCCTCGATAGAGGTGTCGAGAACGAGATCACTGTGTTTGGCGAGGGTGGAGGCGGGTGCTCCGGTGATCGAGATGATGCGGAAAGCACGTTTTTTAACGTGTGGAAGAAGCGTGATCATCTCGCTGGTTTCTCCCGAGTAGCTTAGGGCGACAACAAGATCTCCGATCGCAAGGACTCCGAGGTCTCCGTGAATGGCATTTTGGCAACTCAGATTGACGGCGGTGGCGCCCGTACTATTGAGCGTGGCCACAAATTTATTGCCGATGCTTTCGGATTTGCCAACACCGATCACGACGATCTTTTTCCCAGCGATTAGTGTTTCTTCCAGCGCCTCGACGGATTGGACGAAGCAGCCGTCGAGACGACCAGCGAGCATGAGCAGTTGGGTTGCTTCGATTTCGAGGGTTTTGCGGCCTTTGGCGATGAAATCCACACGCGGATCTTTGCTCAAAGTTGGGGCCGGGTCAATCCAAGTAAGGCTGGCGATCTGCAGGTTGTTGGCTAGGCTCTTCCTCGCCTATGAAGCGTTTTCAGCCCTATTTCAAATACTTCAAGCCCGTTAAGTGGCAGCTTGCAGGAAGTGTCTTGGCCGGATTGGTTTACGCCGCGGCGACTGGAGCCGGGTTGCCTCTGGCTGCGAAGGTGGTGCTGCCTCTCATCTTTGAGGACGATCAGGTTGATGCCGGGGGTGACGAGAACGAAAACAGTTTCTTTGTGGAAGTGCTCATGAATTGGTTCGAGCGCCTGCCTGCCGATTGGGTGCTGGCCGCTGCTTGTGCGTGGCTTCCTCTGATGTTTCTCTTTCGCGCTGCCGGAGGGTTTTTGAATACCTATCTCATTAGTTATTGCGGGTTTCGTTTTTTGGAACAGGTCCGCGATGAGGTCTTTACAAAGTTGCAGACTTTACCGGTTGCCTTTTTTCAAAAGAGGCAGGCGGGAGATCTGCTTGCACGCCTCGTGGGGGATACCGAGGTGGTTCGATCGACGGTAGGCAAGGTGGCGGTTGATCTCATTAAACAACCGGCGGTTTTGATGGCAGCTCTGATCTTTTTGATTTCTGAGGCTGTTTCGAACCAAGGGGCCTCCCTCGTGCTCTTTTCAATTTTCTCAATTCCACTGTGTGTTCTGCCTCTGCGTGCGATCACGAAGCGCTTGGGAGATAAGGCTCGAAGCTTACAAGCCAGTGCCGGTGATTTGAGCGGGCAAATTTCCGAGTCGATTCAGGCGCCTCTCGACATTAGGGCTTACAATCTCCAGCATGCGGTTATTCAAAAATTCCGTAGCCGGATTAAGGGAATCATCCGCTACTCAATGGAGGTGGTGAAATACAAGCAATTGATTTCGCCTTCGGTGGAGTTTGTTTCGGTGGTCGGCCTGACGGTGGCGATCTATCTGGGAGCGCAACAGGGAATGAAACTTTCGAGCTTTATGGCCATCGCGATGGCTCTCTATCTCTGCTACGAGCCTGTGAAAAAGTTGGGTGCGATTCACGCAAATCTGAAGCAGGCCGATGCCTCACTCGAGCGACTGGAGGAAATTTCCCTCGCGGTGGATAATTTGGATGATCCCGAGCATCCGAGGCGTCCACAGCATTTTGAAAGTCGGGTTATTTTTAAAGACGTCTCTTTTGGTTATGGTGACGAAGTCTTCCTTCGTGGCATCAACCTAACGATTGAACCCGGCCAGTGTGTGGCTTTAATTGGTCCGAGTGGAGGAGGAAAGTCGAGTCTCTTTAATTTGATTCCGCGTTTCTATGATGTGAAGTCGGGAGGCGTGACGGTGAGTGGGATCGATGTGAGGGAATGGGCGAAGAGGGAGCTCCGCGATCAAATTGCAGTCGTATCGCAGACTGCTGTTTTGTTTCAAGGAACCATTCGAGAGAATATTCTACTTGGGCGCTCCGATGCCAATGAGGAAGAGATAATCAGTGCGGCAAAAAAAGCGAACGCGCATGATTTTATCCTGAAGCAGGAGCATGGCTATGACACTGCAGTCTCTGAAATGGGAAGAAGTTTGTCGGGTGGCCAGCGGCAGCGCATCGCCATCGCCCGGGCCTTCTTGAAGGATGCGCCCATTCTTCTTTTGGATGAGGCAACGAGTGCGCTCGATAATGAAAGCGAGGCAGTTATCCAGTCTGAATTAGTGGATTTGGTGAAAGGTCGGACGACTTTGCTGATTGCCCATCGACTGTCCACGACCAAGATTGCGAGCCGCGTGATTGAATTGGACCAGGGAGAGATTGTTTCTGAGCGCGCCGAGGTTTAAGAGGAAGAAATGAGACTCGAAACGAGTTCCAGGAAACGAACTTCAAACTCCTTATGATTTTTCAGCATCCAGGTTCGGGCTTTTAATTGAAGTAAATAAAGATTCTCCATCGGACATGGCGGTGGCTCTTTCGATGGCTGCTTTCCGCATCATGGAGCGCTCATCCGGGGAGAGTTTGCAGAATTCTTGAATGCGATCGGCGAGGTCTTTGGCGAGGTGATCGGTGGCCCCTTTCATGACGTATCTATCTGTGTCTTGGGTAATGATTTCCGATGAGCCATTCGTGGTAGTTGTGAGTGCCGGGAGTCCGCAGGCGAGAGATTCGAGAACGACGTTTGCAAAAGGATCATATAAGGATGGGAAGACAAACAGGTCGGAGCTTTGGTAGGCTTCTTGGATTTTTTTTTGTAGGGCCTTCGAATGAGATGGCGTTGAGAATGTTGAGGCGGACGGCTTGTTTTGTGAAGGAAACTGGGTCGTCGCGACCGATGACGCGCAGGGGGCAGGGATGGCCGGCATTGTGAACTAGGGCGAGGGTCGTCAATGACTTCGGCAAGCCCTTTGCGTTGGAAGTCCTGGCCAACGAAAAAAAGCGTGAGGGTTGAGTCTTCCCGAATGTTGTGGTCGGGGGAGAATTGCTCATAATCGACGCCATTTTAAATGACGTGAATGCGGTCTTGGGGGTAGCCGTAATATTGCCCGATCAGCTTTTTTGAGAGTCTGGAGTTCGTGACAATGATGCGGGTGTTTTGGGGCGACATGATCTCGCATTCCAATTTTAAGATGGCGCGGTGCCGCGGATTGAGTCGTTCGATGAAGTAGCGGATTTTTCCGGGGTAGCGGAGGCCCATCCAGTAGCAATGGAGAGGATCCGAGACGCGGGAGGCATCGGAAGGATAACAGAGGGAGAGGGCGATGACTTGATCGGCGCTGAGTTGGTGGGCAGCCTTTTGGGCGTTTTGATTGAAGGAACGATTGCGAGTGGCCGAGGTGGCCCAGTTCACTTTGACTGGTATGTGGATGAGGTCCGGATGGACATTGTCGGCGAAGATTTCAGCGATGACCCAGACTTGATGACCCATTTCGCAGAGCTCCCGACAAAGGTTTGCTGCGTAGCGTTCCGCTCCCCCCCTTTGGTGAAAGAGCACTCGCTGCGAATAATGGCGATCTTCATGACGGATGGTTTTCCTGAAACCAAGCCACGTATTTTTTGATCCCCTTTGCGATGGGGGTTTGGGGAGCGTAGCCAAGAAGTTCGTGAGCTTTGGAGACATCCGCGAAAGTTCTGGGGACATCGCCTGGTTGGTCTCCGGTGATTTCAACTTTCGCCTTTTTTTCACAGGCTTCTTCCACGAGTGCGATCAGGCTGGCGAGGGTGGTGGTGGCGGATCCGCCGAGGTTAAAGATCTCGAAGGGGGAATCGTGGTAATCAATGGCAGTGAGGATGCCTTGCACGATGTCGTCGATGTAGGTGTAGTCGCGAGCCGTTGATCCGTCGCCGTATTGCTTGATCGGGTCGTTGGAGAGAATTTTTTTGGTGAATTTTGAGATGGCGAGATCAGGGCGTTGGCGTGGTCCGTAAACTGTGAAGAAGCGGAGACACATGCAGCGAATACCGAAGAGATGGGAGTAGTTTGAGCAAATCTGCTCGGCCGCAAGCTTTGTGGCTGCATAGGGTGAGATGGTGCGGTTGAGAGCATCGGTTTCTGAGAAGGGGACCTTTTCATTCATGCCATAGACCGAGGAGGATGAAGCGAAGATGAAGTTTTGGACGCCATGGTAGCGGCAGGCCTCGAGAAGGTTAAAAGTGCCGTCGATGTTGGTCGTGAAGTAAAGCTTAGGAGATTGGATGGAAGGTCGGACGCCTGCACGGGCGGCGAGGTGGATGACTCCATCGAAAGAGCCCTTCGCGAATGTCCTTTCCACGAGGATGGCATCACGGATGTCGCCTTGGACGAGGGTGATTTTTGAGAGGGAAGCGGAGAGGTTTTGGTGTTTGATCCGGGGAGCGTAGTAGTCATTAAAGTCGTCGATGACTGTGATCTCGTTTCCTTGGGCAAGAAGGGCTTCAACTAGGTGGGAGCCGATGAATCCAGCTCCCCCTGTGACGAGGTAATGCATCCCTCCAGAATAATGGTGAGTGTGGTCCTCGTCGAGGGCGAATCGTGTCGGGTGGAGATCGTGGATTTGCTCAAAGCGGTGCCTTTGAATCCGGAAGGCCGTAAGGAAGGATGAATGAGGCAAGGTCAGTTTCAAAAGTATTATCACGACGGGTTGACCGGTGAGGTCAGCTGTGACCCGGTGGATGCTTTTGATGAGGGACGAATTAAGGGATTATGGGAGGAGGTTTTTTCGCAAAAGGAGGGGCTGTTGGCAGAAGGACGTAATCGCGTTGTGGTTTTGTGCTTTGAGAGGGAAGGATGCTTGGTGCAGGTGGCGGTGAAGGCTTTTGGCCGGCAGGGAGGCTGGAAAGATCGCTATGATCGGGAGCAGGGCTCGAAGGCGGCGAGATCGTTCCAGGCTCCCTGTTTTTTGCAGAAGCATGGGGTGGGGACTCCAGAGCCGTTGGTCTATTTTGATCGCTGGGAAAATGGGGGCTTGGCAGAGAGTTATTATTTTTCAGAATATCTCAGCGGTTTGAGGCGTTTGAAGGCCGAGTTGTCCGCGATATATTCGGAGTGTGGTCCGGCGGATCTCTTAGTGGGGCTGCTTGAGAAATTTGGGACGACCATGAAGTGAATGCACGACGCCGGCTTTTGTCATCGGGGTTTGGGAAATCAAAATATGGAACTGACTCCTAGGGTGATGCCGCAATGTGATGATCGGGTGGTGATTTCTGAAGTGAATTGGCCTCTCGTGAGAACCGGAACCTGGTCGCCGGTGACGGCGACCTACAAACACCCGAATGCCCCGGAAAACCCGCTTAGTGTTTCGGAATTTGAATACGGAGTCTTCGTGCTCCGCTACCTTGTAATTGTAATCTGCTCCGGGTTTGTGGAGCAGGTTTACTGGTGGCGCATAGTGGCGGATGGCTTCGGTTTGGTAGATGAACGAATTGAGGGAGAGTGGCGTAAGCGGGATGGATTCCGAATGCTTCAGGTCTTTCTAGAGCAACTGGGTTCGGCTACGTTTGTGGAGAAGTTGGAAACGGAGGAAGAAGTGTATACCCTTCGCTTCGAGGGCGAAGACGATCAAATTATCATGCTGTGGTGCAACGGCCGCTCCTTCGCCGGACCATAGCCGGGTGAGTTTTTCAATGTGCTCGATGCCTTGGTGAGGTTATCGAGTTGGCTGAAGTAGGAGAGTCGCCGGTTTATTTGATCGAGTGATTCTGTAGGACGGCGTGTTGCATTTGTTTGTCAAACCACTTCCAATTACTCGAACACAAGTCATTGAGGGATAATGCGTCCTCCTTTTCCGCCGTTTTTCTACACCTTCCCCACAGCGTGGGTTTCGAAGCCGATTTTGCGGAGGGCTTCGAGGTCGAGGATGTTACGGCCGTCGAAGATGAAGGAGGGTTTGAGCATGTTGTCGAAGATCGATTGGAAGTCGAGTTCAGTGAATTCATCCCACTCGGTGAGGACGGCGACAGCGTGGGCGTTGGCGCAGGCGTCAGAGGCGGAGGAGTGGATGTGGACTCCGGGGTGACCTTCGGGGATTCCGAGGTCGGCACAGATTTGTTTGTGAGAAACCTTGGGGTCGTAAATGTGGATCTCGGCTTGTTCGTCGAGGAGGTCGCGGCAGATGTAAATGGCGGCGGACTCGCGGGTGTCGTTGGTGTCCTTTTTGAAGGCGAAACCGAGGACGGCGATTTTCTTTCCAGCGACGGTGTTGAAAAGGGTGGTGACCATGCGCTGAACGAAGCGTTTGCGCTGATAGTTGTTCATTAAAATGACCTGCTCCCAATACTGGGCGACTTCAGTGAGGCCGTAGTGTTCACAGAGGTAAACCAGATTGAGGACGTCTTTTTGGAAGCAGGACCCGCCGAAGCCGACGGATGATTTGAGGAACTTCGGGCCGATGCGGGAATCGCTACCGACGGCGCGCGCGACTTCATCGACATTGGCTTCGGTTGCTTCGCAGAGCGCTGAGATGGCGTTGATGGAGGAGATGCGCTGGGCGAGAAAGGCGTTGGCGGTGAGCTTGGATAGTTCGGAGGACCAGACATTGGTGGTGAGGATACGGTCGGGTGAGACCCAGCGGGCGTAGATATCGAAGAGGGTTTGGATCGCGGCCAGACCTTCGGGGGTTTGATCACCACCAATGAGGACGCGGTCGGGTTCCTGAAGGTCTTTGATGGCGGTGCCTTCGGCGAGGAATTCGGGATTGGAGAGGACCTCGAACTGGGCTTCGCTGGGGCAGTTCTTAAGGATCCTCTTGATAGTCGATGCTGTGCGGACCGGGAGGGTGGATTTTTCGACAACGATTTTGTCGGTGGTGGAGACTTCTGCGATCTTGCGGGCGCAGAGCTCGATGTATTTGAGGTCGGAGGCTTTTCCGGCCCCGGTGCCGTAGGTCTTGGTGGGGGTGTTGACGGAGATAAAGACGATGTCGGCCTCATCAATGCTTTGATCGACGTTGGTGCTGAAGAAGAGATTTTGTCCGCGGGCGGCGATGACAAGTTCGTCCAACCCTTTCTCGAAGATTGGAAGCGCCTCGCTATTCCAGGCTGCGATTCGTTCGGCATTGATGTCTACGACGGTGACGTCGATATCCGGACATTTGGTCGCGATCATTGCCATGGTGGGACCTCCGACATAGCCTGCACCGATGCAGCAGATTTTCATTTTTGTTTTGTAAAGTGGCGAATTCTTCACGAGAGGTATTCTTCTTCGGCCGGAAGAGCCAGTATTTTTCCTGAGAGCTTTTTAATGCGTTTAATTTGAGATCTTGGGCAAAGAAAGACGTCGACCGGAGTTGTGCTGGAATCTGAGATTTCTCTGAGCTTACGGCGGAGTGATTGATCGCTTTCAGCGAAGTTCACTTCCTGATGTTCCTGGGTGATCAGGTGACCGGGATAGGGTAGCTCGCAATTTTCAGGGGCGAGGTTCACGGACCGAAGGGGGCGGGGAGTCTCAAGATCGTCCTGATATTTGTTGAGAAAAGCAAGGGGTCGCTTTCCCTGGATTCGCCAGCGGTCTTCGTACCAAAAAACATCGACCGGTGATCGGCGCCAGTTCTGTTCGATGCTATTGGCACACGCTTGGGCGGAGATTGTCGGGATATGCCTGAAGGAGATCTGCCAGTGGGCCGTTCCGACCGTTTCACAAGAGAGGCTGAAGAGGAGGCCTTTTCCCCGCTTGGCAATCAAGTGAGGCAGTGGCGAGCAGGTGGTGGGTCGACCAAAAAAGAGACAGGCCGCTCCGCGCCCGCCAACCCGTTGGTCGGCCAGGATGCCCATGGCGCCGCCTTCCCGAACGAAGCTGGCGATTTGGTGGGTGGAGGACTTTTTGGCGAACAGTTGTAGGCCCCGCCGCTTTCTCCGGCGTTCAACGACAGCATTAATTAGGGCGTTGTTGAGAGGGCGATAGTGTGTTCCAACTTTAAATTTTCCCTCGGCCAAGAAGATGGCCTGAGCAAGTAGTTCCCAGTTTCCCATGTGCGTGGAGACCATGACAATGCCGCCTTTGTCGGTGGCCTCGAAGACTTCGGCCAACCCTTCGAAGTGAAGCCTGCTCAGTATTTCGTTGTCACTTAAAAAGGGAATCTTGAGCGAAGTAAGGAAATTGGCTCCGGTGCGCTCAAAAACCTCTGCGGCGAGTTGTTCGATTTCCGGTCGCGATTTTTCGTCGCCAAATGCGAGGCGAAGGTTACGGATCACTTGTTGCCTTCGACCGGTATTGCAGCGATGCACAATCCGTCCTATGAATTCGCCGAGTCTGAAGATGGTTTCCAGCGCCATCATCCTGAACATCCACTCGAATGCGCGATAGGCGCAATACTCAAGCCGGTGACTGAGGGTTGGGGAATTGGAGCGACTCATCGTGTGCCCGCAATTGCCGGCTGGGAGGTATTAACAGCGAAAAAAGTGAATGTTAAGTGTCAAAATACTCCAATTTCTGCGTAGAATTCCCTCATGCGCATCTTCACCCCATTTCTTGTTCTCATCTCCCTTGTTTCCGCGGCTGAGAAGCCAAATATCCTGTTCATATTCGCGGACGATATGACATACGAGGCGATAGGCTCGTTGGGACTCACGGGGGTGAAGACCCCGAATCTGGACAAGTTGTTTGCTTCGGGGACCCAATTCACCCACGCCTACAATTCAGGCGGGTGGAATGGTGCGATTTGTGTGGCGAGCCGCAATATGATGATGACGGGGCGCCATCTCTGGTATGCCCAGAGGGAAGAGGCAAAGATGGGCGAGCGCCGCCTTTGGCCCCAGTTGATGAGCGATGCGGGTTACACCACTTACATGACAGGAAAGTGGCATGTTCGCATGAAGGCAGAGGCGCTTTTTGATCATGTCGGGGATGTTCGCCCAGGGATGCCCAATCAGGTGAAAGAGGGATACAATCGTCCTCTTGAGGGCAAGAAAGATGTTTGGGATCCCACGGATCAGTCGAACAATGGTTTTTGGAAGGGAGGAAAACACTGGTCGGAAGTTGAGGCCGATACCGCTATCGGGTATCTCAACATGGCAAAGAAGGATGAAAAGCCGTTCTTCTTCTACCTTGCCTTTAATGCTCCGCACGATCCAAGACAGTCTCCACAGCAGTATCTAGACATTTATCCGGTTTCCGACATCAAAGTCCCTGAGAATTTTCTCGATGCTTACCCTTATCGCATGGTGATGAAGGCTCCCCATAGTTTGCGCGATGAGAAGCTTGCCCCGATGCCGAGAACCAAGCACTCGGTCCAAGTGGCCCGTCGTGAATACTTCGCTTTGATCACGCATTTGGACGCACAAATTGGGCGAGTTTTGGAGGCTCTGGAGAAGAATGGTCAGCGTGAAAATACCTACATCGTTTTCACTGCTGACCATGGGCTGGGCTGCGGTCGTCACGGTCTTCTTGGAAAACAGAACATGTATGACCATAGCATCCGGGTTCCCTACGTTGTGGTGGGGCCGGAAGTTGAGGCCGGTAGGAAAGTCTCGGCGCCGATTTATATTCAAGACTCGGTCCCGACTGCTCTTGAGGTTGCTGGGGCGGAAGTCCCGGAGCATATCCAGTATCAGAGTTACATCCCGGTTCTAAGATGCGAGTCGAGAGGTCGTGATCAAATATACTCGGCTTATCTCAAGGATGCGCAGCGCGCCCTGACTAAGGATGGTTACAAGTTGATTCTGTATCCCGGCGGTGGAATTGCCCGCCTCTATCACCTGGAAAAAGATCCTTTTGAGAAGGTGGATTTGCTACGAAAAGGAAAGGGCAGGGAGGTTGCTAGGAAGCTTTTCGCGGCGCTCAAGTCGGAAGCGAAGCTTCATGGTGATGAGCTGGTATTTGGGGAATATAAGGCTCTTAAGTAGGTTCTTTCTGGAAGGGTTGGCCAAAAAACTGCGTAATTGCGCGTAGAAAGTTATGAAACGTTTCGCTCTTATCGTCCCTCTTTTGCTGGCCCTTACCACTCCGTTCTTTTTGTCAGCCAAGAAGGAGGAGGCGAAAAAAAAGAAAATTGTACTGATCGCTGGGAATCGAAGTCACGGGTCGGGAGAGCACGAATTTAGGGCTGGATGCATGCTTCTCGCTAAGGCGTTGAATGAGCAAAGTGGACTCAATGTCGAAGCGGTGGTCGTCGGAAGGGACTGGCCGAAAGACAAGTCGGTTCTCGACGATGCGGACTCCATTTTTATCTTTGCTGACAATGTGAGCGGTATTGCAGGTGAGTGGGAGTATCTTGATTCACTTGCAAAGAAAGGGGTTGGTCTTGTCTTTATGCACTATGCGGTTCACCCCAATCCTCAAATGGGTAAAAAATATTACCAGCCCTGGATAGGCGGGTCGATGGAGTCCAAGTGGTCGGTTAATCCGCATTGGGTTGCCGATATGAAAGTGAAAAAGGATCACGAAGTCGGAAACGGGGTGCCGGAAACAGTCACTTGTCTGGATGAGTTTTATTACAACATGCGGTTCATCGATGATCGCGATAAGGTTCTCAATTTGGTCACGGCAACACCGACGCGTGAGAATATGTATAAATATATCAATCTCTGGAATCAGCACGGTGTTGCTGGTTTGAACAAGGAGCAGGCACTGATGTGGGGCTATGAGCGTCCTAGCGGGGGGCGCGGAGTTGGCTTTACCGGCGGGCATTACCACCATGGCTGGGCGCTTGATGGTTTTCGGACAGTTGTGCTCAACGCTTTGGTCTGGTCGGCGGGTATGGAGGTTCCCGAGGGTGGCGTGAAATCTAAGCCGCTCACGGAGGACGATCTTAATGCCAATCTCGATCGTTATGGCAATAAGACAAAGCGACTAGAACTTCCCAATCCCGAAGATTGGAAGAAATTGAAACCAGCTCGTATTGACGAAAAACGGGAGGCCGCTTTTAAGAAATAGGCTGCCTGCGCTGCGGCGTCACGGTGCAGAGGACCCTGTAGAAGCGGTTGTGCGGTTGGCAATTGCCCGGGTCTGCGAATTGGACCTTAGTGCCCGGTGCGGTGATGATCAAAGTTGAATCGGGAAGATCGTCGTTCCAGACGGCAAATGATTCGGTGTATTCGATCTTGTAAGTCCAGCTGGGGTTGCCTTCGAATTTAAATCCGGGAGCTCCGGTGTCGGAGAAGGTGAGCGGGTTTATCGTGAATTCATCTGAGGCCTGGGGAATAGCCCAAACCTCACAATCGGCAACAAGCATCCAGTTGTCTCTGTGATTGGCCACATCCTGATTGGTGATTGGCCATTCGTAGGAGAGTGAGCCAAAAGTACGAGGGTTTTCTTATAAGGTGAAAGTTGCATCCGTGAAGAGTGGGATGCCGTCATGTCCGGTCGACCACCGATTGTTGATGAGATCAATTTGGGGAACCAGGAATTATATTTCTCCGGGAACGAATTTGATCGTGGTGTCAGTCAGCGAGACGCCGTCATCCCGCCAAATTCGGTAGGACTGATTCTCGTTGGTTAATTAAATGGCGGTGAGGAATTGGCCGAGGTGGGAGAGGTGACCGGATCGTGGATGGACAAGGGGGCCGGTGTTCCGGGAGAATTTGCGGGTCTGAACTACGCAGAAGGGCTGCTTTATCTGGACCGTTGGGAAGAGGTTGGCGATGACGCAGAGAGGAGGGTCGTGAAGGCGATGTGGTTTCTCAGAACGACGAACCAGAACCCCGTCACTTGGGAGGGGGTGGAGTTTTATCTGAATGGCTAAACCGAGGAGGTGGGGTTTACGAAGATCCCGCAAGAGTGATCCCCTGCTCCAAGAGCCAGGCGAGAAAGGCCGGGTGATCGTTTAGGTCGTATTGCCATGAGCGAAAGCCGAGCTCTTTTCCGGTGGCGATGTTCTCGGGAAGGTCGTCGAGGTAGAGGGTTTCGCCGGGGATGAGATTGTAGTTTTCAATGGCCGATTGATAGAAGTCGGTGTGCGGTTTGATCGCGCCGACTTCCTGTGAAAAGTGGTGGTGATCAAAGAGATCAAAATCCGGGTAGGTTTTAAGGAATGAACGGGTATGAATCCCATTGGTGTTCGAGAAGAGAATAAGGCGGTGGCCCTTTGCTTTGAGCGAATGAACGACTTTCCACATGGGAAGATTGAGAGAGAAAATGTCCTCCCATGCTGCGGTGAATTCGTTCTCGCTTAGAGGGCTTTCAAGAATATCGAGCGATTGCCGCACGAACTCGTAGTCCGAGATTTTGCCGGTCTCGTAGGGATCTTTAAGGTTCGCAAGTTCGTCGGGAAGGGGGCTGTTTTCAGACCCAAGAACGGCGAGGTGGAAACGCTCGAAGTGGAGTTTAAGCAGAACGTTTCCGATATCGTAAAGGAAGGTCATGGGCATTTGGCTTTGGATAGAATGAAGCTTGCGGCCTCGCGCGCGGCGGCGGGGCGTGCGTGTTGAAGGAATCGTTTTTTCTGAGCGCGCCAGAGAGTGGCCTCGTCGGCGAGCAAAGAGGAGATGGCTTCGCGGATGGCCTTGGCAGAGGTGGCGAGGGATCCGGTTTGGAATCGGTCGAGGAGCTCGATGTTTCCTTCCTCTTGTCCCGGGACGATGTGGTGGACCAGCATGGGGCATTGCGCGGCAATGGCTTCATGGACGGTGGCGCCTCCGGCCTTGCCGATGACGAGGTGGTGTGATGAGAGGAGCTCGGGGACTTTGCGGGTCCAACCTTTGATATGGATCCGTCCGGGAAATTTTTTCTTGAGTGCCCGGACCTTGTGGTAAAGCCGGCGGAAGTTACGCCCGAGAACAACGGTGATGTGGCCTTCGTGAAAGAGAGCGGCTCTGATGATATCGTTGACGTGAGGAGAGCGGGCGGTGGGGAAGAAAAGGATGCGGAAGGGGGTCAGGGGATCATCCGGGGAGATTTTCCGGAGGTTTTCGAAGCGCGGGCTGACGGGAAATCCGGTGATTTTGATTTTGTCGGCAGGAATGTTGCTGGTAACCAGGCCTTCGTGCGTGTGTTTGTCGGTGATGAGAAAATAGTCGGTGGGCGACCGGGTCCAGGTCGCGTTGATTTCGATGGAGTCCGTCACGACGGTAACGATAGGGACGCGCCGTCTGTTCGCGAACTGGCGTTCGACCATGTAGGGGTAGAGCGGGTAGGTGTTGACGACCAAATCGGGCTGGAATTGATCGAGCAGGTCGGCGACGGCGTCCTCGGTTTTAGCGATGAAGGGGAGGGGTTGGGAGAAATCCTGCCGGTCCGTCGAGCGGTACATCGAGGCCCAAATGATAGGGGTGTAGGTGGTGATTTCTCGGTATGCTTTGCAGAGGAAGGCATTGATGCGGGGGTTGCCGAGGTGGCAGGGGTCGGAGACCAAAACTTCAGCCTGTTCTTCCATGGCCTCGGCGAGGTGGCGGGCCGCGCTGTTGTGCCCGTCGCCAAAGCTGGCGGAGAGAATTAGAATTTTGGGCTTCACGCGTTCAATTGTTGAATGAGATCTAGAGGGGATCCGGAGTTGCGTCGACACTCATTTGAGGTCACCTTGACTTCGGACAGATGGCAGACAAGTCGAACGATAGTGAGGAAGATCAAATCCGGGTGGTTGATGAAGATCCTGCGGAGGTTGTTCGGTTGGATTCCGCGAAAGTAAGCCCTTTGGAGAAAAAGGGAAAAATCGCGAATGCCGTTCTGGCCCCGGTGTCAGGATCTGATGCTGAGGAGCAGCCATCCGAAAAAAACTCATTTGATCCGGAGAAGGAATGGTTGGAGGACCAGAATGAAACTGGGAACGAGACAGTTCCGATGGGCTGGTTTGTTTTGTTGGCGGTCGGATTGCTGGGGATCGTGGGTTGGGTGGTTTTTCAAACCATGATGAGTGATCACGAAAATGGTTCGGTAAATTTTAGTCCGCCCCCGCAATCGTCCGGAGGCCATGGAGGTCGCCTTAAAAGTGCGGAGGCCGACAAGGCGGAGATTCGGGAAGCAAAGATTCATTTTGAAAAGATGGAGAAAGTTGTGGGCGGATTCCTGAGAGCGGAGACTGTGGAGGAGATGGTCCAGTGGGTCAGGCATCCGGAGAGAGTGAAGCCGTTGATGAAATCCTACTACGGACGGAATCCCTTTAGACCACTCACGTTTAAGAGCACGGATGAGTATCATATCGCTTCACTGGAGAACAAGCCTTTCCTCGCTCTGAAGGTCAGGGTCAGGGAGCAGGAAGAGGGCATTCCCATTCTCCTTGAAGACCGGCTGGACGGGATGCTCGTGGATTGGGAGTCATTTGTGTGTTTTTTGCCGATTAGTCCCGAGGATCTGGTTGAATCCCGACCAACGGAAGCTCTAAAGTTGAGAGTTTATGCCCAAAGGGATACTTTTTATAATTATGAATTTTCGGATGAGGATGAGTATGATTGTTTCCGGCTGCATTTCCGTGGATCAGAGACCACTCTATACGGATTTGTGAAGAAGGGGACTTCTTTGGAGCGGGAATTTCTCAAGATTTTCCCAATAGGAGATTACAAATTAACGAAGCCGCTGATCGTCAGGGCCAGGTTTCTTGAGGCAAGTGAAACCACTAATTCGATATTGATCGAGGATCTGGAGTCGACAATGTGGGCATTTGCCGAGGATCCAACCAACGTTGATAAAAAGGATTCGGTGGATTAAAATCTAAAACCATGAAGCCTGGAGGATCCGAAGGAGGAGAACAAACGTTTATGGCCGGCGCCGGGCTGGTGCTTTTCGCGCTTGGTCTGTATCTCTTTCTCGATTCCGTGCAGGTGACCTCGGCTCCATTTGGGGTGGTGTCCCGGGGAATGGGGCGCGGTGAGGGTGGCATGTGGGAGACCACTTCAATGGGAATCATCTTTGTCCCGTTTTTGGCCGGGGTTCTGGTTTTGTTCTATGATGCCTCAAAGCGCTGGGGGTGGTGGCTGGGAGGGCTGGGTTTGGCAGTCATTTGCGTTGAGATCCTCAGTCGCGTCCGCTTTGTCCTAAACATGAAAACGACCTCGCTTCTTTTGGTTCTGGGAATGGTGGCGGCAGGTGCTGGTTTACTTGCACGCAGTTATATGGTTGGTTCCAGCCAGGCCAAGGGGGCCAAGGAATCTAAAGAAGACAACAATTCAGAATGATGAAACGACATATGACCCGGGTGACTTCTTTTCTCGCCCTCTCCTTTTTGATGCTGTCCCCGGCAGGGGCTTTTGCGCAGACCCTAGCTCCGCAGATCTTTACCGGATTTATTGAGCCGAACAAGCTATACGAAGGCGAAAGGGTGGTGGTTACTCCCCCGGAGGAGATCCAAAAATACGTTGATTTGGTAAAGGATGGCGCGAAGAAAAATCCAGAGTGGTATGAGGAGTATTCCAAGAATGCCAAGCCGGGAGTTCCACTTCCGTTTCACAAAAATCTCAATCTGACCGACGAACAGTATCAGGAGTATTTGGCTCTTTGGGGTAAGCGGGAGTTTAAGGTTCTTGAGAAAGTCGGTGTCCTTCTTGAGCAGCGACGGGGCAAGTGGAGTTTCAGATTGTCGGGGACAGGGGCAATGATTTCGTTGTTGAGGTATGACGAGAAAGAAGATGTTTTCCGCTCGACCAATGGGGTGATGAAGCGGATTGAGGATATCGATGCTGCCGCGGAAACCATTCTCGGTGAATGGAAGGGGGTCGAGTGGAGGTTTGAGGAGGAAACACCCCTTGGAAAAACCAAGGAGAACCTGGCTCTCGGAAAGTCTGCCGACGGTAAGTTTGGTTTCCTCGTCTACCGTCTTCAGGATATCACCGCAAACAATACGGTGCTGGAGGATGTGAGCAGAGTGATTCGTTTTCCGCTTAACTAGGAATTAAGAAGGTCTTGTCGTGTGAGTCTTCTGCAAAAACGGGTTTTAAGACTGCGACTACGTAGCTGGGGACTCGTGATGTTGACCATGCCGCTCGTAGCGTGGGGGTGCTTAAATCTCTTGTTTTCCACCTGGCTGGGGACGGTGATTCTCTGCGATAAGATTGAGGAGAAGATCGGTTTGCCCTGTCGGTTGAAAAGTGTGACCTGGTCACCTTGGTCGGGGGTGACGGCGAGTGAATTCAGGGTGTTTGCTCCTGATCAGTTGGAGAAGGAAGAAGCAATTCTGGCGGTTGGTGAGACCCGGATCGATATGTCATGGAGCTCCCTGTTGAAGGGGAAGAAATGTTGGGAGCGACTGGAAGTTGACCAACTCGAACTTGATGTCTCGCTTGAAGTCCTTAGTGGGATTCTGGGTCGCTCGATGGCGACGCCTTCCCGCCAGGAGCCCGCGGCACGCCCGATCGATGAAGATTACTTGTCGGCCCCGGGTCCCTCAGAAAAATCAGAGGATCAAAGTGTCAATGTCCCGCCACTTGCCCGGGAGGATGTGCCTGTGGGGGTTGATCACGAGAATCCATCTTCGACGGCTGCGGAGGATTTTGAAGGCGTGGTCATTCTGTCTAATGCGAGGGTGAAAATTTATTCGGAACGAGCGCCCACTCTTTTCCTGACTTTAGAAAAGATTGAGGGTGAAATTCCTCTCTGGGGGGGCTCCAGAGAGGGAGAGCTTTCCTGCGAAAAGATTGAGATTTCAGAGGTGGTTTCGGAGGTTGGATTTTCGATCCCCTTGCTGTGGAGAAATGACGCGGTCTCGGTGGTCGAGCAATCGCTCAAGGTCTTTGGCTTGGATCTGCAGCTGTCTGCGGCGGTTAAGGTTACCGCTGGTTTCCCAGCCGGTTTTCAGATCAAGCTTCCAGAGCAGCAAATTGATTTGAGCTCGGTTTTTCGGGAAAGAAAATCGCCGTTATCGGTGGGGAGTTTGACTTCGAGGAGTCGGCTGCAGGGTTTCCTTTCATTCCCGGCGAGTTTCAAGGGCAGTAGTGTGACACGTTTTGAAGACTTGGTTATTGAGGACCCACGTGACGAAGGTGACATGAGGTTCGACCGGGGAGTGGCCATATTTGTGGTGAGTGCCGCGGGTATTGTGGCTCGGGATATTCGGGCCGTCGGAGAACAGGACGCTGTGCTGGCGAACGGATTTGCCTCTGCCAAGGGAGAAGCTGCGGCAACAGTGCGAATTGTTTCGAGTCCTGATAGAGCGGAATCCCACGCGAAGAGAGTGAGAATGGCCCATGGGAATTTACTCATGGAATTCCAGCCGCTGATTACTCCGGATCGTGAATTTAGGGACATTCGGATTGAAGCCCGTGACGGGACATTGATAATGGACCTCGGTGAGGATCGTTCCTGGGTCTCCTTTTTAGCGGCTGCCAAGGCGATCCTGGGACAACAGAATACCGACCTTACCAATCTGCCATGAAAATTATTGCCGGTTTATCCAAGGGGCATCTTTTAAAGGTCCCTCGTGAAGTTTCGCGTCCGACCACTGATCGGGTGCGGGAGTCGGTTTTTGGGATTTTAGCCGCTGTGATTCCTGACGCGAGAGTGCTTGACCTCTTTGCGGGGTCGGGAGCTCTCGGGATTGAGGCGTTAAGTCGCGGCGCGGCTTCATGCACTTTCGTTGAGCAGAACCGTGGAGCGTGCCGGGTTATCGAGGAGAATCTGAAGAAGACGGGGTGCGGAAACGGACGGGTGATCCAGCGCGAAGTGGGAGCCTTTCTTCGAAGCGAAAAGATGAGCTATGACTTGATTTTTGCGGACCCTCCCTATGCGGATGGATTGAATGATCCAGCGCGTGATTTGATTGTCATGGAAGGATGGGAACAGTGGTTAGAGCATGATGGATTTTTGATTTTGGAGCGTGAAGCGGTGGGTGAAATTTCGGAGCCTGCGGGACTTTCGTTATTGCAGAGCAGGGATTACGGGCGGAGCCGAATTGCGATTTATCAGTTGGATTCTTGAGATGAGAACCTTGGTGTTAAGTGTTTGGAGTATTTTTCACCCTCTGGGAGAGCGGTCTGCTGGAGCGAATTGGAATCTATACAAGGGAGGCGGAGTTCGAATGAACGGAAGCGGTTTATATTCACGTGGTGAGCGTGGGGGAGGTTCTTTTGGCATTGAAGTTCATCACAAAGTGGCGGGAGGAGACGGGCGATCATTTTGTCTTGTTACTGACGACTGTAACCGGAATGGCGCCGAAAGATGTTCGGGTCATTTATGTATCTTTTGATTTTGGTTTTTTGATTCGCCGTGTGATGAAGCGCCTACAGCCACCGGTGTGGTTATGGTGGAGTCGGAGCTTTGGCCCAATCTGATTTATCAAACCCACCGGTTGGGGATCTCAATTGGGTTGATCAATGCACGGCTTTCACCGCGATCTGGTCGGCGTTTGAAAAAATTTCGAAACTTTGTGGAGCCATTCCTGCAGTTGCTGAGTCATGTTGGGGTGCCTGAAAAGAGGGATCTTATTCGCTGGCAGGAAATTGGAGTTCGTGAGAAAGCGACAGTGCTTATAGGAAATGTGAAGTTTGATCCTTAGGGTGCTGCTTTGCCGAAGAAGCGCCCTGAATTCTCGGAGCTGCTGGCTCAATTTCCAAAGAGGCCGGTGGCCATGGCGGTCTCAACTTTTGCGGGTGAGGAAGAGTATCCTGATGGTGCTTTCCGGGAAGCGGGCTATCGATCGTGCCCCGACACGCTGAGCGCCGGACCGAGGTTGCTGAAGCCTTAAAAGGTGGCGAGATTTTGAAAAGCCAATTTAGACGGCCGACCGGCAGTGAGTCATTTGTGATTCATAGCACGGGGGAGTTGCGGGACTGGACCGCTCATGCTGATGTCGCGGTCATTGGGAAAAGCTTTTTTGAGGAAGGGGGACAGAATCCCTCCGAAGCAATTCTCGTCGGCGTGCCAGTGATCTGCGGACTACAGATGGTAAACTTCGAACCCCTTGTGACGGAGCTCAAAGAAGCGGGTGGAATTTGTATGGCGTCTTCCCGTGAAGAACTTTTAGTGGCACTTCATAATCTGCCGGCAGAGCAAATTGCAAGAGCGCGAGCCGTCCCGGAAAAACTCAGCGGGGCGATGGCACGGACGATTGCTCTTTTCAGCGGAAAAAGCGGGGCAGCGGCTATTTGAGGAGGTTGTCGTAAATCCTCTGGTACTCGCTCACAACCCGCTCATCGGAGAAGTTCTCCTTGGATTGTTCCATGATTCGCTTAATCTGAGGAACTTTGTGATCAGGCGGGAGTTGATAAAATTCCATGGCTTGGTCGATGGCCCAGCGGAAGCCATCTGAGGTGAAGTGTTCGAAGAGGAATCCGTTGCCAGTATTTTCGTGAATGTTGAGATGCCGGACCGTGTCCTTGAGGCCGCCGGTGGCGTGTGCGATTGGGAGCGAACCGTAGCGACAACCAATCATCTGCGGGAGGCCGCAAGGCTCGAACGATGAGGGCATTAGAACGAAGTCGGAGCCTCCGTAGCCAAGGTGTGAAAGGGATTCGGAAAATGGATGCACCGCGACCCGGTCTGAGATGCCGTGATAGGCGACGATCCCCTGGAAATGTTGCTGGGATGGTCCGTCTGCGATCATGACGATTTGCAAGCCAAGGTGACTGTAATCGTCGATTAGTTGAAAAAGAATGTCGGCAAGTAGTGAACAGCCTTTCTGAATTGGGTCGAGACGCGACGGCCAGAAAAGGATCGGAGCGGAGGGATCCTCTTTGAGAAGGAGGCGACGCTGAAGGTCTTTTTTGAGTTCGGGCTTGATTGTGTGGTGTCTCCGCGGGCCGTATTCCTGGGGAAGATAGGAATCGACCTGTGGGTTGAACGAGCGGTCGGGGGCGTTGACGATTCCCGAGGCCGCTCCGGCTTCGCGCTTGTGGTAAAGCAGGTGGCTGAGATGTGGAGGGATGGTCGAGTGATGGCCAATGGCGACTTCTTCGAGGAAGGTTGGGCTGACGACATTGACTTGGGTCGCGGCGGAGATTCCGCTGGCGAGAAGGTCGATGGGGTTGGTCCAATAGGATTCGTCGAAGCTCTGGGGATAGTTCCCGAAATAGAGTTCATCCCAGAAATCTCCCGCTGGAATACCGGTATTTTCCAGTTGGGCCAAGGTGGCCTCTTGGGTGTGGATATTGTGAATGGTGAAAAGAGTCGGGATTCCGAGCTTCTTGGCTTCGGCCGGGATGAGACCGGTCATCCAGTCGTTGCAATGGATGATGTCGGGTTTGACCCTGGGTATGATGTGGTTGATCAGGTCGCGTTGGAAGGCTAGGGCTGACATGAGGAGATCCTCCTTGCAGGCCTGATAGACGCCGCCACGACGATAGAATTTGCAGTCTTCGGCAAGGTGGATACGGTCTCCCACCGAGATGCGGGTACGCTTGCCCGGGTGAGTGGCTTGCTCTCCGCTTTGGAAAAGGTTGCGGTAGTGCGGGATGGCCAGGTGGATGTCCTTTTCGGCAGAGCTAAGACCGTGAACAAGGAGGGCGGAAACATCGGCCAGCCCCCCCGCTTTCGCTCGCAATCTTTCGGCGTCGTCCGAGAGTTTCCTGGAAACGTAGGAAATCTCCGGAGTGATAAAAAGAATGCGTGGTCCGGAATCCGGGGAGGTCTTTTTGGTCGCTTTTTTGGCCATGGAGTTCGGGATGGTCCTCTTTGGGGAGAGGTTTAGACGGTTCGTGATTCAGCTGCCGGAGCGGTCTTTGATAAACCTTGTAATTTCGGCAACTATTGTTGGTTTTTTATTTGGGCTTGATTGGGGGATTCCTGCGTTCAATCCGTTTGACAAAGTCCAATAGCAGGGGGTGTGCCGGATCTGTCATGCCATGTCCATAACCGTCGAGTTCGAACAAGGTGACGTCCTTATGCCCTGACACTTTGAGCATCCTGAAAAGATAGGCATTTTCTTCATAGCGACCGAGAAGTTCTTTTTCGCGATCGCCTGTAATCAGGAGAATTGGCGGCGCATTCTTCCTCACGTGGAAAAGAGGTGCGAGTTCATCGATGATGGGGCGATTTGCATCAATGCCGCGTTCCTTGCGAGCGGTGAAATGTGTGATGGCATGCCCGCTGTATGGAATCAATCCGGCGATGTCATTGGCGTCCGCCTGATGACGTCCAAGCCAGGAGGGGTCGAGTCCGATCATGCTGGTGAGATATCCTCCGGCGGAATGCCCGCTAACGAAGATGCGTTTGCGATCCCCCCCAATTTCTTCGATATGAGCCATGACCCAGGCGACGGCGGCAGCAGCGTCGTCGAGAGATTCCGTGACTTTGACTTTTGGGCTCAGGCGATAGTTGACGGCGACGATGGCATGACCCTTGTCTTGGAGGCCTTTTGGAATTTTTTTTTCGCCCGTAGTTAATCCGCCTCCGTGAAACCAAACGATGGTCGCGAAACCCTTTGTTGAAGGGTGGTAAATATCGAGAAGGCATCTTTCCCGTTGATAGTCGTCGAGTTGTGGCGAGCCATCTCGATATAAAACGTCTTTTTTGATTTGGTATTCCCCGGCCGCAATTGAAAGCCGGATCGTCGTAATAAAAGCAAGCGTGAGTAGGCGCATCGTATTTTTTGTTAAGAGTCGAAGCATGGAGAGGCTGCTGGATTGCACCAGTCCTTTTAAAGGTGAGGGGATCGACGGATCCTATATTCTAGTTCTCGAAGTGCGAAGAATACTTTTGGTCCCGAAGATGAGAAAAAACCTATTGGAAGCACGATGGAAGGGGGTTCCCCGGCGGCGGAGAGTTGGGCACTAACTAAAATTGACCAATCTTCAAAAGGAAGGCTGATGTCAGTGGTTGCCGAGATTCGGTAAGTCTTGCCGGGTTTTGAATTCTACGTCAGTGAGCCCAAGCCGTCTCCGTTGATTTCGATACCCAAAATCGCAAGCAGGGCGGGTTGGATTGTTACTAGCGCATTTCCGCGAAGACCGTTTCGATAGATGTTAGTCAGATCCTCTGCGGAAAGGGTATGGCTCCAACCTGCGAGATCATCCAAGCGGCCATCGAAGTCGCGGTTGGTTCCGGTCGAGCCGTCGTCGCATATGGCCCAGCCGACACCCGAGATACTTGCAGCTCCGCCGATTTTGGTGGCGGTCGTGGTTTCTCCATCAAGGGAGTAAATGATTTCGCCTGTGATTCTTTTCACGCTCATGGTGGCGTGATGCCAGACAGTCCCGTCCCTGGTGAAAACGGGGTGCGGCTGAAGAAATCAATCTGGTTGGTCACGCTGCCCGGTGTGCCGGTTCCAATATTGTAAAGGACGCTGCCCTTGGTGGTCGACCCATCTGAAAAAATCTGCTTGTCTCTTTGGAGCGTGGAAAACCGAAAATAGATGGAGAAGTTTGTGTTTTCCTCGACCTGCATTCCGCTCCCGGGGTTAATGTTGAGGTAGCTATCATCGAAATTGACCAAATTTAGCCAGCCCTCGCCCGCAGCAGCTGGGGTGGTTGTATTAATCATTGTCATGCCAACCGGTATCCATTTTTGGAGTTGCCGGACCGGTCGTTGGAGTCATTTTTAAAATCCCAGTAACCAATCAGGTCGGCTGAAGCCGTGCCGACGGTGAAGCAAAAGAGCGGATAGAGGAGAAGTTTGAGTTTCATGATTTCCTGCGGGATTGGGGGTCATGAATATTCAGCTGAATCTAAGATGGAGAATCGGCAACGACAAGACGGGTGTCGTGATTGATCTGGGATCCTAGGGGCCGGTAACTCGAATGCGGTAGAATTTTGCTTTGTCAGAGGACTGATTGGTGGAACTGGTCGTTGGTCCGCTTGCGGTGACAGAATCGTGCAGATTCCAAACGCCCACGAGGTCGGTGCTCGATTCAACGAGGTAGGTTTTTCCGGTGACCGAAGCCCAGATGATTTCAATTTCGTCGGGAGATTCGGTGGGGCGGACCGATAGAATTCGGAAGTAGTCCGACGCATCCAGCGGGTTTGTCCCGGATACGATTTCTGCTCCGTCGGAGGTCCCGTCGCCATCAGTGTCGGAAAGGTTGGGGTCTGAGCCCAAGGCGCTCTCCCGTATGTTGCTGAGTCCATCGCCATCCTCATCGGTGGCGGCGGCAAATCCAGGGCTCCCACCGGAGTAGGCAGAAGCCTGCCAGTTTAAGGGGTCGTTGTAGTCTCCTTCCGTATCGATGACCTCGAGGGAAGGTCCGGTGCCATCGGCTGCAATTGGCCAAGGGGCGTTGTCATCGTATGAAAAATCGTGGATGGTGTTTCCGAATGGATCGCGCAGTTCGATGTTTTCCCCTCCGTTCGAGAGGGCTCCGGAAGCCCAGGTGCCGGCGACAGTGATGTCCTTGCCGTAGCGGGTTCGGAATGCGGATTCGTCGGCGACGATGACGGCATATTGCCCTGGAGCTAGGGTCATATTGGCAAAGGTGAAAGCGGCGAATGGTTGGGTGTCGTCAAAGGAGACTCCGTCCAAAACGAGGGCTGCCGGGCCGGTATTTTGAATTTCGATATATTCGTTGGGCAGTCCTCCCATAGGGTGATACATGATCTCGGTAATGCGAAGGTGTTCGAGGGTAGGGCTGTTGATGCTCGGATCAACGAGAAGTGAGTCGTCGAACTCCACGCGCAGGGCCTGCGGGGTATCGGTCGCCGCAAATATGCCGGCCTGCGAGGTGGTTATTCTTCCGGTAGAGCTTGCAAGGGTCTGCCAAACGCCAGGTTCTGTGCGATATTGAAGGTTAATACCAGTCGTCGTTTTAAAGGCACGGACCACTGCGTCCTTACTGGTCCAACTCGTCGAACCCAGAGTGATTGTCTTCGATGTGGTGATTTTCTTGGCGCGGAGGAAATCACCGTCTTCCATACCGATTGTGAAGCGAACAGGTGAGCCGTTTTCATCTCCGTCGACGATGACGCCGGTGTAAAAATCGCCCTGTTGCACAGATGTTAAAGTGACTTCAGAGGCAAACGACCAAACTCCCGCCGGTGTGTTACGCCACAGTCGGGGATGGACCGGCGAGTTCAGGGTGAGCGGTTTGGCAGGTTCTGCTTCGAGTTTTACGGCAAGGCGGTTAGGGGTCTCATCAAAGCTATAAGAGGCAGGAGGTGTGGTGCCATCCTTCAAGATAAGATCCTCCGCGGTCCAGAGATCTTGCAAAGCGCCCTGGTTGAATGGATCCCATCCTCGGTTGGCGTAAGCGACAACCTCTCGAACCACCTGAGTTATTTCACCGTCCTTATCGGTTGCAGAAATCGTTAAGGGATAATGCCCGGGTTCCTGAAAAATCATGGTTGCGCTGGACGGGGTGGGAGTGGTGGTATTTAGACCGGCAGGGAGCTGGAAGGAGAATTCGAGGCTGGTTCCTTCGGGGTCATAACTAGCGCTGGCATCGACCTCGAATGTGGTATTGATCGGGACGCGGTAGAAACCGGGATTGGCATCGAGTAAGAGAACCGGTGCTGCATTGCCAGTTTTATTTACCGTGAAGGATTCTGTTCCTGTCACATTACCTTCCTGGTCAATTGCTTCAATTTCGAAATTGTTGACTCCCTCGCGTAGTTGAATCGCATTGATTGTCCACGCTGTCGTGCTGCTAAACTGATAATTCACCAAGGGTTGGCCGGGGACGCGGATTGCGAAAACATCCGCTCCACTCGTCCCTTGCAAGGATACGGTGTCAGCGGAGGTGGAGAGGGAAGATCCATTTCCTGAGGTGATATTAAAGTTGGTGTTCAGCGCGCTGCCGATTGTTGATTTGGCGGTGGCGAGGCGGTTTTGATTCCAGCTATTATAGGTGGATTCATTACTGGGGTATGATGAGGAGGCCTCTTCCTCACACTGGAACCATGCTGCCAGTCGGGAGGAATTCGCGGTGTATTTCTGGACCATCTCGTTGAGGTAGTGGTTCACCCGCTGCTTGATGTAGGTTTTTTCATAAAAATTGCGAACCCCGGGTAGGCCACCAATGAAGGCGGCATTCGCATTGCCGAAGGTGAGGTCGGAGTCCCACTGCACCAGCATCCATTTTCCGTCGTTGACGCGGCGGAGGAAGTAGCCGTTTTTACCCCGGTTGCGGGTGAGGGTGTCCCAGTCGTCACACCAACCTCGGACGACAGCATTGGCTGCCATCATGTCGATATCAGCGGTTCTTTCGATCTCTTCCCGGGTGAAGCGATTTTCACCAACCATCTGGGTCCAGTTGATGAAGGACGAGTAATCGTGTTCAGCTTCACGGGATCGTTTGATCCATTCCGAGGAGTAGCGTTCCGGTTCTGCGGTGTCCTTGTATTCCCAGGTGGCGTTACGATTCTGGCGGCCCCAGGCATCGTCAAACCACCATTCGTCATCGATGCGATAGAGTTCTCCTTTATGCCCGTCCTCCCAATTTCGCTTCAGGAAATCGTTGGCATTTGGTTCGACGTCTTCACGGAGCGAGGCATTGCCGCCGTTGACGATGACGCGGACAAATTCGTTTTCATTGGCGGCATGACCGAGAAGGTAAAGCCAATAGCGGATGATTCGGTTGTGGTAGGCACGTCCGCCGCCGGCATCGTTGTCGACGGCCCGTTTGGTGTATCCGCGGAACTTGCGATCGCCTGGGGGCTTCCACTTCATCCGGGAAAAATCGTCCCCGCCAGACCGTGTCCACGGACTTCCGCTTTTGCGCATCTCGCAGTTGTAAATGATGTCTCTTTCATTGCTGATGAAGGTTGCGTTAAAGTATTGGTTGGAGAGTCTCGGGAAGTTGTAATCGAAAGTGGCGGAACCACCTGTTCCCGAGGAGGCGGAGCGGTCGCGGGCTGAAATGACGAAGCGCTGGATCCGGAGGTCGGTCGGATGGGCGGAATTGTCCACAACCCACATCGCGGGCTTTTCCGGGGCGAGCGAAGGTTGAATGGAGGTGCCGCCGGATGATACGGCTTCCACGTAGAATTGGACGATGGAATTATCGCTCTGGTAGTTTGTCAGGGTTGCCGAGTATGTCCCGTCGTTGGCCGTTTCATCACCTCCACTAATGCCGTCATCGAACATGGGGCTGCTGTTCCAGGTTCCGTTTCCGCCAGTGGTATCGAGACGGTGACGCAGGGTGACGGAGTCGGCATTTTGTGCCTCGATGGTAATTCGTACGGGGTCATTCGCACTTGGGACCGGTGGGCTGTGAATGAGCCCTGAAATCGAGGGTGCGGGGTTATCTAGTGCTCCGGGGTTTGCGGAGCCGGGAGTTCCGAGATCTCTTGGGACTTTCAGGTGAATGGTGTCGCCGAAGGAGCGGTCCCAGGTCTGTACATTCAGAGTCGGTTTCCCGGATATCCAGCGGGCCTCAAAGGTGAAATTAAGGTTGTCATTATCCTGAATGTTGATGACGTCGATTTCGCAGCGGTTGGCTTTAACGTCGCCGTGTCCACTCGAAATGAGGTGGAACTCGCCATCAGTGACATTGCTGGCATGGTGGGTCCCCTGACAGAGCCAGCCGTCATTGGCGGATCCGCCGTTGGCGAGGGTTGCACCTGCTCCGGGAAGGATGTTGCCACTCCCGTTGCGGGAAAGGGAAAGGTTCTTCATGGCGATGTGGGCATCGCCAACCGCTTGCAGGTGAAGCTCCTTGTAATCGGTGACCCCTCCTCGGGTGGTGATTTGTTGGTATTGCTCAGCAATGGTGAATTCCTCAAAAGTGGATTTGTTGGATTCGTCCGAGGCGGTCCAGGCGCTCGCTTTCGAATTGTCCATATCGGGGTGGCGCAACTCGAGACTGCTTCCCTGGCCTCCAGCCAATTCGGGCCAATCACCTCCGGTGTGATAGTGGACTTCATCAATGAGATTATCCCAGGAATCAACAAGTCTAAGAAGCTCCCCACTGTTGGAGAGTGATCCGGAAAATTGCCCGATACTGTTCTGGTAGTTGATGTAGTCATCGTTGGCGGGGATGACGAGGTAGCCTCCGGCGGGCAACGAGGTGCCGACGGGGAAGGTGAAGTCGACGCCGTCGGTGAAACGCCATCCGGAAAGGTCGACTGCGGATTCCGATTTGTTGTAGAGCTCAATGAATTCGCCATCGCGGGACTCACTGGGTGGATCGACCATTAGTTCGTTGAAGACGACCGAAGTGACCCGTTCGGGATCGTTGGCGGAGCCCTCGGTTCCGGTTGAGCTGGCATAAAATTCTCCCGAACCATCGGGGTAGGCCGCGGCGAAGCTGCGCGGCGATTTGAATGGGATGGCGACCGCATCGATGATGGTGTCGGTCCCGCTGATCAGGAACAAGGTAAGTTCATCGCCATCGGCGGCGAATGGCTGGGTGACGGAAAGAAATCCGTTTGCGGCAATTCCACCGGATAGGGGCACCTTGTCAGTGAAGTCAGGCAAACTGGCGAGGAAGAGGCCTGCCGTGCCCAGCGCGGCGGAAGCTGGATTGTAAATCTCGATCCAGGTTGTTGTTCCGTTTTGATCAAAGGCGGCCTCGTTGATCTTCAAGCTGAAGTCGGATGAGTTGCTGGTATTGGGTGCATTCCTGCTGGGTTGTGAAAAGAGGAACCAAGATGACGATCCGTCGCCCTTGCGTCCGAGCGAGCGTCCGTCGAGCGGGATAGTGGCGTCGATGGCGTTTGCGATGGTGGTGCCATCAGGCTCGGTGAGATAGACCACAGCGTCCCCACCAACCGCGAGTCGTGCGGTAGCGTAACTGATTGTAACTAATCCCGAAGGAGGAACTATTTGTCCGGCCGGAATCAGATACCGGGTGAGATTCCCGGGAGAATCGCTGAGATACCAGCCGCTGAGATCAACGGCGGAAGAACCGGGGTTATAGATTTCGACGAAGCCGTCGGTGGCAGGGAGGACCTCATTTATGAGCAGGCTGGGATTTGAGGGGGCGGAAATACTGAGTCTTGCTCCGAAGACACAATCCGAGCTCCCCGAGTTGGTTTGATGAACTTCGGCGCTGATGATGTTGACTCCCTGAACGAGTGCGGAGCCGTTGTTGGTGGCCACTGCGAGTTCTTCGCTGGCATTTCCGACGGTCCGGGTAGCGGTGGTTTTCCAACCCGCATCTGCGGAGGTGCCGACTCCGCCAATAGGCATTCCGTTTAAATAAAAAAAGACACCGTCATCTGTGATGGCATCAAGGGTGACATTGGCTCCGGTTGTGGGCCCGCTGTAGTGAAATTCCTTTCGGAAGTAGTAGGTGATGTGATTTGCCTCGTTGCTACTGTCGAGGAGGGGGGTTTGAATCCCGGGAGAGGGGAGCGCGGAATTTTCGAAGCCGTAAAGTCCACCATTGTTGCCCGCGTCATTTTCCCGGGTCCATCCGGCGTGCGAAAAGGTGTACCCGGGGAGGTCCCAATCGGTGCCGAGGTCGAGATTTTGATCATTGAAATCCCAAGAATCTCCATAGTTCACGAAGGGGATTCCAATGCTGAGGTTGACTTCTGGATTGGGAAAAGGCTCCTCTGCGCTCAAGGGAGTCGAGAATCCCGGAGTCGGTGGTGCGGATGTCCAGATTCGGTAGTCGTCAATCGCGAAACTGTCGTCTGCAAGAAGGAGGCTGTGGCCGGCGCCGTCGGCCGCCACGGGCCATGGATCGCGGTCTTCATACCGGAAGCTGCAGCGGATGGTGCCGTTCTTATCAGCAAGGGTGATACGTTCCCCTCCGTTGCTGAGTTGACCGCTCCAGGGGCCAAAGACCCGGATCGAATCGGGCACACTGTAAGTGGACCGGAAGGTTGAGGGGTCGGTGTCGCAGAGGATGATGCGCTCGAAGGCCTTCAAAAAGGAATCCAGTGCGGGGCCTGAATCGAAATCCGGAAAGGTGAATAAAGCACCTTCGGTCAATTGCCACTGCGCGATGTCGAACGGGGTGGCGGTCAGGTTTTGTATCTCGATGAATTCATGACCTCCTGTCGGTGGATGATACATGACTTCGCTGAAAACGATTTGTTCGGCGTGGACAAGAGGATATAAGAGGACAAGGCTAGGGAGGAGCTGCTTGAAATGCTTCATAACTCTTTTGGAGTGCTCGTTGTGCAAGCATCGATGCGAATTAGGCGACTGTTCATAAGCATTGATTATTTCAAGGGTTAAAGGCGGCTATGGTGCATTTGGTAAAATGGTCACTTGAATCCGGTGCGGAATCTGTCACGGTATGGTGGTATTGAAAATAAAGATAATGAAAATATTCAAATTTTTCGCCCTTGGGCTTGCAATCTCTGTCCTCAGCGCCCTTACCAGCTGTCAGACCGTTCAGGGTCTTGGCCGTGATCTTGAGGGAGCCGGAAACGGACTGCAAAAGGTAGGCAATCGCTAGTTGTTACTCCCCTTGTGGAGAATTGATTGATAGAAGTCCACTAATGAGTTGGTTTAGCGCTGGATCGTGTAGTCTTTCTCCACGTGTTTCCGTCCGGCGCTCCCTATTTGCTCAAGGTTTGAATCGAGCAGTTTTTTAAAGGGCTGTTTGTGTTGCTTCGGGGTCTCCGACCGGAACGTTGAAACCATGGTGTTCTTCGTCGATGATGTCCTGCCAGGATCCGGCGTGTGAGGTCAGCACCGCGCATCCGCTCGCCATGGCTTCCGGGATGATTAGGCCAAAGCCTTCGTTTCGAGACAGAGCTACTACAATCGACATTCCTCGAAATAGACCGGGTAGCGCCCTGCCCGGTTGTTTTCCGTGGAAAATGATTCGTCTGGAAAGTCCGGCTTTGTCGATCTTGGCCTGGAGTTACTTTTGGTAGTCGCGAAATTTTGGGGTTGTTTCGCCCACGATAACGACGGTGGGTGCAGAGTTTTCCTTCATAACAGGAATCACTGCTGCGACCAGAACATCGATGCCTTTTGGGGGGCGGCCGCGGCCGCAGATGCCAATCCCAAATTCCCCGGGGAACCCGAGGGTTTGTCATGCTTCTTTTTTTGTCCTTGGGCGGGTGGTAGCGTTCCAGGTCGATTCCGTGCTGGATGATTACATCCGCGGGAGCCGTCCATTTGCGACATCAGCCAGCGTGTGAAGCGGGTGTGGTAGCACTGGGCGGGTGATAGATGATTTTGATCTTTGCGCCGAGCTTATGGGCAGTCAGGGTCTGGATCATCTCATCGTTTCGGCGAGCGTGGAAAATGCGGTTCTTGTCATTGAGCCTAATAAGGTCCCGGAAGCGAATGGTTGGAGTTCCGTATGGGAGGTGATGGCTTCCCATGACGACCAGCGGCATGAGTTTTCGCACCTCCCGAAGCGTCTGGAGCATGGTCGTGGTGACGCCGGAGAAGCGTTTGTTTGAATTTCCGAGAATGAGCCGGGGGACTTCCACCTAATCAAGTTCGGTGGGGTCGTGGGCTCGAGGAGCGAGACACAATCCGATGGTTCCGATAAGAAGCAGGTAACAGGCAAGGAGCTCAAGGTAAGCCTCAACGGTTTGAGGCACGTCCGAGTGATAGTTGTCGCCGAGCGACGCTTTCCAGAGCAGTGAAGTGCCAAGAAAGCGGGCCAGCACAAAAATGAGCATGAAGGCAGAGGCAAAGAATCCCGCGGCTGGTCGGGAAACGAATTCGCCGATGAACGCTCCGAGGTGTTTCCTGTGGCTCTTGAATTTGAAGAATGCGTAGATTCCGAGCGGAATGAAGAACCATTCGACTGCGAAGTGGGTGGTTTTTTCAATCAGTCCATCTCCTTCTCCAAGCGCCGAGGCGAGTGTGATGGCGCCCATGATTTGGTAGAAAGGCCCGACCTTGCCAGCTGGGTGAGCAGCTCCAAACCAAAAAGCGGAGGTTGTAAGAAGCAGAACCAATTGCAGGCCTTCGACGATACCCTCTTCGGTAGGGAGATTGGGCTTATCGGGGAGCCATGCCGGGAAGAAGATCGCGAAAGATCCTGCCAGAACAAGAGCCGTCGACATGAGAGCTTGTTTCCAGGTTTTTTCAGGAGGTTGATTCACGTAGATGTAATTTCGCTGATGACGGTAGTGCTGGCAAGGTAATCGTTTCAGTTGCAAGCTAGTATTCAACCGAGAGCAGGGTGAGCCCGTCGGGTGGAGCACAGAGGGGTGATTTTTTACCGGTGGGCGAGTTGACGAGATCGTAAAGATCATCCTGGCGCAGGTAACCTTGCGCGGCTTGAACTGCTCCTCCGGTGAGGAGGCGGACCATTTTGTAAAGGAAGCCATTGCCGGTGAACGTGATCAGGTAGCCTTCATCGATTTGTTCGAAATCTGCGCGGGTAATCTCGCGGACGTAGTCGGTCTCTTCCGTTTCATTTCCGCGATTTGCGGCGAAAGCCCGGAAGTCGTGGCTGCCCTGGTAAAATGAAAGCGCTTTCCCAAGGTCGACCGGGTTGAGTTGCCTGGGGAGATGCCAGGCGCGTTTTGATAGGAAGGGCGGAAGGATGGGGGACAGGCAAAGGCGATAGATGTAGGTTTTTGAGCGTGCCGAAAAGCGGGCGTGGAATTCATCAGGAACTTCCTCGCATTCCATGATCCGGATTTCCGGAGGGAGCTTGCTATTGAGCGCAGGAACCCAATTAAAAGGATTCATGGTAAGGTGGTTTGGAGCATCGAAATTTGCGACTTGTCCGAGCGCGTGAACGCCGGCATCGGTCCGCCCGGAGCCATGAAGACGGATTTTCTCTTTGGCAATTTCTGCGAGAGCCCCTTCGATGCGCTCCTGGACGGTGTCGGCATTGGGCTGGATCTGCCAACCGCCGAAGCGGGTGCCGTCGTATGCGATGGTGAGTTTGAGATGCATGGCGGTGTGCGATTGTTGCTCAATACGCCCTTGCGAAATGAACTGCGAAGGCAACTTAGCCGAGGTCTGGCACGATGTGAAGTCCCGGCGATCCGCAACCCATAACACCGGAGTGGGCTCAACCGGATTTGCCCTTGTTTCTTTAGGGCGGCTCCATTAGCAAGTTCGCCTTGCGGGAGTCGTCCTTGCGGGAATTCTCATTATGTCAGCTCTTCAAAAATTGGTCACTCCCGAGTCGGTCATTCTCGAACTTACCGAGACTGATCACGAGGAAGTTGTTCTCGAAATGGTCGGGCACCTTTGCAAAATCGGGAAAGTTTCCTCCGGCGATTGCTATTGTGTGGGGAATGCTGTTCTTGAGCGGGAGTCGCACATTGGCACCGGTCTGGGTTCCGGAGTGGCCATTCCCCATGCCAGAGTGAAGGGATTGAAGGAGACATTGGCCGTTTTTGGCCGGTCCCGCGAGGGAGTCGATTTTGATTGCCCGGACAATGCCCCCTCGCATCTCATCTTTTTGATGCTGGTTCCCGAGGAGCAGGGCGCGAAGCATCTCCAGTTGCTCTCCGAGTTGGCTCGCTTGTTCAATCAATCGGACCGTCGTTGTGCGCTCGAAAAAGCAACGACCGCCGATGAAGTCTGCCGCATCTTTAACTCGCCCGTTCCCGCCTAAATTTTTTTAGTTATGACCATTCCCGAAATTCTTCGTGAGAAAGTTCTCACCGCCCTCGAGTCGCTTGAAGTTGCGATTCCCGATCCTGCCCGGATTCAGGTGACCAAGGCTGCCGATCTTCGTTTTGGTGATTTTCAGAGCAATGTCGCCATGATGTTGGCGAAGGGGTTGGGAAAGAATCCGCGTGAGTTTGCGGAGGACCTGGCGGGCAGGATCGTGGCGGAGGATCTCTGCGAGGTTTCGATCGCGGGGCCGGGTTTCTTGAACTTTACTTTGAACCCCGGAGCGTGGTCTGGTCTCGCACGGGCGCAGTGGGAGTCGGATGATTTGTCCGTCTCACAGGTCAACTCGCCGAAAACCATCGTGGTTGATTTCTCGGCGCCCAATGTCGCCAAGCCGATGCACGTTGGTCACATTCGCTCGACCATTATCGGCGAATGTCTTTCCCGGGTTGCTACAAAAGTGGGCCACAAGGTGATTAAAGATAACCACATCGGCGACTGGGGAACCCAGTTTGGGATGGTGACCTGGGCTTGGAAGAAAGGTGTTGATGAAGACAGGCTTGAGACCGAGCCGCTTCAGGAATTACTCAGGCTTTATCGGACTGCTTCGGATGCTTCGAAGGAGGAGGAAGAAGTCAAGGAAGCCTGTCGCGCCGAGTTGGTGAAGCTTCAGCAAGGGGACGCCGAGAACAAGGCCATTTGGGAGCGTTGTCTTGCGCTCTCGCGGAAAGGCCTCGATCAGATTTACGAGCGGCTTGATGTGAGCTTCGATTACTGGATGGGCGAGAGCGCCTACAATGATGCTCTGGCTCCCTTGGTCGATCAGTTGGTGGCAGATGGCTTGGCGCGCGAAAGCGACGGAGCGATCTGTATTTTTTCCAATGAATCGGGCAAGCCAAAGAATGATCCGTTCAAGATCAACCGTGACGGCGAGTGGCAGGATTATCCGATGATGATCAGGAAAAGTGATGGTGCCTTCAATTATGCCACTACGGATCTTGCCACCGTGGAACATCGCGTGAACGAGTGGAAAGCCGATCACATTTGGTATGTTGTGGATTTCAGGCAAGGGGGGCATTTTGCGCAGCTTTTTGAGGCCTCGAAACGCCTCGGTCATGACCAGGCGAACCTTGTGCACGTTGCCTTTGGAACCATCCTTGGCAAAGACGGGAAGCCGTTGAAAACCCGGGCCGGTGACTTGCCGCAGCTCGAGGATGTTCTGAATGATGCCGTCAAAGCCGCGCAGATCGTGGTGGACGAAAAGAGCCATCTCGATACCGCCGAGGAGAAAGCTGCGCTCGCCGAGTTGATCGGAGTAAATTCCGTGAAGTTTACCGAGCTTTCCCACCATCGCATGTCGGACTATGTCTTTGATCTCGACAAGATGGTGGCACTTGAAGGTGATACCGCACCATACCTGCTCTA
This sequence comes from Verrucomicrobiota bacterium, assembly GCA_030835305.1. Taxonomy (GTDB): domain Bacteria; phylum Verrucomicrobiota; class Verrucomicrobiia; order Verrucomicrobiales; family Akkermansiaceae; genus SW10. The sequence continues at coordinate 37,258 of JAURPJ010000097.1, read as the reverse complement.
CAGCTATGTTCGTTCCCGTTCGATTTTCAGAAAGCTCGACGAAGAAGTGGAGTTGCAGGGGGGCAATCTTCAACTCACTGAAAAGGCCGAGATTCATCTCGTGCGGATGTTGACCCGTTACAGCGATCAGGTGCACCAGGTTCTTGAGGATTATCGCCCGAACCTTCTCGCAACCTACCTTCTGGAATTGGCCCGTGCCTTTCATTCGTTTTTTGAAGCCTGTCCGGTACTGAAGTCGGAAGGGCAGACGCGTGAGAGTCGTCTGATACTCTGCGATCTCACTTCGAGGGTTCTCAAGGACGGTTTAAACCTGTTGGCAATTCCGGTTCCCGAGAGGATGTAAACGATGAAAGATTTGATTGTTATCAAGGTCGGCACGGGAGTTTTGACCCGCGAAAATGGGACGCTGGACGGCGCTTCGCTGGTCCGTCTGGTGACGGCCGTCGCAGGTCTCAAGGCGCGGGGCTACCCTTGTGTCATGGTGTCGTCCGGGGCGGTCGGGGCGGGCGTGAGTTCGCTCGATCTGACCTCCTATCCGGATGACGTGGAGACCCGCCAGGCGGCCGCGGCGATCGGGCAGGCCCGCCTGATGCAGCGATATCAAACTCTTTTCGAGCAATTTGATCTGGATGTGGCTCAGCTCCTTTTGACAGGTGCAGATTTGAAGGAAAACCACGATCGGATCTCCGCAACGATGCGCCGACTTCTCGCAGAGGGAGACATTATTCCCATCGTCAATGAGAACGACTCGGTGGCCATCGAAGAACTCAGGGTGGGAGATAACGATATGCTCTCGGCTCGCGTGGCCGAATTTTTGGAGGCAAAACAACTCATTCTCTTCACCACAGTCGATGGAGTCCTGGATGCCGGAAATCAGCTCATTGGAAAGGTCGAAGACCTCTCCGAGGTCGATGGCTTGGTACGAAAAGAAAGCGGCAAGTTCTCCATCGGCGGAATGGCTTCGAAATTAAAGGCGGTAAAGTCTGCCACCCAGGCCGGAGTCGGAGTTTTGGTCGCCAATGGACGTCGTCCCGAGCAGCTTTTGGAGTTGGTTGAGGGCCGGGGGCGCTGCACCCGTTTCGGTCCTGCTTCTGTGACGGAGTGACGCTCTACCACGAGTCAGCAAAAAGGGTGGTCCGTCCGGAGGCAGGCCCTTTGTTTCAAAAATGAAAATCCGAGTGGGGTCAAACAAGCATGGAGGCGTGTCGTGCCGAGACTGGTAGCTTTCTTACTTTAGAAACTTCAGGAGACGTCTGTTGTAGTTGGATGCATATAACACAGACCGTTCAATGAGCGCCTCATGGTAATTGGACTCGATCGCATCGCTCGTGCTTTTAATCATCCAGTAGTCGTCCTCGTCCCTGATGAATTGCCACCTTGTTTGCGGGACTGCCGGAAAATATGGGCCCGGTGCTTCACCCAGGCATGCCGCGAACCGAATGTCGCCATTCTTGAAGTTGCGGTTTGCGTCTCTCCCGGCCCCTTTAAGGTTCAATTCCGATAGCGAATAATCCAGTTGTTTTGTGGCGGTCCCCTTGTTTATCGAGAGCCGTCCACAGCTCGTTGAGAAGATAAAACCAGGAAGATTGAAGTGATGACTTTGATCATTTTTTCCTGACGTTTGGAAGCTCGGTGGCTGAGCTAAAGGCAATAGCTCCTTGTGGATGAAACTGTCGGTGATTACGACCCCGAATCTAAATTTCCTGTCCTCAGGCTTTGCCGACATTGTTGTGGTGAATTCAAGCTGTCCCTTTGGAGCGATCGTAAACTTTTGCAAGCCGGTTCCGCATATTCCTCACACCTTCAAAGGCGGCCATTTCTTAGAGGCAGGATCCCACACTTGGAATCGATCAATGATGAGGGGATTCGTGTCGGATCCGTATCCAGAAACCACGATCGGCTGTTTCGAATTGTTCTTCAGCAGGAGCTCGCCCTCACGGTGGAAAACCGGCTCCTCCGAAACCGCTTCAGAGTCAATCAGTGCTGAGATTTTGATGACCTTTAGCCAACACGACGGGTGCCCGGGAATCACGACTACGTCTCCAACGTTCCGTCTTTTGACTTCGTCTCCGTGGCTCGAAATGGACCCGATGAATACAGTAATAATGCTGAGAAGTAGTTTCATTTTCCGGAGGCTCCGAAGGTCACGTTTTGTTCAGCCATGACCAAGTGTTATTTTCGTCGGGGAATATCGGTTAATCCTGTTCAGGTCAATGATCCGGCGGGCAGGCGAATCGTTTCAGTTGGCACTTCACTTGGGCGAGTGACGCGGGCATTCTTGGGGCATGACGAAAGCGGAAAAATCCTTCTTGTTTGATCTCCTCGAAACTCCAAGCCCGACGGGATTTGAAATGCCCGGCCAGAGGGTTTGGGCGAAGTATGTCGGGAAGTTTGCCGATTCGGTGGAGTGCGATGCCTATGGCTCGACCTGGGCGACCTTAAAGGGAACTTCCAGCAAAGTGGTGATGTTGGAAGCTCATGCCGATGAGATTGGTTACATGATCAAATACATTACTGATGAAGGTTTTCTATATCTGGACCGGGTGGGTGGAAGTGACTCGGCAACCGGGCGTGGGAGGCGGATCCAAATCATGGGCGACAAGGGCATCGTGCCGGGAATCATCGGTAATACCGCGATTCATCTGCGCCGGGATTCACTGGGGAGCGAAAAGGCTCCCAAGGTTCACGAACTCTGGGTGGATGTGGGGGCGTCCTCGCCGGAAGAGGTGGCGAAGTTGGGATTGCGGGTCGGGCATCCGGCGGTCTATGCCGATGGGCCCACGGAATTGGGTGGGGACCGCGTTGTGAGTCGGGCGGTCGATAATCGCATTGGTGGTTTTATGATCGCGCAGGTGATGAAAAAGTTGGCGTCGTCCAAGAAGAAGCCGGCTTTCACGGTGGTTTGCTTGAATGCTGTGCAGGAGGAAATCGGAGGCTTTGGCGCGGCGATGGCGACCCACCGGATCCAGCCGGATGTCTGTCTCTGCACGGATGTCACGCATGCGACGGATACTCCGGGCCTCAGTGCTCCAATGTACGGGAAGGTGAACTTGGGAGGGGGGCCCACCCTGACCCATGGTTCCGCGAGTCATCCGCTGGTGGTGAAGCGCTTGTTGGAGGTCGCCAGGAAAAAGAAGGTCGAAATTCAACACGAGGCGGCGAGCCGGTTTACGGGAACGGATACCGATACGATTTTCCAGTCCCGGGATGGTGTTCCGAGCGCTTTGGTTTCGCTGCCGCTGCGCTGCATGCACTCGGTGATTGAAATGGCCGCTTATTCGGATGTTAACGCGACGACCAATTTGATGACGGGTTTCGTGGAGAGTCTTAAAAAGGGTGAGAGCTTTCATCAAACCTTGAAGTGAATCGATTTTTTCGGGTGACTGATCGGCTCCAACTGCTCTAATTAACGCAATGAAAAGACGTCGTGGACGCAGGGGTTTTTGGTGGTGGTCTTGGCTTTTGGTCCTTCTGACGATCGGAGGGGTTGTGGGCGGGTTTTTCTGCGGGAGGCAGAAGTGGAATGAGACTCCCAAGGAATATTTGGCCTATGCGACTCTGTCATTTCATGTGCGTGATGTTTTTGTGTCGTCCAAAAATGGCATTCAGGCGGGATCCACCGGGGTGGCTGACGCTAATGAATCGGAGGTGCTCCGCCAGGTGAAGTCGGAAAAATTTCTGGAGGGCCTGGCCCTCAGTCTGGACTTCGTCAACAAATGGGGAGTGAGCCTACCTGAAGTTGTTTTACAATTTCGGACAGGGCTCGACCTGAATCTTGATCAGAGCAGCGATCAGTTGACGGTGGCCGCGCGCTTGAACGATCCCCAGGAAGCCGCTGATTTTGCCAATGCGGTGGCGACCGAGTTGCCGGATTTGATCCAACGGATTGACGAGAAGAAAAAAGAGGAGGGGCTCGAGCAGTTGGGTCGTGATTCACGACCCCTTATGGATGAGGAGGCTGCAGCGAAATCGAAGTTGAAACAAGCTTTGGCGGCCAAGGGCCTTAATATCGACCCGGGGCCGGGGGTTGACCTCGGAGACTACCTTTATATCCCTGAGGTTCTTGATGCCAAGCTGGAGTGGGACTCGACCGGTGAAGCGCTAAAGGCGATATACGACAGCCAGGCGGAATATCGCAATTATTGGGCAAAGACGGTGAAGCCATCTTTTGTGGTGGCCAAGGCTGTCGCTCCGCCGAGTTTCGTGGGACCGGATTTGCATCCTTTTCAGGTCAGATGGTCTGTTTATGGTTTGACGGCGGGAATGGTCGCAGGTTCCCTTTTGATGCTAATTTGCTGGAAATTGTTTCCCTGAAGTGGCGGTGGCGATTCCGGAAGACCGAGGCTTGTATCGGTGGTCTTGCGATGCAAGAGTTTCGGTAATGCGTTGGATCGTTGTATGCTTCCTCGCGGCCTCATTGAGGGTTTTTTCTGGAGAACCTTCTGAAGCTGCTCTCAAATTGTTGCGTGGACTTGACGGTAGGTTGTCGGAGGCCGAGCTTTCCTTGAAATTTGCGCTCTCTCCTTTTTGTGGTCCCGAAAAGAAGGATCGGATTGTTGAGCGTTGGGAATTCCGCGGGTCGTGGGCAAAGGGCGGAAATTACTCTTTCGAGCCGCTCGACGAAAAGGTGGATGCTGACATCGCGGGTGTTTTAATCGGGGCCACTTCTCAAAATGGCCCCGATGTGAGCATTGTGATTTCGCTCGGCGTTGTGCAAAAAAATGGCAAGTGGAAAGTTGCGCCGGTGGAGGGAGGTTTTGACAACACCGGTCTGGGCTTTGGAATAGATCTCAAGAGCCGGGTAAAGGACCTGGAAATGTGGATGGCCGTTGAGCGGACCTCGGCGATGACGGCATTAATTCGTTCGGAGATGGATAAATTCAGGAAGGAGATGGAAGGAGCGGTTTCGTCCGAGGCTCTCTCCGGAAACGATCCCGAGGAGGTGATGCAGGATTTTTTGGCTGCGGCGGAAGCGGGAAAAACCGATGCCATGATTGTTTGGCAAGGTTTCCTGGAGCGGGAGTCTCTTCCGGAGAGGGAATGGGAGATGCATCTGAGAGCGACTCGGAAGGGCATGGTAAATCAAGACAAGCAGCGGGTCTGGCGACTGCTCACTTCGAAAAATGTAATGAAAGTGATCGTTTCAGGCACCGGCGACCAGGAGGATGCCGAGTTTTTGGTGGGGTTCCTTTCGAGTTATGAAACTCCTCCGATGGATTCACGTTTGAATCCTGTTCGATTCCAACTCAATAAGACGGAAAAGGGATGGCGTGTCTCTTTGCCGGCCTTTTTCTCGCATGCCGACCAGGCGAGCCGCGCGTTTCGGGCGGCGAGAAACGATGAGTTTGATTGGGAGGACCGCGAAGGGGTGAAGCAAATGTTCCATGTCTTTGAGGAGATGAACGAGGCGGTCAGATCAAAGAGCCCCGATGACTTGCTCGACGCCATTATCGGAGACCTAAAGACAGAGGGGCTGGACCCATTCCTGCAACGTCACTATCGTGAGGAAGAGGAGGTTGTTGAAGCTGAGAAGAAGGCAGATGAGCTTCAAGGGCAGCCATTGCTTCAGCGCCGGAGATTTGGTCGCCGTGGGAACAATCCGTTCGATGATCGGCGCTCGGGTCGTTACATGGAGTCCGTCAAATGGTGGGGGTCTGTGTTGAAGTCCGCCGATACTGTTTCCGCCGGGGTTGCTAAGCTTTACCGCGACGAAAAAATCGCGCTAGGAGTTCTTTCACTTACTGGTTCCGGTGAAGGCTGGAAGCCGAGGTATCAAAAGGTTTGGATGAGACAGGACGAATCGGGATGGATGATTTTGCCCGGTGATGTCAGCCCCATGGTTGGGACTTATCCTGAAGAGAGGGAAGAGGCCGTCCGTGGTTTATCTGCACAGTTCGCTAAAGATGAGGCCAAGATGGAGGAAGAATTCCTTGCTGATGTTTTGAAAATTGTCGGTCAGGAAAACCCCAAGGGGGAAGCGGCCTCTGAAGCTGAAGCCAAAAAGCTGGTGCAGGAATGGCGCCGTATCGCAAAAGAAAAGGATATGATGGAACTTCTGAAGGTTTCGGCTGTGCGGAAATTGCCGGCCAAGCCGACTGCTTTGCTCCGCGATCTCGGATTTGTTCGTAAAGGCGCTGCGATCGCATCGGTGCCGGACCAAATTATCGACTCAAAAGCAGCGGGTCGTTTCCGGGGTGTATCCATGATGATTGACCAAGGCGGTGGGTTAGAGCGGGCGTGCCCGTTGGTTCTGGTTGTTCCGACTGAGGCTGAACACCGTGTTCTGGTTGATATCGAACTCCCTTTGGAAACAAATAAGGGAATCAGGCTTTTGAACGATGACCGCCTGGATGGTCTCGCAAAGGAAATGTCAAAAGAGGATCTCGCGTTCATTGAGGAATTGAGGGAGTGGCATCAGAAGGTGTCGCGTCCGGTTTGGGAGAAGTGGAACAGCGAGCAGGCCGATAAGGAATGAGTGGAGCGGCGGAGATAGTCAGCCGGTTGGAAGCCTCGGTGAAGGCGGTCATGCTGGGGCAGGAGAACACGGTGCGCCGTGTCATCGCCACGATGATTGCCGGCGGGCACGTTTTGCTGGAGGATGTTCCCGGGACTGGAAAAACCACTCTAGCGAAGGCCATCGCGGCTTCGATCGGCGGTGGTGATTTCCAGCGAATCCAGTTTACGCCCGATTTACTGCCGTCCGATATTCTCGGAGTCAGTGTGCTTGATGCCCGGAATGCCAGTTTTGAGTTTCATCGGGGACCGATCTTCAGTGATATTCTCCTCGCTGATGAGGTGAACCGGGCCTCGCCCAGGACGCAAAGTGCTCTTCTTGAAGCCATGGCGGAGAAGCAGGTGACGGTGGAAGGGAATCGCTACGATTTGGGAGATTTGTTTTTTGTCATCGCGACCCAGAATCCGGTTGAGCTACGGGGGACCTACCCGCTCCCCGAAGCCCAGATGGACCGCTTTGCTTATCAATGTTCGCTGGGCTATGTTTCGGTGGATCAGGAGATGGCAATCCTGAATGCCCAGGAGCAGGCGCATCCCCTGATCCGCGTTGAGCAGGTGGTCACCCGCGGGGATTTGCTGCGGGTGAGTAAAGCGGTGGCGGCGGTTTCCATTACCCCGGCCTTGCAGGAATATCTTGTTCGATTGGTTGCCGGGACCCGCGGGCGCCCGGGGGTAAAGTTGGCGGCCAGTCCCAGGGCCTCACTCAATTTGTTGAGAATTTCCCAGGCACTTAGTTTACTTGAGGGGCGTGATTTTGTCCTCCCTGAGACCATTCAATCACTTGCTCCCGGCGTGATCGGGCATCGTCTCGTACTGGAAGCTGATGCTCAATACGCTGGAAGAACCGGTCAATCGGTGGTGTCGGAGATTGTTGAGGAACTTGCGGTCCCCGTGTGATTGCTGCAGGTCAGGCGATGGCGAATTTGATTGCGGAGAAGACGCCGGCGGCCACGATTGCAAGGATACTAAGCCAAAGGGCGAGATCAAAGGCAGGTGATGGTCGAAGCTCTTGTGGCAGCCAGCGGTATCTCATGATGATGGCGGCGAAGACTACGATCAGCAAGATGATCATGGTGAGAGCCCCGCCGATGATGACCATGAAGCCGGGTTTGCCGATCGTGAAGTAAAGTAGGCTCCAGATGATGGGGAAGATGACCGAGAGGATTGCGATTGATTTACGGCGTTGCCTCTCGTTGTGAAAATCGATCCAACCAAAACGACCGAAGGCATCGGAGAATAAGCGGGTCCAAGCTGCGAGGGCGGCGAGCAGGGTGGATAAGAGGACAACAACTGCTCCGATAAGGAAGGCGGTTTCAGCCCAGGGGCCTAGGCTTTGAGTATACATTTTCGAGAGAACCGTGATCAGCTGGTTTCCTTCGGGGACGATTTTTTGGCTATGAAGGATGGCGGCTCCAAGGAGGTAAAACAGAGCGGTGACAATGGTGTAGCAAACCATTGAGAGAGCGGCATCCAGCTGCATGACACGAATCCAGCCTTTCGCGCGTACCAGCCATTCCGTCGAGTTTTTCTCGGGTTCGGGACCGGTGAAGGAAGCGTAGCCCTTCTCGATCAGCCAATAGTTGTAGGCCAGGACCTCATCGCCGCCGACGCCAGTGATACTGAACGTTCCCAGAGCGACGAGGAACAAGGTGGAAGGAGGAAGTTCGAAGTTAAGACCTGAAGCGAGTTCGCTACCGGAAATCGCGAAGGGGGTCCATTGCAGCGAAACCAGAGAGATCACGGTGAAAATGGTGAAGAGCCCAATCATGATGATAGACCACTTTTCGATGGGGCTGTAGATGCCCCTTGAGACGACCAGTATGGTGAAGGTTGCCGCCAGGATAGTCCAAATTAAATTGCTGGCTTCGCCGGATAGGCCAAAGCTATACAGTGCGGAAAGAGCTAGGGCCACGCCGCCGATAATTCCTCCAACTTGCAGGTTTTTCAGGCTGTGGGTCACGAACCAGCTCCAAACGGCCCAGCCGGCTTTGCCGAATCGTGGCCCGGGAAGATCGTCGAGGGCCTCCATTGAGGTCTTTCCGGAGTAAATGGTGTAGCGTCCGAACTCGATTTGAATGGCAACCTTAACGAGGCAGGAAAAGAGAATGAGCCAGAGGCAGATGAACCCGACCTGCGCGCCAAAGATGGTGGTGGCGATCAGCTCTCCCGATCCGACAATGGACGCTGACAGAACAAACCCCGGTCCAAGCCTTTTGGCGGTGGCCAGCCAACCGGTCGGAGGAGCCACGATTTTCTCCGGAGTTCTTTTATAGGGATTAGCCATGACGGGGACTATGGACAGGTTGAGAGACCTCGAAAATCTCCAAATTGATGAGATTGGATCTTTGAACTAAGATTTGTCGCCGGGAGTCAGGCGAAATCACTCACAGAGCCAAAATCACGAGGATGTTTCACTTTGATCCTCTCATCTAAAATTTTCTTAGCTTGAACGCCGCCCTGATGACCGAAGTGTGTCTTATGAGCTTTCCGAGTGGGTTCATCATGAATAAAGATGTTGGACGGATGAACAATCGCGTCATGTCACGGGGGAGATGAAATTAGACGATGAGTCAGATCACAAATAGCCAATTAATCGACACATCTGATGTGTTAAGCGGGCTTTTTGACATTGATGAAGATCAAATCAAAAAGGGCTCTGCTTTGTGTCGAGGTGCGCCCCCCCGGAGTCGGAACAAGGTGAGCCTCGAAATTTTGGTCGACTCGATTCATCGGCGACTTCTGATCGGCTCGCAAATGTTCAAGTATTCCCGACTGCCTGCGGACTTGGTTTTTTTCCTCTACACAAAATGCCCACGAAGTTGCGTAGATATCTTGTGCCGTGGTAACCGGCAAAGGTTGATTGCGGGAACTTGCTTGGATTTTTTAGGAAAGCGATAACGCTCCCGATTTTGAAGACTCGTTAATTGAGGCGAGCGTTCAGCTTCTGGATAAGATCCATGACATCGTCCTGGTGGAAGTTCTCCAACGTTACGACTTGTCCGGGTATGTTGTCTTCTTTGAGGTGAATCGGCCTCTTTATGAAATCTGATACGAAGTGGGTCGCCGGCTTCTCGTTCCTGATCTGGTCAGCTGCCGCGAGCACCTTGAAACTCTGAACCAGTATCAGGATGAATATGGTCCCGATATTGTTCGTGAGTTTCTAAGACAGCTGGAGAAGTGTGATCTTATTCCCCGTCTAGAGGAAAAAGCGGTCGTCCATGGGGTGATCTCCCCTGGAGTGAGTGGCCTCTCCGTTGGCTGCCAGGTGAACCAAAGCGTGGAAGACCTCTTCCGGATCGCAGCTGATGGCGGTGGCCACATCTTCCGCGCTTCTTCGATCGGCTGTCAGGTGACCCCGCACTTCATTGAGCATTTCGAGGAATTCCGTCGCAGCAGCCTTTCCTGCTTCGACGCCCGGTTGGTGGTAGGCGTTGATGTTCACCATGGATGCGTAAAAGGTCACCGTGCGCTCAAACAGTGCGATAAGGTGGCCGAGGGTTCTTGGCGTGACCTCTTCGATTGAGATGAGAACCGAATGGCGGCCGTTTTCGTAAAGGGCCCGCCGGGTTCCACGGAGAAATCCCTGGAGGTAATCGGCCGAGGTGTTCTCGCCTTCGATTGTGATGGAGTCTCCCGATCGTCCCTTGCGAACCTCAATGAAGGTCGCAAAGAAATTGTGGAGTCCGTCGCGCAGCTGCTGCACATAGGCATGTTGGTCGGTCGAGCCTTTATTTCCGTAAACAGCGATTCCCTGGTTCACGAGCTTGCCATCAAGGTCCTCCGCCTTTCCGAGGGATTCCATAATCAACTGCTGCAGGTATTTGGAGAATAGAACGAGCGAATCCTTATAGGGTAGTACCACCATATCGCGTTCGCCCCTGCCGTTTCCTTCATGATGCCATGCCAATGCGAGCCGCATTGCAGGATTTTTTTTCACGTTGGTCTGGCGGGTGATTTCGTCCATTTCCCCAGCGCCGGCGAGCATCTCCTCGAAGTCGATGTCTTGAATTGCCATGGGAACCAGGCCCACAGTCGAGAGGACCGAGGTGCGACCACCGACCCAGTCTTCCATGGGGAAGGTGGTGATGAATCCTTCTTCGCGCGCGAATTGATCCAGTTTGGATCCTTCGCCGGTTACCGCGATGGCGTGCCTGGCAAAGTTAAGTCCGGCCTCTTCGTAGGCGTTTTTGGCTTCGAGCATCCCGTTGCGTGTTTCGGGGGTACCTCCGGATTTTGAAATCACAACAGCCAGGGTCTTGTCCAGATCGGGGCCTATTTTTCGAAGGTCGCGGTCCATGCCATCGGGGTCGGTATTGTCGAAAAAGAAGGGACGGATCTCATCGATCTGACCCAGGGCATCGTTGATGAGTTGGGGCCCCAGAGCCGACCCACCAATTCCGATGATGAGGAGGTTTTTGAAAAATCCTCCGGAAGGTGGGGCGATTTCGCCGGTCGGGATCATCGAGGCAAATTCCTTAATCGCTTTGATTGGTCCGGAGATTTGACGCCGAATTTCATCGTTTGGAGCGAGTTCGGGATTTCTGAGCCAGTAGTGCCCTACCATGCGGCCTTCATCCGGGTTCGCAATTTCACCGGCTTCGAGGGCTTTGAGATCAGTAAACGCTTTATTGATTTGCGATTGCATTTGGCTCTCGAAGTCATCCGGAATATCCATGCGCGAGAGGTCAAGACTGAATCCAAGATCAGGGTAGCGAAGTAGGGATTCGGCGTATTTTTTGAAGGTCATGGGCTTAGTAGGAAAGTATTGAGTGGATTTGGGAATGGCCAAGAATATCGCGTCCTTTCAGGGCGGTCAGCTCGATCAGGAAGGAAACGCCGACGATGTCGGAATCGAGGGCTTTGAGGAGTTTGATGGCGGCCGATGCAGTGCCGCCGGTCGCAAGAAGATCATCGACCAGAAGGATTCTTTCGCCCGGCTTCACGGCATCGGTATGAATTTCAACAACGTCCTCCCCGTATTCCAGGCTGTAAGCCATTTGGTGGGTCGTCCACGGAAGCTTGCCCTTCTTTCGAATGGGGACAAAGCCGGCTCCGAGAATCTGAGCCACTCCGGCAGCAAAAATAAATCCTCGTGCGTCAATCCCAACGACTTTGTCGATTTTGGTATCTCCGGCGGTTTTAGCCAACAATTCGAGTGAGGATTTGAAAAGTTCCGGATCTCCTAGAATCGGAGTGATATCTTTAAAGAGGATTCCGGGCTTCGGAAAATCAGGAACATCTCTGATGGCGGAATCAAGATCGGCTGCGGTTGGCATGGTCAAAGTTTAGGCACAAAGCGTGACGGGAAAACCCTAAAGGTATCACAAGTTCTTATTGAAATCAAGATTGACCCGACTCCGCCATTGCGATGAAAAAAATATGCGAGAAAAATCCTTAAAATTGTGTAAACTTACTTCATGAACCACCGGGTAGGATTGGATCGCCGAAAGTTTCTTCAAGGCCTTGGAGCCGCTGTGGGGCTTCCAGCTTTGGAGTCGGTGGGTCCTCTTATGGCGGCGACCTCCGGTAAGATTGCCTCGACCTCGATTGGGAGCCCGCTCCGTATGGCTTATCTTTACATTCCAAATGGAGTGAACCTCGAGCACTGGAAGCCCAAAGGGAAGGGGCGCAACTACCAGCTCGGTAAGAGCATGAAGGCGCTTGAGGGACTGAAGGGCGATATGCAGATATACTCCGGCTTCGCTCACAAAAATGCTACTGCCGGAAGGGATGGTGCAGGTGACCACGCCCGGAGTAGCGCTACCTTCCTTACCGGACAACGCGCCAGGAAGACATCAGGTTCCGACATCAAGGTGGGCACTTCGGTTGATCAAATCGCGGCACAACTGGTTCATGACAAGACCCGCTTGGCTTCGCTCGAGCTTACATGTGATGGTGTCCGGAAGTCGGGGCGCTGCGACTCGGGGTATTCCTGCGCCTACCAGTTTAATCTTTCGTGGAGATCGGAAAACCAGCCCAATACTCCTGAGGCCAACCCCCGCCTCGTCTTCGAGCGTCTCTTTGGGGCCGGTTCGGCAGAGGAACGGGCAAAAGGCCTCGCCCAGCGTCGCGCGACCCAAAAATCGATTCTCGATTTCATTGCGGATGATGCCAAAGCTATGCACAAGCACCTTGGTCGAAATGACCAGCACAAGCTTGAGGAATACCTCACCGGAGTTCGGGAGATCGAGCGCCAGATCCAAAAGAGCGAGTCTCTTGGCCGAACTCTCGATCCGGGTGTGAGCGCCCCCGAAGGTCAACCCAAGGATTACAAAGATCATATGCGACTTTTGATGGATATGATGGTTCTTGCCTTCCAAACCGACAGCACGCGAATCTCTACCTTCCTTCTCGCTCATGATGGTAGCAATCGCTCTTTTAAAGAGATTGGGGTGTCCGAGGGTCACCACAATGTTTCTCACCACAAGCAACGTAAGGACAATCTGGAAAAGATTCAGAAGATCGATCAGTTTTACATCGAGCAATTGGCTTATTTCATGCAGAAAATGAAGACGACCGAGGATGTCGACGGGAAATCACTGCTACACAATTCCATGATCGTTTACGGAAGTGGCATTGCGGATGGTGACCGTCACAGCCACAGCGATCTCCCGGTCATTCTCGCCGGAAATGGGGGAGGAGCCTTCGAGACCGGTCGCCACGTTGACCTCGGTGAAGAGGTTCCGCTGTCTAATCTTTATGTTCGGATGCTCAACGAATTCGGTTCAAATACCAAGCGTTTTGGAGATTCGACCGGTGCTTTAAAGAAAATTTAGAACCCGGGAATTATCCATAAGAAAGCCCGCTTCGGAGAAATCCTAAGCGGGCGTTTTCATTCGAAGCCGGATTAGTTTGGAACAACGAAGATCTTATTGGTGGTTGGATCGGTCGCAAGTTGACCCGGGTTCATGCCGGTCACGCGGACCTTGTTGTAAGGCTTATGCGGGCTGATGACGATACCCGGCGTTCCGCTTTGATGCGCGGTCGGATAATTTGAAGCCACTGGAGTGTCACCTCCGGTATTGTAGGCTCTATTGTTGTTGTTCTGACGCTCCTTGTAGACGGCGTAACCGGTTCCGGCAGCGCCGCCAATGGTCGCCGCCCTGGCAATATCCGTGCTGTCTCCTCCCAGAATGGCCGCGCCAACTCCTCCGGCGATTGCACCGCCGCCACCGTATTTTTGTTCGGTTGGGGTGCAGGAAATGAGAGTGAGTGCTCCGGCAGTAAGGCCGGCCGAAAGTGCTTTATAGGTTTTCATGTGATTATTTTAACGTGGTTAAGCGATTACTTATTCAAGAATGCCTTAATTTTCAGGCGATGCTATGAAGAAATGCATGATTTTTAGCATTCGAATGAGTGTTGCGGGATCAAGTGCTCCGTCGCTTTTCGGGATTGACGTGGGGCCAGCCGGACTTCCGTACCCACGCGAAATCTACTGAAAGCATCATGAGGGCTCCAAAGTGGAACGTGATATACTGTCCGAAGATCTCCGAAAAAAGATGAGAGCTAAATAAATCTCTTCCGACCGGGGAGCATTTTCAGGCCTCCTTTTTCTCCCATCAATTGATAAACTTTGCTCCTCTTTGCCAGGCGTATCGATTTTTAATTCAAAGCTCTGTGACGAAAGGGAAGTTTAAAGGCCTTGCTTAGAAGGTTACGTTCTAATAATCGTTCGATGCGATAGACCTCGAGAACCGAACTGCGATCAGGTGATGACCCCATGGAGCGGTTCAACGTTAGGGGTAGCCAAGTGCGTGGTGAAGTCCATAAGCTTGTTCGTCGGGCATAATGAGATCGATAGCGCCGGTAATCATCAGGATCCGGTGAGTTTTGAGCATCGGGGCAAGTCTTCCCGGGTGATTATGGTCACGGTGGAGGCTCGTTGGTAGAGTTCATGGTATTCTTTATCTGAGAAAATTCGCGTCACCTCCGTTGGGGGATTGTGTCGGGCATCGTTAATCCATTCCCATGAATCCGAGAAGACTCCGGTGTAACCTGATTCATAAAGTGAGAGAAGATTGGTGCCGCCGCTGATAAAGATCAGGGCATCCCCCACGGGGGGCATGAGCGTTTCCGCCGGCATCCCAAAAGTGCCGGCGCTTCTCCCGATGAGCACCCGTTTTCCATGTAGCTACTCGGGCCGGGTTCGAGCCAGGAATTGCAAGGCCACGCGGGTGCTGTTTACCTGCTACAGGTAGTGTTGGTCCATGTCTTCCGCCACCAATTGCGCGGCCATTTTGAATGGTCCCTCTGCTTGAGGCCAGCGCAGGGAGTCTGGTCCGGTAGAGGCTGTCCGACGGCAGCCCAACGAGGATATTCCAGCCCCACTTGCGAAAGCTTTCGACCACCAGCTTTTCGGCAACGGACAGGAGCATGATGGAGGTGTGGTAAACGATCAGGCCCTTCGCTTCCTTCGTGCGGGTAGGATGGAGTTTGAGGAAGGTCGACCGATAATTGTAGGCTGAGTAGAGCCACTTGCGGCCGTGGGCAATGAGCTCGTTGATTTGGACCAAGAAGAGACTCTTTCCCGCGAAGCGGAAGGTGGGAAGAAAGCATTGCCGGAATTGAAAGATTCCGTCCTTGGCGTTTTCCTCACGTTTGCTGATAAGGGCGATTTTTTCGGATCCCGTCTGGGCGACGGCCATAGGTTACCACTTCTCCCGAGGGCACCTTGATAAAGTTGGGCAGGAAGCGTTGATTAATGTCTGCGACCTTATTTCGAAAAGTCGATGGATTCCACGTGGGCCACTCGATCTCCCGCTTTTCAGTGGTCGAACCGGGAACGGCGGCTTGTTCGACTTTGATCGCACTTCACCCGAGAATGAGGTTAAGGATTAAGAGGTGGAAGCGCGCCCTGGTCAACGTTTGGGAAACCCGGAATTTCAAGACCGTCTCGAAGGGGTTGACTGGACCGGCGGACCTGCAGCGGGACGCCCTGTGGTGAGAAATTTGTCAGCCTTTTTTCACGGTTGTGACCATGGTTATCGGCCTGTCGATTTTTCGGCAGAACGGTGTTTTACTCAAGACGATGATATCAAACCGACTGGTTGAGCATGCTAGGGTTTGTGATCGAAGGGATCACAATGATAAAGAGAGTGGCAAGTAAGAGGAAATACGGCTAAAATAGGCATCCGATGGCGGGAGATAAGAACGAGCTCGAGAAGTGGGCGACTGATGTCATTTTCGGTCGGGCCCGCGGGCTTGGCCCCTCTTTGATGCGGATTGTGCTCCGCGGGCTTTCATGGATTTACCGTTTTGGGGTCCGCCTCCGCCTCCGCCTATTTCGCAGCGGTTGGAAGAGCCAATCCAGTCTTGGCACGATGGTGGTGAGTATTGGGAATATCACGGTGGGTGGAACCGGAAAGACTCCGGTGGTGGAACGGTTTGCCAGGGAGCTCACGGCCAAGGGGCGCAGGGTTGCGATCTTGAGTCGGGGATATAAAAGCTCCGACCTCAAGGAACGCCAGCGATGGACCAATCCTGAAACAGGTGGGATTGTCACCAGTCCGCCGAAGATTGTGAGCGATGGTCGGAAGGTTCTCCTTGGGGCGAAGTATGCGGGTGATGAGCCCTACATGTTGGCCAAAAATCTTCCGGGAGTCTCGGTGGTGGTTGACCGGGACCGAGTGCGGGGTGGTCGTTTTGCAGTGAAGGAATTAGGTGCTGACACTTTGTTGCTCGATGACGGACTGCAGTATCTTGATTTGGATCATTCGCTGGATGTAATTCTAGTGGATCAAAACGCTCCATTCGGAAATGGCTATATCTTGCCTAGGGGGACGATGCGGGAACCTCCCCCCAATCTTTGTCGGGCTGACTATATTTTCATCACCAAATGTGACGGCAAGCCACAGGATGAATTGATCAAGCGGATCCGCAAACACAACAAAGAGGCGGAGATTCTCCAGTGCACCCACGGGCCGAAGCACCTGAAGGGGGTATTCAATGACGATGAGCTTCCGTTGGAAGCTTTGGAGGGGAAGTATATCGGAGCAATTTCGGGAATCGCACAGCCCAAGAGCTTTGATAACCTCCTCAAAAAGCTGGGTGGCAAGGTGATGTTCCACACCACCTTCTCCGACCATCATGCTTTTACTTCCAGGGAAATTGAACCCTTCATGGATCGATGCATCAACCGCGGGGTAGATATGATCGTGACAACCGAAAAGGATGCCGTCCGATTTCCGAAACCCCATAAGGTCGATGTGCCGATTTACTATCTGCGAATCGAGGTGCGAATTCTTGAAGGGGAGGAGGTTTGGGAGCGGTGCCTGGAAAGGATTTGCCAGCGGGTTTCACGGGAGCCCGAGGACTGGGCCGAGGAGCGCCTTGGGCGGCCGGAGTCTGCATAAGCGAAGAATTACACTCGCAATTCTTAGAGTGAGGGAGAGAGTCCCTTTGTGCTTGACCGACTGAAGAGACCTTTGCGTGATTTGAGGCTGTCCCTGACCGACCGTTGTAATTTTCGGTGTCGTTATTGCATGCCGATTGAGGTCTTTGGGCCCGGTCATGAGTTCTTGCCACGCAATGAGATTTTGAATTTTGATGAACTGGTTAGGACGGTCAGGGCTGGTGTTAAACTGGGCGTGACCAAGGTGCGGTTGACTGGTGGTGAACCGCTTTTACGCCGTGGAGTAGAGGATCTTGTTGCCATGATTGCGGCTGTTCCGGGAGTTGAGGACCTGGCCATGACTACAAATGGCATTTTACTGAGTCATCATGCTAAAGGCTTGGCTGCGGCGGGCATCGACCGGGTCACGGTCAGTCTTGATGCTCTTGACGAGGAGACTTTTGCCAAGATGAACGGGGTGGGGGCAAAGCTCGACCGGGTTTTGCTGGGGATCAAATCGGCGCGGGACGCGGGTCTCCCGGTAAAGGTGAATATGGTGGTGCAGCGGGGAGTCAATGAGCAGGAGATTGTTCCGATGATCCGCTGGAGCCACGATGCCGGTGTCACACTTCGATTTATCGAGTTTATGGATGTGGGGGAGACCAATGGTTGGGACACCCGGCAGGTGGTGACGGCCAGGGAGATTCTGGAGATTGTTACCAGGCTGTTCAGGGTGGAGGAGGTTTCACCTGCTTATCCCGGCGAAGTTGCGAAGCGTTGGCGCTTTCTGGATGGAGCAGGAGAATTTGGACTGATTTCGTCAGTGAGTCAGCCGTTTTGTTGTGATTGCTCGCGTTTGCGGGTTTCGGCTGAAGGTAAGGCCTTCACGTGCTTGTTTGCCGGTGAAGGTGTGGATCTCCGGGGGTGTCTGCGATCAGTGGAGTCGGATGAGGAAGTGGCCGAATTCATAAGAGGCCTGTGGGTAAAACGAAAAGACCGCTATTCTGAGGAACGCGGTGAAGTTGACCAACCCAAGGCTGAAATGAGCTATCTCGGAGGCTGATAATTTAAATAAAAAAGAGCATCTTCGGTGACCGGAGATGCTCTTCTTGGGTTTGTGTCAGGTTTTCCCCTTCTAAAGCTTGGACTTTGCTTTCTGGTAAGCGCTCTTAAGTTTTAAAAGGCGAGCTTCGACTGTTGCGATTTCCTTGAGGAGGCTTGCGAGTTCTTCAACTGCACGAAGTTCCTTGGACCCGCCCTTTGCCGTCGTGATTGGTGAACCTCCGTCTTTACGCTTCCATGAAGCAATCGTTGCCGCGGTGACTCCATACTTGGCAACAGCCTTTGTTTGTCCGCCGCGGCCTTCCTTGCTGATGAAGTCAAGGATCTTCTTCTTCTCTGTTGCGCTATAGCGCTTTGCTTTTGCACGCTTAACTTTTGCCATGCGCTTACAATGATAATTATCGTATCTATGTCAAATTAATTGAATCCGCCGAATATTATTTCTCAACTCCTCGAAAATCGTAACAAATGAGGCGGGCTGAAGAACCATCAAATCCGTTGACATTTTGGACGACGTAAAGGAGACCGTTGCTCAAAACCGGAGGCGTCCACGAATCTTTCGCGAAGAACAGCCTGGTTTTTTGTATGATTTCAATTTTCTCCGGCTTCATTTTAAGTTCAACGAAGCTGCCGTCTTCTCCGAGTGAGAACGTTCTATTATCAGTTTGAAGGAATGATCCCCGGAATAAACCGGTGACACGCTGGCCCTCTTTCCATCTCATGTCTTCCTCAATTAATATTTCTCCGCTCTTCAAATTGATGCATTTGAGCTGAGTGTCGGGAATATTCCTGCCAGCAAAGCCGTAGAGGTGATTTCCTATTTTTTGCGGAGTCATCATGTGCATGCCAAAAAAACGTCTCTTCCAGAGCGGCTCAATAGAAAAATCCTTTGAGAATTCAAGTAAAGTCCCCCCAATTTGATAACAATCAGATATGAATATTTGATTTTCATTTACGGATAGTGGAGTTGATGCAAGAACTGATTCGTAGATATCGGCACGCCATGGGAAGCGTGAAAGCAGCTTTCCGGACTTCGGATCCAAGGCCAGCAGACCTCCGTGGGCGGGTCTTGATTCGCCGGCAGCAAGAACCAAGGCGACGTCCCGATCGTGGATTTTTGTCATTATCGGCGAAGCATATGAGGCCCCCCAGACGTCTTCGTGGGTCCATACTGTTTTTCCGTCTTCGAGATTCAGGCCCGCTACGCAGGTGCCGCTGGTTTTTTTTTCTTTTCCTCCAACGTTCAAGATAAGGGTCTTTTCGTGAATCATGGGGTTTGGACCGTATCCGAAGAAATACTGCGGAATTTTGAATTCTTCCATGAGATCCCGTTTCCAGATCATGTTGCCGGTCTTGAGGTCGAGGCAGTGAAGTTTGGCGGTGACACCTATCAGGTAGATCCTGTTTTGATGGACCACCGGGCTGGAGCGCGGGCCGTTTGAGAAGCCGTAGCGATCACGGTATTTGAAAGGGTATTGAAAAGTCCACAGGCGCTTACCGGTTTCGGCATGGTGACAATCGAGTGTTTCCTTGGAGTCGATGGCGTGGAAATGAAGGAGTTTTCCATCGACAATGATGGGAGAGCTATAAGATTCCCCACGGGTCAGTTCGAAGACCTTTGGAAGGCCCGTTTCGGGGAATTTCTGTAAAAGCGGTCTTTCTTTTGTGGTGCAGTTGTCCCTCGGGCCAAAAAAGCGGGGCCAATCCTCCACCACTGCGTTTTTTGCGAGGGGTCTGGGCGCTTTGTGGAACTTCATTGGATACGTGGTTTCCGCGGATAGTATGGAGGCGGTCAGAGCCAAAATTGCTGGTAGTCTCATGCGATGAGGATAGTTCAAAAAATCCTGAATCAAAAAGCCTTTTGATCGGACGTGTGGCGGAGCTTGCTTATAAGAGGAAGCTTTCGTTCTTTTCACGGCGCGTAATCCCTTTATTAGTGATCGGGATGAAACGAACACTTGGACTCGCGTTGGTCTGTCTCACTTCGATGACGACATTGGCACAGGAAAAATGGCTCAGCTTCAGAGGCAAGGAAGGGCCCGGAAAGGGTAAGCACATCGTGCTGGTTTCCGGGGATGAGGAGTATCGCTCGGAGGAAAGTGCTCCGATGTTGGCAAAGATTCTCTCGGAGCGCCATGGCTTTGACACCACGGTTCTATTCTCGTGGAGTGCTGATGGAAGCTATATTGATCCAAACAATATCAAGGGGGTGACCGGTTGGGAGAAGCTTGATTCGGCAGATCTTATGATCATCGGAACACGGATGCGCGCATACACGCCCGAGACGATCAAGCACTTGGGTGGCTTTTTGAATGCCGGCAAACCGGTGATCGGTTTTCGCACCGCGACCCATGCCTTCAAAGGTGGAGACAAGATGTGGAACATTGGCGCAGGCGAGTGGGGTTTGAAAGTGCTGGGCGAGCGCTGGGTGAATCACCACGGAGGTCACAAGACCCAAGGTGCCCGGGGTGTGATCGAGAAGGGCTCCAAGGAGCATCCGGTTCTCAACTCGGTGAAGGATGTTTTTGGGCCCAGCGATGTATACGGGGTCCGTCATCTGACGGACAAGGACACGATCTTACTTCGGGGTGTCGTTACCGAGTCGCTGGATCCTGCCTCAAAGCCGGTCGATGGCCCCAAGAATAATCCAATGATGCCGCTTGCCTGGTTGCACACCTACGAGTCGCCCGATGGAAAAGCAAGCGGGCGTTCGCTCTGCACCACGATGGGGGCTTCAGTCGATTTTTTGAATGAGGATCTTCGTCGTTTGATCGTGAATGCCAGCTTTCACCTGCTTGATCTTGAGGTCCCGAAGAAGGCGAATGTGGACTTTGTCGACGCTTTTTATCCTAGCTTTTATGGATTTTGGAGCGGCCAGAATGCTGGAGTTTGGAAAGAGCGTGGATTGACTGCGGGAGACTTTGGGTTGGGCAAAACTCCAACCGCTCCCGAGCCCAAAGGCACCCCCAAGTGGCCTTTCATGCCCGTTAAGAAGTAATGGATTGGTGCGCTTTTCTCCATGAATGGTCAGACGAGACGGATTCGCGGGGCTTTCAAAGCGAGACGTATGGCGAAGTTGGCGGATTTCCACTGCTGGCTTCGTCAAAGGGGGATTCGTCAAAGGCGTGCGTATACCTGTCATCGGGGATGCATGGGGATGAGCCAGCCGGCCCGCAGGCCCTGTTGGAGCTGCTGAAAGAAGATTTTTTTGACGATCGGTGCCACTGGCTGATTTGCCCGGCGCTTAATCCGACGGGCCTTGTGGCTGGGACGCGGGAGAATTCAGGGGGGATTGATCTGAATCGCGACTACTGTTTGTGTGAAACCGTGGAGGTTTGCTCGCACATTGCCTGGTTGGGAAAGCAGACAACCCCGCAGCTATTCCTATCTTTGCACGAGGATTGGGAAAGCACCGGATTTTATTACTACGAAATCAATCAAGGAGGTGCCGCTCCGAAGCACTGCGAGTTGCTGGCGGCAGCGGGACCGTATTTCCCGCCGGAGCCCGAGGCCATCATTGATGACCACGAGGTGACCGCGCCGGGTTGGATTTACCACTCCGAGCATCCAGACCTGCCTGAAGGGTGGCCGGAGGCAATCTATCTGGCGAAGATCGGTTGCCCCATCTCCCTCACTTTCGAAACGCCAAGCAAGATGGCTCTGGAAAACAGGGTGGGCTGTCATCAGTCGGTGGTTCGTGAGTCGGTCCGACGTTGTCTGTTATAATTCTGGTGACCTTCTGCACTTGCGGAGATCGCAGAATCACGCCAGCTTGCTAATATGCCAGATAAAGAAGAAAACATTGTTTGGAAGGGTCGTTCGCACCAGATTGTTAATTTTTGGCCTATGATGGCCTCGCTTTTTCTCATCATCCTGATTTGCGTGGCAGCGTATTGGTGGTCAGCATGGATCGCGATTGCCGCCATCGTTCCTTTGGCATACGGCGGATGGCTTTGGCTGGGGACCAAGTTGATGGTTTTTGAGTTCACGAGCGAGCGGATGCGGATTTATGAGGGAATTCTGAACCAGGAAATCAACGAGGTTGAGCTTTACCGCGTGAAGGATAACCGTCTCGAAAAACCCTTTTGGCTTCGCATTTTTGGACTTTCGAACATCGTGCTGCAGACCTCGGACCGTTCTCTTCCCGAGGTCAATATCCGGGCGGTCCGGGATGGCGCCGAGATTCGCGAAAAGCTGCGCAAACAAGTCGAAACCCTCCGCGACAAGAAGAGGGTTCGTGAGGTCGACTTCGAGGGAAGTGATGGGGATGACGGTGAATTCGAAGGGGAATTCATGTAAGGGAGGGTTTTCCCCGTTGCGCTGACGGTACCGGACCTTGCCAGAGCGCGCGGGACAGGATGGATTGTCTCAAAGAATCCGCCGATCCGCACTTGAAAGGTTGGCTGGGGAAGGGCAGTTACATGGGCATGGGAATCGGCTGGGTGGTAATCGCGACAGTTCTTGCAATTGCAGGGGGTGTTGTGGGCGCCATGTCACTTCGCACGGAGAGACCGAGTCCCGTGGCTTTTATCTGGATGACGCTGGCCTTTGGTGCCCAACTCATGGCGCTCGCTTGGCGGGGGGGGCTCCGGGGGCAATGTCCTCTGGGCGATGTCGGCGAAATTTGCCTGTTTCTCGCTTGGTCGCTGACTTTTTTCTATCTCGTCACTGGAACAACCTACCGGGTCTCACTTCTGGGCGTTTTCACGGCTCCGCTTGTGATCTTGCTACAGCTGATCGCGCTCATTCCTGGGTTTTTTGAAAAGAATGTCATAAGCGCCGATTCGGTTGATGCCTGGCGTGAGGCTCACACTTCTCTCTCCGTTCTTTCTTATGGAGCGCTGGCTTTGGCGGCGGTGGCAGGCGTGATGTTCTTTATCCTGAATTACCGGCTCAAGTCTCATAAATTCGGTGGCGGGCTGGTTCACGGGATGCCATCGATCAGTCGTTTGGTGAAAGCCATGGCCCGCATCGCGGTTGTCGGTTGGGTGATTCTGACTGCCGGGATCATCGCGGGGCTCTTGATGCCGGAGGGCAATTTCAGCCTTCATCTGATGGTTGCGACCATCACCTGGGTTCTCTATGCCGTTCTACTTGGTGTTTATTTTGTTCGGGGTCTTCCCGGTCGACAACTGGCGATCGGTTTGACCGTTCTCTTTGTCCTCTCACTCGTTGTTTTTGCAAAGCTGTGATGAAACTCGTTTGTCTGGGACTGAATCACGAAACCGCGCCCGTTGAGGTTCGGGAGCAATTTGCGCTTTCGGATGGTGCGCTTGATCGAGAGACCGAGGGCTTGATCTCGTCCAAGGATATCCTCGAAGGAGTAGTGCTCTCGACTTGTAACCGGACCGAATACTATGCCGTGGTGAATGGTAGCAGCGGGGTGGTTGAGCTGGAGAATTGGATTTGTGAACAGCGCGAGTATCACGGCTCACGCGAAGGTGTTTTTTACCACCACGAAGCACGGGATGCGGCCGAGCATCTTTGCCGGGTGGCCAGTGGGATGAATTCGATGGTGCTCGGGGAGACAGAAATTTTTGGACAGGTCAAGAAGGCCTACCAGCGTTCACTTGAGGGCGGGGGGACCAAGTCGGTCCTCAACAAGCTCTTCCAGCGGGCCTTTGGGGTGGGAAAAAAAGTCCGCACTCATACTGCGATTCAGGAGGGTGCGACGTCGGTAGCCGGAGCTTCGGTAGAATTGGCGGAGAAGGTTTTTGGACGCCTAAACGGGAGTTCGGTCATGGTGATTGGAGCGGGTGAGATGAGTCGGAAAACCGCACGCGCGTTGCAGTCGCGTGGAGCCTCGTCGGTCATGGTGACGAATCGTTCGTTTGACAAGGCGGTGGACCTTGCCGAGGAAATCGGTGGTCGGGCGGTGCCGTTTAGCGGTTGGGAGGAGGAGCTGGCTCATCTGGATGTCGTGATTGCTGCCACCGGTGCTCCTCACTTCGTGGTGAAACCCCAGCACGTGGAAGCGGTGCGGCGGAAGCGGAAGTACCGTCCACTGATCATGGTCGATATTGCTGTCCCCCGTGATATTGATCCAAAGGTCGGAGAGATCGAGGAAGTCTACCTTTACGATATTGATACCTTGCAAGAAATGGCGGATCAGGCGAGGAAACGGCGGGAGGAACAACTCCGTCTGTGCGAAGAGATCATCCGTGAGGAGATTGAAAAGGCTTCGCTGCCGGCGGTGAACGAATAAAACATGAAAACGTTAAAATTGGGAACGCGGGGAAGTGCCCTTGCGCTGAAGCAAGCTGAGATGACCGAGGCCGCTCTCGCGTTTGCCTTTCCGGGGTTGGAGGTCGAACGGGTGATTATCAAGACGACCGGAGACCGCAGAACGGATGTGGCGCTTAATGAAGTCGCGAAGGCCGAGGGGATTTGGGACAAGGGGGTTTTCATCAAGGAACTGGAGTTAGCCTTGGAAGCCGGAGAAATCGATGTCGCGGTGCACTCGCTGAAAGATCTTCCGACCGTTCTGGAGAGGCCCTTTCAGCTGCGCTCGGTTCTCAAGCGGGCGCCGGTTGCGGATGCTTGGATCGGTAAAATCCCGTGGAGCGAGGTCGGAAAAGGATCGCACGTCGGAACCAGTTCGGTCCGTCGTGAGAAGCAGGTCAAATTTCTCAAGCCCGGAGCCAAGGTCGTGGACCTTCGCGGAAACGTGCCGACGCGGATTAAAAAAGCGGCGATGGATGTAGACTACGATGGCATCATTTTGGCGGAAGCCGGTCTGAACCGGTTGGGCTATCCCACCGTGGGAATGTTTGAGATCGAGCGTCATCCTCTTTTTGTAGAGTGTCTCGCAGAGAAGAGCTTCTTTCCGGCAGCCGGACAGGGTGCGGTGGGTCTTGAGATTCGGAGTGGCGACGAAGAGGTGGGCGTCGTCATTGATGCTCTGAATCACGGGGATACCTGGAATCAGGTGTTTGCAGAGCGCGAATTTTTGAGGTTGCTGGATGCCGGTTGCTCCACTCCGATTGGAGTGTGGTCGACCTTGGAGGGCGAGCATCTTGAAATGGGCGCGAGAGTTTTCCCCGAAGGAAACGGAATGCCACGCAAGGCCACGGCAAGTGGAGTGGTGCCAATGGAGGTGGCCCATCAACTTTTTGAAAATCTGAAATGAACGAAGCGCAAGAAAACGGAATTTGTTACCTCGTGGGCGCCGGTCCGGGAGATCTGGGATTGGTCACTCTCAAGGCCAAGGAGTGCATCGAGAAATGCGATGTTTTGGTTTACGATGCTCTCTCCAGCGCTGAGTTGGTGGGGTGGGCCAAGGAGGGGTGTGAGATGATTTTTGCCGGGAAGCGCGCTGCCGATCATGCCATTCCACAAGATCAAATCAACGCTATCATTGTGGAGAAAACCCTTCAGGGGAAAGTGGTCACGCGACTCAAAGGGGGTGATCCCATGATCTTTGGACGAGGTGGCGAGGAGGCGGCCGAGTTAGCGGAAGCGGGAGTGAGGTTTGAAATTGTGCCCGGGATTTCCTCGACGATCGCCGGCCCTGCTTATGCCGGGATTCCGGTGACTCATCGCGACCATTGCTCGCAGCTGACCATTTTTACGGGTCATGAAGATCCCACGAAAGGAGAGACCTCGCTCGACTTTGCCCAGCTTGCCAAGACTCCGGGTACGAAGGTCTTTGTAATGGGGGTTTCACGGCTTCGCGGAATCTGTGCCGAGTTCATCAAGGAGGGAGCAGCAGCAGAAACGCCGATTGCGCTGACCCGGTGGGCGACGACTGGAAAGCATCAAACGGTTCAAGGGACGCTCGAGACGATTGCGGACGTTGTGGAGGAGAAGAAATTTAAGTCACCAGCCGTCGCTGTCATAGGTAACGTGGTTAAGGAGAGGGAGAAGATCAATTGGTTCGAAACCAAACCGCTCTTCGGAAAAAGGATCGTGGTGACCCGAACGCGTGAGCAGGCGGGTGGCTTGAGCAAGCGACTGGGTGAACTGGGCGCGGATGTTATTGAGCTGCCGACGATTCGAATCGAACACCCGCAGGATCGACAGGATTTTGCGGAGTCGGTTGCCGAGTCCCACACCTATGATTGGTTGGTCTTCACAAGTCCAAACGGGGTCGAGAAGTTTTTCGATGCCTTTTATGCCACTTATCAGGATGCCCGGAGTTTGGGAGGCTGCCGGATCGCGGCCATTGGGCCCAGCACTGAAGCCAAGATTCGCGAGTTTCGTTTTGCGGTCGATCTCATGCCGGAGCGTTTTGTCGCGGAAGGCCTCCTTGAGGCCTTCAAGAATGAAAGCATCGAGCATCAGAAAATTCTCTGGGTGAAGGCAGAGGAAACCCGTGATGTCATCTACGATGGCCTCATGGATCAGGGGGCGATCGTCGATTCCTGTCTCGCCTATCGCACCGTTCCGGAGACCGCCGATCCCACTGGTGCTGCGAGGCAATTGCGCGAGGAAGGGGCCGACATGATCACCTTCACAAGCGGGTCGACAGTGGAGAATTTCTTCAAAATGGACCTTGATTGGCCCGAGGGGTGCCAAGCCGCTTGTATCGGCCCGGTCACTCACAAGACTTTTAAATCCCACTGCGAGGCCCCATCCATCGAATCTGGAAAGCACGATATCGACGGCTTGGTTCACGCGATTTTGAGTCACTTTGAGGGGTGATAGACCCACAAAAAAGCCGCTCAACTCAGAGCGGCTTGGGAAAACAGGAGTCAGGCGGGAGATCTAGTAACTGACGATCTCGTCCTCGTCGAAGAAGCGCTTGAGTTCCATCTCAGCAGCTTCGGAGCTGTCGGAGGCGTGGCAGATGTTGCGCATCTTGGAGTCCTCGGACTTTTCACCAAAGTCACCGCGAATGGTTCCGGCAGCCGCTTCCTTGGAGTCAGTCGGTCCGAGAAGGTCCCGCACACGGCTGATGACGTCTTCCCCGCTGAGAGCGAGAGCAACGACAGGAGTCTCCTGCATGAAGCTGCGCACGGATGGGAAGAAGGGCATTTCTGCGATGTGGGCGTAGTGCTCTGCGAGAATCTCGTCGGAAAGAGACATCATTTTAATGCCCCGGATTTTGAATCCCTCGGTCTGGTAGCGGGCGAG
Source organism: Verrucomicrobiota bacterium (assembly GCA_030835305.1). GTDB lineage: Bacteria > Verrucomicrobiota > Verrucomicrobiia > Verrucomicrobiales > Akkermansiaceae > SW10. The sequence goes on along the minus strand of JAURPJ010000097.1, from coordinate 10,278 downwards.
GACAGTGCCAACGAGGTCCTGTTTGATCGCGTCGGGTTTGAAGAGGATGAGAGTCGTTTCTTGTGCCATGTCGGTGGGGACCTACGCAACAGGCTGGGCGGTGTCAAACCCGATGTGGAACCGGCAGCATGAAATTACAGGCCTAGTATTATCTCAAGGCTTCCCATTTTAGCTTTGATTTCTTCCAATAAAAGCCCGGCAGCGCGGGTTGTGATATCTTTCTACTCAAGCTTGTAGACCTCCTGAGCATCAATGAATTTTTTGTGCTGTTGCTTGATTCTAGAGGATTGAGCCCGGGGAATAGGTGGCAGCTTCGGGATATCCTGATTTGAGAGCCGCGATTTCTTGGTCAAAGTTGGCGATTTGAGCCTTGGCTTGTCCAACGTTGTCGCGACCTTGTGCGAGGATTTGGGCCAGCGCGCCGGAATCCAAAGGGAGTCGCTCGTCCTCTTCTATGCGCTGAAGCAGGTTATTCTCGCTGGCTTTGCCATTTCTGAGATCGTGCACAGTTGCGACGGCGTGTTCCTTGATCGCTTCATGGGCGGTCTCGCGACCCACTCCTGCTTTCACCGCTTCCATCATGATGGTCGTGGTGAGGAGGAAGGGGAGGTAGTGGGTGTTCTCTTTCTCAATGACGGCAGGATAGGCATCCATCTGGCCCAAAATGGTGAGGAAGGTTTCATACAGTCCGTCGATGGCATAAAAAGCGTCGGGCAGCATGACGCGGCGCACCACGGAACAGGAGACATCGCCCTCGTTCCATTGATCTCCGGCGAGATTGGAGGCCATGGTGAGATGGCCTTTGAGAATGGCATGAAAGCCGTTGACGCGCTCGCAAGATCGCGAGTTCATCTTGTGCGGCATGGCGGAGGAACCGGTCTGGCCTTTTGCAAAGCCTTCCGATGCGGTTTCGTGACCTGCCATGAGGCGGAGGGTTTTTGCGAGCGAGGAAGGGCCGGATGCGAGATCGACCAAAGCGCTCACCACTCTAAAATCGAGCGAGCGCGGATAGACCTGCCCTACATTGGTCCAGGCCTTGGGGAGACCAAGGTGGCCACGGACCTGCTCGTCCAATTTGGCAACTTTGGCCGTGTCACCGTTGAAGAGGGAAACCTGGTCCATCTGGGTGCCCACCGCACCTTTCAAGCCCCGGACCGGGTAAGATTGAAGGATTGATTCAAGATTGTGGAAGGCGCTGAGAATCTCTTCGCCAAACATCGAAATTCGCTTGCCAAAGGTCGTGGGCTGGGCCGCCACATTGTGGGTGCGGGCCGCGATCATGAGGTCCGACCAATGGTTGGCGTGCTCGGAGAGACGGGCGAGAACCGCTACCGATTTGTCGCGGATCACTTCGAGCGAGCGGTACACCTGGAGCTGCTCGACGTTCTCGGTAAGATCCCGAGAAGTCATTCCTTTGTGAATGTGTTCGTGTCCGGCGAGGTCGTTGAATTCCTCGATCCGGGCCTTTACATCGTGACGGGTCAGCCGCTCCCGCTCGTCGATGGAGGCGAGATTGATCTGATTTTTGGCCGATTTATAGGCTTCGATCGCTTCGTCTGGTATATCGAGGCCAAGGTTTTGCTGTCCTTTCATCACCGCGATCCAGAAGTCACGCTCCAGAATGATACGGCCCTCCGGTGACCAGATTTCGCGGATTTTGGCTGCGGCGTATCTTTCGGCTAGGATATTGGGAATCATGGCGGGAGGAAAACCGCAAATCGTTGAATTTGAAACTCTAAATCGACATCAGCGAGAGAACTCCTTCAATCGAGTTCCGAGAATCTCCGCGACTTGCTCAAAATGGGGCTTTGCCTCAAGTTTAGCGATGGTATGTCGGGTTGGTCTGACCCGACATGGATGCCCCAGCCGACTGTCTCGCTGACGTGGTCGATTCCTTCAAAATCAGAAGGCGCAATTTTTTAGGGTGGCAGTCACAGAATTTTTTCCAGGGCTGCAATCAATTCCGACCGTAGCTTAAGTCCCCTGCGATAGAGTTCGCTTTGTAAGCGCTCATACTCGCGTCTTCCTTCAGGGGTTTCGATGGGAATTGGCGAATAGCCGTATTCCGAAAGGTCGTAGGGTGAGGCCCTCATATCAATGATGCGGGCTTCGATGGCAAAGAAGAGAGTCTTGCGAAGCAGATCGGACGAAATCCACGGGGAACTTTTGTAGGCCCATTTATAAAGATCCATGTTGGCATGGATACAGCCCGGTTGTTCGTGATCTTCCCGGGTGAGGAGGGTAGGTGAAAAGCGATTGCGCGGAATGGTGTCAGGAGCGAAAAATCGGAAGGCGTCGAAGTGTGAACAGCAGAGCGGGCGGCTTGAAACCAGAGCGTCGATTTCCTTTTGTGGCAGTCGCAAAGGTGCGCTTTCGCGATGCCGGACGTCCGATCCGGAATAAACCATGGCCCATTCGTGGAGACCGTGGCAGGCAAAGTTGGGAGGGCGTGACTGGGTTATCGATAATAGTCGACGGGTCCATTGGATCCGTTCCCGGCCTTTCGGCGTGAGCTTTTCGGGATCAATCCAGGCGACGGCATTGCTGCGCTGATAGTATTTTTCGGGCAAATCAATGCTTTGATCGACTTCAAGGTGGATGCCAACTCCGGGATGCCACCTTTCAAGTCGACCAAGAGGGAAGGAATAATAGGTGTGCAGGAAATCGTATACCGGGTGCTTCTCGTCCCGGGATTTTCGGGCGCGCATCGAAACTGTGATTTCTTGAACCTCTTTACGATGGAGGATTGCGTACTCCTGCCATTGGTAGAGTGGGATAGGGGCAGGAGAATGAACCGAAAGGGACATGACGCGCGCCAGTCTTAACGAATCACCGGGATTTTACCAAATAATCCTTGCAGTCCCTGTCGAATCGGCCTAGCATCCGCGCGCCCCGCAGGGGGTGGTTATAAAAATCGCGGGATGGAGCAGCCAGGTAGCTCGTCAGGCTCATAACCTGAAGGTCGTAGGTTCAAATCCTACTCCCGTAACCAATGAAAGCCCTGAGTCTCAGTGACTTAGGGCTTTCTCCTTTTTTTAGGGAGCCATAGTGTGAACGCTTAGTGTGAACACAACTTCACTGGTTTAATCCCCGCACCTGCTTCGCTGAATCTCCGACCTTGTGGAGCAGGAAGGGGGTATGCCTGTCAGAGAAGGTCGATAAAGGAATCGCGGTTCGGGATTCAGCGGTGAAGGGGGGACACGCCACCGGTGGAGGTGCGTTTTGTGGGTTGATCTGTATCTAATAGGGTGCTGAGAAAAAAATTGATCGATCTTGTCTGCGTGGGCTGCGAGGCCTGTCTAGCTGCGGTTGGTGTCTACGGAGGGGGGCTGGCTCTGGGGCTGGAGCTGGCTGCAAGGAATTTGCTTTTGGCGAAACGGCCGTGAAGAACGGGTTTCGGCGGAGTTCATGGGGGAGAAAGGGGGTTATTCGGTTGATAAAGGCTAAGGTTCCCAGTGTGAATACTCCTAAATTCTAGAATCCGAAATCCAAAATCAATGTCTTTCCAACTCGACATCGTGACTCCGGAGAAAACCATTTTCTCTGATATCATTGATGATGTTTATCTGCCTGGGAGTGAGGGTGAGATGGGCGTTTTAGATTTACATGCTGCTTTGGTATCGCCACTTTCTCCAGGAGAGCTTCGCTATAAAAAAGATGGCAAAGTCGAAGAGCTTGCTGTTGGTGAAGGATTTGTTGAAGTGGCTGATAATAAAGTCGCAGTTCTGATTGATCTGGCGATTGGCGAAGATGCCATTGATGAGAAACAAGTTGAGGAAGCTATGAAGCGAGCGGAGGACGCACTGGCTGGTGAGAATGTTGACCATGATGAAATGGCAGCGTTACAGATTGTCATTGCTAAATCAGAAGCAATGCTCCAGCTGAAGCTTGAGCGCTTGTAATTTTTATCGTTCAGTTCAAATTTTAAAAACGGCGACTGGGAACAGTGGCCGTTTTCTTTGGATGGACGTTCAGAAAATAGAGGTGGGGAATTTCATCCGAACTCGAAATAAGTTCTATGCGAGACTGAGCGTCTTGCCGAGTGGTCTGTGTCGACAAGTTTCAGGATCGATTTTTATGTTCGTCGAAATTTTCAATTTCATGTAAACTTCCGACGAAATCAGCAAATTAGATTAATGAAACTGAAGATTATATTTCCATTTGCCGCTGCAATCATACTCCCTTTTGGCTTTATTTCCTGTGGAGAGAAAGAAGAACCAGCTGCCGAAGAACCAAAAACTGAGGAAACTGAGCCAGCCCCAGAGCCAGCCCCAGAGCCAGCCCCAGAGCCAGCCCCAGAGCCAGCCCCAGAGCCAGCCCCAGAGCCAGCCCCAGAGCCAGCTGAGTCAGGAGCAGCCGCCAGTCATTCTGACCTCGGAACCAAGGTCTCCAAGACTATGACAGCTATCATGGAGGGCATGGGGTCAATTACGGATGTAAAGTCAGCCGAGGCATTTGTAAAAACGATAGAAGGCGCCAACGCAACTTTGAAAGAAGTCCTTGCCGCGGCTGAGGCTCTTGACCCTCCGACCGACGAAGAAAAGGAAGCCATGAAGGCGATTAAAGAAAGCTTTGAAGGTAAAGGCGAAGCGATCGGCCAGAAAATGTTTCAAATGATGGCTGAAAATCCTGATGCAGAAGCTATCGGAGCTGTTCTTATGGAAGCGATGAATAATCCGCAAATGAAGGAAATGTCAGACAAGCTTGATGCGATTTACGGCCTTGAGGACGGGGCTGAGGAGCTTGAGATTGGTGAATAACTTATGGGATTCTCGAATTTAATTCGTTTCCTTTTAGGCAACCCGGCTGATTTCAGTCGGTTTTTTTTTGGAAATCATTTCAATAAATAGAGGGATCTCGAAATTCGTTTAGACACGGAGTGGATTGTGATAAGCGGAGAGATGATGAAAACTACGACCGTATCAGCGGCTCTAGTCCTTGCTGGCTGCGCTGCTAGGAATTTGCTTTTGGCGGAAAGGCTGTGAAGAACGGGTTTCGGCGGAGTTCATGGGGGAGAAAGGGGTAGATGGTCACTAAAGTCCTGATACCACTCTAGCTGGATAACCAAATCGTAGAAAATGAATAAGCAAAAGAGACACAAACCCGAAGAAATCATTCCGAGCTTCTTTCGCCACCAGTTCAGCGTGGCCACCGAGATCTGTTTTTGCTGGCAAAAGCTCTCCTGACATAGGCCTCCACTGTCGAATTCACTCAGCAACAGGATGATTTCTTCGGGTTTGTGTCTCTTTTGCTTATTCATTTCTAGGAGTTGGATTTCACCAAATCCTCTCGCTCAAGATGGACCACTTTTTCTGGCGGCGGTCAAATTCACTTTCCGTTAATGGATTAGATTTATCCTGAGGCAAATGGGGCGGTGCTTAATTCACTGGGGCCAAAATATTTAAGAATAATTGATGAATTATACTTGACGATCCAATGAAATTTGTTCATACCGCCCTCGATATGAGTTTAAATAAAACACTGTCAATAGCTGGGCTCTCTTTTTCACTTGTTGGTTTTGCCAGCGCTGATGTCGAGAGTAGTATCTCCGCGGGTTATTCCTCCGAGTATGTTTACCGTGGTCTTAATCTCGGTGATGATCAGGTTAGCCTAAACCTTGGTGTTTCCGGAACCGCCGCCGGTCTCGACTGGAACGTTGGATTGTTCCACGGATCTAGTAACCTTGACCTAGGTTCAACATTGGGTGGTATAACCGCTGGGGTGTTGGGTTTGGCCCCAGATGGAGTGGTCGGCGTTGATGAGACCAGAATTAGTGCGGGCCTCACCAAAGGTCTCGGAGGAAATATTGATCTCAACGTAGGGGTAATTAGCACTTCGTATGACATTGTTGGTTCTCTTGCCGATCGTCTTGAGATCTACACTGGTTTGTCAGGCTCCATCGCGTGCATTGATGTCAGCGCGACTGCTTTCTTCAACACCACAGATAATTGGACTGGTGATACTTACTATGAAGTTGCCGCAAGCTACTCTGTTGATGTTGTAGATAATGCTTCGGCTACCATCGGAGCGACCTATGGTAACTGGAATAAAGACCCTTTTGTGGGAGCTCTTGAAGACGTAGACTTCGTTTCTCTCTCTGCTACTCTTAATATCAGCCTTGCCGACAACGCCAACGCAAGCGTCGGTGTCACTCACGTGATTACCGACACTCCCGCGACCGAAGACGAGACCGTCATCGGAGCCTCTCTTTCGTTTGGCCTCTAGACTTCTTGAGTAGTTTTTTCTACCTTATTTCACTAATTAAAAAGGGGAGCCAACCGGCTCCCCTTTTTACGTGGCGAAGACTCCAGACTTGAGATTGCCCTGCTGTAACTGGAAAAATCAAGAGGTCCTGAACACCCTGCAAAGATTGTGCCAAGGGGCGATGGGACAACCGATAAAGGCGTAGAATGTTGGTTTAGAGATCTGGGGTCTATTTTCTTGAGGCCTTATTGAAAACGTCTTTGACCTCCCCGGACTTTCCTTTCGTCGGCGACTTCCATGAAGGCGAACAATTCAATGGTCTCGATGGCTGAAACGGGCGAATTTGGTTTTTCAAAAGCTGCCCCTCAAGACCTTCGAATTGCTGGTCGTTCCTCCTTGTCTTAATTCTTCAACCAGATAGCTGAGGAGGATGTCATTCACAGAAACGACTAGTGTCGGCTGGCTGGGAAGGCTCGGCTCGTCGATCAAGGGAATCTTGGTGGGCTTGGTTCTTCTGATAGTGTCATTGGTGATGCTAGTGCTCAATGAGCGTAATGCCGTTCAAGATCTCAAAACCAATCGGGAAATTTCTGACAAGGTGGTGAGTGTTTCCGCAGATTCCGTCGATTCTGCAAATGAGGGTGAGCTAGTGCACCTGAATGGCCGCGCCGAAACTGAAGATCTCGTGAGAAACGAGCAGTTTGGGATTGAGGAGAACGCAATTCGATTGAGCTGGAATGCCGAGATCTATCAGTGGGTGGAAAAGAAGAAATCCGAGAAGAAGAAAAAGCTCGGTGGCGGCGAGGAGACGGTGACGACTTACACTTATGAAAAAAAGTGGGTGAAAGAGTCTGTCGATTCCTCAAAGTTTAAGCAATCGGACCACGATAACGCAAAGGAGCAAAAGTATGGAAGTGGAATGTCTCAAGCGGCCACAGTCACGCTAGGTGTCTTCAAGCTTTCGGACGGTCTGACTTCGCAAATTTCGTGGGAAGAACCTTATCCTCTTCAGGAATTGCCGGAAGGGTTGAAGAAGGGCGGTCGATTACAGGGCGGGGTCTTTTTCTCTGGAAAGCCGGATGAGCCCAAGATCGGCGATGAAAAGGTTTCGTTTTCTCTCACCAAACCAGGTGACGTCAGTGTCATGGCAGTCCAGAAGGGGGATAGTTTCACCACCTACGAATCGGAAACCGGAAAGACGAAACTTCTCCTTTATGAAGGATTACTTTCTGCCGAGGAGGTCGTGTCCGGCGAAGAGAAGAAGGCGAAAAATCTGCGTTGGGCGCTCCGGGGAGGTGGAGTGCTGATTATGTTCTTGGGTTTTCTGCTGATTTTGAAGCCGCTTTCGGTCCTGGCGGATGTGTTGCCATTCCTTGGAAGCCTCGTGGGAGGGGTGAGCGCGCTGGGTGCCTTCCTTCTCTCGATTGCAATCAGCTTTGTAGTCATCGCTATCAGTTGGATGTTCTTCCGTCCGTTTCTTGGGATCAGTTTGCTCGCAGTGGCGATTGCCTGCCTGGTCGCCATCAAGAAAATGATGTCGTCGAAGAATAGGATGCCGGCTTCAATACCACCTCCATTGAACTAGGGAACTCTTACTCTTGCCACCGACTGGCTGGCGAGCCATTTTGTCGGCGCTCCGGTTGGTTCATCAGATCCGCCGGTTGATCTGATCAGACACACACGATGAGCGAACAAGAAAGAGTCCGCATTTACGACACCACGTTGCGCGATGGCACCCAGGGCGAGGGGTTTTCACTGTCCGGCCTCGATAAGATCCGAATTGCCAAGAGGTTGGACGAATTCGGGGTGGACTACATTGAGGGCGGATGGCCCGGGTCGAACCCCAAGGACATCGAGTTTTTCAAGGCGGCGGCGCAGGAGACCTGGAATCACGCCAAAATTGCAGCCTTTGGGTCCACCCGACGGGCTGATTTGGCGGTCGAAGATGATCCCCAGGTTCAGCTTTTGATTGATGCCAATACCCCGGTGATCACCATTTTTGGGAAAAGCTGGGAGTTACAGGTGACCGAGGTTCTTCGCACGACCGCAGAAGAAAATCAGGCCATGATCAGGGATACCTGTCGCTATTTAAAGGAAGCGGGGCGCGAAGTCGTCTACGATGCCGAGCACTTTTTTGACGGATATAAGGATGGAGGCGAACATGCCATGGCCACCTTGCAGGCTGCGGTGGAGGGCGGGGCCGATTGGCTGGTGCTCTGCGATACCAACGGGGGCTGCCTTCCTTCGGAGATTGCCGAGATGAGTCGTATCGTGCGTGAGGCCTTTCCCGAGGTTCCTCTTGGAATTCACACTCACAATGATTGCGAGCTTGGGGTTGCCAATGCGATTGCTTCGGTCGATGCCGGTGCGACGCAGGTTCAGGGAACGATCAACGGTTACGGAGAGAGGACCGGCAACTGCAACCTCACTTCGGTCATTCCGATTCTTGAACTTAAGATGGGACGGAAGGCCGTAACCGATGTTTCTGGAATGCGGGATCTATCGTTTTTTGTGGACGACGTGTCCAATAATCCTCACTTCGCGCGCGCCGCGTTCGTCGGGCGGACAGCTTTTGCCCACAAGGGTGGAATGCACGTCAACGCGGTCCAGAAACTGGCGCGGACCTATGAGCACATCGAGCCGGGTCAGGTTGGGAATGAGCAGCAAATCCTGGTCAGCGAGCTTTCCGGGCAGTCGAATATCCTGATGAAGGCCGAGCAGCTTGGGATTCATCTGGAAAAGGGGAGTGACGAAGCCAAGGCGATTTTGACCGAGGTGAAAGCACTCGAGCAAACCGGTTATTCCTTCGAAGCCGCCGGTGGTTCGCTGGAGCTTTTGGTGCGCCGGATGCTCGGTAAATCTCCTCGGAGGTGGCATCTGCACGAATATCAGTGTTCTTTCCGGCAGTATAAGGATGGTAATGTTCCGGTTTGTGAGGCCACCGTGAAGCTGGATGTTGGCGAAGAAACCAGCCACACCGTTTCCGCCGGTCACGGGGTGGTGAATGCCCTCGATGGCGCGCTGCGGAAGGCCCTGATGCCTTTTTTTCCTCAGCTTGAGAATGTTCAACTCATTGATTACAAGGTTCGTATCATCGATGGGGCAGAGGCGACGGCGGCGAAGACCCGTGTCTTGATTGTCCATACCGACGGTGAGACTACCTGGGGGACGGTTGGGGTCTCCGACAGTATCATCGAGGCCAGCTGGATTGCCCTGACCGATGGGCTGGATCTCTTTTTGCAAAAGACTTCTGCTTAAAAATCGGTTTTTAACTTGTGCCCCCGCAGGAAAATCGACAACTTTTCGAGGGTTTATATATAACACCTACGAACCATTTGTCCCGCAAGGGAAACAAAAGGTCATTCCGATGACCCGGTCAGGCTCAATAGGGTCTGACTAAATTTAATCACCTTCCGGTCTAAAATCGAGAAATCGTCTGGACGGGGGACCTTACGAAAGAGCGGCACCTCCGTACTCGGAGCTGCCACTTTTTTTGTTCAGGCTCGTAGCAGAATTATGCCAATCCTTTTCTTGTCTTGTGGGATAAATTGAACAGACTAAGCAAATCCCGCTGACAGGAAATACCCGCAGACGGGAGACAGCAATCGAACTAAACAATTAAGATATGAGCGACAAGGACAAACCAAGCATGGCCCTATTCTGGGGCTGTTTCATTGCCCTGATTACGACGGCGTTTGGATTTATTACGCGAATGTTCCTTCTAGATGATCCAGAGATCACTCAGGGGCTTTTGGGTCTCGATGAGGCCGAGGTTGGGATTTTCAAAGGGATTCAAGTATGGCCATTTGCGATCAGTATCATTTTGTTCAGCCTTATCATCGATAAAGTTGGATACAAATTTGCGATGATCTTCGCAGCAGCTTCCCAGATTATCTGGGGAATCATGGGGATTTATGGTCTCTCCGTTGCTGACACTAACCCTGAACTGGCGAAGAGCCTTCTCCTTTGGGGGGGCTTGATTTTGGCCTTAGGAAACGGAACGGTCGAAGCATTCATTAACCCGGTGGTCGCAACATTGTTCGACAAAGAAAAAACAAAATGGCTCAATATTCT
>JAURPJ010000096.1 GCA_030835305.1 Verrucomicrobiota bacterium | reverse complement strand
TGAGCGAATTTTTCAACGAACGTGAAACCACCATGGGAGGAGGCTCTCCGACCGCCCGGCCATGAGTTTTTTCAATCCATTGCTCTTGTTCGCAGCACTCGGGGTAGCCCTGCCGATCCTCGCGCACTTGCTGGCTCGCCAAAAAGTCAAGCGGACCGACTGGGCCGCGATGCAATTTCTCAATCGCAATGTGCGGGTGCGCTCGCGGGAAATCCGCCTTCGGGACGTTCTCCTCCTTCTTCTCCGTTGTCTTGCCCTCCTCATGTTGGTCTTCGCCTTTGCCCGCCCGATTTGGAAAGATGGAACTCCTAAGTGGCTTCCCGGTGAACCCCGGACCGGAGTGGTCATCGGGATCGATGCCTCCTTCAGCATGCAGCACGGTGGCGAGGGCAACACCCGATTTGATCGTGCTCTTGATCAAATCGAAGCAATCAGCGGGAGCATGCAGCAAGGCGATCCCGTTTCTGTTGTTCTGCTCGGAGGTGAGGACAAGGTCCTCATCCGAAATATGGCCTATGACCGCGACCGTTTTCGGGCTCGTCTCGAAGAAGCCGAGGTATCTCCGGCAGGTTTGAATCTCGACCAAGTTCCCAAACGTCTCAAGGAGCTGGTTGAAGATCTCGAAGCCCCGCGCAAGGAAGTTTACTTCATCAGCGACATTCAGGCGCGGGACTGGCGTGAGTCCTCGGATCGCTTTCAGGAGGCTCTTTCCGATCTGCAGGAATCGGCGGATGTTACAATAGTTCCCGTCATGGGCGTTCCAGCCAATCTTGCGGTCACCAATTTGAATCTCGTTTCCGGAGTTTTGCGAAAAGGAACCATCGCCCGCTATCAGGCCACCGTGCACAATTATGATACGGTGCCCGTCCCCAACGTCGAGGTACAGTGCCGGGTCGAGGGAGTGCAGATCGACAGTAAAAGAATCCCGGTTATTGCAGCCGGAGCATCTGAAACGGTCTCATTGTTTGTTCCTTTTCACAATGCGGGGCCGACCCGGATTACGGCTGAAATCAATGGTGACCTTCTTCCCTCCGACAACGTGCGCCGGGTGGTGGCAGTTGTTCGTGATCGGGTCTCAGTGCTTTGCGTCGACGGCTCGGACGGCTCCGCCGGGCGTCTTATCATGGCATCGCTGCTGGCCCGGGGGGACGGAGCAAAGGATGAAGATTACGTGGTTCGCTCGGTGCCGTGGCTCACTTTGCCAGCCGAGCCACTTGAAGAGGCCGATGTGCTCATTTTTGCAGATGTTCCGGAGGTGACTCCGGAGCAGGTTACTCAACTCTCACGTCATGTCCGGAGGGGAAACGGATTGGTTTGGTTTGCGGGACCCAACGTGAAATCGGCAGCCTGGAATGAGCGGACCGCCGCCGGACCCAGCCCATTGCTTCCTGCCAAACTGGGTAATCCTGTTGACTCGCGGACTTCCCAGAGCGAGGGGAGACCCTTGGATCCCGCGATGCCGGATCACAGTGTCTGCCTCCCCCTGCAATCCCTGCCCGAGGACCTTTTTAGCGAGACTCGTTTCCTGACTTACTTGGATGTCGAACCCTCTTCGTCGAGTTTTTCGATCCTCAGATTGGCTGGAAGCAACGCCCCTATCCTGTTGGAGCAGTCACTGGGTCGGGGACACGTTTTCCAGTTTACCACTTCGGCTGAAACCAGTTGGAACAACATGGCCCTGACACCGGTCTTTCCAATGCTCATGCAGCAGATCGTGAATCACCTTGCGGGTCGGGAGTTTGAGCAACCCCGCCTCGTGGGAGATTCTCTCTCGCTCTCTTACGTCGAGCAACCGGATGCCAGCGATGCCGTCTTTGACACGCCCTCAAAGAAAAGTATCACCGTTCCGGTTCGGGAACACCGTAACCAGTTTGTTGCCATACTCGAGAATTCCGGGGAGGCCGGCTTCTATGTCGCCCGGGTCAGTGTGCAAGCACCCGGGATGCCGATCGCGGTCAATGTCGATTCCCGCGAATCCGATGTGACTTCGCTGAGTGCATCGGGCTTAAACAAGAACCTTGAGGGAGTTGATATTACAGTGGCTTCATCGGAGGCGGAACTTGCCGCCGCGTTCAAGAGCAATCGCACCGGTCGTTCGTCGTGGCGTTTCTTCATGATTGCGGGGCTTGTATTTTTGCTTCTCGAGTGCCTTTTGGCGGACCGTCTTAGAAAGAAGAAGGCGTCGCGCGGCAGTCAGCCGGCCCTTGCGGCAGAACCTCAAACCGGAGTCGTCGATGCCTGATTCGTTTTTCATGATAGCCCGGATCGATGAGGTCATTTGGGCGCGCCCTTTATCCACCGCGATGTTGGTGGGAATTCTGGCAGCGATCGTATTGCTGAGCCTGTACCTTTACCGTCGACCATGGGGACTGCCCCGATGGTTGCAGGTTGTCCTGGTCTCTTTCAGAGTGTTGGTTTTAGCCCTGATTGTGGCCACTTTGATGGAGCCCACCGCGGTGACAACCGAGGATCATACCCGGGTGCGTAGTCTTCCGGTATTGCTCGATGCATCCGAAAGTATGTCGATGAAGGATCAGCGAAAGCTCCCCGCGGAAATCGTTGAGGCAGCTTCGGCTCTGGGAATGGTCCCACTTGATGAAAAGATTGAGGCGGATCAAGCGGTCATGGAACTCGATGCGGGCCAACGCCAAAAGATTACTGCGTCTTCGCGTCTTGATCTCGCCAAGGCGGTCCTGATTGATTCGGCACGTTCGATTTTTGAATCGCTGGGTGTGGGTCGCGATGTGAGTTATTATTCCTTCGGCCAATCTCCCCGGTTGATCAGCGATGATAAAGTGTTGGACGCCAAAGATCTTGCAGTCTTAAAAGCGATCGAACCGTCAACCTCAATCGCCTCGTCACTTGAAGCGGTTGCCAACTCCGGAGGGATTTCCCCTGCAGGCATCGTCTTGTTGTCTGATGGCATCGACAGTGCGACATCGCAGCGATCTGAAGCGGTCCTGCGGGACCTCGGTTCCCGCGGAATTCCGGTCTTTACCGTCCCGTTTGGACTGCCCGATCCGGATGATATTTCGATCAGTAATATAGTGATGCAGGAGGTGGCTTTTTCGGGCGACCGTGTTCCGGTCCGGGTCCATCTTCAGTCGGAAGGATACGAACAACGGACGGCCCGACTGTCCGTCCTTCTCAATGATCGTCGCGTGTCCTCCCGCATTGTTCGTTTTGATGGCGGGCTGCAATTTGAAGAGATCGATTTTCGCGTTGATGTTTATGAAAAGGGGGCTGCACAGATTGATGTGGTCATTGAGCCCTTTGAAGACGAGGTATCGGTCACCAACAACCGGGTGACGCGAAGTATCCGGGTTGTGAATGAAAAGGTGAATGTGCTTTATATCGAGGGGAATGCCCGGTGGGAATTTCGCTACCTCCGGGCGATTCTCAAACGGGATCCACGGATCAATGCCACCTTTATCGCATCCAATGTTGGTCCCGAGGTGGCACGGAATTCTCCGGAACATATCGAACGATTCCCCGCGAAAAGAGAAGAAGCGTTCAAGTATGATCTGGTCATTCTTGGTGACGTGGATTCGGACTTTTTTACCGAAGAGGAACTCGGATTGTTGGAAGAATTAATCCGGGACCGCGGAGCCTCGTTACTGATGCTTTGCGGGCCGATGCACTCACCCGCTTCCTATGCAGGGACGCCGGTGCAGACCATGCTTCCGGTGGAGTTCGATCCTGACGAAAAATGGGAACAAGTTTCCGAATCGATCTACCCGGTCTTGACTCCTGAAGGTCGAAGCAGTCTGGTGATGACCCTGGAGAACGAAGATGGTCTAAACGATCGAATCTGGAGTCGTATGGCGCCGATGGATCAGTTGCCGCCGCTGTTGGGTGCCAAGCCCGGCGCGACTGTACTTGCGGCGCTCTCCGACAGCACCGAACGGGATCAGAGTTATCCTTTGGTGGCCTGGCAGCGTTATGGAACGGGCAAGTGCATGTCGATCGCTTCGGACCGGTTGTGGCGACTGCGATTCAAGACCGGCGACAAGTATCACTGGCGTGTTTGGTCGCAGTGCATTCAATTCATGACGCTCTCCCGTCTGATGGGGGAGCACAAACGCATTCGTCTCGAAACCGATCGCTCGTCCTATTCCGTCGGCAGCCAGGGTCGTCTTTATGCCCACGTCCTCGACGACAACTTCGAACCGGTGCTGCAATCCGGATTTGATGTCGTTGTAAGCGGGCTTGATGGAACCGCTTCCGGCCAACAGATCAAGCTGCAACCGGATCGTTCGCAGCCCGGACTTTATGAAGGTTACTTCACTCCGCCGGGGCCGGGCCGTTATCGAATGGAGGCCAACGAGGACGATCGTGAGATCTCCAGCGTCACTGAATTCCAGGTGAGCGATTTTCGTCAGGAGTTGGCCGACACAGACATGAGACTAAATAACCTGAAGCGCATTTCCGGCCTGACTGGCGGGGTCACGCTGGGTGTTCGTGAACTTCCCAGGCTTTCCTCGCTGGTGGAAAGCGGGTCGGTGACGACCACGGTCCGTTCCGAACGTCCGCTGTGGGACCATTGGTTTATCATCCTGCTTATTGTTGCTCTGTTGGGAGCCGAATGGATCCTTCGAAGAAGACACGACCTACCATGACCGACGCCTTTCCAGAGTCCTCAATTGAATCACGTCTGCGAGCCGTCTGGCGACGCAAGCAGCGCAAGCACTTTTGTGCCGGTTTGCTGGCGATCTGTCGTTGGGGTATTCCGCTCTTTTTTATTGGCATGGCCATCGATCGTTTCGCCTATCTGCCAAGTGCGGGCCGGGTGGTAATCCTCGTGGTTCTGGTCACCGTATCTTTGTATGAGGCCTGGAAACACGGCTGGCGAAAACTCCGTCGTTACGATTCCACACAAGCCGCGCTGGACGTTGAGACCCAGCACGGGAGACTCGAGAGTCTTCTCGTTACCGCGGTTCAGTTCGGAGAAAATGGGGCAACGTCCGGGTCTTCAAAGGAACTTGTTGAAGCCACCAAAGAGAAGGCCGAGAGCGCGGCAGAAGGATTGGAACCCGCGAGGGTGGTCAGTTTTAGATCTCTTCGGATTCCGCTTCGGATCGCGATGATCCTTGTGCTGCTGGTGTTAGTGTTCGCCATGTACAAAGGACCTTTTCTTAACGCTGGATTGGCCCGCATTTTTACACCTTGGTCCACAATCGCCTACCCAACCAAAACCAAGCTCGATCTTGGGTCTGGTGACCTTGTGGTCAAGGAGGGGGAACGGGCCCAACTCCTGATCGGAGTGTCCGGAGTTGTTCCTGACCGGGCCACCCTATTCCTCCGCACAGGCGAGGGGAGTCCACGAGAAATGGAGCTCGAGATCACGGACGGCAAGTGCGAATACACACTGGCCTCAGCCTCCCGTGATTTCAGCTATCGCATCAAGGCTGGAGACGCGCGCGGTGATTGGCACACGGTCCGGGTGATCAACGCACCGCGAATTGAGGACGTGCAGGTTGGACTTGAGTTTCCCGCTTATCTTGGGCGTGCCACGGAGACAGTTGAGGCCTTGACATTGACCGTGCCACAAGACACCCGTCTTCATTGGGATCTTTCTCTGGATCGCGCCATCAGAGAGGCTGTGCTGCATCGTGACGGGAAAGAGCCGGTCCCTCTGAAGGTGACCGAGGACGGGCGTAAGGTGATCCTTGAGGAAGAGGTGGAAGCCTCGCGTGGCTACAGTTTTTCATGGGTGGAAAAAGAACACGGGTTTCAATTCAATAGTCCACGCTATTATCTGCAGGTCTCTTCGGACCAAGCACCACGAGTGGAACTCACATCGCCCCAGGCGAATCTCATCGCGATGATCGGCCGTCCGCTTGAGCTTACGATCCGCGTTCAAGATGATCATGGCATTGGTTCGGCCGTCGTTGCCTATCGAGTGAATCAACGTGAAGAAGAAAGCGTCGCTTTCAAGCTCTCGCCTGAGAGCGGCCCCGGAGAACAGCCAGTCGACTGGGATTACCGGGAGGCACTTCCTGGTCTGAAGGTCGGTGATTCCGTCTCCTTTACTGTGGAAGTGAGCGATCGATATCCGGGGGAGGGCGGCCCTCATGTCGTTCGCTCGGAGACCCGGCGGGTGACTTTTCTTTCCAAAGAGGATTATCTCGAACAGATTCAGAAAAGGAAAGACGGCCTGCTCTCGCGAGTTCAGACCGCGTATCGCCAGCAGCGAACAGCGTTTGAAAGTGTCCGCAATCTTGAGCCCGCGGCTCCCGATTACATTCAGTCCTGTCAGATCGAAGCGATCCGGCAGGAACTGGTGCGGGACCAACTTCAAGGGATTGCGGGGCAGTTGGAGGATTTGCTCGATGACCTGGCCGTCAACAATGTTTCGGATGCCCCGGAGGGCGAATCTCTCGAAAGAATCCGTTCGGCCTTGCTCGGTATTGCTGACACACATCTGGGAGAGGCCGCATCTCTTCTGCGTCATCAATCCGGCGTTGCGGGAGGCGATACTGAAGAATCGCCCGACCCCTCATCCGCAGCACGTGCTGTCAATAAAGCCGCCCGGGAATTGGGAAGCTTGGTCTTGCTCCGATCCATTGATACCGCAAAGGAAGTATACGCCCGGGAAGCCCGCATGCTGGCGCAGATCCAGACCTCCTTGCGTTGGCGTGCGGTCCAGGATCAATCGGACGAAGAGAAAGCTTCCCTCGCCAAAGAACAGGACGAACTTGCGGTGTGGACTCATCGTTTGATCACCGATCTTCAAAAGGGGATGCGCTACGAGAAGCGACCACTGGCAGTCCTCCGGCTAATTCAAAGCGTAAAGGATTTGCAGAGGGCCAAGACGGAAGACCGGATGCGCCAGGCTGCGAAACTCATCAAGCAGGGCAAAGCCGCTCAAGCCGAGCCTCTTCAATCCGGACTGGTCACGACCTTGCTCGACGCGGAGTTCAGTGTGCGTCTCAGCGGGGCCTATTCGACGCTCGTTAAAACCCGGGATCAGATGCGTTTGATTGTCAATGACCAGGCGATGCTCCGTGGTAAATGTGAGGGCATGATAGCCCAAGATTTTGAGACAGATCGCACTCAATCCGCACAAGCTCAAACATCGCTTCGTAAGCGCCTGTTAACTTTACTTCTGCAAACGGTGCCTGCGCCTCGAACCCGGTTGTCTGATGAGAGTTGGCCGGACGCACCTCCGGTTCAAACGATGTTGAAGGAAGCGGATCAGGCGATGGCGGGTGCGATTGAAAAGTTGTTGGCCGGACAAAAAGACGCAGCCGTTTCACATCAAGGAGAAGCAGAGCAGTCACTGGCGAAACTTGCGGGACTCGTAGATCGTTGGTCCGTGGAATTAGGGCTCCAAACTCTCGGAATGAGCACCTTGGTCGCGGTGACAGGGGAGCGCCTTTCCCTCATTGAGGGGTATGAAGCCCAGGTCATCGATCTGCTGGAAAAAACCGATATTGCCGCAGCCGATGAAAAGAAAGTTGATGACCTGGCTGAGCCTCAGCTACTCCTGACCGAAGAGCTTTCTTCATTCAATTCCGACCTCGCAAAACAAAACCAGGCGAAACCGGACCAGGATATTCCGCCCCTGCTCGGGCGGATGGAGCGGGCGGAGAAAGCGATGCGCAGTGCGGTCGCATCATTGGAGGCGAACAAGGCCGATGAGGCGATCGGCCATCAGGAGCAAGCGGCTGATATTCTGGCCGAGGCCTTTGCAATTGTGACCAATCAAAACGAACAACTTGGTTTGCTGCAGAGTCTCCTGATGTTTCAACGTTCGGTCAGTTTTGCCACCGGTTATATGAGTGACATTGTTGCGGAGCAGAAGGATATGATCGCGGCAACCGAGGCTTTGGAAACAGATGATGTGTCTCCTCTCCTGCCGGGCCTCGAAAACCTGAGACGCTGTATGCTGGATGTCGCCCCGCTACTGGACACGGTGGCCGCGCGAGTTGATTCCGGTTCACCTTTGGCCTTTGCGGTTGCCGATTTGGAGGACGCCGTTGCGTCGCTGGAAGCCGGTGATAAGCTTGACGCTCTCGATGCCCAGGAAGTGGCGGCGGAATCACTTGAGGAAGTGAATGACTTGGTCGAGGCGGTGAAATTTGAGACCGGATATGTTTCCGAGATTGTTGAATTTCTGCATGTCGCCGTCGCGAATACCGCGATGCTGGAACATCAGCAAGGTGAGTTGTTACGTAAGGTGAAGGTTGCCAAACCGGAGCAAATCAAGGCCTTGGCTGCGGAGCAGCGCGAGTTGCTGGCAAGAGCCGCAAAAGAGGGGCAACTCCATGCGTCTGTTGCGGGGATCCCGGCGTATGCCGAACCCGCCAAGTTGATGCGTGAAGCCTCGGTCAGGCTGGAATCAAATGACATGCCCGGGGCGATGGAGCAAATGGAACTCGCAGGAGCGGCTCTTCAGGAAAACGGCGAGTCGTTATTTGCGGTCATCACCATGCTTCATGGATTACCGAGTATCGAGATCATGAGTTTTACCGACCCGGACGTGGAGCGATTGGTGAATGTGCTGTCGGTGGCTTCGGCTCACAAGATCCTCTTCCGCGATACCAACACGGCTGAAGCTCCGGCACTAAACTCTCTTGCGAAGCAGCAGGCCAAACTTGCGACGCGCTGCCAGGAACTCTTCGCGGTGGGTGAACCCCACGCGATGCTTGAGATCGCATCTTCACAGTTGTTGGATGCGACCGCAGCGATTGAAGCATCCGACAAAGCTGCAATCAATCGTCATCAAAAAGCGGCGATGAAAACGCTCCGACATTTCATCATCGAACAGGCTCTGATTTTAGAGACCGCGGTGCCTCCGGCTGCAGCCCAGGATGCGGATCCGGCTGCAGATGGCGAGGGCAGCGACGGCGAGTCGGAATTTGCTGCCGGGTTCATTGCTGATTTTGTGAGCGGTGAGGCCCCCAAAGATCAACGCACGGGGTGGAAGGTGAGAGGCGACCGTAACCGGGCCGCGCTGAATCAAAACTTTGCGCGTGAGCTGCCGTTGGAATACAGAGGTTTGTTGAAGAATTACTACGAAAGGGTTGCGAAATGAATGATTTGAAAATGGGTTATCTTACCACGGTCTTGTGTCTTCTCACAGTCGGTTTAATCGCGACGCCACTCTCCGCACAGGAGAAGCCATTGGTTGCGGAAGCGAAAGCCGAGGCACCCGAGCTCACCGAGGAGGCTGAGAAGGCCATCGAACGCGGCTTGAAATTTTTGATCGCCAGTCAAAACAAAGACGGATCATGGTCCTCGGCGGATCCGGCAAAAAAAGAAGATGGAGGATACGCGATCGGCGGGACCAGTCTCGGGCTCATGGCGTTCATGGTTGAGGGACACTTCCCGGGCTTTGGCCCCTACGGAAAAGCCTTGGATCGCGCCAAAGATTACCTGCTCAAAAGATCTAAGGATTCCCCAACAGGTGCGATGGGGGTGAAGATGTATGAAATCGGTCTCTTCACCATTGCGATGTCCGAACTTTGGGGGATGACCAGCGACCCGGAAGATAACAAGGAGATTCAGGTGGCCTTGGAGCGAGTCGTCGAAGTCATCCTGAGGTCGCAGAGTCCGCTGGGTGGCTGGCGATACGCGCCACGGCCGGACGCCGGCCAGGATACTTCGGTGACGGCGATGGTTTTTGTTTCGCTCGCATCGGCTCGTGAGGCGGGAGTCCTGGTTCCCGCCGAAACGATTGAACGGCTGACCGGTTACCTGCGGGACCAGGCCTTCGATGAGCAGCGGGGCGGCTTTGGTTATCAGGGGAAAGGCTACACCATCGCCTGTACCGCCGGGGGCGTTTATGCGGCCCAACTTGCAGGCAACCGCGATACGGAATGGGTCTCGGCCGCGATTAACTCGCTCGAGAATGATCCCAAGATGTTTTCCAGAAAAGACAACGGTCACTTCTATTATTCGCACTACTACGCGATGCAGGCGATGGTTCAGGCGGGCGAAGAACACTACGCCAAGTGGTATCCCAAGATCCGTGATACGCTGATTTCCTTGCAGCAGCCCAACGGGTCATGGCAGGAAAAGGAGCTGGATTACCCGCACAAGACGCCGATGTCGATTATCATTCTTGGAACTCCGAATCGATATATCCCAGTCTATCAACGCTAAAATGAGCGCCTTTCTAAATCAGCAAGTAGCTCAATCAAAATCAAATTAAGAGAAGAGGAATGACCATGAAGACACCCTTTAAATCTTTCAACCTGTCGTTTGGACTGCTCGTAGTTCTCACGAATTTTCCCGCCATTTCTTTGGCTCCCGGAAAGGAGCAGCTACCAGTGCTTTCGAAGCAAGGCAAGGTCCTTGAGAAAGAGTATGCCGGAGAACTTGATGCGATTCAGAAGGAGATTTCAGCAGCCTTGCCTGCAATTGATGAGAGCAAGAAGGCGACCTTTGAAACCGCCCGCACTGAGTTGGGCGCGCTTAAGGCTCCGTCTGAAAATGCCGGGCAAGCGGCGCACAAAGCCTACCAATCGGCCAAACCACTGGCGGAGGCGAAGGCGCTGGATAGTGCCCGGCCACTGCTCGCCGACCTTGAGACTCTCCTGACCAGCGACGCTTTGGATGGGAAGCTGATGAAAGCCACGATTTTGCGGCACGGAACCCCGGCAGGACTGGCGGAATTCGCGCAGCAGAGCGATGCCCACAAGGCCTTGCTCGACAAGCTCTTTTCCGACGAGGCCCTAATGAAGCAAATTCTTAAATCGGGCGGTGCAAACGGGGGAGAGTATGGCGAGGCCATGCAGGTCTACAGCGCGATTCTCAAGACAAGTGAACAGGCTCGCAAGCCGGGCATTCTCCAGCGTCTTGCATTGGGTACGGCTCTTCAGCAGCCGTGGCTGAACGGAAAAGAAAATGGGGGCAGCGTGAACGGTATTGTTTTTACGGATCACAGTAACCCGGATGGCCAGGTCGCACGCTACCTGCATTTCGAAAAGGCCTACCTGGCCAATGAACTTGACCCGCAGTTCAAAGATTTTAACGCGTGGGAGTGCCGCTTCATTACGAACGACCCCTACACCAACGAAGAGCACACCTGGGGACGCGAGATGCTTCGACAGTTCCGTCCGGATCACATCACCAATCCCGACCAGAAGTGGCGCTATACGCGAATTGTTAAAAGCGATCTGCCCTACACGAGTACGCGGCACGACGACTCACTGGGAATGCCCCAGCAACAGGCCCTCGCTCTCGGGGGGATCTGCGGTCGTCGTGCCTTTTTCGGGCGGTTCATCGCCCGCTCGTTTGGAATTCCTTCGAGGCGTTCGACCCAGACCGGCCATGCCGCGATGAACCGTTGGACGCCTGACGGCTGGGTGGTGAACTTTGGTGCCTGGTGGTCGATGAACTGGTGCGGTCCCCAGGGCGGGCTTGATTTCTACCTCGATTCCCAGGCGCGCGAGCACGAGGAGGATTACATGCAGGTGCTGCGGGCCCAATGGATTGGCGATGCGCTGGGGCAGCAGGATGTGAGCCTTCGAAACTACGGCCAGGGTGGTGATTTTTGGGACGGGCTTGCGTTTTATAAAAAGCGGACTGTCGTTGAAGCTGCCAACCAGGAGCAAGCAGCAGCGGATGCGGAACTGGCGGCGCTGACTGCGGAAGAAGCTCGTCTGCTCGGTGAGTCGGACAAGGTCCTTGGCGATGGCGAGGTGCAGAAAATCATCATTCCCGAGGAAGATAAGAAGATTATCGTCGCCGAAGATGGAACGATCACAGTCCCCGCAGTAGCCTGCAGCAGCCCGAAGAATAACACCGAAAAAGTAGCGTTCTTGAATAGCTGGGATGGCGGTATGCAGATCCACTACCAACGCTTGGGAGCTCGTCCCGAAATTCTGCGATATACTATTGAAGCGCCGGAGGCCGGGAAATACGAACTGAGCCTGAATGCCAGCACGGTCTCGGAGAAGTACGAAGTCATTGCCCGACTCAACCGACGCACCATCGTTAAAGCGATGCTTCCATATACCAAGGGGAGTTGGCAGCGGACCGAGCCCGAAGTCATTGAGCTGAAGGAGGGAAGAAACACGATCATGTTGACCTTCCGCGCACCCAACCGCGGGGTGAGTATCAAGGAGCTTCAGCTCAAGCCGGTGAAATAACCAGCCACCCAACATCACCCTGAAAGTACCCAATTATATGACCAGATTTCCCCGGATTTTTTTCACCTTGTTTGTTCTGATCAGCGCAGGGGTTTGGTCCTTGCCCGCGATGGGGCAGAATCCAGCGGATGCGATTCCGGATGCTGCCATCACCGGACTGGATGCCAAGCTGGCCGAGGTCGGTAAAACCGCGTCCGCCGCCCGAAAAAAACTCGCGATTCGGCGGATGATTCGTGAGGTCGAGGCGTTGATCAAAAAACACCCGTCTGCGACCAATCGCTATGAAGCTTTGAGCATCCTTTTCCGTAGCCAGCAGGCCCTGGTGAGTTTGGACAACTCGACGACAAATCGAAAAGCGCTTCTGGCGATCGGTGAAAAACTTGCGGCGGCCCCGAATGAGTATGCGGAGCTGCGACTCGATGCCGATCTCTTGCTCACGCAGTCCAATGCCGCCCGGAAAGGGGCAGACTCCCACGCCCGCGCGGATGCTCTTCGTCCTTTGGTGGATCGCTACCGGGATACTGACGTCGAACCCAAGGTGATCCGGATCGCGATGATCATGGCGTTGGAACTCGGTAATACCAAATTGGTCAACGATCTCCGCAAGGTCGTAGCAGAACGCTTTCCGGGCGACATTGACCTGATTAACTTCCAGCGCGAGAAGCTGGCGGGACAGGTTTTTGGCGCTCCTTTCATCAGCACCTTTGAGCGGAGCGATGGTGAAATGGTGCGGTTTCCGATGGACTTTTTGGGCACCACGACGGTGCTCTATTGCTGGTCGAAGGAAAGCGATGGCCTTGAGGATCTCAAGGCTTTGGCGACCGCTTGGAAGAAGGCCAAAGTTGAGCTGAAAGCCACGGGCCGGTTTCAGCTTGTTGGCATGAATATGGACGATCTGCCCGATGCCGGCGAAGGGATTCTGCGCGAACACGGGCTTGATTGGCAGGCGCTCAGAATGCCCAAGGGGAAGAACAATCCCATTTTCCAAACCTATGTGAAACGGGATACGCCGACCGTTTTGATTGTGAGCCCGACCGGCTATGTCGCGCTGTATCAGTCCGGAGGGCGTAGCAACCGGACCTATGAGCGTCGCTTGCAATCAATGTTGGCCAGCCAGTGGGCGAGACCGGGATACTCAAGCCAGCTTCAGTCGATCTTCGGCGGCGAGTTTTTGGTCACCCAGCCCAATGAGGAATTTGATCCCGCTGCGCCGCCCGAGTTCAAGGCACTTGCTCCCGGGAATGGGGGCTCACAAAAAAAACTGCCCCGGACTACCGAATCCGTTCCCGAAGAAACACTCGGCGCGATTCAGGCCTGCTTTGTTGATCCTCCGCTTCGCTACATCATGTCGCATGACCAGCTCATTGCGAGTTACGAGAAAGCGGATGCTCTTTGCCGCGCTGCAATCGCTGATCATCCCAATGCTCCCGATTTGTGGATCGTGCGTAACAGGCGGATCGCCGCATTAATGGTCCTGTGGAAAATACGGGCTGATCAGGGAGCCTTTGCCGCGGCAGTGGCAGAAGCGAAAGCCGCGATCAAGAGCGACTACCCGAGCGGGACTGACGTGGTGGTGCAGTTGTGTCTGGCAAGGCAATCGCTTCGCGATCCAGGTGCCGAGCCGAAAGAGATCGTCAAGAAGTTCATCGAGGCATCGGGAGGTGAGGAGGCGTCCGGTCCGGCACTCATGGCGGCCTCACTCCTTGCGCTGGATACCGGCGACCGGTTGCGGCACGATCAGTTTCGTCGCACCTTTCTGGATAGGCACGCGACTGATCCGGCGATGTGGACGGCGACTGCTTTTCTGCTCGATCGCTATCATCGTTACTGGCAGTACCACCCTCCTTACACTGCCGGCTGGACTTACGGTAGGCGCCAAGGCCACTTCCTCGCAATCGGCACCCCCGAAGATGCGCAAAGAACTTTTGAAACAGAATTCAAAACCCTCGCTGGCGAGACGGTGAGGATTCCTGAATCTTCCAAGGGCAAGTGGACGGTGGTCTCGTTTGTTCCGACCGCTGCGGGGAATGGGTATCTGAGACGATATGCGGCCTTTATTTCTGCCCGACCCTTTGAAGATACCAATCTGATTGTCGCAGTTCTTGATGATGATACCGAGGCCGCAGACAAGTTTCTCAAAGAGAAAGCTGCCGAACTTGAGAAAAGGAAACAACAACCTGACCCCTTTCCCACCTTGCTGGTCCCCGATGGTCTTCAAAACCCGATGGTCCGCCAGCTCGGCATCATCACCGATGAGGAAAGGCCGGCAAACAACATCCTGATGTTGCGGCCCGATGGCAGCATCGCAGCCGCGCTGTCAGGTTTGACCATGAGCTCCCAAAAGGGGTCGGTGATTCAGAACGTGATCGAGTATCACGATGAGCAGTTGGTCGATGAAGCGCTGGCCAAGGGAAATCTCGATGAGGCCAAGCGGTTGGCCTTTGCACACGCGCCGGTTGAGCAAATCCGCCCGGAAGATGCGCCCACGAACTGGAAGCCGAAAGTGATCGCGGTCCCGCACCTGCGCAGCCGGGCCAAGGTCTATTTGGCGATGGGGGAATTGAAGGCTGCCCAAACAGATATTCAAGAAGTCTATCTGAAGGTGAACACTTCAGCCGGCTATATCAGCATGCGAACGGAGGAGTTGGAAGAAACGGAAGCCCTGAAGGCCACTATTCTTGCTGCGCTGAAAAAGGCTGAATAGCCAATAACGAGGAATATGATTTTGAGAGCACGAGCCTTCCATTGTTTCATCGCGGCACTTGTCGTGTCTCTCTCGATTAGCTTTGCCGAGGAGTCCGGCGCGCCGGTTCCGCAGGATAAAATTGGGGCGCTTGATACCGCTTTAACGGCATCCAAAGATGGAAAATCGGCCGCGCGAAAGCGACTCTCCGTGAAGCGAGTAATTCGAGATGGCGATAAGCTGCTGGGAGCGCATCCCTCCGCGCCCAATCGCTTCGAAGTGATGGGGCTTCTCTTTCGGGCCCGGCAGCAGTTGTTCAGCCTGGATGATTCGTCCAGCAACCGTGTCGCCCTTCTCAAGATTGGTCGGGAGCTCGTGAAGCCTTTAAAAGGTGGCAAAAAATAGATCAGGCAAAACTCACAGCCGGAATTCTCTGAGCATCGGCTCTTAAAAAAAATGGCATTTACCAAGAAGAAAGCGGAGGATTTCATCTTTCGGGCGCTGACATCAATCAAAGTCATTGGAGGATTGTTGACGGTTTCGATTGCACTCGGAGAAGAAAAGGCACCGCCAAATGTTCTTTTCATCATGTCTGATGACCATACCACGCAGGCGGTGGGGGCTTACGGAAGTCGATTGGCGAAACTAAATCCAACCCCAAACATCGACCGGCTTGCGAAGGGAGGAATGCGGTTTGATCGAGTCTTTTGCAACAACTCGATCTGCACGCCAAGCCGGGCCAGCATCATCACCGGCCAGTATTCGCAAACCAACGGAGTCCTCGACCTTGGAGGAAATATTCCGCCGGAGCGGCAGTTTCTTCCTCTGGAAATGAAAAAGCTCGGGTATGAAACTGCCATGATCGGAAAATGGCACCTCAAACAAGAACCAAAGGCCTTCGATTACTACTGCGTCGTGCCGGGTCAGGGCAAATATCACAACCCCGACTTCCGGGTTCGTGGCGATCAACCATGGCCAAAGAATGTCATCACGAAAACGGGTCGGCATTCGAGCGACGCAATCACGGACATCAGCCTGGCGTGGCTCGAGAGCGGAAGGGACAAAACAAAGCCCTTTTTTTGATGCACCATTTCAAGGCTCCGCACGACATGTTCAACAACGCGGAGCGTTACGACTCTTACCTTGAAGACGTGCAGATTCCAGAGCCGGAGAACCTCGTCAACCGCCCCGATGGATCCAAAGGTTCCCGCGGACTCGGGTCAGGGATGCGCAAGGATGCTCCATGGCATTTGGGAAAGCGGCTGGGAATTTCTCCTGACCTCGACGAGGCGGACTACTCGAGGACCTGCTACCAGCTCTATCTAAAACGCTATCTTCGCTGCGTAAAGGGAGTGGATGACAACGTGGGGAGAATCATTGCACATCTTCGGAGGACCGGGGAACTGGACAACACGGTCATCATTTACACCGGAGACCAGGGCTTCTTCCTCGGCGAGCACGACTTGATGGACAAACGTTGGATGTATGAGGAGGCAATGCGGATGCCTTTCATCGTTCATTGGCCAAAGGGAGTGAAAGCAGGTCAGGTCAACGACTGGCTCATCAACAACACCGACTTCGCGCCGACGATGTTAAAATTGGCAGGTGGAGAAACCCCTCACTTCATGCAGGGCAGGAACTTTGCCTCAGCCTTGAAAGGCATCGCGAAACCCGCCGACTGGCGGAGGGTAACCTACTACCGCTACTGGATGCACCTCGCCCACCGTCTCGCGGTTCCGGCTCATTTTGGAATCCGAAGCGATCGTTACAAACTCATCTTCTTTTACGGTGTCGACAACAAATCTCCCGACAAAAAGAGAACCCCGGTCGCCTGGGAATTTTATGACCTGCAGAAGGATCCGGCCGAGATGATTAATCTCTATGCCCGACCAGAGCATGCTGCACGGATCACAGAGATGAAAACCCAACTCAAGGAGACGAGAATAAAGCTCAATGAGACCGATGCACGCTTCCCTCAAATCCAAGCAGTGATCCAGAATCACTGGGACCGTTGAACGGAACCCACCGGGCTTGTTTGATCAACTCCCCTATTCTTTTTCCGGCATGCTAACCTCGATCACCTGGGAGGTGCTATTCTGCCACCGGGAGCGGGTATCCATCTTAACGATGCCAAGATCCGGTGCATACCATTCAGTCACCTTGGTCCGGGTTAACGAATTATCAAAAAGACTGGCCATCTCTTTTTCAACCCGCAGAACCTTCGTGGTTTCGCCTTTTGGAACTTCAAGTTCCTCCCATCCAATGATTTTGACCACGTGATCAGAAATCAATCGGTTACGCTCCTCCTCGTGATTCCAGCTCCCTGTGAGTCGCACCTTAAAAATCTGCCCGGGCCAAAGTTCACCGGGCATCTCGGGATAAACACCGTCCGTTACCATTTTCCATTCAGACTCGCGGGAAATTAGCCTCAATCCATCTGCATCAAGTTGGAACCGAACCTTTTCAATCGCATCTTCTTCACCGGCATTCATTTTAAGTTCGTGGTTCACAATGATCGAGCCGCCTTCCTGCGTTGTTTTTGTCACAACAAACTCCCCCTTCGTCGTCTTTTCTTCGGCCTCGTCCGGACCTTGTTCCGTCATCTCAAATTTCTGGGTCATCCCCTCCTTAATGGCAAAGAGTGAAGCCAATTTGATCACTTTATCATCCGAAGGCCTTGGCGCGCCGGAGATCTTCGGACCCTTCGCGACCTGCTGTTTCGCAAGCGCAACCTTCACTCTCATCCCTCCTTCTTCAAAAGATCCATCCATTTGAACGGATTGGAACTTCTTCAAAATATTCAGAGGCTTTGCATCAAAGGATTTGCGACCGGGATGACCAAACGCAACAGACTCCATGGTGAGATCCTCTTCATTCCACCGATACCCCAGACCTCCGGGGCAGGTGAGAGCCTCGGAAAACTGCGCCTGGTGAAATGCCTGCGGATCTTTTGCCTGAAAGGATTTGAACCATTCATTCAGAATTGGAAGAGCTTGATAGCTCAGGTTCCTGCGTCTGTCTTCGAGAGTCTGATCGGAAGCCATTTCGCCAAACGAAGTGAGAAACTGTGGTGAGGTCTGAACCATAATCTGCCCTTTCCCCTGTTTTCCCTGCTCAACTTTTTCCTCCCGATCAAGGGCCCGCTTGAGCATATCTTCATTGAGAGAAACCAGAAGGCCCGTTGGCCGGGCTGCGTAATAAAGGGAAATATCCACCCCAACCTCATCCGGATCACCAACCACTGCGACATACTTGTAATCTCCGTGCTCGCGGGTTTCCCAAGTAACGAGGTCCGGACTCGAGGCTTCAATCGCTCCTTTTAACGCTGTCAAAAAGAGCGCTAGCTTGATTCGGCTTTCAACATCAACCCGGATCAGCACCGGCATGTCTTTGAAGCTATCCTCGCCAATGTCGCTGCGCCAAACCAGGTCTTCACCGAGGGTTACCGAAATAGAATTCCCCATCCACCCGAGGGGATTGATCGAAAGAGACGGGAGCAGATCGATCAAGGAAACGCCGGCCTGTTTGAATAAATCGCTCTCTTTATCCACCGCCATCGCGAAGTGAAATGCCGACTCTTCCGGAACCTGCCGCGCCGCTTCGGAAAGAATGGCATCGCCAGCCAAGGCCACCATCTCTTCATAGTCACTGTCCACTCGGAGCGGCAAAATCGTCATATCGATTCCTTCGCGATCATCTTCCAGCTCGAGCTGGATCGCGATGGGATCAAAGAATCGGGCCCAACCGCTTTCGTATCCCCGACGCCACCTGTCATAGCCCTGCTTCTCACGGCCTGTCACCGTCTTTAAATTCAACTCACCAATCGGGGTGACAAAACCCAAGGTTCCGTAATTTTTGCTGAGAACCTGCTCGCCTGCCAGAGACACATCTCCCAGAAGTGGTTTGAAACTTTGATCCAGGGCCCCGCGCTCCAACTGCCGGGAGGTCACCGCGCCCAGCGCGCCCAGCGCCCTGCTCCGCCGCGAAGCCCCAATGCGAACAGCAGGTCCGGACCAGCGCCGAAGACAGGCATCCGAAATAAAGACATAGGCGCTCTCATTCTTACCCATCGGATAGCGATGGCGGAAAAAACGATACTCATCGGTGTCACCCAGCGGATGAACCTTTCCCTCCGCAACCTGCCGGAGCCGGGAAATTTGCACTGCAGAATTCGCAATCACAACCGCCCCATCCAGCTTGGCCAAATAGCACGAAAACGAGCGGGTCTCATTTTGAAATCCAAACTCCCCTTCGCCACCCACCGCGCTCGCCCCTGCCAGCCTGGCCTTGGCAGAGATCGTACGCTCCAGGGTGGAATAGACAAAGTCCGCTTTTGCGGTTTCCAGAACTACTGCGACATCAGAGCCCGTCGGGAAAAAAGGATCTCCCCCCGTCACCGCCACGCTCTTGATGGGAAGCAGTCGGGCGAGGGCCTCGGGAAGGTCCAGCCCCATCTGGCTGCGATACCTTGCGGGCAATCCTCGATACTGATCGCTCAGCGCGAATGATTGCAAAACCGGCGTCCCGGCTTCCTCGATCCGATCGATCAAGGCGAAAAGCTTTTTGAGCGAGGGCGCGACCATGACATGCTGGTCTTCCGGAATATACCTCGAGAGGATATCCACCGCGATCTCGCCCTCCGGCATCCACTCCTTCCACGGGATCGGAGCCACCGTGACGCCTTTGATTTCATCAAGGGAGACCTCCGTCCTATCCTCGCCACGTCCAAGGATGAGATCGCGATCGAGGGCCAAATTCTCAGCCAAGGCACGACCACCACTCAGCGTGGTAAAAGTCCGATCAAACTCAAAATCCCTGACCTCTTCCTGATCATCGCCTATCCTGTTCTGGTACCACAATCCCCCCCTGGCCTTCGAACGAAGTTGGTGCCTTGCAAACCATGTCCATGCTTTTTCAGATTCCTTCTCATCACACTCCTTCAGGCGTGAAGCGTTGATCTCGCATGACAAGGTCACCCACTTGCGCTCCGCGGATTGCCAAACATCAAGAAACCCTTTTCGACCGGCCGACGTCTTAATATCAAGAACCACCCAGGCATCCGAGACAGTTTGTTTTCGCCGTTCCGAATCCTCCAACACCCCGTCCGGCATCACAAAACCAAAACTCTTGAAACGAGGAACCGGCAATGACGAACGATAGGTCCCGCTCCAGCTCATCGGTCGGAGCTCCACCTTCAAAATCCCTACATCGCCATTGATCACCTTTAAATCGCTCACCCGGGTGCGGAATAGTTCGGCATGGGCGAACAGTGAGCAGAAGAATGAGAGGACTACACATCGCGTCATACTCCAATTAACCACATTGCACCCCGAATTCAAAATCGAATCGAGCGATATAAAGATCATTTAAAATGATATCAGATCTTTGATCGATTTCTCACCGATCGCCACCCTTCTATCGATCCGGACAACCTCAGCACTTCGACTTCGACTCCACAAAAGTGCCTCCGAGATGACCAGCGCAAGACCACGGGTTCCGATCCGCGTAGATGGCGACGCCGTCCAACAACGCGTCACTGATATTTTCAACGCTCTCGCCGGGGCTCAAATCACAGAAATCACTCTTACTGATCTCCTTGGCTTACAGGCCCCATCTTAAAATTTCCTGTTCCCAATCAGCTCAGATTTCTAGTTTCACGAGAAATGAAATTTGAGACCACTCACGGCATTGAACCTGAAGCAAGCGCCGTACGAATCGAGACGCTGATCCGTAGCGAAGAGGAAAGAGGTGATTTCATCATCCTCAGCCAAGCTAATCAGATTTACCTCCAAACCACTGGAGGCAATGATGCATTCATCACCGAATACCGCAACGGCGACGAGGATCAACACTACAGTTCAAAACACCCCCTCACTGCAAATCAACTACTCGACTTGATGGTGCGGTATCTTGAAAGAGATCCAAACTGGGACGATGGTTGTGAATGGGAACCACTTGGCGAAAGCGAAGATGAACCGATAAGGCCCTGGGGCTTAAACTGGTCCTAGTGCGATCGATTGGCTCCAGCAAAACAGCCAATCTCCAACACCGAACAAGGTCTGACACACCCTCCGTCGCAAGGCGCAAGGCCGGCCGGAAGAGTCCGGTAAATCAGGGTCTCGCAGAAATATCGCGATATGCCCCCCTTATGGCCGGCAGACCTTCCACCAAACGTGACACCTACTCGCCAAGGTGGGTCTTGATAAATGGCTCCATGGCCTGTCCCCAGGCCCGAAATCCGGCTTCGCCCGGGTGAACGTAATCCGGCATTAGCTTCGGATCGACATAGCCGTCCCCGGTGAGAAAGACTGATCCAAAGTCGCGATAAAACACAGTCTTCTCGTCGGCGTAGTTTTTGATGATTTTGTTGACCGCCTGGTTGGCATCGGTGATCTGGTCCAATCTCCTTTTATGAGTTTCGGAAGCATCGGCATAATTGCCGCGCGGAAAAATCGCCAGCAGAAGAATCTTACTTTCGGGAAGTCGCTTCTTCAATTCCTGGAGAATGGCAAAAACTCCATAAGCAGTCTCCTCCGGCGGATCACCGCGCAATCCCGTGTTGTTCGTGCCAATCAACAACACCGTGAGCTTCGGCTGCGCTCCAGCCACAGCCCCATTCTGCAAACGCCAAAGAATGTGATCGGTGTGATCACCACTCGATCCGATCTGGACCGCACGGCGATTCCCGTAAAACTCCTCCCACACCTTCTTCCCCTGCCGCTCCCAGCGAAAGACAATGGAGTCACCAATCATCAACAAATCAACCGGCTCCTTTCGCACCCGTTCCTTGAGATTGTTATGACGCGGCATCCAAAGTGAAAACCCTTCTTCCACCGTTCTTATCTTCGCCTGCGTCGCGTGGAAGTTGGTGTGGTAATCGTATTTCAGATAGTCCTTGTTTTGCGAAGGATCCGCCCGCAGAAGCAAACAACCAAGAAACACTCCGATCAACGAGGGGAAAAAAGTGCGGGTGCGGAGCATGCCCAACAAGTAACCGCAATCCCGGGCTTCAGCCAATCCAAAGGAAACGAATCTAGAACAATTTTGAGGGAGGTTGTATCTTTTTCCATCGCCTACCGTTTGCCAGGTGAGATGAAACATCACCGGCAACGATGACCATGGAGATAGTCAGACACCCGCACCCAGTCGAAAACAACCGGGACCTCCACGCAAAGGAGGGGAGCTCCTTCCAGGCTTGAAACCTCCCGAAAAGAGACGCAGCCGGGAACCCAAGGCACTGTCAGCTCGCGATTTTACACCTCATCACCCGTGAGATTCCCTCAATCCGACCGGGAAAGCGTTCCCACACCAAGTAATGTCTGCAATCACTTGTAATTTTTCACAGCTCACTACGTTTTCTCTGTATGGTAAATCCTGCGAAATTCCTCCTCGCAATCTCCTTTCTCTGTTCCGGCTTCTCCAGGTTGGCTGCTGCCGGAGAGTTCGCACCCGAACACCTCGATTTCTTCGAAAAAAAGATCCGGCCTGTCCTCAACGAGCATTGCTACAAATGCCACTCGGTCTCTTCAAAAAAGCTCAAGGCCTCCCTCTACCTCGACTCCCGCACCGGCATTCTCAAAGGCGGTGACACCGGCCCTGCACTCGTCCCCGGTGATCCCGAGAAATCGCTCCTCATTGAAGTGATCCGCTACAAGGACACCGACATGGAGATGCCCCCCAAATCAAAGCTCCCCGATGCCGTGATCGCCGATTTCGAAACCTGGGTCAAAAACGGTGCCGCCTGGCCGGAGGAAGAAGGACCGTCCGACGGAGGCAATGCCCTTGCCTTCGACCTCGAAAAGCGTAAATCGGAACACTGGTGCTGGAAACCTCTTGCACCAGCTCCCCGCACGCCCGATTTCATCGATCAACTCATTGGCGAGAAGCTCAAGGAAGCCAAGCTTCGCCCCGCGCCTCATGCCGACCCTGTCACTCTTCTGCGGCGTCTGGCCTTCGACCTCACCGGCCTTCCCCCAACCGTCGAAGAAATCGGAGCTTTCAAAAAAGCTGCTGCCGACAACCTCGACTCCGCCATCGAAGCAACCGTCGACCGACTCCTGGCCTCGCCTCACTTCGGCGAACGCTGGGGCCGCCATTGGCTCGACCTCATGAGGTATGCCGAAAGCCACGGTCACGAATTCGACTACCCCATTCACAACGCCCACCATTATCGTGACTACGTCATTCGCGCTCTCAATGCCGACGTTCCCTATGACACCTTCGTCGCCGAGCACATCGCCGGAGACCTTCTCCCCGAGCCAAGACTCAACCCCGAAGATCAAACCAATGAATCCATTATCGCAACGGGCTTCTGGTATCTGGGTGAGGCCGTCCACTCTCCCACCGATGTTCGCAAGGACGAAGCCGATCGCATCGATAATATGGTCGATACCTTCTCCAAATCCTTTCTTGGCCTTTCCGTCGCCTGCGCCCGCTGCCACGATCATAAGTTCGACGCAATCTCCACCGCAGACTATTACGCTCTCACCGGTTACCTTCAAAGCACGCGCCGCAACGAGCATAGACAAGATCCCGGGAAAATGATCGCCAGCGGCATCGCCGAGCTCAAAAAAATCGCCGCAAGCGGCAATCAGAGAATCAAAGGAAAAGGGCCGACCGGGACCCCATCTTCTCCCCCCGTCACGCCAGAAGGCCTTATTCTTCCCACCAATTCACGCTGGTTCCCTTCCGGCCATGCCTTTGGTGATTCAGCGGTCCCCGCGCTTAATTGGATACCGGTCAAGAACACCATCACCGAACACGCGGTCTTCGATAGCGGACGCTATGGCGACAAACTCCACGGTGTTCTTCGCACTCCCACCTTCGAAATCACCGGCGACCGTGTCCACCTGTATGTCAAAGGCACCGCTGAAGTTCGCCTGACCATCGACGGACACTTCATGCAAGTCTTCAACGGCCTCCTTTTCGGAGGCACCCGCAAGAACATCAAGACCGGCGACAAATGGCAGTGGGTCACTCTTAACAGCAAGGACATTGCTCAAAAATCCGGCCACCAGGCCTATCTCGAAATCATCGACTCCGGACCCGGCGCAATCGCAGTAAAAGCCGTCACCACGAGCCACGAGATCCCAAATATCGAAGAAATCCTCCCTCCCAACCTCCGCGCCAGAGAACTCGAAGCGCCGATCTCTGCTGAATTGATCGGGCTTTCCGACTCTGCCAAAAAAATTTCCAATGCCATCCCGTCCCCCTCAGCCACCATCCTCTCGGTGACCGATGGCACCCCTGAGAACGATCACATCCACATCCGGGGTTCCCACAAAAATCTTGGCAGGGAAGTCCCCCGCCGATTCCTGACCGCTCTCGGCGGCGAAGAAATCACACCTCCGGAGAACTCCTCCGGACGTCTCGAGCTCGCCGAACAAGTGATCTCCCGGGAAAATCCTCTCACCGCCCGCGTCGCCGCCAACCGGATTTGGCACCACCTCTTTGGCCGGGGCATCGTCCCCACCGTCGCGGACTTCGGCCCCATGGGGATTCCGCCTTCCCACCCCAAACTCCTCGATTCTCTTGCA
The DNA here is from genome assembly GCA_030835305.1 of Verrucomicrobiota bacterium. Taxonomy (GTDB): domain Bacteria; phylum Verrucomicrobiota; class Verrucomicrobiia; order Verrucomicrobiales; family Akkermansiaceae; genus SW10. The sequence continues at coordinate 667 of JAURPJ010000096.1, read as the reverse complement.
GCTTCCTTGATCGAAGGCCGTTGGTCCCGGAAAAAGCTCATCCGCCAGATCGTTCTCTCGAAAACCTACCGTCAATCGGCCACTCCCCACCCGGATCTCAGCCCCAATTACCTCGCCGACACCGACCCGGAAAACATCCTTCTTCACAAGGCCCCCGTTCGACGCCTACAGGCCGAAGCCATTCGCGACTCGATGCTGGCCATCTCCGGCCGACTCGATCCCAAGCTTTTTGGAACATCGGTTCCTGTTCACCTCACTAGTTTCATGCAAGGTCGGGGCCGCCCCAAATCCGGCCCCCTTGATGGTGCCGGGCGACGCTCGATCTACACCAGCATCCGCCGGAATTTCCTTCCTCCCATGATGCTTGCCTTTGACATGCCCAGCCCTTTTTCCTCGGTCGCCAGGCGCACTGTCTCAAACGTTCCCGCCCAAGCCCTCACTCTGATGAATGACCCCTTCGTCGTCAGCGAATCCAAACGCTGGGCCGACTCCACCGCGAATATCAAGGATGACAAAGCTCGGATTGAAACGATGTTCCTGCAGGCCTTTGCCCACCCTCCAACACCGGAACAATTGAAAACAACCCTCTCCTGGATCCAATACCACCCTTCCCAACAAAACGCCTGGCAGGACTTCGCCCATTCCCTCTGGAACACCAAGGAATTCA
>JAURPJ010000095.1 GCA_030835305.1 Verrucomicrobiota bacterium | reverse complement strand
GAGGCGAGGAGCTGCTCGATTTTCCGCGCCCGTTTGTCGGGGGCGTTGTTGGAGAGGAAGGAATTGGTCTCGTCGATACCGGGAAGTCGTCCGGCGATGTCGATGGTGACGCGTCGGAGGAAGGTGGCATCATCGCTGTTTTCGGACGGAGGCAGGCCGAGGGTCTTGAGCTGAGAAAAGATGTGTTGGTCGATGAAGTTGGCCGCCGGCGGAAAATTTTCGACGGGTGCACCGAGGGGGAGGATGGCGCGGAAGACGTCGACGTGTTCCTGGAAGCGGATCATGATGGAAGCGGAGCCGGGAATGTCGCCCATGGTGACGTGACCGGCCATGGTGACGTGGGCGCGTTCTTCATCGTTGGATTCGTACTGCGCGAGGTGGGTGATGTCGCGTGTTGTGTTGTCCGAGAAATGGGCGGTGACGCGAAGTTGTTGTTTTGCGTGCGCCTGGGTCAGACGTTCCTTGGGTTGAACTGAGATCGAGGTGGCTTTTGGGAACTCCTTGGGGTCGTTTGGGAGTCCCTGTTTGATCCAGCGGACGATGGTTTGGTAGTCGGCAGAGCCTTTTTTTAAACGGGATCCTCCCTGGTGGGGGATTTCTCCAGTTGCTTTGAGGAGGATGAGCGAGTGTTCCGGCGCTGCACGGAAGATGCGGCGACCGCGGGAATCACGAACGAGGTAATCGTAATCGTTCCAGGGTTCATAGCCGAAGAGGGAAAGCTTGAAACCGTTTTGGCCGTCGGCTTTTCCGTGGCAGCCTCCGCCATTGCAACCGTATTTGGAGAGGATGGGGACGAAGTCGTTGGTGAACGAAATGGGAGCGGCTTCGGCCGAGGTGACCTTGACTGCATTTGAGGTGCTGAGCTCGCCATGGGTGGCGGTGAGGGTGGTTTCACCCGGCGCGAGGACAGTGATGAGTCCGGTGTCGGAGATTGCAATGACGTTGGGAGGGTCGCTGGTGTAGGTTGCGGTGTGGGTGAGGTCGGTTGGAGTTCGATCTTCCGCAGTGAGGACCAGTTGGTGGCTGTCGTGCAGGTGGGCGAGGGAAAGGGGAGAGTCGGTTAGGAAGGAGAGTTTTGAGGCAAAGGTCGATGAGGCGAGGAGGGCAAATGCCGCGATGATGGTGAAGGTGGGCATGGGCTCGATCGGGGTGGGGTGCGCTTATCCGACGAGTTCGCTCATGGGCGCGTATTGGGAGTCGACAAGGAAGCGGGGTCGGCCGGACAGGTCATCGATGGTGGTGCGTCGGGCGTCGATACCAAGGTTGTGGTAGAGCGTGGAAAAGACCTCCTGGAATTCGACGGGTCGGTCGTTGGCTTCGCCGCCGTCGCGGGTGGTTGACCCGATGACCTGGCCATGATTCATGCCGCCGCCGGCGAGTAGGGCGGTGGAGACTTTGGGCCAATGATCGCGACCGCCCTGGGCATTGATTTTGGGAGTGCGGCCGAATTCGCCCCAGACAACGACCGAGACGTCGTCTGAGAGACCGCGGTCGTGGAGGTCCTGAACGAGGGCGGTAATGCCTTGGTCGAGAAGAGGGAAGTCGGTGCGGGCGCGGCCAAAGTTGTTGCCATGCCAGTCCCAGCGGGAAAAGCCGAGCGTGACGCAGCGGGCGCCGGCTTCGACGAGGCGGCGCGCCATGAGGAACTGGTCGAGCCGTTTCCAGGGGCCATCGGCGGTGAGTTTTTCGGTGCCTTTGCCGTAACGTTCGACGATTTTGGGATCTTCCTTGGAGAGGTCGAAAGCTTCGGCGAGGCGTGACGAGGTCAACACGCCGAAGGCTTGCTCGGTGAAGGTGTCCATGCCGGTCATGGAGCCGGAGGCATCGACGTCGCGGCGGAAGGTATCGAAGGACTTGAGGAGGGCCTTGCGGTCGGCGAGCCGTTCGATGGAGATATCCTTGAGGATCATGTCATCTTTGCCACCGCCGCGGAAAGGGGAGAAGGCGGCGTGCGAGGGGCCGAGGAAGCCGGGTTTGCCGGGGTCACCCCATTGGTCGTGTCCGCATTTTGGTGAGAGTCCAAGGAAGGAAGGGACGCCGGGGGTGACCTGTCCCTGGAGTTTGGACAGGACGGAGCCGATGGATGGCCAACCTCCGGGAGGCTGGGGGCCCTGGGGTTTGCGGCCGGTGAGGCATTGAACGGCATCGTGTCCGCCTCCGGCGCCGACCATGGAGCGAATGACCGAAAACTTGTCCATCATGCGGGCCATTTTCGGGAAGAGTTCGCCGATCTGGATTCCCGGGACGTTGGTGGAGATGGGGTTGAATTCACCGCGAATGCCGGAGGGAGCTTCCGTTTTGATGTCCCACATATCCTGGTGCGGAGGTCCACCGGCGAGGAAAATCATGATGACTGCCTTGTGATCGAGCTTTTTGGGGGAGGAGGCTTCGGCTTGCAGAAGCTGGGGGAGGGAGGCGCCGCCGAGGCCGAGGCCGCCAATGCGGAGGAAACCCCGGCGGGTCATACCGTCGCAGAAGGTTTCACCTTTGGATCCTGAAATTGTGAGCATGGTGCGTGTTTGGCTTAACACATACCATACAGGGGGAAAGAAGAGTTTCTTTCCAGGGAAATTTAGGGGTGGCTCCGGGCCAGAAATCTAAAGCAGATGCGCACCGCCTGCGGGGCGGGTGATGAAGAGAAGGGGTTCGGTTCCGGTTTCAGTCTTATAGCGTTCGTGTATTTGGTTGGAGATGGCCTTCGCGTCAGCGGTGCGGCAGAGGGTGACGGTGGAACCACCAAAGCCTCCTCCGGTCATACGCGCGCCTAGAACTCCGCTTTCAAAGCCAATTTCCTTGGCGAGGGCGACCATGAGGTCGAGTTCGTCACAGGAGACTTCAAAGTCATCGCGCAGGGAACGATGGGATCCTTCCATGAGGGCGCCGATGTTGGAAAAATCTCCAGATTTGAAGGCCTCGACGGCTTCGATGGTTCGGGCGATCTCAGTGACGACGTGGCGGGAGCGGCGAAAGATGCGGTCACCCATTTTTTCCTGTGCGGCATAGACGTCCTTCATGGTGACGTCGCGCCAGCTTTCTTTTCCGGTTAGAGCGAGTCCGTCTTTGGTGTCCTGGCGGCGGGCGCCGTATCCTCCATCCGAGAGGTCGTGTGAGACGTTGGTGTTGGCGACGATGATGGAGAGGCCGGGATCGGAAAAGGGCACCATTTCAGGCTCGCCGGTGCGGCAGTCGATGAGGATGAGTTGGTCCTTCATTCCGAAGGCGGAGGCAAATTGATCCATAATTCCGCAGGGAACTCCGGCAAAGTCATGTTCGGCTTTTTGGGCAAGGAGGGCTTTGTTAGTGGTGGGAAGGACGGTATCGACAAGGCCTTCAAGAAGGGTTGCGAAGGCGCATTCGAGAGCGGCAGATGACGATAGGCCAGCGCCTGGCGGGACAGAGGAAATAATGGCGACATCGAATCCGGGGAGGTGGTAATTCAGGTCCTGAAATCCGCGGATAATACCTCGCAGGTAGTTTGACCATTTAGGTTTCCCCACCTTTTGTTCGTTTGCGAGATTGATCTCAACAGGGGCTTCGCCGGTGGTGACAATGCGGGCAGTTTGAGAGCTGTTGGGCCGCGCGGCGACAACAACGTAACGCTCGATCGCAAGGGGGAGAACGAATCCGTCGCAGTAGTCAATGTGTTCGCCGATCAGGTTGACCCGGCCTGGGGCTGCGGCGACGAAGGTGGATTCCACCCCGAAAGTCGATTTTAATTTCTTCCTCGCCTCTGAGGCGAGTTCGGAAAGGGCCGTATTCGATTCAAGCATGTGGTTTGTATGCCGCCTCGTTAGTGGTTCGTGGGAAAGCGGGAAAGACGATGGGATCAAAATGCTCCGCCCACGAGGTGCCGGGGCTTTTTGGAACATGGTGTGGGTTTGCGCTACTTTGAGAAGCTGACGTAGATGATGACCACGATGGCGGCCAAAATGAGCGCTGCCCACTTGGCTCCCTTCCATGGGGTCATGTCGATGGAGGTGTTGGTCTCAATGGTCCATGGTTCTGTGCGGGGAGAGATCTTGGACATGACGAGGAGGTAAATGACGAGGGCTGCGAAAACGACACCCATGAAGTGGAATTTATGCATTCCGAGGATTTCGCCGTCCTCGATAAGACCGAAGAGGCCGATGCAGAGCAGGGCGACTCCGGCGATCATGGCGATGCTGGCGGCTTTGCCCGGGACGTTGCGGTTGAGCATTCCCACGGCAACGACCGAGAAGATCGGAATGAAGTAAATGGAATTCATGTCCTGGAGGTAGGCGAAGATGGACTCATTGGCGGCGAGTAAGGGCGCTCCGATCATGGCCGCGATGGCGATTACAACGACAAATAGTTTGGCGGCCTTGACGGTTTGTTCCTCGGTGCCCTCGGGGTTGATCCGGTGCTTGTAGAGTCCAAGTGAAAAGAGGGCTGAGGTCGAATTGAGTGCTGCATTGAAGGAACTCAGGATGGCTCCGACCATGACGGCCGCGAAGAATCCGGTGAGGTGATCAGGGAGCAGATTGCGAACGAGGGTTCCATAGGCTTGATCGTTACTTATGCCATCGCTGGCATATAGGTGGTAGGCGACGATACCGGGGAGAACGAGGTAGAGCGGCCCGAGGAGTTTGAGGCCGCCGGTGAGGAGGACTCCTTTTTGACCTTCGGCAAGGCTGCTGGCTCCGAAGGTGCGCTGAATGATCTGTTGGTTAGTGCACCAATAAAAGAGGTTGAGAAGGGCGACGCCGGTGAAGAGGGTGCCAAAGGGGAGGCCAAAGTCTTTGTCGCCGGTGGAGTCAAGTCGCTCGGGATGGACTTCGTTGAGGGTCTTCCAGCCCTCTCCTATGCCGTTGTTGCCACCGACGGCATTGATGGAAAGCCAGGCAATGGTAAAGCCCCCGATGAGGAGGCCGACGCCGTTGATGGTGTCGAGGACGGCGAGGGTGCGGAGCCCGCCAAATCGCGCGTAGAGGAGGCCTCCAACGCCGATGATGATCGTGGTAAGGCGCAGAAGGGTGGTGTCACTTTCGATCCTGGTAAGAGAGGAAAGATCCATCATGTCGATAAGACCGCGGGCCCCTGAGTAGAGGATCAGGGGGATAAGAATGAGGGCATAAGCCAGGAGGAAGATGGTGTTGGCGATGCTCTGGGTTGTTGTGTTGTAGCGTTGCTCAAGGAATTGCGGAACGGTGGTAATCCCGGTGCGGAGAAAGCGCGGCAGGAAAAAGAGCGCCATGATGATGAGGGCAATGACGGCATTAACTTCCCAGGCCATCACGCTGAGGCCATCCTTGAAGGCTGCTCCATTCAATCCGACCATCTGCTCGGTTGAGAGGTTGGTGAGGAGGAGGGAGCCGGCGATGATGGGGAAGGTAAGGCTGCGACCACCGAGAAAGAAGCCGTCGGAGCTATCCCGCTCGTCCTTTCGGGTGATCCAAATGGTGAGCGAGGAAGCGGCGGCGGTGAAGAGAAGGAAGGAGATGACAGTGAGCATGCCTTGAAGTTTGTTTTGGTTGTGTGAAGCCGGAAACCGACCGTGGGGGGTAGGCTAGGTTTCCGCTCTTAAGGTGACAAGGAAACAAGGGGGGCGAGAATCTAAGAGTTTTGCGGATCCAAGCGTTGAAAAGGAAATAAAGAGGCTGCAAGCTGAAAACCTCGGAGGGAATTAAGTTGGTAATAAAATACGCCAATGAAGCGAAAGAGGATTTCAACCTTGGAGGTGAAGAAGGAGGAGATCTGGAATGGTGAAGTGAGATCGGAGGCGGTGGAGCTGCCTTCCAAAGAAGCAAAGAAAAAGGCCACCCGGACGATGGCCTTTTCGAGAGGTCGTGGGACAGAAAGCAGGAGCGTTTTGCTACCTTTTGTCCTTTGTGCGGACGATGGCGACCCAGTCGTTTGTGTCCGGACAGGTGATCTCTGGGGAGGCAAGGGGGCCGGCTTTTTTGGATTCACCGGTGCGCGGATTGAACCACTGGATGGTATCGAGTGATTTGCTCCGCGGCAGCGAGAGTTTGGACGAGCCACCATCGGGGAAGGCGAGGACGTAAAGATCCTTGCCGGCGAGGCAGTAGGTCTTGTTTCCTTTTTCAGGGTTTCCGACTAGCTCGGGTTGCGGGGTCATTTTCCAGAAGGGAATTTTTTGGTCGTGGAAGAAGTCGAGAGCATACTTGGCATAGGTCCACGATTGATCGCGGGAACGCCAGTCTTCGCAGACGAGATCGTTTTGCGGGAGCTTGTAGCCGAAGTAGTATTCGACGCCCCAGCCACCGCCGAGGAGGTTGCCCCAGAGGACCCACTTGCGGGTTTGTTCGACCGAGGGCCCTTTGTAGTTTTTGGGCATGCCGGGGTAACCGGCATCGGGAGGCATGCCGTAGGTGGCATCGCCGGGTTCGTCGAAGGCGACGCACCAGGGGTGCTTTGCATCGCGGGACATGCGGTTCCATTTCACGGTTTGCCAGTGGACGTCCTTGAGGTGGGAGTTTTGCAGGGAGACTCCGGTGAAGTCCTCCACGCCGAGGAGTGGTTTGTAAACCTTGTTCTGCATGTTGGGAAAGGTGTGGACGACGAGGTGGTGATCGTAGGGGTCGAGGTCGCGGAGACGGCGGGCCATCTCGACCTGTTGCTTGGTGGTCTGGGTGTTTTCTTCGCCGAGGTTCCAGTTGAGGGCAAGATGGTGGCCAAAGCGGGCCACAAGTTCCCGGCAGTAAAGTTTGCGCTCGGGGCCAAGGTCTCCGCCATCGAGTGAGGTGGGGACGTTTTGCATTCTGTCACCGTTGTGGCCGCCCCGGTTGTTGTCGTCCATCTCGGTTTCCTGCAGTTTGAAGTGGAGAAAGAGCCCCTTGGCCTGGGCGTGGGTGAAGACGATATTCCACTGGTCGAGCTTCGAGCAATCGTAGTTGAACTTCTGGTTTCGTGAGACGAAGGGCCAGACATTGTCCCCGTCGCCGCCGGCATTGTAGGGGAGGAAGGAAAATGCGTTCATGCCTTTTCCGGAGAGGTAATTGAGCGCTCCAATGAGGCCTTTTCCTTTGCCATTTCTCCAGGTCGGGTCGCTTTCCTTCCAGTCCTTGAGGTGGGGCTTGTAGTGCTTGAGCGGGACCTTCTTGGTAGAGACGGTCGTGTCGTCAAAGTCGGCGTAGCCGAGGAGGGTTTCGGGCGCGTCGGCTCCCACTTTGAGGAAGTAGCGCTTGGTGCCGGCGAACTGAAGGAAGGGTTTGCCGACGTAACTGAGTCGTCCTTCGGCGTAGAATCCGGGGGCGTCTTTGGGTGTCGGCTTAATGGTGATCTTGCCGGACTTGTTGTATTTTTTGAGAGTCTCGACGGCTTTCTCGGGGAACTTGTTGGTCGGCATGAGGGCGACGTCTTCTCCGGTGAGGAAGGTGGTGCTGTAGGTCCACTCGCCCGGTTTGTCGGGCGAGAAATGAGCACGCCATTTGGTGCCGGACTTGGCGGAAGTTTCTCCGGCGTTTCCATCGGCCGCGAAGTAGCCGGGGACGTGGTATTCGAACTCTCCCGAGCGATGGGTGAAGGTTACGAGGAGGGAGTAGTCACGGAAAGGATTGGGATTTTGATCGAGTTCGTAAGCGAAGGGGCCGTCGAGAGTGAGGGTGACGGGCTGCCACTGGGTGTCGCCGGAGATGGCGATGGCTCCGCCGCCGTGGTCCTTGCGCGGCTGCTGGAGGTCGGGGAGTTTTTCAAGCGCAGGTTGAGGCGTCGAATTGGTTTCTTGCTTAATGGATGCGGCCAGCTTTCGGGTTTCCGCATCGGCGGGGATGAAAACGAGGGCGGCGAGACGTGCGCGGGAGTATTCCTTGCCGTCGGCGGAGGCGACCTTGGATTTGATTTTGAGATCCTCGCCGGTGCCGAAGACGAGGTTAGGAATGGTTTTATTGAACTTGCGCCCGGTTTCGTAGGTGTCGTTGGCGAGCGGAATTTGGAATTTCAGGATGGACTTGCCGTTGAGGAAGATTTCGTGCTCCGCCTCCCCGTCGTTCTCGCCGACTCCAACGAGGGTGAGATGATAATTACCGCTGGGATAGGGAAAAGAGAAGGTGGTTTCAGCCGCCTTGTTTTTATCAGGATTGATGGCGAGCCATTTGCCTTGGTCGAGATAGAAGCCGCCCTTTGCGGGAATTTTGGAGGCGGGGAGGCGGAGGCGTGGACCCGCGTTGGCACCTTGCTTCGCGGCGTCTTTCTTTTGGTTTTCGAGGATCCACTTACGGAGGGTGGAGGAACCCTTGCCATAAGGTTCGGGAAGTTTGACGAGGTCGCGGGTTTCGATCTTGGGTGGGTTGCCCCAGTGTTTTGGGAAACGGCTGATCGTTTTGGTTTGGAAAGGAGCGGGGAGCTTGCCTTCTTTTACGAGGGTGGCGGGTCCATAATCTTTGGGCGGGGAATTTTGATCAGGCTTGGCGGTCGTGAGGATGAATTTGTCGAATTCGAAGCCATCCTCGCGCATGGAAAACTGAATTTTGTGAAGTCCGGGCTTGGGGATATTGATCCAGATCTGGCCAAAGACGCCGGTGTGAACGGTCTTGGTGCGTTGCTTGGAATCCCAGGACCATTTATTTTTGGCAGTCCATTGCATTTTAGCTCCCGAGTCGGGCCAGCTGCCGTTGAGTCCAAGGTGGACGCCGTTGTCTTCGGTGTTGGTGGAGAAAGTACGAACCCAGCAGTAGTAGCGGCCGGGAGCGTTGAAATAGACGGGATAAGTGAGGATGGCCATCTTTCCTCCCTCGTCCGTAAAGTTCTCTCGTTTGATGAGTTTGTCTCCATGCGAGCGACGGGTGTCGGGGAGAATTTCGAGGTAGGCTCCACCCGAGGCCGAGCTGGCGTGATTCGGGTCGCCGTCCGGCTTGATATCGGGTGTGTTTTCGGTGGAGATGATGTGCCAGGCCCGGACATCCGACTTGTCTTGGGAAACGAAATGTTCGGCTTCAATTGCCACGACTCCGTTTTTTTCTTCAAAGACAAGTTCCGGAGCAAGAGGCTTGGTGGAAGCAAATGAAAGGCCCGCCAGAGGGAGGGCGAGTAATTGCATGTAACTACTTTTCATACAGTTTTAGAAGCTAATCGGGACACCAAGGAGTGCCAAGGAAGGAAAACGCTCTCGTTGCAGAGAGGTGGATAAGAAGCTGTTTTCAGAAAAAGTGCCGGTATCAGGAGAGTCGGGCTCCGGATGAGCTAGTTCGAGAGGATCTCGTCGGGCGCGTCGGCGAGGATGCGGTGATAGGGCGAGATCTCGCGCATGATGGTTTTCCAAAGGGTAAGATCGTGGGGCAGGCTGAGGAGGTTGGTTTTAGGGTCGGTGATGGTCCAGGCGTCCTGTGAAATTTCCTCTTCGAGCTGGCCCTCGGACCATCCCGAGTATCCGGCAAAGGCTTTGACGAGAGTGTTGGGTTGGTCGAGGTAGCTTTTGGCCTCATCCATGGCGATGCGGGTGGCGAAACCGAATTTGGAATCTCGTTCCCAAAAGGCCGAAAAGGTGAGTTGGTCCCGGGCGACAGGGCCGCCGAGGTGAACGGGGAGTTGCCAGAGTTCGAGGAAATCGGGGTCACTAATGAGATCGCCCACCGTTCTGCCGGAGGGTTGGTTTAGGATCAATCCGAAGGCTCCTTCTGCGGGAGTGTGCTCGGCGAGAAGCACGACGGACTTGTTAAAGGTGCCGTCGCGAAGGGAGGGATCGGCGAGAAGGAGCTTCTGTCGGAGTTCTGGAAGAGCCGGCTGCGTGTTCACCAGAGAAGATTGAATGATGAAGCGGAAAGAGTGAAGACTTTGATTCGGGGATTCGGGAATAGTGAGCGGGATTGGGGCAAAGTTGTCGCGGTCAATCTGTATTACGTCTTGATCATGGGGCCTGATTTAGGGAGGTTCTCTGCTCATGAATAAAGAAGCACTTTCCAGAGCCGCGGCCGAGGCCCGCGGATTGGCCATCGATGCCGTCCATGCCTGCTCCTCCGGCCATCTTGGTCTTCCTCTCGGTTGCGCCGATATGGGCGCGGTCCTTTTCGGTGAAGGCCTTCGTTTTAATCCCGCTGCTCCAAAGTGGTTGAACCGCGACCGTTTCATCCTCTCGGCTGGTCACGGATCGATGTTCATTTACAGCTGGCTTCATCTCGCCGGTTTCAAGGTGACCGGTCAGGACGTGGCAGATTTCCGCAAGCTGCACTCGATCACCCCGGGCCACCCCGAGTTTGACGAGACCGAGGGAGTTGAGGCCACCACCGGGCCTCTTGGCCAGGGCGTGGGCAATGCGGTCGGTTACGCTCTTTCCGGAAAGCGTGCGGCAGCTCGCTATAATACCGCCGATCACACCATCTTCGATCACCATGTCGTCGCGCTGGCCGGTGACGGATGTCTCCAGGAGGGTGTGGCTCAGGAAGCAATCGCTTTCGCCGGTCACAACCAGTTGGACAACTTGATTCTCATTTATGATTCAAATGACGTCACCCTCGATGCGATGGCTGACAGGACCCAGGGTTGGGATGCCGAGCAGTATTTCAAGTCTCTCAACTGGGATGCGGTGACTGTCGATGGTCACGACATGGGTGCTTTTCTTGAGGTTTTCAATGCGGCCAAAGCCAGCAGCGGGAAGCCCACGGTGATTATTGCAAAGACTTTGATCGGAAAGGGAATTCCCGAGGTGGCCGGAACAGCTGGCGCCCACGGTGAAGGTGGCGCCAAGTTCGCCGAGGAAGCCCGCAAGGAACTTGGCCTGCCCGCGCAAACCTTCTTTGTCTCCGATGAAACCAGGGCCTACTTCGCCGCCCGGGCAGAAGCCAAGGCAGATGCCTTTAACGAGTGGCAGGTGACCTATGATTCCTGGGCAGCTGTCAATCAGGATCTCGCAAGCGAGCTTGAAGATACTGTCGGAAAAGTGGTTCCGACCGATCTTTCCGATCAGATTCCCGCCTTTGCTGATGACTACACCGATGCCACCCGCGGGTCCGGTGGGGTTGTCATCAATGCGATTGCCAAGGCCATGCCTTCGGTGATCACCGGATCGGCTGACCTGTTTGGATCGACCAAAAATTACCTTAAGGACGAAGGAGACTTCTCCACTGCAAATCCAACCGGGCGCAATATTTGGTTTGGAATTCGTGAGCACGGCATGGGTGCGATTTGCAATGGCGTAGCGTATGACGGACTCTTCCGCATCAGCGGGGCGACTTTCTGTGTCTTTGCCGATTATCTGCGTCCGTCCATTCGCATCGCCGGTCTTGCCAAGCTTCCTGTCACTTACATCCTCACTCACGATTCCGTGGGAGTGGGTGAAGATGGTCCGACCCACCAACCGGTGGAGACTGTCAGTGGTCTGCGGGTCATTCCAAATCTCGATGTGATCCGCCCTGGTGATCAGGAGGAAGTGGCCGGTGCCTTTATCTGCGCGATGGAGCGTCTTGATGGACCAACTGCCCTGATTTTCAGTCGCCAAAAGGTGGTTTCTCTCAATGATCTCGCTTCGGTTGAGACCCGTCGCGATGGCGTTGCCAAAGGTGCTTACATTCTTAAGAAAGAAGAAGGCGACCTCGAGTGCATCATTCTCGCGACTGGATCGGAAGTGGGACATGCCCTCGAAGCGGCCAAGGAACTCGGGGCCGGAGCACGCCTGGTTTCAGCTCCTTGCCTCGAGCGATTTGATCGTCAATCTGCCGAGTATCAGGAAGAGGTTTTGCCGGCCTCGTGCGCCAAGCGGGTGGCAATTGAAGCCGGTGTGAGCGCGCTTTGGTATAAATACGTCGGCTTGGAAGGCAAGGTGATTGGAATCGACCGTTTCGGGATGTCAGCTCCCGGAAATGTCGTTATGGACGAACTCGGCATTAATGCTGCGAACATAGTGAAGGCGCTGAGCTAAAAAGGCAATCAATTCAAACAAAGCCTCTACTCGATGACCGGTTGGAGGCTTTTTGCGCGGCGGGCATCCTCTTTATGTGGCGGAAGGCAAGAGATCCGCAGGGCGCCTTTGCCAGAGGCTACTCCTCTTGTTGCTTCTTTCTGATGGTAAACGACGGGAGGGCTTTCTGGAAGAGGCTCACGGTTCGTCGGGCATCGTTTTTGAGGCCTTGGATCTCGCGTTGGACCGGAGCTTCATTGATGGATTCGGTGATTGCCACATTCGTCGGATCCACGACTCTCGGTCCTACAGTGATAGCCTGTCCGGGAGGTTTGCGCCCGGGTGCAATGACCACAAAGATTGAAAGAACGGCCATCGCGGGCACGGCAAATCGGCGAATGAAGCCTGTCTTTTCGGGAGCAAAGGGCTCGCGGGCCATGGCCTGAATACGTTTTTCGAATCCGGGACGGGGAGTTTCGGTGACGATCTTTTCACGAAGGCGGGTTTCGAGAGTCTGGGTGGTCATGGTGAGGTGAGTTTGACTTGTCGGCCGGAGAGCCAGGCGTCTTTGGTGAGAATGAGCTCCTTGCGGAGGCGCTTGCGGGCGCGGTAGACGATTACTTTGGCATGGGTATTTGATTTGCGAAGGACACGAGCCACTTCCTTGAGGGGCAGATCTTCCTGATAGTGCATCCAGAGGGCGGTGAATTCGTCGGGTTTGAGTTTGTCCTTGGCAATCTTCCAGAGAGCGACGGCGTCGTGTGGCTTGTTGCTTTCGATGGAGGGGTGATCCGAGTCAAAGAGCGGAGAAGTCGGTTTGCTTTTGCGCCACTGGGAAATAGCGGTGCGGCGGGCGATAGTGAAAAGCCAGGGGAGAAGATCGCGATCGGCTTTAAAGGTTTTTAGTTTGTGGAAAGCGAGGAGGAAAGTGTCCTGGGTGAGGTCTTCAGCGTCTTCTTTGCGGCCAGTCAGTTGGTGGAGAAATCCGTAAACTTTTTGATGGTAGCGATGGATGATTTCGTCGCGCGCCGACATGGCATCGTCCCCATCGGCCAGAGCGATGAGGACAAGTTCGGTGTCGGAGCGTTTGGACATCAGGCGTGGGCCTACTTCAATTTTGAGATCAGGGCGAGAGCGTTTGCGGCGGGGAGACTCATGGTCATGGTCATGGTTTTTCCGGAGGTTTGGCCATTGTGATGGATGTCGAGCTTCTGAATGGTTTCGTCGGCCAATTCTCCGAGAGAGACGAGACCTTCAAGGACATCCATCATACGCTTGGCCATTTTTGAGGAATCGGTAGTAACGATCATGTCAGCGACGAGTCGATTTTGATTTTCACTAAGAGTCATGAGAATGGAGTCGGCTTTCCGCACAAGGCGGGAACCTTCGTCCAGTGGTATTTCGATTTTACGGATGTTGGCGTAGGCGATGACGAAGGGGGCTTGCGATGGTAGGGTGAGATTCGCTTTGATTCCGGGCCTTTTCCGAGCGAGGACGTCAAGTGCCAGTTTCAGGAGTTCTTTTTGTTGGGAGATAATGACGGTGTTTTCGCCGTGGAATGCGGCGTGCTGGGTGCTCCCCTTGTCCTCCCATTGGTGAATGGATGCGGCTCCGTTCGTTGTGAGTTTGTAGGCATCCGCCTGAGCGATAACTTTCTCAAAGCGTGCCCGGTTAAAGCCACCGGAGAGAGTGATGGCGATTTCGTCCGCCTTGCCGGTTCCAAAAAGAGTGGCGTCGGTCAGATCTTCGAGGAGGTCGAAGCCAAAGAGGGCTTTGATGTTGGCGATTTTATCAGCTTCGTCTTGGCGGATTTGATTGAGAATGAACGCACCAGCATTTGTTTGACGGAGTCCGGTCAGGTCTCCGTGCAGATACCACTGAGCTTCGATTGGGATGTTTTGGGGCTGGAACGCTCCCGCGACGGCCAGTGGGGCGGCGAGGAGAGACAGGAGAATCAGTTTTTTCATGCTAGGCTTATGAGCCTGGGACAAAATTGGTTACATCCGGAGGTGAGTTTTCTGAGGGGCGGCGGCTGACTTTTCCATCTTTCATGAGTCCCGCGCGGTGGAGGCGGGCAATGGCGGCTTCCTCGATCGGGCTTTCAGGTCCAATGGATAGTTTGATCAGACCAAGGAGGCCGCGGGTGACGGGTCGCATGATCCTGAGGGGCGGGTGGCCCAGGCCGATCATGTCCTGGTAGTTGCGGGGAAGCGAGGCGAGGGCAGCTTTGAAGAGGAGGCGGTAGGCGGGAAGGGAGGTCTTGGGGAGTGGTGGGTTTTTGATCCAGCGAATGACTTCGCGGGTGGTGTCGTTGACGATGAGTTCGGGCTGGTAGCGTTTGAGCTCCTCGAGTAGTTCGGCCTCGGACATGGGGACTTCGGTGAGACCAAGGGGAAGAACGGATTTGGACCAAAGTCTGATGTAGGCATCGGCTCCTCCGGGGAGCGGTCGGGTTGAGTAAATTTGATGGCAGCGGAGGAAGGATTCCATGAAGGCGATGTGAACCCAGCGAAGCAGATCGGGATCAGCGGCACGGTAGTCTTTGCTTTCGCCAGAGGAGGTTCTGTAGGTCCCCTTGACCCGTTTGTGCATTTGGTTGACGCGATCGGCTTCGGTCGAGACGGAAGTGGTCGAGGCAAAAGTGGTGACGGTGAGCCATCGAATCGTGCCCGAGAGCCGGCCAAGGGGATCGGCCTTGTAGCGGGAGTGGTTGGCAACGCCCGTGAGGCTTCCGGGATGGAGAGCCTGCATGAGGAGAGCGCGAATTCCGCCAACGAGAGTGGCAAGATCGGCGTGTGCGACCCAGGGAGCTTCGTCGGGCAGGTAGAGGCCGGGGGTGTCGCTGGCTTCGACATCCTTGAGCCACGGTGGGATGCCATCAGGGTCTCCGGAAAGAAGAATTCTGAAACGCTTTGAGAGGTAGCTTTGGATGGCGTTATTTGGCAACGAGGGAGGAGGCTTTGGTCGATATTGAAATACTCGTGAATTGAAGATCGGCAAGTGAAGAGACTCTGCTCACCTGTTTTAACTCATGTCGATTAAGGTGGATGTTTTTGAATTGCCGGTAGCTGGCCTAGCCCGGTGTGATCAAGTCCCAGTGAGCCAAGTCTTACGACAGCGATCTTTTGAGCGAGCACGGTTGGGAAATTGCCAAGAATGCGCCGGCTTTCCCGGGGAGAAATCATTTGGGTGAGACGCGGCATTACTGAATCATGCATCCGTTAGTCTGAGACGGGACAGGAGTATCCCGCGGCCGATTCGATTCTCGATTCCAAAATCCAACCATTTTTATCATGGCCATGCGCTTCAAAATGAGGTTTACGTCACGGCAGAACACATCAAATTATGATGAAATTGAAAAACTTATTTCCATTCGCCGTTGCCCTTGCCCTGCCTCTTTCCTTGGTCTCCTGTGGGGACGAGTCAAAAAAAGAAGAGCAGGGAAGCTCCAAAGAAGAGCAGGGAGGCTCCGGTCCAGAAGCCTCCGCTCCAAAAGATCACACCCAAATCGGTAACGAAGTGGGTGCCATCATGGACAGCTTGATAGAGGGAATGTCCTCGATCAGCGATAAAAAGTCAGCCGAAGAATTTGTGGCTGGCCTTGAAGAGCAGAAGGCCTCTCTTTCAGCTCTTTTGAAGGCTGCCAAGGAGCTTGATCCTCCCACCACTGAAGAAAAAGCCGCCGTTCAAGCTCTCAAGGATGCCTCCGACAAAAAAGGAGAAGTGATGCTGGGCAATTTGATGAAAATGATGGTCGAGAGCGCTGATGCCGAGGCAATTGGTGAAGTCATGGGGAAGATTAATGCTGACCAGGAGATGAAAGAGATTACCGAAGATATTGAGGCTCTTTATGAACTCAAGGATACCGGGGAGGAGCCCCCCTCGGAAGAGTAGTCTGCATTTCCTGATATTTGACAAACCTTTGAGCGCCCGGCTGGATTATCCAGCTGGACGCTTTCTTTCGACCGCTAGTCCGCCTTTGGCATAGCCAGGCATTGTCTGAAGAAACCCCGTGAATCAAAATGACCATGGGAGATCGAGAGTCCAGACTTTCGCGGTTATTTCCAGATTTGAGGGGCTTTTCGCCAAGTAGTTAAGATTGATTGACTAGTGAAAGATGGAATCGGTTGGCTGGAATTCCTCTGTAATCCAACAAATGGCTTTCTTGGAGGTGTCTATTCCGACTTTTTGGGACTTTTTTTGACAAATATTTCAGAAACGCCTTGCCAGATGCCTTTTTGTTCCTAGAGTCGCGGCCCCCAAATCGGGCCTGACATTACGGATTCCTTGAGAATACAACGTTTCAGGCCCCATATCAGGTAATTAACTATCGGGTGCTCACCGGAAAAATGGCTCTTGCGAGGAATCTCGCTGGGTCTCTCGGTGAACCTTTCCGGTTGAGAACCAGCAAAAGCAAAGATTTCAATATTTCTCAATTCTACAAACCCGCTTAACCGCCATCCCAAAACGATCGCATTATGCCCACCATCAACCAACTCGTCCGAAAAGGTCGTAAAAAAGCAGTCACCAAGTCGAAGTCACCGGCTCTGAACAACTGCCCACAGCGCCGCGGCGTTTGTCTCCAAGTTTACACCCGCACGCCCAAAAAGCCGAACTCCGCGCTTCGTAAGGTCGCCAAGGTTCGCCTCACCAATGGATATGAAGTCATCGCTTACATCGGAGGTGAGGGCCACAACCTCCAAGAGCACTCCATCGTTCTGATCCGCGGTGGTCGGGTGAAGGATTTGCCGGGTGTGCGTTACCACATCGTTCGTGGATCGCTCGATACCCTCGGGGTCGATGGTCGTAAGCAGGGTCGCTCCAAGTATGGTGCCAAGAAGCCCAAAGAATAAGTTAATTCCATTTTAATCTCTGACCAACCAATTCCATGGCACGCAGAAAAAGAGTCTATCCAGCTAAAGTTTATAAAGATCCCAAGTTTGACAGCCAGGTTGTCGGTCGCTTGATCTCCAAGGTGATGAAAGACGGCAAGCGCTCCCTCGCTGAGCGTATCGTTTATGCCGCCATCGACCGCGCCAACGAGGGCACTGACACCATCGACCCGCTCGAGATTGTCAACCGCGCCATTGAAAACGCTAAGCCCCGCGTTGAGGTGAAGTCACGCCGCGTCGGCGGTGCTACCTATCAGGTTCCTTTGGAGGTGGATGCCAGCCGCTCCGAGTCTCTAGGCATGCGCTGGATCATCAACTTTGCCCGTGCCAAGAAGGGCACTCCCATGCACGTCGCTCTCGCCAACGAGATCAAAGATGCTGCCAATAACACCGGTAACTCCGTCCGTAAGCGCGACGATGTTCACAAGATGGCCCAGGCAAACCGTGCCTTCGCCCACTTCCGTTTCTAAGTCCCTTGTTCCCAGGAAAGAATCTCTTTTCCGCTAACCCAGTCAAATCGATGAGCAAAGTCGCACAAGCCCCAACCCGTCCCGTTCCTCTTGAGAGGACACGGAACATTGGGATTGCTGCGCACATCGATGCGGGAAAGACCACGCTCACCGAGAGGATTCTCTTTTACACCGGAATGATCCACAGGATCGGCGAGGTGCACGATGGTGCCACCACCACCGATCATATGGAGCAAGAGCGTGAGCGTGGAATCACCATTACTTCAGCTGCCGTCACTTGCCAGTGGATGCAGCAAAAGGAGGAGGGGATTTCGAAACTTTTCACCGGTGACAACCAGCGTATCAACATTATTGATACTCCGGGCCACGTTGATTTTACTGCTGAAGTCGAAAGATCTCTGCGTGTTTTGGACGGGGCGATTGTTGTCTTCTGTGGTGTCGCCGGAGTGCAGCCGCAGTCTGAAACGGTCTGGCGCCAGGCAACTACCTACAGCGTTCCACGTATCGTGTTCGTTAACAAGATGGACCGCGTAGGTGCTGATTTCGACGCGACGGTCAAGGAGGTTCAAGAGAAGCTGGGTGCACGCACCGTCCGCATCTTGATCCCGATCGGTTCCGAGGAAAAGCTACGAGGCCAAATCGATGTTCTCAACAAGAAGGCTGTCCTCTACAAAGACGATGACATTCTCGGTTCGACCTATGACATCGCCGATCTTGATTCCGATCAACTGGCCCTTGCTGAAGAAGCCTACTCCGAGCTTCTCGAGGCTGTCGCTGATGTCGACGAGGAGATCGGCGAGAAGTATCTCATGGAGGAAGAGATCACCGTTCTGGATCTGAAAGCAGCCCTTCGTCGTGCGACCATCGCCAACCAGTTGGTCCCAATTGCCGGCGGATCCGCTTTCAAGAACAAGGGGGTTCAATATCTTCTCGACGCCGTGGTTGATTATCTTCCGAGTCCTCTGGAAATTCCGGCTGCTGAAGGTCTCGATCCCAAGAACGAAAGCAAAATCGTCAAAGTTGAAACGACTGACGAAGCCAATTTCTGTGCTCTCGCCTTTAAGTTGTGGGCTGACAAGTATTTCGGCAAGCTCATTTTCTTTCGTGTATACAGCGGAACTGTCTCGAAGGGAGATATGGTCTATAATCCACGCACTCAGTCCAAAGAGCGGGTGGGTCGTTTGATTCAGGTTCAGGCCGACAAGCATGAAGAAATTGAAACCTGCTTTGCCGGGGACATCGCTGCCCTCGTCGGTCTCAAAAATGTTCAAACCGGCGATACTCTCTCCCACCAGCTGGCCAGTGTGCTCTTGGAGCCACCAACGTTCCCGGAGCCGGTCATCTCGATGGCTGTGGAACCCCGCACCAAGGCTGATTCCGACAAGATGGCTGTTGGACTTGATCGTCTATCTGACGAGGACCCGACTTTTGTAGTCAAGACCGACGAAGAAACCGGACAAACGATCATCGCCGGAATGGGCGAACTTCATCTGGAAGTCATCATTGACCGTCTTAAGCGCGAGTTCGGAGTTCAAGCCAACGTTGGTAAACCACAGATCGCCTATCGTGAAACAGTCTCCACGACTGCCGAGGGTGATGGCAAATTCATCCGCGATGGCGCCCTCGGAGGCAAGGCCGCCTACGGTCATGTCATTCTCAGTCTCTCGCCTAACAAGCAAGGGGAAGGGGTGACCACTGAGGACAAGGCTTCCGCAAGTGATTTTCCGAAGGAATACATTCCAGCTGTCATGAAGGGCATCGAAGAAGCCCTCACCAATGGCTTAGTGGCTGGATTCCCCGTTGTCGATGTGAATGCCAGTGTCACCGGCGGCTCTTTCCACGAGGTCGATTCCAACGACAACGCCTTCAAGATCGCGGCCATTTTCGCGATTAAAGAAGCTCTCAAAGCAGCATCTCCCGTTCTTCTTGAGCCCATCATGGATGTCGCAATCGCGACTCCCGATGAATTTCAGGGAGATATCATGGGTGACCTCAACCGCCGTCGCGGTCAGATCCAAGAGATCGAGACCAAAGGCACCGTCGCCAATGTTTCCGCAACCGTCCCGCTCTCCGAAATGTTCGGATATTCCACGGACGTCCGCACCCTTTCATCAGGTCGTGCTTCCTATTCGATGGAGCCAAAATGCTTCGAGGAAGTGCCACGCAACGTAGTCGATAAACTCGTCGCCGAACGCGGTGGCGGCTATTAGGCCTGCTCTCAAATCACAATCATCCCACCAGATAACTTTCCATCATGAATCAGAAAATCCGCATCCGCCTTCGCGCATTTGACCATCGGGCCATTGACCGCTCCACTGTCGAGATTGTCGAGACTGCCAAGCGCACTGGAGCCAAAGTCGCCGGCCCCGTCCCTCTGCCAACACGGATCGAAAAATTCTCCGTCAACAGCTCGGTTCACGTGAATAAAAAGTCCGCCGACCAGTTTGAGGTCCGCACACACAAGCGTCTCCTCGACATCGTTGATCCTACCGCACGCACCGTGGACGAGCTCAAGAAGCTCAATCTCCCCGCTGGTGTTGATATTCAGATCCACATCTAATCCTTCCCTTTTAACTTAAACTTTCCAAACGGAACCCAGACCCATGTCACTCGGAATCCTCGGTAAAAAAGTCGGTATGACCCGCGTCTTTGACGCAGAGGCAGGCTGCATGATCCCCGTCACTGTCGTCGACGTGAACGGAAACGAATTTCTTCAGGTAAAGACTACGGAGACTGACGGCTACTCAGCCATTCAGGTCGCCTTTGACGACCAGAAGGAGCGCCGTGTCAATCTCCCTGAGCGGACTCACCAGGCCAAGCAAGGTGCCACCGGTGCCAAAAAGCTGATCAAAGAATTCCGCTTTGACAGCGATGCCGATCTTCCTAACAAGGAGGACGGGCATCCAGGTGCCGCTCTTTTCGAAGACGGCCAGTGGGTCGACGTTATCGGCACAACCAAAGGTAAAGGCTTTCAGGGTAACGTTAAGCGTCACGGCCACAATGGTCAGCCCGACGGTCACGGTCATATGATGCACCGCAGAACTGGTGCCATTGGTGCAGGCTCGACACCCGCCCGCGTCTGGAAAAACCAGAAGATGCCCGGACACGATGGCACCGTCCGTCGCACCACGCAGAATCTCAAAATTGTCCAAGTCCGTCAGGAAGACGGAGTCCTCCTCATCTCCGGTTCGGTTCCGGGCCACAACGGTGCCTACGTCACTGTTCGCCCGGCTCTCAAAAAATCCGCAGCCAAGTAAACCCCAGTTTTAGAAAGAACCTGATCCATGTCAGCATTCACAATTCAAGACGCCGAAAAAGCCAACATCCAGCTTATCGATGATGGCTCAAAAGGCGGGCAGGCCGTGCACGATCTCGTCGTCGCATACCAAGCCAACCGCCGATCCGGAACCGCCCAGTGTAAAACCCGTGGAGAAGTCCGCGGAACCGGTAAGAAGATGTATCGCCAGAAGGGCACCGGTGGCGCACGCCACGGTGACCGCAAAGCTCCGATCTTCGTCGGTGGTGGTGTTGCCTTCGGTCCCCGGAACCGTTCCTACGCAAAGATCGTTTCCAAGAAAGTCCGCACTCTCGCCCTGCGCCGTGTTCTCGGAGAAAAGATCAACGAAGGAGTCGTTCACAGCGCGAGTTCCTTCGAGGTTGCTTCCGGTAAGACCAGAGACATCGTCAAGGCGATCCGTGAAATTACCGACGCTGCTCGTGTGATCATCATTGGTAAATCTTTCACCGAAGAGACCTATCGTGCCGAGCGCAATCTCACGTGGGGCCTCCTCCAAACCGCCGAGAACGTCAACGTGGAAGAGCTTCTCTTCTGGGGCGATGTCATCATTGTCGATGACGCTCTCGAAACCCTCGCTTCGCGCACCGCCTAATCCACTCAGCAAGCCATGAGAGATATTTACAGTATTATTGATACCGTCCGCATGTCTGAGAAGGCAGCTCTTCTTCAGGAAAACGAGAACACCTACACTTTCAAGGTTGATCGTCGTGCCAACAAGATTGAGATCAAAAACGCCGTTGAGAAGTTCTTCAAAGTGAAGGTTCTCGATGTTCGCACCGCCAACTACGCAGGTAAAGCTAAGCGCCGTCGCCGTGCTGATGCCGGACGCACCTCCGCCTGGAAGAAAGCCATCGTCCGACTCAAGGACGGTGATTCCCTCGACCTCCTCTAAAATTCATTTTTCGTAACCTCACTCAGAAAGGATTATTCCAATGCCTCTGAAAAGTTTTAAGCCCGTCACTCCCGCGAACCGCTACAAGCAGCTCCCGACCTTCGACGAAATTACCAAGTCCAAGCCTGAAAAAAGCCTCCTCGAAGTTAAGAAACGCTCCGGTGGTCGTAACAATCAGGGCCGCATCACCATGCGCCACATCGGCGGTGGTCATAAAAAGAAATATCGTCTCATAGACTTCAAGCGGACCAAGCGCGACGAGGTCGCAACCGTGATTGGGATCGAATACGATCCGAACCGGACTTGTCGCATCGCTCTTCTTGAGTACCGGGACGGAACCAAATCTTACATTCTTGCTCCATCCGGCCTTACCGATGGCCACAAAGTGGAAGCCGGTGAAAACGTCGAGCCCAAGGTTGGTAACGCCATGCCTTTGAAAAATGTTCCTCTTGGGACCGCGATCCACAATATCGAGATACGACCCGGATCTGGTGGCAAGGTCGCCCGCGCTGCAGGACAGTACGCCGTTCTCGCTTCACGTGACGAAGGTTACGCCTTCATTAAAATGCCATCCGGTGAGCTTCGTAAATTCCACGAAGAGAGCTACGCAACGATTGGCACCGTCGGGAACCGCGATCACATGAATGAGGTCTCCGGTAAGGCTGGCCGAACCCGCTGGCAGGGCAAGCGCCCCTCCGTTCGCGGAATGTGCATGAACCCTGTCGATCACCCCAACGGTGGTGGTGAGGGTAAATCAAAGTCCGGTGGTGGTCGTCAGCACCTCAAGTCTCCCTGGGGTCACACCAAGGGGCAGAAGACACGCCGCAAGCACAAGAACTCAACCTTTATTGTCGAGGACCGCCGCAAGTCCAAGCGCAAGTAATCCAACCTGCTAGTCACTTAACAAAATTTCATTATGGCACGTTCATTGAAAAAAGGCCCGTACGTCGATCAGAAGCTTCTGCTCAAAATCGACGCCGCAGTCGAGTCGGGCAATAAAAAGCCCATCAAGACCTGGAGCCGCCGCTCCATGATCACTCCTGACTTCGTCGGTCACAACTTCGCCGTTCACAACGGAAAAACCTTCGTCCCTGTTTTCGTTTCCGAGAACATGGTGGGCCACAAGCTGGGTGAGTTTTCTCCTACCCGCATCTTTAAGGCTCACGGTGGTATCGGTAAGAAATAAACTTCCATAAGAATCCTTCCTTATGCGTTTCCCATTCACCAACTCACTTCTCACCGGGCTCCTTGCGCTAGGTGCTGCAGTGGCGGGTGCCCAGGAAACCGAGGTTCAGAAGCTCGAACGCGAAAATCGTCAGTTGAAACTTCAACTCGCGAACCTGAATAAGAGCCTGGCCGAAACTCTCGAAAGGGAGGATGGCAAAACGAGGGCCCTCAAGGAAATTCGCGAGTACCTTGCTCTTCGGGGCAAGGACCTCTTCGAAGATCGCGACACGAAATTACTCAACGCTGTTTCCGACTATCAGGTCGCCCGCGAAAACCTCATTCAGCTCGAGGATTCCGTTGTGAGCCTGCTTCCAATCATTAAAAGCTATCTCCGCACAGCGGTTGCTTCGAATCCGGAATTTCGCAAGGAATTGGAAATTAAGCTCCGCGAACTCGAGGTTGCTCTTGGCCAGCGTCAGCAGCCCAGACGCAAGGTCGAGAAGGGAACTGTCCGCGAAGCCCGCGTTGTCACCGTCGACTCCGATTCCGGACTCGTTGTGATCAATGCCGGATCTGATGCCGAAGTTGGAATTGGAATGCGATTCCGAATTGAGCGCTCCGGTACTCACATTTGCGACTCCTCCGTTGGCCTTGTCCGAGCTGACGTCAGCGGCCTCCTCCTGCTACCCCTCATCAATCTTAAAGTCCCGGTTCAACCCGGTGACCTTGCAAAAATAATCACTCAATAAATTCTCACCCGACAAACTGATGTTAGTTCGTTCGACCACAAAATACGCTCGGATTTCTCCGAAGAAAGCACGCCACGTTGTTCGCGAAATTCAGGGGCTTCCTGTCTCCGATGCCCTCGACGCGTTGACCTATACTCCCAAGAAATCCGCTCACCTCATCGGTAAGACGCTTAAAAGCGCTATCGCCAATGCTGAGAACAACCACGAGCTTTCTGCCGATGAGCTCATCGTTAAGGAAGCAGTTGTTGGGGAAGGCCCCACTCTGAAGCGTTTCAAGCCGCGTGCCCGTGGTTCTGCCGGCGCTATCCGCAAGCGTACCAGCCATATCTTCATCACCTTGACCGATGAGTTTGAGGCTCCTGAGGAGAAGCAACGGTCCGGAAAGCCCAAAAAGCGCGACATCATCAAATCTCTCTTTGGAGCGGATACAAAGCCAGCTGCCAAGAAGGAGCAAGCTCCTGCAGAAGAGGCTCCCGTCGAGGATGTCGAAGAGACCGAATCCACCGAAGAGACTGCTGAATAAGCCAAACTGAACAATTTACCTCTAAAGAATCATGGGACAAAAAGTTAATCCAATCGGTTTCCGCCTCGCCGTCAACAAAGACTGGCGCTCCAAGTGGTATGCCGAAGGCCAGGACTACACCAATAAGCTTCACGAAGATCTCAAGATCCGCAAATACATCGCCGGTCACCTTCAAGCTGCCGCCCTCGCCAAAGTTATCATCGAGCGTGCCTGGAACAGTGTTCGGGTGACTCTTCACACCTCTCGGCCGGGACTGGTTATCGGGCGTAAGGGATCTGAAATCGAGATCATGACCAACGCAATCTCCAAGATTGCCGGAGGTTCGCAGGTTAAGATTGATATCGTTGAGATCCGCAAGCCTGAACTCGATGCACAGTGTGTCTGTGAGCAGGTTTGCATTCAGCTCGAGCGCCGAATTGCTTTCCGTCGCGCCATGAAGCGTGCTGTCCAAACCGCCATGGATTTCGGAGCCAATGGGATTCGGATCCGCTGTGCCGGCCGCCTTGGTGGAGCTGATATCGCCCGTGCCGAGTGGTATCGCGAAGGCAAGGTCCCTCTTCAGACTCTTCGTGTCCCCATCGACTATGGATTTGCCGAGGCAAAGACTGTTTATGGAATCATCGGTGTGAAGTGCTGGATCAATAAGAATGAAGATTCGGACAAAGGATCCCGCCCTCCTGGTCATGATCGTCCACGTCGTGGTGGTCGCGGTGGTCCCGGAGGCGGACGTGGAGGAGATAACCGCGGAGGCGGCGGAGGTCGCCACGACAATAATCAAGACAAGCCCGCTGAGGGCGGAAGCAAACCGGCCGCTTCCTAATAAACACCCATTTTAACCCAAAAATTTAGGAGGATAGAATCATGCCTTTAATGCCCAAAAGAACCAAGTTCCGGAAGTCGCACCGTGGCAACCGGGGTGGTAACGCCCAGCGTGGCACCGATGTCAGCTTCGGTGACTTCGGACTTCAGGCCCTCGGTCGCGGTTGGATGACCAACCGCCAGATCGAAGCCTGCCGTATTTCCATCAACCGCTTTCTCAAGCGTAAAGGTAAGACCTGGATCCGGGTCTTTCCTCACAAATCCATCACCCGCCGTCCACCTGAAACCCGTATGGGTAAGGGTAAGGGCTCCGTCGATGCTTGGGTTGCCGTGATTCGTCCTGGCACCATGCTTTTCGAAGTCGGTGGCGTTCCTGAATCCCAAGCCCGCGAAGCCATGCGCCTCGCATCTTATAAGCTTGGATTCGAAACCCGTTTCGTCTCTCGCAACAACCACTGAGCCTGATTTCATCAAGCTTAAACCATCGAATTGACCGAAAGGAATCACGTCATGCCCAAAGTAAAATTTTCCGAAGTTTCCGAACTGAGTGTTGAAGAACTCTCAACCCGTCTTCGTGACCTTAAGGAGGAGGCTCTCAATCTCCGCCTCCAGCAGGCCACTGGACAACTCGAAAACACCGCCCGCCGCCGCATCGTCCGTCGCGAAATCGCACAGGTGATGACCGCCATTAATCAGCGTAAGTCCTCCTAAGGAACCCTGACCGAAACCAACTTTTAACCCGTTTTTTAAAAAGATGTCCGAAAATCAGGAAGCAGCTCCCAAGAAAGACTTTGTCCCATCCGAGGGACCAGTCGCTAACAAGAAAACACGCGTAGGAATCGTGAAGTCCACCGGCATGGAGAAGACCATCGTCGTGGAATACACCAACCGCGTTCCTCACCCCAAGTTCAAGAAGATCATCAAGCAGTCCAAGAAGTTCTACGCTCACGACGAATCTGGTGAAGCCGCTGTTGGTGACAAGGTCCGCATCGAGGAGACCACACCGATCTCCAAACTCAAGCGCTGGAAGCTTGTCAAAGTTCTCAGCCACTAAAAAAGCCCGGCTCTCGCAGCCACTCAACAAAAATCTCTAACGATACTTATTTCGCCATGCTTCAAATGGAATCAAAAGTCGCTGTTGCCGACAACACCGGTGCCCGCCAGGCCAAAATGATTGGCGTCATCGGCAAGCGGACCAAGTCTGCTCGCGTCGGCGACGTCATCACTGCTCACATCCGCGAGTCCATCCCCACTGCTGCCGTGAAAAAAGGCTCCGTGGTCAAGGCCGTGGTCGTTCGCACCGCCTATCCTGTTCGCCGTGCTGACGGGTCCGTTCTTCGTTTCGACGAGAACGCCATCGTCATCATCGACAAAGACGGCAATCCAAAGGGATCCCGCATCTTCGGACCTGTCGCCCGTGAGCTTCGTGAAAAGAACTTCATGAAGATCGTGTCCCTCGCTCCCGAGGTTCTCTAACTTCCAATTTTTACCGGACCCATGAAAACTAAAACCCACGTGAGGCCAGGCGACGAAGTTGTCGTCATTTCTGGAAACCACAAAGGAAAACAGGGCACTGTCCTCTCCGTCAACGCTGCGAAAGAGCAGGTTGTCGTGGAAGGTGTCCGTATTATGAAAAAGGCAATTCGCCGCTCCGAGGAGAATCAAGATGGTGGTATCGAAGAAGTCGATGGCCCGATTCACATCTCCAACGTAAAAAAAGTCTAGCCCGGAACGCTTGACTGTGTCAGGAACCCGGCCCGCTCCAACCACTCGAAGAAATTGGGAAGGGGAGCACCCCGCGCGCTTAAGCACCTTAACCAAGCTGACCCGCCACCAATACAATGAAACCAACACTCCAGCGCCTCTACGAGGAGAATCTTATCAATGCTCTCCAGGAAGAATTAGGCCTCACCAACGTTAATGAGGTTCCCCGCCTCGAGAAAATCTCCATCAACTCCCACGTCGGCCATTACGTCAATGAGCGTAAGGCAGCCGTCGAAGATGCAGTTGATGAAATCGGCAAAATCACGGGGCAGAAAGCCTCGGTTGTATACGCCAAGAAGTCTGTCGCTAACTTTAAGGTCCGTGAGGGCGAAGCAGTCGGTGCCCGCGTCACCCTCCGGGGAGCCCGCATGTGGGAATTCCTCGAGCGATTCATCGCAATCACCTGTCCGAACATCCGTGACTTCCGCGGTCTTCCATTCAAGTCTTTTGACGGCCGTGGAAACTACGCCGTTGGATTCTCCGATCAGTCCATCTTCCCTGAGATCGAGCTTGATCAGATCAAGCGCCAGATTGGTTTCGACTTCATCTTCGTGACCTCCGCGAAGACCGATGCACAAGCCAAAGCGATGCTCAAAGCCCTCGGTATGCCCTTTCGTGACAATGTCAAAACGGAGGAAAACGCCGCTTAAATTTACGACCTGGAAAAACTAATACCATGGCAACTCTCACAGACCCCATCGCTGACTTTCTCATTCGTTTGAAGAATGCTTCACGCGCTGGCAACGATTCATTCAAAGCTCCGCATTCAAAAATGAAGGTGGAGATCGCCCGCATCCTCAAGGAGGAAGGCTACATCTGGAACTACGAGGTCGATACCTCCGGCAAGTTCCCCGAGCTGGTCGTTAAGACAAAGTTCGTTGACGGCGTCCCCGCACTCACTGATCTCAAGAGGATCTCCAAGTGCGGACGACGGAAGTATTCCGGTTCCCAGAACATCCCACGCGTTCTCAACGGGATGGGTATCTCCATCATGTCGACCTCCAAAGGTCTCATGACCGGGCACCAAGCCAAGAAGGACAAGGTTGGCGGAGAGATCATCGCCTTCGTCTGGTAGTAAACCCCTGACCCAGAAAACAGAACCATGTCAAGAGTAGGACTCAAGCCCATCCCCGCGGTTGACAAAGTGACCATCAAAGTTGATGGAAGCACTGTCAATGTCGAGGGACCCAAAGGCAAACTTTCACTCGATCTTCCCGAAGGCATCACCGTTGAGGTGGGCGACGAGGAGATCAATGTCAACCGTGCTTCCGAGCAGCGTCACGTGCGTGCTCTCCACGGCACCTTCCGCAGCCTTGTGCAAAACCTCATTGTAGGTGTCAGTGAAGGCTTCGTAAAGGAACTCGAAATTCAAGGCGTCGGTTTCCGTTCGGCTGTTAAAGGCAAGGAGCTTGATCTCAGCCTCGGAAAATCACATCCCATTCTCCATCCCATCCCCGAAGGACTCACTGTGACTGTCACTGACAACACGAAGATTAAAGTGGAGGGAATCGACAAGCAACTCGTCGGCCAGTTCGCCGCTGAAGTGCGCAACTATTACCCCCCCGAGCCCTACAAGGGCAAGGGCGTCCGCTACGTTGGCGAATATGTCCGCCGTAAGGCCGGAAAGTCCGTTAAGTAAATCCTGACGAAAACCCAGAACTTCATATTTCAAATGAGCACTCTCAATCGAAAGGAACTTCGCCGCAAGGTCCACCGCCGCATCCGGAAGAAAGTTTCCGGAACTGCCGAGCGTCCGCGTCTTGCTGTTCACTTCTCCAACAAGAACGTATATGCCCAAGTCATCGACGATATCGCCGGCAAGACTCTTTGTGCAGCTTCCACTCTCGATTCATCCATCGAGAAGACCGGAGCCAGCAAGGAAACTGCCGAGGCTGTCGGTAAGCTGGTTGCCCAGCGTGCCGCTGATGCCAAGATCAAGGCTGTTGTCTTCGACCGTGGTGGCTTTTTCTTCACAGGCAAGGTCAAAGCCCTTGCCGATGCCGCCCGCGACGGTGGTCTTAAATTCTAATCCTTGCTCCGAACGATAAAATGGCAAATAACGAAGACTCCAAGCCGGCTGCCGACGCAGCGGTAAAGCCAGCGGAAGCAAAAGCCGCTGATCAAAAACCAGCTGACAACAATTCAAACAACCGTGGCGGAGATAATCGCGGCGGCGGAAACAACCGCGGTGGCGGTCCCGGCCAGGGTGGTGGAAACCGCGGTGGTTTTGGTGGACGCCAGCGCGAAGCAGCTCCAACCGATTCCGAGGGCAACGAACTCACTGAGAAAGTTGTCTTCATCAACCGCTGTTCCAAGGTGGTGAAAGGTGGACGTCGCTTCAGTTTTTCCGCTCTCGTTGTTTCTGGTAACGAAAAAGGTGCTGTTGGCGTCGGTTTCGGAAAAGCCAATGAGGTTGCCGAGTGCATCAAGAAAGCTTCTGGCGTTGCAAGCAAGAGCCTCGAGAAGGTGAAGCTCAACGGTCCAACTATCCCTCACGAAGTCTATGCTGAATATGGTGGAGGAAAGGTTCTCTTGAAGCCAGCTTCACCCGGAACCGGAGTGATTGCCGGTGGTGGTGTTCGTGCCGTTTGTGAAGCCGTTGGCATTCACGACGTTCTCGCCAAATCGATCGGTTCCAACAACCACGCCAATGTTGTGAAAGCGACGATCAAGGCTCTCACCATGCTCCGCAACAAGGACGATATCAACGCGCTCCGCGGAAAGAAAAAGGAGAAGGCCATCTAATCAGGCCCTCCTGAACCCCGAAATACATCTCAAAAAATGAATCTCCATAATCTCAAGCCCAATCCAGGAGCCAAGCACCGCAAAAAGCGTCTTGGTTGTGGAGAGAGCTCCGGTCTTGGTAAGACCTCCGGTCGAGGCCACAAAGGTCAGAAGTCCCGCTCCGGCGGCGGCGTCCGTCCCGGCTTTGAAGGTGGTCAGATGCCTCTTGCCCGTCGCCTCCCCAAGCGTGGATTCTCCAACTTTCAATTCCGCGACACCATCGCCATCGTTAACGTTTCCCAGTTGGAACAGTATTTCGAAGCTGATGCCGAAGTGAATGAGGAGACTCTTCGTCAAGTCAAGCTGGTCAAGGGTCAGTGCGACAAGATCAAGGTCCTCGGACAAGGCGAGATTACCAAGGCCCTCAGAGTCATTGTCGATCAAGCAAGTGCTTCCGCAAAAGAGAAGATT
Source organism: Verrucomicrobiota bacterium (assembly GCA_030835305.1). Lineage (GTDB taxonomy): Bacteria > Verrucomicrobiota > Verrucomicrobiia > Verrucomicrobiales > Akkermansiaceae > SW10. The sequence goes on along the minus strand of JAURPJ010000095.1, from coordinate 52,142 downwards.
GAGAAGGCTGGTGGCTCCCTCGAGCTCTCCTAGTTGCTTCTCCCGCACTCTGGTGAAAAAGCCTTTTCACGCAATTTCCACGTTGGGCCCGGTTCGCCGGGCTGCAGCGTTTTTTGCATTATTGGGATTCCTGACTCTCTCCTCCTGCGGTGAGGACCAGGATTCTCCTGCTTCTCTGATGGAGGAGCAGACGCGGGTTTTTTCGGAGATGACCGCAGTCATCGAAGATGTTGCTAATGGCGGCGACCAAGATTCCTCCGCTATGAAGCTCACCGCTTTGGGGGAAGAGCTCAAGGGACTCAAAATCCAACTCAATGCCTCTCTCAAAAAACTTGAAGAATCCGACCGGGCGAGCATAGCCGGTCAAACTAGATTTCTTGAAGCGACTGCCGCTTTCCAAAAGGCGCAGGAAAATCTTTTCCGTTCCGGAAGGAACACACACGAGCTTGCAAAGGCTCTGACTACTCATCACAACCCAGCTCCTCTGATTGGAGAGGGGAAATCCGAATAACTTCTCCGACCTTTAAATCACCATGATTTCTGCATTTACCAATACCTGGAAAATTCCCGAACTTCGGGACCGCATCCTTTTCACCATGGCCATGATCGTGATCGTGCGGCTTGGCGTGCACCTCCCGCTTCCTGGCGTGAACATGGATGTGATTCGCGAGTATCTTGAGATTCTCAAAAAGGATAACGAAGAAGGGGCCGGTGGCGGAGTCGGTGCGATTCTTAACGTTTTCTCAGGGGGCGGTTTGACCAGCATGGGGCTCTTTGCTTTGGGGATTATGCCCTACATTTCGGCATCGATTATGATGCAGCTTCTCAGCGCGGTCGTTCCAAAGTTGGCCCGTCTCAAGAAAGAGGATGGTGGCCAGCAGAAGATCAACCAATGGACCCGCTTTGTGACGATCGCGATTGCTGCGGTTCAGGGTTTCTTCCTCGCCAAGTCCCTTGAGAATCCCGAAAGCAATCCGCTTTTGCGCGGTATTGGCAAGGCTCTTGATGCGACCGGTCAGGATCTCGTTCCGGCCTTCGCCGCCAATGCCGGTGGTTCATTCGTGGCACAGACCGTTCTCATCATCATTGCAGGAACCCTCTTCTTGATGTGGATTGGTGACCAAATTACCGAACGTGGTATTGGTAACGGGGTTTCCCTGATCATCTCGGTGAACATTATTTCGTCTCTTCCTGGTGTCATTGTGACCATCTGGAACACCTTCGTGATCGAGCGTGGTGATAATCCCTTCAGCCCTCTCCTGATCGTCCTGATGGTTGTCCTCTTCCTCTTTGTGATCGCGGCGGTGATTACGATTACCCAAGGACAAAGAAGAATCGCGGTGCAATACGCCCGCCGTGTTGCGGGTCGTCGTGAGATGTCCGGTGGAACGCAATATCTTCCTCTTAAGGTAAACTACGCCGGTGTCATGCCCGTCATTTTTGCCACCGCTATTTTACAGCTACCCACCCAGTTGATTGGTCAAATGACTGATGCGTCCTGGGTGCGGACCATGGGTGAGATTCTCTCGCCAAACGATATTTGGTTCTATCTTCTTTCCGGCTTCATGATCTTCTTCTTCAGTTTCTTCTGGGTCGCAACGATGTTCCAGCCGTCGGAAGTTGCCGAAAACCTCAAGAGAGGTGGTGGTTACATTCCGGGGGTCCGTCCGGGAAAGCCAACCTCTGATTTCCTTGATTACACCATGACGCGCCTCACTTTTGCGGGAGCACTTTTCCTAACGCTGATTTTCATGATGCCGTTCTTCATCGGACTGGCTCTTGATCTGGGTGCAAACAGTCTCGTAACCTCCTTCTTCGGCGGCACCAGTCTCCTGATTTTGGTCGGGGTGTTGCTCGATATGATGCGTCAAATCGAAACCCACCTTCTTCAGCGGCAATACGACGGCTTCCTTCGCAAAGGAAAGATTAAAGGCCGTCAGCAACGTCAGGTTTCCGGTCAGCAGGCAACCAGTACGTCGGTTCTTTATCTCTGGGTCGTTCTTGCAATGATAGTCATCGTTGCAGTGGTTGCTCTGTTCATTAACCAGTAAAATGAGTTTCCGGCACCTGGTCTTCCTCGGCCCTCCGGCGTCGGGGAAGGGAACCCAGGGTCGCTGGTTGGCCAAGGATCTTAATCTGGCCTATCTTTCGACGGGCGCGCTTTTACGGCGCGCCCTTCGCGACTGCACGGAACTCGGTCGGAAAGCGCGCCCTTTTTTGGAGCGTGGCGAATACGTTCCGGATGATATCATGGTTCCGATGGTGCTTGAGTGGGTTGGGGAGCAGAGCGATGGTTGGTTGCTCGATGGATTTCCCCGGACCGTTCCGCAAGCCGAAGCGCTTGATTCCCTGCTCGAAGTGAAACCTTCGGCAATTATTTTGCATGTCCCGGATGACGAACTTAGGCGGCGGGTGGCCTGCCGCCTCGAGTGTGTTGAGTGTCATCGGGTGGCCCGGGAAGGTGAGGGTGCGCAATGTCCGGAATGCCAGGGTGACCTTGAGCCGAGGGCCGATGATGCTTCAGCAAGTTTTGAAAACCGTCTGGCGGAATATCGTCGTTTGGTGATTCCTGCAGTCACCCATTATTGTGACCGTCAACGGGCCCGCATCGTCAATGGGATGGGGTCGCCGGATGAGGTTTATGCGAGGGTTAAAGGGTAGCCGGAGTGATACTCTTCCCGGATGTCAGCACATGAATTCGGGCATTCCGGAGAGGGTCCTTCCGGTGGCACTTGGTCTGGTGAAGGTTCTACGTCTTGACCGGGGGGCGAGTTGTCTTTAACTCCTTTTTCCATGGCCAAGCGTTCCAAGATTCCGATTAAGACCAAGCAGGAGATCGAAATGATGCGGGAGGCTGGGAAGGTAGCCAGTGATGTCTTGCAACGGACTGCTGCGTTTATTCAAGCGGGAAAGACAACCCGTGAGGTTGATAATTATGCCTTATCACTCATGGACGAGCATAAGGTGAAGAGTGCTTTCCACAAGTATCGTGATTTCCCGGGCTACACCTGTATTTCGATGAATGAGGAGGTGGTGCATGGCATCGGTGGAGACCGGGTCATTCAGGACGGTGATCTTGTGAAGCTTGATGTTGGAATAAAGCGGCAGGGTTGGATTGGTGACAACGCGCTCACCGTGCCGGTTGGGAAAATCAATGGTGAGCAGAAACGTCTTCTTGCCGTGACCGAAGAGTCCCTTTTTGTAGCCATTTCCTACGCCCGGGCGGGGGCTCCGCTTTACAAGCTCTGTGCGTCCGTGGAAGACTACGTGACCAAATTTGGTTTTACCGTGGTGAAGGATCTGGTCGGGCACGGCGTTGGCCGCCAGCTGCATGAGGAACCACAGGTTCCCAATTACCACCCGGGTGGTAAGTCGCCGGTTTTAAAAGCGGGAATGATTTTGGCAATTGAGCCGATGATCAATGCCGGAGTTGGGACGGTCGATTGGTTGGATGATGGCTGGACTGTTTCGACTTCCGATCGCCGCCCATCAAGCCACTTTGAGCACACGGTTCTGGTGACCAATGGCGATCCTGAGATTCTCACTTGGCGCCCCCGGACAGCCCTGCCTGAGCAACTTGGGATTCCACCGTTAAAGTAAAACTCCCGATGATCCTGATACGCGGGATCCTCTTTTAAGCTAGAGACGATTGGGTGGATCGACGATATCTTCGAATGTAAAATTTCCGACTGGAAAGAGACTAACGATGATTGCGGGGGGCATCCTGCTTTTATTGCTGGTGATTTGTTCTGGTCCGAAGAGTTTGACGGGGCAAAATTTGGAAAGTGAGGTTTCCTGGTCTTCCCGATTTGGAATGCGAGGCCAAGAGGAAGTTTCTGTGGCGGCAACTCGCATGCGATCAAAAAGAAGGGTGTCAGAGTTGGTTGTAAACAAGACGTATGAGGTCGGTGATCTTAAAAATTTTCACCACCCTGCGATTCAGCTTGAGGATGCTTCTTTTGGGGAAGCTTTGAATCGGTTGCTTCAGATGTATCGGGAGATTTGTGAGGAGACTGCCGAAAAGATTCTTCCTTTGAGGTGGGAGGTGGATGGCGATCTCAAAGCAATTCCTAAACTGGGCTTAGAGTGGCTGGTGTATTTTAGCTCCGAGGGTTGGGATGATCGCCGCAGGGCTTTTACGATAGAGTTCTTCGTCGATTTAATTCCCCTGGTTGATTCTGGGGCTGGCCTTGAGAAATACCGCACGCAATTCCACCAGCGTTTCGAGAGTTCTACCTTGTCCCCAATTTACTACTGGTACTATCTTCTTGAGATGAAATTGCTCGCGGCAAGGGCGAGTCTCAAAAAAGAGACGGCAAAGCGGATCGCTTTGATTGCTCTGGCTTTGGAGAAGGCGAGGATGAAAATAGGGTAATACCCCTAGGATTTGAGTGAGCTGGATGGGGAGGTCGGGTTGGTGGATTTGTCAGACCCACAAGCGAGGGAGCTGGGCTATCAACTTGGCCCGAATGTTCGGGTGGAGATTTGGTCCGCTAACGAGCAAGAGCGCGAGGAAACTGATCGAGATCCCAGATTGCGATAGCAGTATTGGTCGGTATCGAAATGAGCGCAGGTGCCAACTAATTGAAACTGATTGTCGCAGATTTCAGGGGAACAGAGAGTTTGAAGTCGTTCTCGTAGTCACCGACGAGTCCACCTGTGTCTTGACCTATTTCCAGGACGTCAATTGGATGCCCGGTGAGGAGAGCGTTGCCCTCTTTCATGCAGAGGCGTTTGTTATCGGCGCGCAGAATAATGCCTTTTTTGCCAACCCGGGCTTCGAGAGCTCCCGTAGAATTCCCGGGAACGGGGGTGGAGACGGAGATCGTGTGTCCCCCCTGCCGAACGATGAAGTGAATCTGGTTGTCCCTGAGGTAAAAAGACCAACCATGGCTGGAACCGCCTTGGGCGACAATGACTCCGGTGGCGGGAAGTTTCTCAAGAACCGCGGAAACCGTGAAGGGACGATTGGCAATATCGGGAGAGGATTCCCGGGTGAACTGATCTCCAGGTTTCAGGTGAAACACCTTCTTCGGGGAGGCTTTGGCCTTCTTGTTTTTGTTCCAGGAACCAAAGGGGACGATTCCACGCTCCTTGGCCCATTGCTTGTATTGGGAGGCCATTTTTTTGACGATATCTGGATGCTTTTCAGCGAGGTTATTCATCTCGGTGCGGTCCGCAGGAATGTTATAAAGTTCCCAATTCCCATTGACTCCCTTGGCGACGAGCTTCCAGTCCCCATCCCGGACGGCACGGTTTCCTTCATGCTCGAAGAAGATCGGCTTGCCGCGTTTGAGTCGCTCGCCTTTGAGAATGGGAACGAGGGAGGCTCCTTCCACGGGGATCTTGTCTTTCGGGTAGGTGGCCTTGGCGAGGTCGAGACAGGTTGACATAAGGTCGATCAAGTGGACTGGTTCGTCGGAGTTGCGGGAATAGGGGTTGAGGGTCGGGCTCGCGGAGAGGATCATGGGGGCCTTAATTCCTTTCGGCCAGTGGGCGATGAGCGGGGAAGAGATGCCGCCTTCGTGGACCCAGTGCTTGTATTCTCGGAAGGGGGTGTTGGAGACGTTGGCCCAATTTTCTCCGTATCCGATTTCAGTCTCGGGGAAGCCGGGCATGACTCCTTTGCCCCGGCGAAGCGGGAAGCCGTCGCGTGATTGGGTGGGGACCATGTTGGTTTGGAGTTCGTCCCTGCCCATGGGTTTGAGGGTAGGCTTGGCGGGGCGTTCGAGCGGGCCGACAACTTTTCCACGACCAAAGCCTTCGGCGCAGCCACCGTTGTCCTGAAGGTAAAAAATGAGGGTGTTGTCGAGTTGATCGTGATCCTTGAGGGTTTGGACAATGCGTCCGATACCCTGATCCATGTTATCGACCATGGCCGCGTAAACTTCCATGCATGCGGATTCCCATTCCTTCAGCTCGACCTTGGACCAATTGCCGAGTGGTCCGGGAATTTTCCATTTGGAATCGATAAGGCCGAGTTGCTTCATCTTTTTGAGGCGCGCTTCATAAACCGGGGCGTAGCCACTGTCATATCTCCCCTCGTATTTCACGATGTCCTCGGGGAGAGCGTGCATGGGCCAATGGGCGGCAGTGTAGGCGACGTAGTGGAAAAATGGTTTGTCCGGGTGTTCCTTGAAATGGGAGTTGAGATACTTGACGGTGTTGTCCGAGATGGCGTCGGTGTAATACCAGGTCCCATCGGGCCTGTATTCGGGGTCGTTTTCGGGAGTGATCTGCGTGTTGTCGCGGGTGAGTGAATTTGGGTCGAAGAATGATCCGGCTCCGTGGATTGTTCCAAAAAACTTATCGAAACCGCGTTGGCGGGGCCAGTTGTCCTTGGGGTCGTTGGCTGAGATTTTGGGAGTGACGTGCCATTTTCCGGCCATGTAGGTGCGATAGCCGGCGGGCTTGAGAGCCTCCGCTATGGTAAGGCATTCTTTGTTCAGAAAGCCCTGATACTGGGGGATTCCGTAGTTGCCGGTCATGTGTCCAATACCGGCTTGGTGGGCGTAAAGCCCGGTCAGAAGGGAGGCACGGGTGGGACAGCAGCGGGCGGTGTTGTAAAACTGGGTGAAGCGGAGGCCATTGGCGGCAAGAGCATCGAGATTGGGAGTTTTGATTTCGCCGCCATAACAACCGATGTCGGAGTAGCCCATATCATCGGCCATAATGATGATGATATTCGGTCTTGCAGCGAGAAAAGAAGGGAGTAACAGGCAGAGCAGAAAAATCCTCATCTCCAACGATAACGAAAAATCGTGACTGATGGAAGGCGGATTTATTCCCGGTGGCCTGATTAGTTTAAGCAAGCGTAGCTGGCATTCAAATAGGTCGCATAGGAGACCCACAGAAGATAGGGAACAAGGAGGAAGGCCGCCGGTTTGGAGAAATGTCCAAATTCCCGAATGGTCATAAAAATGGCGAGCCACATTAGGATGATGATCACGAGGGCGAGCTCGATTTGATGGGCTCCGAAGAAAGCCGGAGTCCAGCAAAGGTTGAGGATCAACTGCAGACTGAAGCAGAAAGTGGAGCGGGTCCTGCCAACCTGTTTGGGATGGTGATGCCAGATTAGGGCAGCACTGGTGCCAATCATGAGGTAGAGGACGGTCCAGACCGGGCCGAAAAGCCAGTTTGAGGGCTTTCCAGGGGGGTGTTTTAGGGTGGCATACCAATTGGGGTTGGAACCGCCGGTCAACCAGCCCCCGAGCCCCCCCAGTAGTAGCGTGGTGATTGCGCAAAGGAGAATTTTAAAAGGTAGGGAGCGGGTCATGGTTTTGAGGGGGAGTGGGACAAGTCTACCACGGTTTTGCTTTGAGCGTATACGTTGCTTCCCCGGTCTTTCCCTCTCGGAGGAATTTGACGGTGATCTCGTCTCCTGTCTCGTAGTTGAGGCGAATATAGACCTGGGCGTTTACGGCAAGGGGGCTGGAGCTGACTCCATCGACAGCGATGACGACGTCGCCCTCTCTCATGCCGGCTTGCTTGCCCGGGGTGATAACCCAGAATTTGGTTGCGCGGGTGGCAAAGCTTTCGGTAGGAAGACCCAATTTTTTCTTCTCACCGATCGTGAGTGGCTTTCCCCAGAAACCGGGGAATGGTTCCATCTTGTGGCCAATGGAGCGCCGATTGAGGTCGGTGACGCGCCAGTGGGAGGAGAGGGCGATTTTTCGCGGGCCTTGATTGGTGGTCAGGGTTAGTTCCTTGCGATCACGGGGAAGGTGGTGGAGGACGTATTGAATGTCGGCGAAGGTGCTGACGGTCTTGCCATCGACTTTTAAGATTTCCTCTCCGTTTTTGATTCCGGACTTGGCGGCGGCACCGGTCGAGTGCTCGACGACGATGGGATCATCCACTTTCAGTTTTAGGCCGAGTTTTGCCGGGTCTGGAAAGATCCAGGGCGACGTTTTTTTGTCAAAATCAGCGAGGGCAAAGATTTCCACGGCTTGTCCCTCGGCCACCTGATGGCAGTGCACGCACTTGTTTTCCCGCACGGTTTTCAGGACGTTCGGAAAGGTTTGAGACATCCTGGATTTTCCGGCCGGTAGCGGGGTGAAGCTTCCGGCCTTCCATCGCTCATGAAGAATGAGCCCCCGCTGCAAGGCGATGGCGACACTGGGGATGGACAGGAAGGTTTCGGCCCCGCCGTCATTGCGGGCTCCATAGCGGAGGTAGACTTGCTTGCGGTGGTTAAGGACAAAGAGTCCGAAAGTGGTATTGAAATCCATTTCGAAGACTCCGATATCAACTTCAGCCATGTTGGTGATGCGGAGGCGGATATACTTCTCCTGTAGTTTCCCGAGTGGACCGTTTTGTGGGGTGGACACGAACCGTGCCTCAAATTCGCGGCAATCCGCTCAGGTCTCTCACCGGAATTCTGCGAGGATGGGTTTGCTGGTTTTGCGGGATTGCTCAAGGGCCAGGTCGAGATTTGTGATCCAGGGATGGGAAGATTCAAATGCCGGGGCCGGTGTGTGTGTGTTGTCGGCGGAAAGAGGGGCCGGAAGCAAAGCCAGCAAGGGCGTGGCGGCAAGGATTGGAAGATTCACAGGATCGACCCTAGCGCATGGAGAATTTGTCGTGGAGGAGATTTTTAGCGCAAAAAACCCGGGGATGTTGCCCCGGACTTCGCTTTTTGAGGGATGATCCAGACTTGAAACTCGAATCTTTTACTTATCGAAAGTTAGCCCCCGGAACTCGTTGGCGGCGGCGGAGACCGCGCGTTCGATGGGGAGTCGCTCGGTGGATGAGCCGGTCCAGAAACCGTGGCCGCTGGTGTGGTTGAGCATATATTGAGCATCGTCCGGGGTTTCCATGGCGGCGCCGTGCGCGACGAGAATCGTGTCGGGGCTGAGCTCCCGGCACTTTTGATAAACCTTCTCGGTCTGCTCGGCGGTTTCCTCAATGGTCATGCCGTTGTCGTATCCTTTGATGCCGCCCTTGGTAGTACCGGCATGATAGCAGAAAATGTGAGGCTTGGCCTGCTCACAGATCGCGTAGGAATCTTCCTCGGTGAAGGCGAGCCCGACGGAGACCATTTCCATTTCCTCCTTGGCAAGGATGAGCATGTCGATTTCGTTTTGGATGGTGATTCCGGCGGAGGTAATCACTTTGAAGATCTCGGAGTCGTGATCGACATAGGAAACCGATGGCCCGATGTTGGAGACTGACTGAACGCCCATATCCTTGCATTGCTGGAGTACCATGCGCATGTCCTTGAGGGGATCATTGGCGTTCAGGCAGGCGCAGACGAAGGCCTTTCCTTCGAGAGCCGGCATGATGTCCTCGCGGGTGTAGTCTAGGGTCTGCTTGTTGGAATCGAGAATGGGCCACATCATAGACATGGTTCCCATGCCGTTGGCTCGAAGCCGGGCGCCGGAGAATGTGTTGATGCAATCGGTGCCGGCGGCTTCCTGAAGCTTGGCTACGAGGCCTGATCCCGCCGAGGAGATCATGATGGGAATGCGGGCGTCGACCTTGGCCTTCAGGTTGGCGAGGATCTGTTCGGTGGTGAGACGTTTTGTGATCATGAGTTAAGGAATTGGTTGATGTGTTGGTTGAGAGATTTTTGATAAGCTTCGGGCTCGTGATAGCGGGCGGGAAGGCTGACAAGTTGAGAGTTTGGAAGGGTCTTGGCAATGGCGGAAGCAACAGATTCGGGGTGCAGGTCGTCTCGCGGGCAGGACATGACAAGAGCGGGGGCCGTGACGGTTTTCAAGTCTTCGATGGATGAAAAAGGGCGGGAATTCCACATGCGGCTGAGGACCGAGTTATCAGGTCGCTGGTAAACGGCGGTGATGGATTTGGCGACCAGTTCGTTGGTCGCAAGGAGGGTTTGGAATTCAGGGAGCGATTCTAAATCGTTCTGTACCATCTCGCCTGCGTCGGCAACGAGCTTGAGATGGGCGGGGCATCTGGAGTCGAGCCACGAAGGGCGGAGTAGGATGAGTTTTTTTAAGCGGTCGGGATATCGGAGTGCGATATTGAGGGTGATTCCGGAACCCATCGAAAGTCCGCCAAGGTAGCAACCTTCTATTCCCAGATGATCCATGAGCGTGATGACCTGATCAGCGAAGAAATCGAAAGAGAAGGTTTCAGGATCGAAGGCCATGGAATCCCCGTGGCCCGGCATGTCGGGAGCAATGAGGTGGAGGTTTTCCAGGTCTGGAAGTATGGCAGTCGTCTTGATTTTTCCAGCGCCGAGGCCGTGCAGGAAGACAAGAGGTTCAGCTGAGTTTGGCCCGAGAGTGTCGTAGGACAGAAGCATGGCAGGATTTGAAATTTTGATACTTTAGTCGGGGCGGGGGATTTCAAATTGATCGCTGGTGCGGGAATACCAGTCGGGAGAAGCCATTCGGGCTAAAGGATGATATTGGCCGGGCTGGAGGTAGCCTTTTTCGTCCATGAGGCCTTCACGAACGTGAATGAAACGGACAATGCCAACCACGAGTCTATTTTTTCCGATTTCAATCGTAGAATGTTCGTTGCATTCCAGTGCGACCGGAGCATCAGCGATTCGTGGAACCAAAATTTTTTGGGAAGGGAGAGTGGGGAGATTGTGGAGGTCGACTTCGCTCTCGCCATGTGGAAGTGGCGCAGAAGTCGCGACCATGACTTCACCAAGCGGTTCGTCCACCATATGGATCACGAATTCCCGGGTCTCGCGGATGTTTCGCGCAGTATCCTTGGGGGTTCGGCTGTTCTTATTACCGGGTGCAAAAGCGACAAGCGGTGGGTTTGAGCCAAAAACATTGAAGAAGGAATAGGGGGCGGCGTTGAGGTTTCCTTCGTGATCCTGCGTCGTGACCCATGCAATCGGGCGAGGCGTGACGAGGGAGGCAAGAATGCGATAGCGATCGGCAGGAGGAATTGCTTCGAGATCAAAGGTCATGGACGAGGAAGAAAGATGTTCATCAGGCCCCCCGTGATCAAGCTTCTCTTAAGCAGCTGGCTCCGAATCCATCTTTTTGAGGGCGGCTTTGGGTCCTTCGTCAGGCTCAACAATCTTTACTTTTGCTCCCTCGGGAGCGGTCGCCAGTCGGTTGGTGACCAGACGCCAATCTTCGATGAGGTCTTCGGTGACGACCAGATTCTCAGGGTCGGTCCAGATTGGAGTGATTTTCTGCCGTTTGAGGGTGAATTCCGTCGGATGAATTGTGAGGATTTCGTTGGGCCGACGCAGGGTTTCGCGAGGTATAACGAAGACATTTTGAATGGTGGCTCCCACGAGGATTGCTCTCACCGGTTGTCCAATCCGGAGGGGGTTCGGCTTGATTTTGCCCTTGGGTTGCATCAAGCCAAAAGGGTCATCCACCCGGGCGATGACGAAGAGTTTCCGGGATCCCTCGTCGAGAATACCTTCGGTGCGAACGATTTGACCCTCCCAGGTCTGGCCTGAATTTTCGGTGAGTGCATCGACCAAAGTGACGTCGACCGGAGGGTCTTCGGGATTATTCGGGAGTGTCACGTGCTTCAGTTCCCGCGCCGACAGGGATAGGCGAACTTCAGCAAAGTCGGTGGAAAAAATTTCACCAAGAACAGTCCCTGAGCTCACGGACTGGCCCAGCCCGACCATTCGCTTCCTCACCCTGCCGGCATAGGGTGCGACAACTTTGGTCCGTTCAAGATTGCGGACGGAGTCATCGAGATCTGCTTGGGCGGCCTTGACGTTGGCTCTGGACTCCTTGAGTTGAGGTTTTCGAAGGACGAGGTCTGTCGGGGGCTCGGTGTAGCCTAGATCATTCCAATCGAGGAGGGCCTGCTTTGCCCGGGCCTCTTCCTGGGCGAGGCTGGCTTCCGCCCGGGCCAGACGGGCCAGAGCGGCCGTCTTGGCGGTTTGGAAGTCTGTGGGGTCGATTTCGAGAAGAGTTTCCCCTTTTTTGAAAAATGATCCACTCTCGAAGTTTGGCGAGATTTCGCGCACCTGGCCGCTGACCCGGGGAGTCAGGGAGGTCTGGTTGTGGGGTTGGACGAGGCCCTGAGACTGGAGGATGACCTGGTAGTCGGTTCGCTGGAGGATCGTGGCCTTGGCTTCGATGAGTCTCCTTTCTGCGCGGCGGGGGGGTGGCTTCTTGTTCTCGTCGGCCAGTTGTTGGAACGCAAAAAACCCTGCCGCCAGGACAGCGAGAGGGAGGATAATACGAATCAGTTGAGCCATGCCAGTGTTTGAGTGTAGCTCTGCCTACGCAAAATGCGAGCGCGGTCTAACAATCAATTTTCACAGCCGTCTACCACCGATATGTCGTGACGGATTGCCTATTGCTCTTGTAGTTGTCCAAAAAGCGGGCTGAATCTTTCGATTACCGTTGGCGTTTTTGAAGATTGAGTTGATGTAGGCAACACTGATGCTGGCGCTGTCATTGCAATGGTAGGGTTCTCCAACACTGAACATGTGGCGATCATTTAGAGGCATGGCCGGAGAAAAGGTGTAGCGACCGATGGATGACTCGAAAAAGAGGTAACCTGCTCGGAGGGCAAGCTTGTCGATGACGTTCCATTCGCCCCCAAGTCCGATCCTAAAAGAATCCCGCCAATCTAGGATGAGTCGCGCTACCAAAGGGTCCCGGCTCAGAGCGAGGTTTGATCCCACCATTCCCTGGCTTTGGGCCGAGGTCGGAAGATTATGAAGACCTTTCCCCGCGCGGCAGAGCGAGATCCTGCAATTGTCCCCCAAAAAAGACCAGATGTTACCTATCTTTGAGACCTTAAAGGTTTTCTAGCTTAGCAGACGTAGGAGAAATCTTTAGAAAAGGCCACTAGATTTCCGAACCCATGAAAGAAGGGGCAAGTTTTTTGAGAAATTTTATCCGACTTCCTGGAGTGGTTCGATGGAATCCGCAGCAATTTTCCTGAGTTCCTCGATATCCGGAACATCGGTGCCAGGGCCGAAAGAACGATCCTTCAGGGATTGAATAGATTTCTGGATCTTGCTGCGAGCTTCTTTGGGAAGTTGGGTGTCTCGTTGCAGACCTTCAAGAAAGGACAAGAGGCTGACCGGCGTGAGTGTTCCGGGGAGTTCCGGGCCGTTTTGAACGACAGGCTTTTCCTTATTTGTAAAGAGTAGGAAGTAGATGGAGATGGCGACGCCGATTGCCGGTATCAGCAGGGCGATAAAGAGGAGGTAGGGAGGGGGCTTGGAGGAGCCACCCTGAATTGCGGTTGTTTGCTCGACTGTGATGAGATCGACATCTTCATATTTCTGCAGGTTTAGTCCTTCCCCCTCTGCGGTCGAAAGCTTGGCAAGAACTTTTGGGAAGGTGAATTTCTCGGGAAGCTTGCCTGATTCTGGCTCCAGAATCAGGCGCCATTCGTGAGTCGAGATCGGGGCTCCATCATCAGTGCTGGCATCGAGTTCATCGACTTGCAATTCCCGGTCGTCGGTGGAGGAGATTTCGAAACCGTCGATGGGAAGTTCGATCAATTTTTCAAGCGGGGGAACCAGTCCGTGCCCAGAAGCCCTGATTTCAAGAGTGATGTTTCCTTCTTCTCCCGTCTCGCGTTGGTCAAGGATCATGGCGAGGGAAAGATCGCGGTATGGGCGTGTCGAAGCCTCGCCACTGGCATCGACCGGGATGGCGGCGGAGGCAATCGGGAGGACGACGTAGCCGGAGGTGTCAAGGAAATCCAGATCGATTTTGAGTGGAGGAATGGCATCGATTTCCGGACCCTTCGGCTTGAGAAGGAAGTATGCATAGGGAGTGACGGTCCAACCGTCCTGCGCGTCGGTCCGGCTTGCGACTTTTGAGTTGTGAAAGGTCAGAGAGACGATTTCAAAATGTTCCTCGAGAACACTGCGTGCGCCTTTTTCGAACTTGTCGCGGTAGTCCTCGGTGGGGCGCCCATAATTATAAGAGTATGGTGAATTGGTCTGGTTGATCAGGTAGCGTTGGAAGCCGCCAGACTCGCGCTCGATCTCCTTGGTGTGGCGGAGATTAACGAAGAGACCGAAAGGCTTGCTGGCATCGATTTGGTCGAGACCGTCGAGGTGAACATCGAGTTCGATCTCAGTGACGAGGTCTTGATAGTATTCGAAAACGCGGGCCGCTTCCTCGATTCGTTCGTGCTTGCCGGTGATCTGAAGGACGGCCTCAAGGAATCGGTATTTTAGATCCGCTTTGACGTTGGCGAGGCGTGAATTGAGGGTCTTTGCAAAATCGTCGAGGTGACGCGATCTCGCAGCTTCCGGGATGCTTGCGAGCGCGGCCTTAATCTTTGGATACTCCGCTGGAAATGGTTGGTGTTCGGCCTTGAGGGCGGCGAGATCCGGCGAGCCAAGTGCGGCATAAAACCAGGTGGTGAAAGCTTCTGTTGACTCTTCCTTTTCGTCTTCTAACGGTAGGGAGGAGATATAAGCCGAAGCGGCCTCTGCGAGATCTTCGAGGGCAAAGGACTTGGTGGTCGAGTGCTCGGGGTGCGAGGCGATTCCGGCCCTGTAGTTTGACTCCTCGTATTTGATCGAAGCAAGTTGGACTTTAAGAGCCCAGTCATCGGGGTTCTGGTCCAGTGCGTCGAGACAAAGGTTTTTGGCCGCGGAATAACCTTTGAATATTTGGGCTTCCAGTTCCTTGTCCTTGCGGTTGGTTTTGGCCTGCTCTTGCAGCTTGGGGTTCGGCCAGAGAAGGGCGAGGTTTTGCCGCATGCGGCGGAGGAGAGAGGCAATGGTGCCGGAGTCGAGCTTGGAAGTTTCTCCAAAGACCGCAGTGAGTGCCTCGACCCGCCAGACTTCGGCTTGCGAGTGGGCCTGGATGAAGGCGTCGGCGAACTCCTCCTGAAAGTTCTCATCGAGTCCGAGGGCCTTCACCTCGTTCACCATATTGGCGAGAAGCTTGAGATTGCGTTCCTGCTTGGAGCGTGTGAGCGGGATGGTCTCGGCGCGCTGATTGTAACCGTAGTAATAAGAGTAGCTGGAGCGGTAGCGACTCTGTTGGTTTGGATTATTGTTTTCGGCCCAAACCCGGATCATTTCGCGAACCAGTTCCTTGGTTTCTTTCGGCTTTACTTTTGCGAGCTTTTTGAGAATCAGGAAGGCTTCCTCCTCCTCCTTGACCTTGAGAAATAGCTTTGCGGAGAGCTCGATGTTCTCAAGGCGCACCGGGGAATCAATTTGCGCGAGCCACTGCTTATCTGGGCGGGTGCGGAGCAGATCCCCGGAGGGAATCGCCGGAATGGTGCGAGTGTTGGTTTGACGGACGGGGGGCTGGTAGCGTGAGTAGAAAAGGTTGCCAAACGGATCGACCTGCGCTTGCGGGCGCATCGAGTTGGAGGTGTCAAGGCGATAGGATCGTTCGGCCTCTGCGTTCCAGTTACGAACGTAAAGAGTAAGGATTTCCTGCCAGGGTTTGAGGTCGATTTTCACGTTCGATGTGAGGGCGGCGACCGCTGCGGCCTGGAGCTTGAGTTGCTCGAGGCGGAAATCTGCCGAGCGGTGTTCGCGAACCTGGGAAGCCAGAGTTCCGACGGTTGCGAGGATTTCAAAACCCTCGGTGGATGCGTTGGCAAAGGTCTTCACGAGCCAGTCGCTCCCGGTGCCGTCTTCGAGGTCGGGAACGAGAGCGAGAGCCCGGTAGAGAGCTTCGGCCCGCTCGCTGAGCGGTGCCATTTTTTCGCTAATGATTCTGAGAGAAATTTTCCAGGCATTTTCAAGATGCCCGTCACCACGATCAGCGGAGTGGGATTCTGCATGGTAGCGACCGAGGAGGTTGAGGGCGGGATAGTTTTTGGTCTCTTCGGCTTCCTTGAGGGCCGGGAGAAACGGTTCGGTCTCGTTGAGGTGGCCGGCTTCGATCAAGAGATGTGCAGTGCGAGCCTTGGTTTCTTCATCGTCGAGCCCGAAGTAGCGGGTTCCTTTGGCGAGGACGGCGAAGAAGTCACTTGGTGGCTTGCGGTCGCCTTTGATCAAGCCCGCGAGTTGAGGTAGGATGGTCTTGTCGGGAGCTTTTTGCGAAGCATCGGTAAGGGCTAGAAACTCTTCGGGTCGGAGATACTGCTCTTGTTGGTGTTGCTTGGCGCCGAGGGTGGTCAGTTCCTTGCGCGGGCGGACGGTGACCGGCGCATTCAGCTGGGTGACAATTTGACGAAAGGCCAGAGTGGCGTCACCGGCTGGAAGAGCGGCTAGGTAGGTTTTGACACCGCCCCATCGTCCCAGGGTGACGTCGCGGGTAAACTTGTCGAAGTCGTTCTTGAAGGCCGCAAGTTTCGCCTGCTCTTTCCGCTGCTTTGTTACCTGTGGATTCTCTGGGGGGCCTACCTCAGGATCTTTTGGAACAGTGGGAACTGCTATTGGAGGCTTTCCTGCCTGATTTTTCTCGGCCAGGCGGGTGGCGAGAATCCCGGAAGTGGTGCGATCGATTTTGAGGCCCTGAAGCAGTTTTGTCCGTTGCTGCTCGGGGGTCTGCGGTGGCTTTGACGGGGAGGATGAATTGGCGACCGCGGAGGTGGTTGGACGGCCTGCTTGTTGTTCAAGCCTCATCAGGATCTCGGGAGGCAGGTTGCTTCCCTCAATGGTGAGCCGGGAACTTTGAGCTGACGCTGAGATAAGGGTAAGCGAAAGCGGTAGGAGATTCCTAAATTTCATGATGTTGGGATCGTGAGGTGAACGATGGGATGGCTATGAGCCGGAGCCGTCCGTCGGTGGTCCGGAGCCTGCGCCACGGGAGTCCTGCGGCTTCTTTCCTGGCTTGGCTTTTGGATTCGGGCGACCGCCCGAGCTGCAGCCCTGTCATTGGCTTGGAATCGGCAGACCGTAGAGCTCGGTCGGCTCGGCGCGGGCCAGACGAATGGCTGACTCAAGATCGGCGAGATGCTTTTCCTGGTCGGAGCCGGTTTGTGCGAGGAACTTGTATTCCTGTCTAGCGGCTTCAATTTCAGGCTCCCATTCTTCGGCGGGAAGACCCTCGAGCTTCATGAGGTAAGTCATATAGTAGCGGGCATTCGCGAGGGCGGAGAGTACTTCTTCCTTGAGAACTGTTGAAATGGAGGTGTCGTCGTTGAGTTGAGAGACGAGCTCGGCGAGATTTTCCCGGGCTTCGGGAAGGCCTGAGTTTTGCATCTTGGCTTTTGCAATCTCAAGCTGGATCCTCGTGGACGTTTCCTTATTTTCTTTGGGGAGTTTGGCGAGCGCCTTTTGATAGGCTTCAATGGCGGAGGTCCAGTTTTCCTCTTTGACGGCGGATCGAGCCTCGGTGAGAAGAGCTTCGGTTTCATCAAGTTTTACTTGTTCCTGGCCCGGACCGTAATGGTAAGCGGCAAAGCCGAGGGGCACGAGGAGCCAAAGGGTGGCTAGAATGATTCTCATATAGGTCAAAGGATTCCTAGATTCGTTTAGCACTTTTTACGCCACGAAAAAAGGCCGCTTTTCGCAACATGGGTTGAGTCGTGAGCTTCCGGGATTTCTGCTTGACGGTGTTGAAAGCTTACCCTTAGCTTCATTATCAGCCCAGCAATCAATCATGAAAAAATTCCTCTCTCTTTTCTCCTTGAGCCTATTTTTCAGCTTCTCAAGCGCTTTCGCCGCAGATCCTGTCAACACCAAGTGCCCCTTGAAGGGAAAGGCAGTCGATGCCAAGAGCAAAATAGCCAGCGTCGAGGTCACATTCTGCTGTGGCAAATGTAAGTCTAAGTTCGATGCTGACGTGTTGGGTGGACTTAAGAAGTTTGCCGCTACCGAGGACGGCAAGTGTCCGATCAGTGGCAAGCCGGTTAAGGCTTCCAAAAAGTCCACCGCTGCTGTTGGCGTTTGCTGCGGTGGCTGCAAAAAGAAGGTTGAAGCTGATCCGAAGAAGCATCTCGCCAAGGTCAAGTAACTCCCGACAGATCCGCTTTTACAACGACCGCTCCATCACTGGGGCGGTCGTTTTTTTGGCTCGAACGATTCGGTGCTTCAAAAATATCATTGTTTATTACTATTCCTGAATGTTTTCTTTGGGATTAATCGTCGGGTAAATTACCGACCTGCTGTGCCGCAGCGCCGACTGTTGAGAGGAAAAGGAATAAGAACGCACGGAAACCCACCGAATGATTTTTCGAACAGTCATTTGGTGCACTTTTTCATCGGTTTCCGAACTTATTTCCAGCGATGACCAGAATACGTGGTTAACTTACCTCCCTATCTCGCCAAATGTTCGCTCCGCTTCTATGGTTATCAGCCGTGTCCTTTCTGGGTTACGGTCTAGGATGCGTTTTCACCGGGCGCATGCGTGCAGAGTTCGAACGCTTCGGGCTCGCCCGGCAGCGGGTCACCGTAGGGGTGACACAACTTGCAGGTTCGGTCGGTCTGGTGGCTGGATTGCACTTTCCTGTTCTTGGTCTAGTGGCTTCCGGCGGACTCGCCCTGCAGATGCTGATGGGGATTGGGGTTCGCATTACCATCGGAGATAGTTTGCTTCAAGCCCTGCCGGCCACTTTTTACTTTGTCCTCAACGCCTATCTTTTCTCCGGCCTGTTAAGGCAGTGAAAGAATCGCGATGATGACAGAGAGCAAAAGCATGACCAGGGCGGGCACAAATTTGACGAAAGGATCCCCAGCCCTAAGATGCATGGCAATCGCTCCCGTCATGAGCACCAAAAGAACTACGGCCGATGAGAAGATTACTTCGGGTAGCCAAATTCCGAAGATGAGAGCTGCCGCGCTGGTTAGTTTCAGGGTGCCCACCAACCACATGAACCACCCTGGAAGTCCGTAAGCGGCAAATTCCTCTCGCATATTCCTTGCGGACTTGCCCCGATAATCGGTGCCTTTGTTAAAACGAAGAACCCAGACGTTGATCAAGACCCCCGCGACTAATAATTGAAGGATGGTCAATAAGTAGGTCATCGATGGAAGTCTTGAATACGCTGGCGAATCTACAAGTGATTATTGAAACTCTCACCTAATTCACTCTCGTGGTGAGCGGACGGGGGGCATTCATGCCTTTCGACTGCTTGGGGTTTCTCTACGGAGCCTTCCCAACCCCACTCGTTTTGGTTACTTGTTGTTTCTTGAATTGAGAATTTGGTTTCGCATAGGGGAGACGGGCAATTTCAGTGATCGAGAAATAGGTATCGAGAGCGGTGGAGGCTACGGTGCCAAGCTCTGTGAGATCGAGCGAGCCGTCTTTTTTGATGGTGTGTTCGGGAAGATCGATGAGTTTGACGCGTCCTACAATAAGCTTCGTATCGTTTGATGGGATATCGATGATATCCTCGAGGGCGATTCCGATGCGGAGTGGGCTTTCCTTTACGAATGGTGACTCAAAGCCGGTGTGATGAAATTCCGTAAGGCCCGTCGCTTCGAATTCAGAGATAGTAGATGGGTAGCGGGCCGAGCATTGGTGGGCATTTTTTAAAATCCCGGCGGTGATGTGATTCAGGCTCCACTCCTTCGTATCGAGAATGTTCTTCAAAGTGTGCCGATCCACGGTGTCGGGGCGGGTGACCATTCCGAGCAAAACAGGATTGGAACCAAGGTGCGTGATACTCGAGAATGGTGCGAGATTCGAGGTTCCGGTGATGGAACGGGTGCCGACGAGGCAGATTGGTTTGGGGCCTGGAAGAGTGGTGGCAAGTTGGACGCGGGGAAGTTTTTCCATGGCCTCCAGATCCGCTGTTGAAATGATCATGGCGGAATCTCGGGCTGATTGAACAGGAGGCAAGTTTGACTTTTTCAGCAAACGGAGTTGTCGAATTACAAATTGTTCTGTCAGGTTGAACCAGGGGAGGGGGCCAACGGCCATCGAGTGCGTTCAGAACTATTCAATGATAACCCGCAGCCGGAAGAGTTGACGGGGTGTTGTTGAAAAAGGTCTGGTGCTTCGCCAGATGGAGGTCGCTGTCCCATCACCATTAGAAACCCGTTGATGGAGGACGATGTCTGCGGCGAGGTTGGACCAGTTTTCCAAATCGAAAGACACCTGAGCGCTGGCTTCGACCTCGTCCGTCCCTACCTTGTGGGTGATGGTGTAGGTAGGAAAGATTTGCCCGAGCTCAACCATTGTTCCATATTCGAGATTAGGTTGTGTGTCTCCAAAGATCCCGTCCGAGGTGCCCAAATAATATTCAATCAACGCGGGACCTCCATCGAGGTCGGCGTCAGCAGTGGCATCGCCAACGAAGGCCGGGCAGACATCACTGGTGCCCGGGTTGCCCCCTCGCAATGCGCTTGCTCTCCAGCTTGAAGCGAGGTTGTGATCCGGGAGTGATTCCGGACTCACCAGAACGAGGCTAAAGTCATCGCCATCGGCTTCTTCCGGCCACGGTGAGCTATCACCGTAGGTGAAGGATTGAATGATGATGCCAGTGTTGTTTTGCAAGGTGATGAGTTCACCTCCGTTGCTTAGGGCCATACCGTTTTCGAATTCACCGGCAATCGGGAGGCCGGTGCCATAGCGGGCTTCGAAGGCTACCCGGTTTGCAACAACGAGGATGTGCTCGCCCGGTGCCAGGGTGGTGGCGGCAGGGAAAGTGAAGTCAATGCCATCGGTGAAGCGGGTCCCGCTGAGGTCGAGCGAGCTGGCTCCCACATTAAGGAGTTCGATGAATTCAGTGTCTTCAACCTGACCGGCAGGGTTGTAGAAGAGTTCCGAGACGACGAGTTTATCGGGGCCGGGGGTGTCAGGTCCGCCCGTGCGTGTTACAGTGATGCTATCAGTTCCGACAGAGTTGCCCCGGCTGTCGAAGGCTTCGAGAGCGATGGCATTGCTGCCAATCCCCAGAGTGAGAGGAATCTCCCAGTCATCGGTGGTTTTCCACGTCGTGTCCAGGACGGTGCCGTTTGAGAGGCGGATCTCGTTCACGTTTACCCAGCCTGTACCCTCTAAAATGACAGGGCTGACAGAGGTGGTCAGGTTGTTTCCGCCGTTGGTGGTGATGGCGAACGAGACCTGGGGAACCTGTGAGTTGACTTGGCTCAAGATGTAATTTGAGCGACTGTTGATGTAGCCCAGGTCGTCAGAAAAGACATTGCCTCCAGGAACACACTCATCGAAGTGGCTTGTCCACGGGGCCATCCACAACTGGTTGTAAACGGTTGTGCAGATCTCATGGAGGTGAGCGAGGTAGGCACGCCGGTAGCTTTGATTCGCAACAATTCGGTTGAGCTCCCTGTTTTCGAAAATGTTGCGGGTGGCACTGAAAGCGAAATCAAGATCGTGTGGAAAGTACAGGATTTTGCTATCCGGGCGACCGTAGAATTGACCGTTGTGTCTGGAGTTAGAATAGAAGGAATCTCCGGCTCCAGTAGCACAAGAGTAGGCGAGCGCCCGCAGCCATTGATCAACGTCGAGGACGTCGGCCACGCTTGCGTTAAAGTCAGCACTTGATTTACTAAACTGCTTGCCGAGCGTCATCGCAGGCAGGTAGTCATCAAATTCCTGGTTGTTCTTAATGAGGTAGGTCCAGCGATAAGCCTCGAGGTCATCGCCCATGTTGTTGATGTCCCTGCCAAGAACGTTATCGGGTTGGGGAACTTTGTAACCCCCAGCGTCTGTCGTTGTAGGGTAGTAAATAAGCTCGTATTCGTATACGGTGCCATCGCTCCCGTCTTCAAATTGATCTTCCAAAAAGACGGAGCCAAAGCGGGCCATTTGCAGCACTGCGGCGCTGGTGTGGATGGGATTTGGTGAAATGACATAGGCGAGATCGTTAAACTCCCCCGGCACACCGCCCGATGAGGTGGCCATGAGGTCAAAGAGGATTTCGCGTTGCCCGACCACCTGGCCTTCCGATCGGTCGATGGCCACGCTGCGGTGAACGTTGCGAAAGAGTTGGTCTGAGGGAAATCCAAGGTTGAAGCCAACGCGATTGACTTGTCCTCGTGCCCGTTGGGAACCCTTGATGCGGACTCCGGCATCGTAATAGGGTTTGTTTTCGCGGTCGATGACGGTGCAGGGAACCCGTCCGTTGCTCATGAGATTTCGGGGGGTGAACATCCAGGTGAGATCGGCGGGGTCCATCACGATACGTATGTTGTTGATGCAGCCGGTGGTGGCGGCACGGCCGTCTTCGACCTCATACATTGCGCGGGACTCCGGTCCGTCGGCTGGGATGAAGGTGCTGGCTCCGAGATCATCAGTGGCTGTCAGATAAAATTGTACGACATTCCCTGTGCTTTGGCCGGGAATTGTTCCCTCCCACTTTGAGGTGGTGCCAATCCGGGACATGGCCACATTGGTGAACACACCTCCTTCGGTCCGGTAGTTTAGAATCAGAGAACCCACACCGTCTGCATCGAATACATCAGCGCTCACGGTAACACTTTCTCCGGGTGCAGGGACAACAGGTGAATGGGTGAGGTTTTCTGACGTCGGGCCGGCGTTTGTGACGAGTGTGGAATTGGGTGCGCCCGGAGTACCGAAGATCTCCGGCCTCTTGAGGTGAAAGGTGTGTGGAATACGATTGAAGTAGAGGCGGGTGTGAAGAAAGTGGCTTCCGCTCAGCCAACGGGCGCGGAAGGAGACTTCGTATTCCTGTCCGTTGCTGACTCTGCGATTATTGGCGAGGGTGGCTTCAACATGGTTGTGCTGGTGTTCCGTTGAGCCGATGGCTTTGAGGTGGAGGACGTTTCCTCCTCCATCGGGGTCGGGGACGATTTCGACATCACGGTGGTTTCCAAGTGCCCTCCAGGAGTTGAGATTGTCAAAGGTTCCGTTGCTAATCATGGCTACGGCAGCGCCATCCGGATTTTCGGTGACAGTGAGGTCATCGAGTAAGATCTCTCCTTCTTCGAGCATGCCAAAGATGAACTCGCGCCATTGACCATCGTTTCCGACGGGACTGGAGGATGCGGTGGCACGGAAGGTGTAGGTGTGCCATGAGGTTCTTGAAAGTTCATCACTGGCGGCCCAGGCGGCGGGCATGGAGTTGTCGGCGTCCGGATCAATGAGTTCGATGGTCGAGCCCAGGGCATCGGCTTTGTCGGGCCATCTGCCCCCGTCGAAGTAGCGAAGAGTGTCGACTGGATTGTTGTTTCGGTCTCGCAGGGTGATCGTTTCGCTGCGGCGGCTCAGGCTGCCCTCAAATGGTCCGAGAGCCGTAATGCCCGGATGCTGGGTGGCAATGGTGGCGGGGTCGTTCGCGATGACTAGGAAGGCTCCGGCAGCGAGCGTGGTGTTTTCCGGAAAGGTGAATTTAATACCCTCACCGAAGTCCCAAGATGAAAGATCGACACTTTCGCTTCCGCGGTTGTAGAGCTCAATCCACTGGGTTTTGCCGGGGCGGGATGGGAGTGGGGGAAGGCCGGGGTCGAGGATGAATTGGGCTTCTGCTTCAAGATCAAAAGCGATGTCACTGCTTCCAATGGTGCGTTGGTGAACCTCGACTGAGATGCGATTTGTTCCGGCGACAGCGGTGCCCGGAGGCACGGGGATTAGGGAGAATTCAGACCATTCGGCATCTCCTACAGAGCCACTGGCGAGAGTGGAAGAATCGATATCGCCCTCAGGCATTTGGAAGCGCTCCAATTCCACTCCGTTGAGATAGAAGATGGCGCCATCGTCGATACGATGTCTCAGCTTTAGTGTTTCAAGATCACCGGCCTCTTGGGCGGTGAGGGTGAAATCAGTTTCGAAATAATAGGTCACCACTCGAGGGAAATTAACGGCGGGGTTGGATAGGGTCGCAGTGTTTAGCCCGGTATCGTAGGCGAGGAAGGTTACTCCGGATTGCCAATTGCCACCTACCGGGTGGTTTTTGGCGGCCCAGTCGGAAGCGAGTGAATCGCCACTTTCATTGTAGCGCCACGTTGCTCCTGTGGTGATGAGCGAGCTACTTTCGATGGTTGGGGGCACGCCGGGATCGGAATCGAGAATGGGTGGGTTGTAGCAGATCTCGTTGATGACAATGTCGGTTTCGAACTCGAAGGAATTGGCCGAGCCTGGAGTCTTTACGTTCGGAAAAATCCACTGTCCGGGATATTGTGGGCTGAGACCGCGAAGGCGGTTGGTGATTTCCTGTCCGTCGGCGAGGGCATTGCCGTTTGATGAGAGCAGAAAGACCTTGTCCCCGGCGATCGGGATGACACCCAGGGCGTTTTGATCGAGGAGAAGAATTTCGCCGCGATTCAGAGTGGTCGAGGGGAGCGGGATCAAAGTGGTGCTGGAGCCTTCAATTTGAATGGAGTAGCCCCTCGTGGTGATGGGGGAAGTGCCGGGGTTGATCACTTCGACGAAGAAGTCGGCCGATCCGGCAGCGGGGATTTCGTTGAGGGCGAGTTCATTAATAGTGTTTGGATCCTCCGGGGTTTCGGTTCCCTCAAGCGTGGCTGCAAATGAATTCGAGGTGTTGCCGGAAGCCGGGTGCAGGGAGACCGCGAGGACGTTGGGTCCGCTTTGAAGTGCAGCCCCGGGGATGGTGACGAAGCCCGAAGTGGACGGGGATGATACATCATTCAGGGCTTTGCTCGAGTGGGAGATCGCTCCGGCCGGCATATTGATGCGCTGGATTTCAATTCCATTGAGATACACGACTGCTCCGTCAGCGACGAGTTGGTTCAAACGGACCGAGGTGTTGGCGGGATTACCGGTGAAATTGAACGTTTGGCGGAAGTAAGAGGTGGCTCCGTTGTCGTTGATCGGAGTGGTCACGGCCGAGCCGGGGAAAGCGGTGTCGAGGCCATATCTCGATTCGAGATAAGCACCGACCGCTTCGAACTCGGTCGGTGTCAGCTCGTCTTCGTAAATAAGAAGCTCGGCGATATCGCCGTCGAATCCTCCATTTCCGCCGAAATGATTTCCAATTACGATGGGTTGGGGATTGAGCGCGGCTCCGGTATCACCATCGGTGGATTCGAGCACGCCATCGACCCAAAGTTCGAATTGGTCGGAAGTCCGGTTGCGTCGAATCGCGACGATTTGATAGTCACTGGTGGAGATGGAGGTGGACGAGATGGGGCCACCCAGTCCGGAGCCGTTGTCATAGCGTTTTTGAAAGGCAAAGCGTCCGCCATCTGATTT
Source organism: Verrucomicrobiota bacterium (assembly GCA_030835305.1). Taxonomy (GTDB): domain Bacteria; phylum Verrucomicrobiota; class Verrucomicrobiia; order Verrucomicrobiales; family Akkermansiaceae; genus SW10. The sequence continues at coordinate 27,216 of JAURPJ010000095.1, read as the reverse complement.
GAGCGATGTGAGCGGGTTCCCGCCCCCGGCAGTCTCCCGATCCCAAATGTAGGGTCCGCTTCCATTGGTGATCCCGCCGTTTCCGGGAGTGGAGTTGGCTTTCACGACGGCAAAAAAGACGAAGCCGGAGGTTCCTCCGATTCCCGGCGCGAAGGAAGTACGAAGGGCATCGTTGCCATCAAAGCGGACTGCGGGTTCTCCCGACGGGGTGGCATTGGTTGCAAAGCTGGGATTGCCGGTGGCGGTGGCAGTTTGGGTTTGTCCGTCGGCGGTGGCGGTGTCGGGCCAGGAAGAGACAGTTTGACCGTTGCTGAGAGTGAGGTCGCTGGCGCGGAAGCGTTCGACGAGGTGGTCGGTCATGGTGAGCGAAGCCGGGCCGCCGCCTGCGTCCGTGCCAAAAAGGGTTTCGCCGGAAGTCCAGCTGGAGTCGTCAAAGCCGGAGGTGTTCCATTCTGCAGGTGGGTTGTTTCCGGAGTCATCGAATTTCCATGGAGCGTCATTTGCGACGAAGACGTAGGGGATCGGGCTGCCGGCCTGCGGGAAGTTTGCGGCTCCCGGAGTGCCCCCGATTTGCGAGCTGCTTCTCCACGAGGAGCTCTTCCCCGATAGAAGGGAATTTTCAATTTTGGCAAGCGTGGCTCCCGACCCATCCGGGCCGACGGGCCATTGGCCGGAGTCGGAGTAGTCGAGCTCGTCCATGAGTCTTTCCGAGCGGCTTCTGAGCCTGATGGTTTCTCCGCCATTGGCGAGGCTGCCGGTGAATGGTCCTGCAACATCGAGATCGGCGAGAGCCGGGTTGGAAGGATCGCTGGCAATCAGAAAGTAGCCGCCGCCGGGAATGATTGTTCCCTCTGGGATGGTGAAATTGACTCCGCCCGTGATCTTCCAGCCGGAAAAGTCGACGTTGATGGCCATCTGGTTGTGGACCTCAATCCACTCCAGATCTTCGGACGCCCCTTGCGGGTTGTAGTTGATTTCGTTGAAGGTCACTACGCTGTCGGAAGCATTTAATGATTGCACCAGTGCGAGAAAGAGGAGCGTTTTTTTCATACGTGTGGAAAGGAAGCGGACGACCCCCCAGTCTGAGGGCCGCCCGTGATTCGTAAAGAAGGGAAATCGTTTCGAAGGTGATTACTCCTCGATGCGGTAAAATTCCTTCAGGTCACTGGTCTCGAAGGCTGGAATAATGGCCTGTCCCTCGCCGTTGATGTCGGTGGTGGCGGAAAGAGGAGGATCAAGCGGGAGGAAATTGCCGATCAGGTTGGGCGATTTGGTCACCTGATATGTTGTCTGGGGCCTGCCTTGAAATCCGATGGCGAACCGTCCGTCTTCAAGGAGGATTTGGTTAGCGATGAGAATCTGGCCGGGAGGGACTCCGGTCGCTACTTCATTACTGAGTGCATACATGTGGAAGCTACCGCTGACTGCAGGGCCGCAAGGTTGGGTGTTTGCGGCGATGACAATTTCGGTCCCCTGGACGGTGTATTGGTATGTCAGGTAGTAGGCATCATGGAGATTTCCAGAGCCGGTCAAAATGCCAGGACGATCAAGTGGCATGGAGCTAAATGGCTGAACGATTTCCGAGCCGTTGGTGAAGATGACGTCGATAGGGCGCCCGGCTCCTTCCGTGTCCCAGAGGCGGCTGTAGATCCTGAGATCATAGGTGGTGCCTGGTGTTAATCCGGACAGTGTAAAGGTCTGGCTGTTACCGGGGGCGGCTCCAGTGCCGGAGTAGGTGAAGGAATTGAGTAGGGCTTCAATCTCAGCATCGGCTCCAGCTTCGAATGGAAGCCAGTCACCTGGATTATTGGTGATGGCGTTGAAGCTGGTTCCATTGGTATCCCACAGAAAATTGGCCGGCTGGATGTTAGGGTCTAGCGGGTTAAAAGAAACTCCATTGACGGTGGCAGTTTGCCCTCCGCTCACGAGATGAGTGTAGGTTTTCGAGGAATCGATCCCACTGCTGGCGGCATCGGTGATAGGGACAATGGCGACCGATCCCACGGGTCCGGGGAGGTCGTTGGCATCAAACGGGCTGAAGCTGTAGGTGATTTCCCAGCTGTCGATGGCATAATCGCCATCAGTATCGCAGAGAGTGGGGTCGGTGCCTGTGTCGTTCATGTCGACTAAGGTTCCGGTGTTGGTTTCGACTTCGTCGCTGAGCCCATCGAGGTCGGTATCGGCGTTGGTCGGGTCGGTCGTCGGGCGGCTTCCGGTGGGATTGATTTCCTCGTTGTCGCTCAGGTTGTCGTTATCGGTGTCGCCTTCGGTGGGATCGATGTCGGGATACAGCAGGCTGGCTTCCAGTTCTTCGGCATCGCTGAGCCCGTCGGAGTCGAAGTCCTCGTTGCCGGTGACGGCGGAGAGATCGGTGAGATTTCCAGACCAGCGTTGTTCCCAGTCATCCGTAAGATTGTCTAGGTCGTCGTCCTTGTTGAGACTTAGGGTGAGAATTCGTTCCAAAGATTCAGTCCCGGTGCCTTGGACGCGTATGGAGTATAGTTGGCCCTCCACGGAATTTCCTCCGGTGAAATCAAAATTCCCGATCTCGAGGCGACCGCCGGTGATTTGGAATTTATCATTGTCAGTGTCCCCATCTCCGGCAATCAAGGCAAAGGTTGAGGTGTCGGGGTTTTCCTGAAAGGTCGCGGAAAGGTCTCCGATGATGCTTCCCTGCGGTGCTCCGGAGGCAAAGGAATTTCCGCTGAGCTCAAATCGATAGTCGTTCTGCGTGATAGTTGAGATTGCTACATTGTCCAGAAGGGTGCTCTCAAGGGTCCCGATTTCGAAATAGACTTCCCCCAGATTATTGTCCCAGGTGAATCCGGTTCCGTTGTAGACTTCCGTGCCATCGACGGTGGCCACGACGTTAATATTGCCACCATCATCAAAGGTATTGAAGGTGAAATCAACTACGACATGGCGTGTTCCGATCGTTGGAGTGAATGAACCCTGCGCCCCAAGCCCAGTGCCATTGTCGAAGACCTGGGTTCCGCCGTTGAAGCGAAAAAGCAAACCAACATCAGTTTCAGGCTCATTCACCCGGAAGCCCGGTTCACCCGTCCCTGGTCCACTGATACCCATATTGACCGAGACCCAGTTGTTGGAGTCGCTGTTTCCTGCGATCCAGTCGAATTCGATGCGAATCCCACCATTGGAAAGAATGAGCGGGCCCGTGGAAGGGGAAGCCCAATTGTGCCAGACTCCAGCAGTTGTGGTGTCATTGTCGGAATCCTGGTGGAAACGAATTCTACCTGTCCTGTTATTCAGAAAGTTGAGCTGGTTTCCAGCAATGCCATGCTGGATCCGTGACGAGCGGATCTGGATATCGGAAGCCACCCCGCTACGACGACCGGTTTGGTCCGATTGGTCGAGATTCCCGGTGTCTGGTGCATCGAAGGTGTCTTGCAAGAGGGTGGTCTGGGCTTCGACGAGGCATGAGCAGCCCAACAGAATTCCGAGAGCGGTTTTCATACTGGTGTGTTTGCTTTGGGGGAGGCAGTAAAGGGCAGCGACCATTCACTTTGAACGACGGCGCTGGACAAGACCCGCAAGGCCTAGCAATGACATGAGCGCAACCGAAGGCTCGGGGATGGATGAGATTGTCACATTATCGAGCAAGGTGTTCTGCAAGGTGCCGATTTCGAAATAAAGCTCGCCGCCATTGTTATCCAGTGTGAAGGGGTTTCCATTGTAGACCTCGGTGCCATCGACGTTCGCGATCAGGCCGACATTTGTTCCGTCTGCAAAGGAATCGAGCGTGTAGTCGAAGGTGACCCGGCGGGTGCCGATGGTTGGAGAAAAAGAACCTTGTGCGGTCAAGTCGGCGCCGTTGTCGAAAAGCTGGGTGTCGCCGTTGAAGCGCAGGAGCATTCCGATGTCAGTTTCCGGATGGTTCACCCGGAAACCGGGTTCCGGAACTCCCGGCCCGCTGATACCTAAATTGACGGAGACCCAGTTGTTTGTTGAGTTGTCGGTAACGTTCCAGTCGAACGCGATGCGGAGATTTTGAGTTCCGAGAATGGTGGATCCGGTAATGCCCGAGGCCCAGTCGTACCAGATGCCGGCCGTCCCAGTATCATTGTCGGAATCATCATGGAAACGAATCCGACCGGTTCGGTTGTCGAGGAAGTTCAGCTGGTTTGAGATGATTCCATGCTGGATCCGGGAAGAGCGAACTTGAATCCCCGGAACAAGGCCGGATCGGCGGCTGGTTTGATCGGACTGATCCAGGTTGTTGATATCCGGTGCATCGAAATTGTCCTGAAACAGGACCGTTCCTGAAACGATTGAAGAGGAAAGGGCGAACCCGGCGGTCAGAATCGAGTTTTTATTCATGAAGAAACTTATTTGGCTTACTACGGATCAGCCTGTAATTGAAAACATACAAAACCGTTGTTTGGCAAGGGAAAAGTCCAGGCTTGCGGCCGGGGAAATACGCTTCTGGAGAGAGGGGCCTGAAGCCACCTTGGGGCAGGGATTGGGCGAGAGGCAAGGAGGGTGGATTCGGCTTCCAGCTCCGTGTACCGATTTGCCAGGCCACAAGCTCCTGCAGGTCAGTTAGCACGGATTCATCTCAATTTCTGAAACGTTTTGCTCGAATCTCACTGAGCTTGGCAGACTGTAAAGCTGGTCCCCGTGGCAGCTTTTAGGTTCCTGGATTGCCCGTTCTATGAATGCAAAGCAGGTTTCAGATCAGTCTATCATTCCTCGATTCGGTAGAACTCTTTACGTTCGCTTGTTTCGCCCGCAGAGATGACAGCCTGTCCCTCGCCGTTGATGTCGGTGGTGGCGGAAAGAGGAGGATCAAGTGGGAGAAAGTCGCCGGCGAGGTTTGCTGATTTGGTCACTTGATAAGTCGTTTGTGGTTTGCCCTGAAACGCGATGGCAAAGCGGCCATCGCTCAAGAGAACCTGGTTGGTGATCAGGATTTGTCCGAGCGGAGCACCGGAGGCGATTTCGTTGCTCAGAGCGTACATGTGGAAGCTTCCGCTATTGGGAGGCGCGCACAGGGGAACAGTCGCATCAACGATGAGTTCGGTGGTTTGTGCGGTGTACTGGTAAGTGAGGTAGTAGGCGTCGGTCTGAATTCCCGAGCGGGTAAGGATGCCCGGGCGATCCAGCGGCAGGAAACCGAAGGGGCGAACCGTTTCGTCGCCGTTGGTGAAGACAAGGTCGCTGGGGCGGCCCGAGCCTTCGGTGTCCCATTGGCGACTGTAAATTCGGAGGTCATAGGAAGCTCCGGGCGACAGGCCGGTGAGGGTGAACCGCTGGCTGTCCCCGGGATTGGGGCCATTTCCGGAATAGGTGAAGGAACCCAAAAGGGTTTCCACGTTAGCACTCACGCCCGCCGCGACTGGATCCCAGTCACCATTGTTGGCGATGACCTGATTCATGGAGCGTCCCATGGAATCCCAGATGACATTCGCAGGTGAGATGGTGGGGCTCAGCGTCTCGAAAGTGACCCCATTGACGGTGGCTGGCTGACCGCCGCTGACAAGGTGGGTGTAAGTCTTGGCTGGATCCAGTCCGGTGCTGGCATCGTCGGTCATGGGGGCAATGGCAACCGGGCCCACGGGATTGGGATAGGAATTAACGTCAACCGGGTCGGAGTTGTGGGTGACCTCCCAGCTATCGATGGAGTAGTCTCCGTCCGTGTCGCAAAGGGTTGGATCTGTTCCGGTGTCGGTCCCGTCGGTAAAGGTGCCGCTATTTGATTCAACGAGATCGCTCAATTCATCGCCATCGGTGTCTTCGGCGGTGGGGTTGGTCTGAAGGCGGGGAGCGACAGGATTGATCTCTTCATCGTCGCTCAGGGTATCGTCATCACTATCGTCATCAGTGGGATCGATGTTTGGGTAGGCGGGCACTCCACTGCCAAAGTTCCCACGGCTGATTCTAAATTCTTCGAGGTTGGTGAGGCCGTCTTGATCGAGGTCTTCTTCGCCGGTTTCTCCGGAGAGGATTGTGAGGTCGGTGGCCCATTGGAGTTCCCAGTCGTCATTGAGTCTGTCGTTGTCATCGTCACGGAGAAGGGTCAGGAGGAGGACGCGTTCGGTGGTGCTGCTTCCAACGCCCTGAATCCGGATTGAAAATTGCTGGCCATCGGTGAACTCTGCTCCGCTGAAGTCGAAGTTACCGATTTCAAGGCGGTCGCCATTGATCTGGAACTTTCCGTTATCGGTGTCGCCGTTGCCTGCCACGAGGGTGAAGGTGGACGGGTCGGGGTTTCCTTCGAGACTCCCGGCGAGACTGCCGACGAGGGTGCCTTGAGCTCCGCCTGTGCTAAAGATGTTGTTGTCCAGAGAAACGAGATAAGTGGCCGAGCCATCCGGATCGATCGCATTGGTGAGGCCATAAAGATGGTAGGTGCCGGTGCTTCCATCGGCGAGGTCGACAATGATCCGGAGTGAGCCACTGTCATCGGCCTGATATTTGTAAACGAGGGCGTAGGATACATTGGCCGCGAACCCCGGTGTGGGAAGGGTTGGGTTGTTTTGGTTGATCTCGGGAGTGGAGGCTTCAATCGATCCATTGGCTCCGATATCGAAGTCGAGGGAAAAGGTGCGAATGGCATTGGCGTCCCAAGCGCGCTCATAGAGACGGAGTTCATAAAACTCGCCCGGGGTAAGACCGGTGAGTTCCACAGAGCCAAGGTCGGGGCCGTTGTAACGCATATCTTGAAAGACGCTGGCGATGTTGCCAGACACGGCTGGCGGGGTGTTTCCGGGGTGGGGATTATTGGGGGAATAGGTGCGGGAGCCGGAATTGGCGCGGCCATCAGCAGTCTGATTGACATCATTGGCGAAAAGCACGCCGTTGACGGTGGCGACCCCGCTCGTGCCGAAATCGATGGCATGAGTGAATGTCATGTCGGAGCTGATTCCGGAATCGGTATCGCTTGTGATTTGCACGTAGGAAATTTGGGCCGAACTCATCTGCGTGGCGGCAGCGAGGGTGATGAAGAGTTGGTTTAAAATTTTTTTGTTCATGTCAGGATGGTGGCTTTGTGTGTTTATGATCCTGGTAAGAGATCAATTCGGGCAAAGAGCGAAGCGATTCCTCTCTGTTGCCGCAAGGAAAAACCTGAGGTTGGCGGTGTTGATCGATCTTGTCATATACGGTTCGTTGGGCTTTCCGGACACCGATTTGAATCGCCTTGTCCGCTTCAATGGGATCGATGGAAAATCCGATCGATCTGGGCTGAGGGAGTTGCTAGCGTGCGGAGTATGAAACTCTTGGGAATTGCTTTTTGTTTGGTCGGTTTGTTGTGGGGAGGGCTCCGCGTGGGGCAGTTTCGGACTGCGGAAGAGGGGCGAAAGGAATTGGCAGTGATCCTTAAAGAGGCCAAGGATCGCGAGGGCTGGGAAGGTCGGCGCGATTTGGTGAAAAAGGGGGTTCGGGAGGGATTGGGTTTCAAGACCTGGCCGAAGAAAACGAAGATGCGGATTGTCCGGCATTCGAAAGTCGAGCGGGACGAGTACACGGTCGAGAATGTTGGAATTGAAACGATCCCGGGTTACTTTTTGTGTGGGAATCTTTATCTGCCTAAAAGTTCTGGTGGGAAGATACCGGTCTTTCTTTGTCCACACGGACATTGGTCGCAGGAGGATCTGCACAAACACGGGAGGCATCGCGATGAGATGCAGTTTCGCTGTGGTGCTTTGGCCCGGATGGGATGCGGGGTCTTCGCCTATGAAATGGTGGGATATGGCGATTCCAAACGAATGGGATGGGAGCACCGTTGGGATCCCCAGGTGATGGCGCTGCAGACGTGGAATTCGATCAGGGCGCTGGATTATGTGTTAGGATTGCCGGGAGCCGACCCGAACAGAGTTGGGGTTACCGGAGCTTCGGGTGGCGGGACGCAGTCGTTTCTCCTCGCGGCTCTGGACAATCGGATCACTCTTTCGGCTCCCTGCGTCATGGTGTCTTGTCACTTCTTTGGTGGGTGCCGGTGTGAGAGCGGCCTGCCCATTCATGTTCGGGAAAGCCACGTGACAAACAATGCCGAGATTGCGGCATTGTTTGCACCAAGACCCCAGTTATTGGTCTCAAATGGCGACGACTGGACAAAACATACTCCGGCTCTGGAGTATCCCTTTCTTCGGAAGATTTACGAATTGTATGGGGCCGGGGAAAAGGTTCGGAATGTTCACCTGCCGGAGGAAAAGCATGACTATGGGAAGTCGAAGAGGATGGCTCTTTACAACTTTGTCGCGGAGCATTTTAACCTGGACCGGAAGCGTGCGGACGAGTCAAAAGTGGAGTTGATTGATCCGAAGACCCTCTTTGTTTTTGATGATGATCACCCGGCTCCCGAGGGATTGTTAAAGCCGAATCAGAAGGTGAAGTTTCCCGAGTGATCCGGAGCTTGGTCTCGCTGCGATTGGCCTGGTTTGAACGGGCTCGCAAAGAAGTAGAGCAAGACGGAAATCAACGCCAGTCCGAGCGCGGAGGTCACTCCGGTAATGAGAGCGTATTCGCGGAGAGTGAGCTTGAGCCCCTTGTCGTCGGTCTTTAACGAGCCCAAATCACTGAGAACGGAGCTGGGGACGTGCCGCATGTTGCCATCATGATACTGTCCGCCGAGACGAGAAGCGATTTGCTGGAGGGCTCCCACGTCTTGCCGCGATTGCCGACCATCGATCATGGAGCCTTTGGTCGGGTTCCCGACTCCCATAACGAGGACGCCTCCGATGGAGGAGGGCATCTTGGGCATTCCGGTGGCGGGAACGGTGTCGCCATCGCTGACCAGGAGGAGAGTGGCGGAATTCGCGGGCCAGTCGCGTGCAATCTTGGCAGCTTCCTCGAGCCCATCGAAGAGGCGGGTTTTGCCCACCGGGAAGACTGAGGACATGTCCATGCCATCGAGGAAGTTGAGGATGACTTCGAGATCCCGGCTTTCCTCCACCACTGGTTTTGCACCATTGTAGACCGCTACCATGGTGATATGAAGTTTGTCGTCGGTGGTTCTTTTGAGCAGCGATTGGACGAGCTTGGAGGCACGTTGGGTTCGGGTCAGGCCGGAGTCTTCACCGGAGTCCTTCAACTTCATCGAGGGGGAGACATCGAGCACCAGAAGAAGGTGTCGGCGTTCCTTGGCTTCTACTTCTTTGATCTCGGAGCGGTGCGCTTTTGGTTCGAGCAAGTAAAGCGTGGTGAGTGCCCATGCGAGGCCGCCAAGGAACAAGATTTTTAAAATGGGAGCCAGGAAAGTGATTGCTGAGAAGCTTCCGGTCGGTCCAAAGGCGAGGTGACGAACCTTTCTGATTCGAAGGGAATGAAGGACTTCCGCGCCGGTCGCGAGGATAGCGGTGGTAGCTGCAACGAGAATGGGAACAAACATTACCAGGGGGTGTAGCGAAGTCCGAAAAGAGTGAGGAGGTAGGCCCCGGCCAGTGATAGGGCGGTGATGACGTAAGGTTTGAAGTTGTCGACGGGGTCCGGGGTGAGCCGAACCATGGAAGCTTGGGCCATTTCATCGATTCTTTGGAACACGGCCTTCAAGGCATCGGGATCCCCCGCGGCGAAAGTCTCTCCTCCGGTGATTGAGGCGACCACGGAAACCTCTGCGGGAGGAGCGCCGCCTCCGATGTGAATGGCGTAAACGGTGATATTGTTTTCTTCGAGCTCGCGCGCGATCTTCACGTCGTTGCCATTTGAAAGGTCGAAGCTGGCGCCGTCCGAAAGCAGAATGATCATGCGATCTCCACTCTCGGAAGCGAGGAGTTCTCTCTGCCCTTGCTTGAGGGCTTTGCCGATGAAGGTTCCTCCGTTGAACCAAGGGGGGAGTTTGCTGGGATGAAGGAAGTTGGGCGCGTTTCGGAAGGCGGAAACATCGGTGGTGAGAGGAACCCAGCGGAGGTTGTCACCACCAAAGACCATGAGCGAAAAGGCGTCACCCTCGCGGTAGTCGAGGAATTCATTGAGTGATTCCATGGCTGCGTCATAACGATCACCCGCGCCAAACTTGGCCACCATGGAACCGGAGACATCGAGGCAAAAAAGGATGTTGGTGAGTTCGCGTTCTGACTTGGGCCTCTCGAAGGAGCGTGGTCCGGCGGCGATGAGGATGAGGGTTGCCAGGATGAGATGTGGCAGGGTGTTGACCAGGTTGAGAATCACGCCCAGCCATTTGCGGTCGGCCATCTTTTGGTGGTCGAATGGCAGAGGTAGTGGTCGCGTTCGCGTGATCCATTGAAACACGATCAAAAAGACCGGAATGGCAAGCGCGATGAGAACGATGGGGTGGGCGAAGGACAATTGGGATTTGAGGTTTGAGATTTAATCTACGAGCTTTCCGCGTAAGGCCTCAGGAGTGGAAGAATCTCTTCCCGTGACAGATCCGGATTGGGGGCGTGGAGCCATTCCTCGAGTTTAAGAATTAGCGGGGACGCTTCCGGGTGGTTGTTAAGTTCGACGAGAGCTCGGGCGGGGGGGAGAGAGCCAATTTCGGGGATTTTCCGTTTCCAGTGGCCGAGAATAAGGCGTTCGAGATTGGCTTGCTCTTGGTCTGTTAATTCACCCTGCGAGGCGGCGGAAACAAGAACCTGGAGTTTTTCGTGAAGGGTTGGAGGAGGGTTTTCGGCGACGAAGTCGGCCACTTGTTTTTTCCGGTAAAATAGGATGGCTAGGAAAACCAGGGCCCAGAGGATTCCGAGTAGGATGATGACGGTTTTGTAGCCTCCGAGCTTTGCGGGTTCGACGGGCTCGGGATCGGAAGGTTTTGGGAGAGTGTCGAGCGGGTGGATGGTGGTGACTTCGAAAGTGGCGTCCACGTTCTTGACCGGAGTGTGATCATCAGCGTAGCGGAGGAAATCCGCGATCCGGTGGGTGCCGGGATCGAGCGCGTAAATTTCGAGGTCGTAGCGAAAGCCGTCGGCTGCGGGTTTGATTTCGAGTATCCGAATGACGAGGGAGGACTCGTTGTTCGTGCGTGGAATGATTTCGATTTTTGAGCCCGGAATGTATAGGTCGGTGACCTTTGTCGGAAAGCCGAGAGGCGCCTTTGTTTGGGCGAAGGGAGAGAGTGTCGCGAGGAGCAAGAAAAGGAGAGCTTTTATCATCGCGAGAGGAGGTTTCGGGATTGCAGGAAGAGGCGGAGCGAAGCGAGGAAAGGCCGGTCGGTACGAACGGGGAAGTGGTCGAGAGAGGCTTTTTTTAGAGCGGTGGTGAGATCCTCAAGCGAGGTGAATTGCTTCTTGGCCGAGAGGGTGGCCTCGCGTCCGGTTTCGACTTCGCGGCCGCGGATAAAGCCGGCTCCAGGGAGGGCGTCTTCGGCTGGGTCGCGGAGCGGGATCACGACGAGGTCGTGACGGTGGCCGAGGAGTTTGAGGGCGGGGAGAGCACTGGGGTCATGAAGGTCGGAAAGCACGAAAATTAGTGAGCTTTCACCTAGTGATGGGTTGAGGGCGAGGAGCTTTTCACCGAGGCGGGTGGACTCGTTGAATTGGTAGGTTCGGAGTTCGTGAAGCCACTGGAGGATGTTTTCCCTAGAGAGCGAAGGCTTTACGTTGAGATTGCGCGAGCCGGCCCCGAGGATGCCAACGGGCGAAACACGGTCGATGGAAGCCAAGGCGAGGCCTCCGGCTATTTGCGTGGCGATTTGGTATTTGGAAACTTTGGTGGATGACAAAGCCATTGAGGCGGAGGTGTCGACAATGAACCAGACGGGAAGCGATTTTGGCGATTCGTATTCCTTGATGTGAAACTTGCCGGTACGGGCGGTGATGCGCCAATCAATGGCTTTGACAGGGTCGCCGGGAACGTATTGGCGTGATTGCACATATTCGAGCCCCTGCCCAAGGAAGGGAGAGCGGTCCGTGCCATATGACAAGGAATCAGCCAGTCGTTTCACCGCGAGCAAAAACTGCCGGGAGTCGAGTGGCTTGGTTTGCTGGTCGGTGAGGCGGGGCATTTGAGATTTAAGATCTGAACAGTGAGATTTGAATGGCCGCGGTTTAGGAGATGGAATCGTTGAGGATTTGCTGAAGGACGGCCTGGGGAGTTTTGCCTTCGGCGAGGGCCTCGTAAGAGAGGCGGATGCGGTGGAGGCAGACGTCTTCGGCGAGGGCAAAGAGGTCCTCGGGAACGGCGTAGTCGCGACCGTGGATGAGGGCGCGGGCGCGGGAGGCTTTGAGGAGCGAGATTCCGGCGCGGGGGGAGCACCCCATTTCGAGGTCGGGGTGTCTGCGGGTGCGCTCGACGATGTCGACGACATGCTTGAGAAAGACCTCGCTCACATGGATGTCATGGGTGGCTTCCATGGCGTTGACGAGGTCCTGGGGCGTGCCGACGGCGTCATCGGTGACGAGGTCGAACTCGGTGCGGGCCACGGCGCCTTCCCCTTTTTTTTCAACGCCGAGCTTGAGGTTTCGGCGGAGGATTTCTTCTTCATCTTCCTGAGTGGGGTAGCTGAGTCGGTGGCAAAGCATGAAGCGGTCGAGTTGGGCTTCGGGAAGTTCGAAGGTCCCAGATTGCTCGATTGGGTTCTGGGTCGCGATGACAAGGAAAGGGGTGGGGAGTGAAAAGGTTTCGGCGCCGAGGGTGACTTTGCGTTCCTGCATCGATTCGAGGAGGGCTCCCTGGACTTTGGGGGCGGCGCGGTTGATTTCGTCGGTGAGGAGAAGGTTGGTAAAGATGGGGCCTTTGTGCGTACGGAATTCGCCGGATTTCTCATCAAGGATCTCGGTGCCGAGGATGTCGGAGGGAAGTAGATCGATGGTGAACTGGACCCGCTTGAAATCGAGGTGGAGGGCTTTTGAGATCGTGTTGACGAGGAGGGTCTTGGCGAGACCGGGCATTCCTTCGAGGAGGAGGTGGCCAGAGGTAAGGAGGGCAATGAGGGTGCGCTCGACGACGACGTCCTGACCGACGACGATTCGTCCGACTCGTTCACGAATATCTGCAATGTAGGCAGCGGTCTTGGCTGGGGAGGTCTTGTCAGCGGTCATGAATCAGTGGGTGAGTCAGGCAGATAGCGTTGTGATTGCCGGAGGGGAAGGATGGAACTTGGAATTGTTGCCAAGTTGGGAGTTCATGGGGCTAAACGAAAAACCCTGGGTGATGCCCGGGGTTGGTTGGGTTTTCCTGTCTGGATGGAAAAATCCGAAGGACAGAAGGGCAAAAGTGATTCTTTGCTAGAAGAACTTGGCGAGGGTCTTTTCGCTGGGTGGTGAGGAAAGAAGCGAGCCGATGATCATGGCGGCGGCACCGATGAGCCACATGATGGCGGCGGGGACGATGCCTCCCAAGACGAAGTATTCACCTCCGAAGCCGGACATCGCGAAGAAGGTCAGCCAGCTGAGGGTGACGGCAATGACGCAAGCGTAGGCCCCCATCTTGGTGGCGCGCTTCCAGTAGAGGGCTGCAATGACGAGCGGAGTGAGGGCGGCAAATCCGGAGAAGCACCAGATGGCGAGGTCGAAGACACTCTTTTCATAGAGAAGAAGAGCGCAGACGTAGGTGATTAGAACGATGGCTACGATGAAACTGCGGGCCATGAAGAGGGTCTGCTTGTCTGTGTATTTCTTTTTGGCCCGGTGGAGGACGATGTCGTTGGTGAACATTGTGCCGAGACAGAGGAATTGGGAATCAAGCGAGGACATGATGGCAGCAAGAATCCCAGCGGTAACGAGTCCGACAATGATGGGATTACCAACCAGTTTGCCCACTGTTTTGGCTAGAATGGCTCCGCTGGGGATGTCTGAAGGGAAGAGTCCGGTGGCCCAGGTGCCGATGAGGACGCAGGGAACCCAAACAATCATAATGCAGATGGGGTGGGCTACGACGGTGAGCTTGAAGCTCTTGGCGCTTTTGGCGGTGAGCCAGTGCTGGAAGAGGTGGGGGAACATCCCGACACTGAGAGGGATGAACATATAGGAAAAGAAGGTCCATTTCGAGGTCCCGACTTCGCCTCCTTCGGAGAGGGTGCGGACCGTGTGGGTGTCCTTGGCTTTGTCGATGGCAGCTTCGAGTCCGCCGAGCCGGTCGGATATGAGGTAAAAGGCCAGTATACCCATGACCATGAAAACGAGGGTTTGGAAGGTGTTGGCCCAAGCCGCGGCACGCGAGCCACCTGCAAAGATATAGGTGAGGACGACCGCACTGATCACAAGGCCGGTAAACCAAGGTGGGATGGCTCCGTTGTCAGTCCATTCGGGGAAGACGCCGGGAGCAATGACATCTCCGTTGGGTTTCAACTTGGTTCCAGTGACTCCTGCGATTGTCTTACCGGCTCCGATGATTCCAATGAGAAGGTAGGGAATGACGAGGAGGACGAGGATGGGGAAGAGGAGGTATCCGAAGGCCTTGGTCTCAAAGCGGGCACGGAAATACTGGATCTGCGTGACGTAGCCGTAGCGTTTCCCGATCGCCCAGAGTTTAATGCCAATGAGAAGAAAACAAGCAGCGTGAATGAGTCCGGAAGAAGACGCCATAAGGCCGTAGGTGCCGATGCCCCGCTCAAAGGCCTTGCCGGTTGATCCGACAAGGGCAAAGGCGGTCATGGTGGTGCCGAAGACCGACATCAAAAGCATAAAGGGGCCGATGGAGTGGCTGGCGACGAAGTAATCCTTGGAAGTTCCCCGGAAGAGGGTTTTTGAGAAGAGAGCGAGGGCGAGGAGTAGGCCCAGATAAATCGCGATGACAACGACGGTGGTCATTTGGCACCTCCTTCCGACGAGTCGGGTCCCCCTTCAGCCCATTCTTCGAGCTCGCTGGGCCAGGCAAATTTCATGACAAGTCCCCAGAAGAGGGCCGCGATGAGCGAGTAGCATGCGTGGTAGAAAAGTCCGACGGGCATGAAGCCGAAGACGAGGTTGGCGTTGTCCCAGTTCCAGCAGTCTTGATGAAGCAGGAGCAGGAGAACGAAAACGATGAAGATGATTCGTTTTTTATTCATTGGGCGAGTGGTGATTGCTTACCGCCAGTGTCTCGAAAGCCTTTCAATGTGTCGATGGAATACTACGCTGTCTCCGTGAAGCCGACGACCAATCTTGCCACCAGCACTTCCCCCGACGGTGAAACCCTGCTTCTACAGGAGCATGACGGGGAGTATTTCTTAAAGGTGGGTGGCGTGCCGCTCATGAGCACGACGATGTGTTCATCCGAGCAAACGATGGCGGAATTGGCTTGTGGGGGACGGACACGGAAGCAGCGGGTTTTGATCGGGGGGCTGGGGTTTGGTTTTACCCTGAGGAAGGTGCTGAAGTTGATTTCGGACGATTCGGAAGTGGAAGTGGCGGAGTTACTACAGGTGATCATCGATTGGAACCGGAAGCATCTGAGAGAGGTGAACGGGGCGCTTTTGGATGATGCGAGAGTGGAGGTGTTGAAGAAGGATGTTTTTAAAATCATGCAATCAGGCGGATATTATGACGCCATCTTACTGGACGTTGATAATAGCCCCGATCCGCTGGTGCAGAAGGGAAACGGACGGCTTTATAAAAGAAGGGGGCTGGAGATCGCGAAGGCGTCTTTGAAGTCAAAAGGCCGGGTGGTTTATTGGTCGGCGCACGAGGACCCGGGCTTTTTGAGGCTTTTGAGGAAGGTTTTTTCGCGAGTGGAGGCCGTGCCGGCAAAGGCGTACCCGAAGGCGAAGAAGTTCACGCATACTTTGTTCGTGGCGGAGAAGTGAGGGGTTAAAAAACCTTCGCTCCCGGAAGAGAGCGAAGGTTGGGAGATAATTAAGGAAAGGTGTCTAACTGAAAGCTCGTCTCGCTGCGTCGCTTACAGCTTGCCCGCCTCTTTTGATGTCCTGGCCCGCACCGGAGATTGTGTTGCAAGAAGTGAGAGCGACGCTGGCTATGGCTAGAATGAGAAGGCTATGTATTTTCATGGTGTTTTGAATTGTTTCAATGGACGTCTTAGATAGCCTTGACGGAATTTTGGCCCGAGAATCCGATCTTCGCCACAGAAAAATCATATGCTCAATTGGACCTCACGCAGAGATGCTGAGCCACAGAGAAGATGACGATTGGAAAAGTGAAAAGGATCGTTAGTTTTGAGAAGTGAAATGGTTGGTTGGGGCTCTGCTTTTGATCGGAGTGTTGTGGCTCTGGATGCTTTTTGGTGGTGAGACTATTACCTCGAATGAGATTACGGAGTCGTTGAGGCGGGTGCTGGATGGGAAATGGCGGGCTTTGCCTAAAGGGGAAATGACGATTGGGGAGATGGAGAGCTATGCGGTGGGTTTGAGTGATGAGGAGCTGTGGCAGGCGTTGGAAAAGGGTTTCGAAGATTGGTTGGAGAAAAATGGAGGAAGTGCTCAGTGATTGGTTTGGCGAGTTGGCCCAATCTGACTTTGCGAGGGCCAAGGAATTGTTGGAAGCGGTAACGGGAGTGTGGGTGCTCGATCCGAACGAGGTGGTGGGGAGTCTACTTGCCGAGATTGCCCGGGAAGACTGGGCTGCCTTTTCGATAGTGTGAAGGAGGAGGTGGATCGGAAGTATGGAGGGAAAGATGAGAAAGGAGACCCTGATTCCTTGGCTGCAAGACTTGGCAAGAGAGATTGGACGACTAGCTATTTGGAAATTTTCAGTCAGGTAGAAAAGAGTGGCTGGAGCCGGAATGATACCCTTTGGGCGATGGCTCGCGACCGACTTGATGAAGTGATCCTGACATTAAAAGATGACCGGATCGTCTGAGAGAAAAAGAGATGGTTATTTGTGCATTAGTCGTCGCGGATTCAAAGCACCTGCATCTTCTGGACGAATTGGCGGATCCGAAAAAGTTGATGCTGTTCATGCGGTGACTTCAAATGGGGCGATTGATTTTAGATTGCTCACCGGAAAGTAGGGCTTGCCGCGAAGGATTTTGATTCGCTGGCTTCGGCGATTGCGGAAACCCCCATGGGCAAGGGAACCCGACAGAAGATTGATGAGATTTTGAAGTCCCGGACTTAGTCGTTGAGGTGAGGCTTAGTGTTGCTTCCATCAGGTTAGGGGATTAGGACTGCGATGTGACTGAACTACTGGCTCCGGCGGGAAACTGGGATTGTGCGCGTGCCGCGGTGGCGAACGGGGCGGATGCAATTTACTTCGGGCTGCCGAAGTTTAACGCGCGAATGCGGGCGGACAATTTTACGGAGGAGGACCTACCGAAGTTGATGGATTTTCTCCATCGTTACGGAGTGAAGGGATTTGTCGCTTTTAATACGCTCGTTTTTCCATCGGAGCTGGAAGGGGCGGTGGATCAGATTGAGGTTATGGCGCGGGTGGGCGTGGATGCGGCCATTGTTCAGGATTTGGGGGCAGCCAAGTTGGTGCAGGAAATCGCCCCGGAGATGGAGTTGCATGCTTCGACCCAGATGACGATTACCTCTCCGGAGGGGATGGCTTTTTTGGATGGGTTTTTGGATCTGGATCGTGCGGTGCTGGCGCGGGAGATGTCGGTGGAGGAGATTGCGCGGGTGCGGAAGAAGGGCTCGGTTCCATTGGAAGTGTTTGTGCACGGGGCGCTTTGCGTGGCGTATTCGGGGCAGTGTCTGACTTCGGAGAGTTTGGGCCAACGATCCGCGAATCGAGGAGAGTGTGCGCAGGCATGTCGCATGCCTTATGAGTTGGTGGTGGATGGCGAGACAGTGCCGATGGGCGAGGTGAGGTACCTTTTAAGCCCTCAGGATTTGGCGGCGGTCGATGTGATCCCGGATTTGGTGAAGGCCGGGGTGACGAGTTTCAAGATCGAGGGGCGCTTGAAATCGCCCGAGTATGTCGCAGCGGTCACTCGGGTTTATCGCAAGGCTCTGGATGAGGTAGAGATCACGAAGAAGGATCGTTACACGCTGGAGATGATGTTTTCGCGCGGACTTGCGAGCGGTTGGCTGGAAGGGACGAATCATCCTCGTTTGACTCACGGGAAGTGGGGTAAGAAGCGGGGCGCCTGGGCGGGGAAAGTCGTTGCAAAAGGAGAAGGCTGGGTGGAATTGGAGACAAGCGGAGTGTCATTGAATCCGAGTGATGGGTTTGTCTTTGATGCCGGCGAAGATCGCAATGACGAGCAGGGTGGCATGATCTGGAAAGTCGAGGGGAGAAAGGTGTTTTTTGACAAGAGGTCGGGAATCGACTGGAAACGGGTGCATGCGGGGCAGGGTTTGTGGAAGACGAGTGATCCGGGCCTGGAGAAGGAAGTGAAGAAGAGTTGGAAAGGCGGGCGTTTGGAAGAGAAGGGTGATTCCCTGATGGTGCAGGTTTCGGGGAAGGCGGGTGAGCCCTTGGTGGTGGAGTGTCGGGGGAAGAAGGTGGCGAGTGAAGTCATGTTGGAGGAGGCGGAGAAGAGGCCGCTAACGAAGGAGGTTTTGGCGGGGCAGTTGGGTCGATTGGGAGGAACGGGTTTTCAGTTAGGGCTGGTGCAGAATTCGCTGGAAGGCGAAGTGATGATTCCGCTGGGTGAGCTGAACCGGGTGCGTCGGCGCTTGGTCGAAGAATTGAAGGAAGAGCCGGTTGTGAAAGATGGTGCGGCGGCTCTGGCTCGCTTAATGCCGGAGCGTGTGGCGGTGGATGAGAGTTTGCCTGAGTTGCGGTTGTTGTGTCGGTCGTTGGAGCAAGTCGAAGGATGTGCACAGGCGGGGGCGAAGTTTATTTACTGTGATTTTGAAGATTTGAAAGAGTATCGCAAGGCCGTGAACGTGGTGCGCAATGCGGGGATGAAAATTTACCTAGCGACTCCGCGGATTCAGAAACCGAAGGAGGCGGGATTCTTCAAGATGGTAGAGAAAGCGGAGCCTGATGGGGTTCTGGTGCGAAATCTCGGGGGTATTTCGTACTTCAAGGCGCGTGGGGTCCCGGTGGTAGCCGATTTTTCATTGAATGTGGCGAATTCGGTTTCGGCATCCTTGCTGATGAAGCACGGGAATTTCGAGAATCTTACGGTGTCCTATGATTTGAATGAAGGACAGGTTGTTGAGTTGTTGGAAAGCGCGCCGCCGGAGTGGTTTGAGCTGACGGTGCACCAGCACATGCCGATGTTTCACATGGAGCACTGCGTCTTTTGCACCTTCCTGAGCGAGGGAACGAGTATCAAGAACTGTGGCAAACCTTGTGATCGTCATAGTGTTCAGCTTCGAGACCGGGTGGGGCACTTACATATGTTGAAGGCTGATGTGGGTTGCCGGAACACTCTCTTTAACGGGCTAGCGCAAACGGGAGCTGGAAGTGTCGACGAGTTTATCTCACTGGGCTTGAGGAAGTTTCGTGTGGAGTTGCTCGAGGAGGATGCGGAGCAAGCGGCGGGGTTAGTCGGTTGGTATCAGAATTTCCTGAACGGAAAAGGTGAGGCCCAGGATTTGGTGCGGAAACTTGGCGCGATTGAAAGGCTTGGAGTGACGAAGGGGACTCTGGAGCAGAAGCGGGGCGAGGTTCATTTTTGAATTTTACGATTGATGAAAAAATCAGGAGGATAGCCTCATGTGTCAGATTCATGATCATAGTCCTTATGGTCGATGTTTTTTGTTTCGGAATAGCGCAGACGATCTACGCGCGTTAAAAGGCCTCGATGCCTTAGGGCTGGAGTAAAATTAAACCGGGTATGACCTCTGGAGAGGTTGGAGAAATTTTAGGGGAGCTAGATGCCGATGGGAGGGGGCTGGAATTCCTTGATCGATGGTATCTGGAAAATAATGGGGTCTCCATGCACTTTGATGTCCTGGTGGACGGGGAGAATGACGATGCGGTATGGGGAGGGTCTGGCG
Source organism: Verrucomicrobiota bacterium (assembly GCA_030835305.1). Lineage (GTDB taxonomy): Bacteria > Verrucomicrobiota > Verrucomicrobiia > Verrucomicrobiales > Akkermansiaceae > SW10. The sequence continues at coordinate 7,526 of JAURPJ010000095.1, read as the reverse complement.
TTGGGTGAGGTGCTTTGGTTGGGACGTCGATCGGTTGGATCTCCAGTGATTTGAGTTGTTGGCTAATGTCTTTGACCAACAAGTCATCGCCCCGATAAACGGAGCGATGGTTTGGATGGGTTGCGTGGAGAAGAGGCTATTCGGTTTCCTCGAGCGAGATCCGGAGGTAGCGGTATTTGCTGGTATCCGTGCCTTCGCGGAGGTAACGAATGACGATCTCGGTTCCGTCAATTTCCAAGGTTCGCTCGACGAGGTCGATTGAATCGGTGACGTCATCCCCTTCTTCGAGGATTGTGGAGGCTTGCACCCGCTGATTGACTCCTCCCGCGCTGGTGAGGCTGCGGAAGCGGAGCACGAGGTGAGACTTACCGTCATCGATCTAATCAGAGGCGGAACCGAAGAGCCAAACAAGAGAAGGGCAATGGTAGGGGCAGTTTTCGTAACATAGCTATCTAAATTGGGTTTGGGTTCGGCTTTGAAAGACGCCGGTCAGACAGTTTGCATTACAAGGTGGTCATTCTTTTTTCTCGGGAGGCCACGGTTTGGTGACGCCATAGCTTTCACGCTGCTCTTGTTTTGATAGGACTCCGTCTTTCATCAGGGTGATGAATTCGAGATGCTCGCCATTCGGGAATTCAAATTGAAGTTCGACGGTGCCCTCCTGGTATTCGTAGAAGAGGATGATCTCACCATCGTCGAGATCGCTCCAATAAGGTTCTCCGAAAATGGAGAAAATATCTTCCTTGGTAGTGGAGGTGGAAAGGGACATTGATCGCCCATCAACAAAGAAGATGCTCTGGAATTTTTCGAGGGTGAGGAAGGCGTAATCAAGAACGCCCTCCTTGCGTCCGAGTTCGTAGCCATACTCTTCTGATTTCAGAGTTGTGTGTTTCTCAAGGTGATTTGCGAAAGAGTCGCCGTCCCAAGGTTTCTTTCCGAGAGGTGTTGATCCCACAACGAACTTGGTGAGGTCGACCGAGAGTCTGCTGTCGGCAGCGTTGACGTCAAAGTTTTGGCGATTGGTGTTGAATGATGAAAGAAGGCCCATGGCAAGATCGAAGAATGATTGTCTACTGGGTTGGAGTAAAAACGCCGGCGGAGCGTCTGCTGGTGCTGATCCAGACTTTTCCGGGGCGATAGGGAGCGACTGCGACGGCAGTCATGTTGTCTAAGCGGTATCCTCTGCGGGTCATCTCACGCTAGGATTTTCCGTTGTCGCCGGAGTAGTAGAGTTTTTTAAAATCGTTACCCTTGAGTTTTCCGATGACGGCGACACGACTGTCGACGGCATCGACTGATTGCCAGAGGCCGTTTCTGTTCGAGCCGCCCCAGATTTTTTCATCAATCGCCGGGTGAACAATGAGGCATTCTCCTCCGTGACGGGCCTTGTCGTTTCCGGAGAAATTGATGTTTGCTTTGATCTTTTGCCAGGTTTGGCCGGCATCTTTGCTTTTCCAGATCCCCCGGTGTGGATCGTCGGCAAAGTAGGGGATCCCGCAGGCTTGGTAAACGGTATCCGGATTATCGTTCGAGATGGCGATTCCCTGGACACAAAGTCTGCACGGGGTGGGGAGGTCGCCCTCCAGAAGGTCCAGGAATTGCCAAGGTCATTGCTTCGGTAAACTCCGCCGACATCAGTCCGGCCGTAAAGCCTTCCGGACTGATGCTGCTGGATGCCGGTGAACCATCCGCCGCAATCGATATCGATTTGCGTGAAGGAACCGGGGATTTGGGCCTTGAGGAACGAGGTGGCAAAAAGTAGCAGGAAAGCAAATCTCATCGAGAGATGGTATAATAAGCCTGCAGAGAATCCTTGCGGTTTTTAGGGAGGATTTTGGAGGAGAAATAGAAGACTCGGCTTCCGTCGCGGCGCTTGTCGTTTGGAGCGAGTTTCACCGTGATCGTTCCTCTTGCACGATCAAGCTTTTGGCTGGCGATAGTCTCTTTCAGCTTGTTGTTGGAAGGAGAGCCGTAGTCTGGCTTGTCGTGATAATACCATGATTCGATGGCGAGATCAGTGGCCTCCGGGAGATCCTTGGTGTTTCCGGTGAAGTGCAGGGTAAAGGTCTCACTCTCGCGGCTGATGTCCTTCAACTGCGGGGAATCATTCTTGGTGTAAGTGAGCTTCACCAGAGCATGTTGGCTTCCGCCACGGGCACGCCAGCCACGACCAGTTTGTCCGACATACATCGCGCCGTTCTTGTCGAAGGTCTGTCTCATGAGGCCGGATGGGAAACTGTCGGCAAAGTGAATGAGAGCGGCTTCATTGTTGGGCTTGAGGGAGATGCGGAAGAGCGTTGAGAGAGTCTGGTCTCCGCAATAAATGTCTCCGGCGAAGGGACCGAACTTTCCTCCGGTGGTGTCCCAGGTCGGGCTGCCGGGCGCGTTTGCGATGCGGGCGTGTGGGAGTAGCGCGACCGATACGGCACGTTTTGGAGCCCATTTGTCCCAGGCGATTTCCGGTGAATCGGGCTTCATGCCAGGGAGGTCCACGAGGCCGGAAGGATGGCCGTAGTAGTTTCCTTTCTTTACGAGGTGCATCTTGGAGGTTCCGTTGTATTCGCCTTGGTTCTCGGTGTAGTAAATCTTTCCGTCGGGACTGGCGGAAACTCCGGCGGGGCTGCGGAGTCCCATCGCGAAGGGAGTGGTCTTTCCATCGGGTGCTACTTGAAGGGTCCATCCGCGATAGCCACCTTGCGAGCCCATGAACTTACCATTGGCTTTGTGAATCTGGCGACCGTTTCTGTGGTCGAGATTCAGGGTGAAGTAGTAGTTGCCGGCCTTATCCTTGGCAGGGCCATGGAGGTATCCGTGGTAGTTTTCGGTGAAGAGGAAGTCATCGCTTAAAGTACGAAAAATCTCGTAGAATCCGTCGCCATTTTCATCGTAAAGTGCAGTGAGCTCTGCTTTTTGGCCGACAACGAGACGTTCTTTTTCAATGATCACGCCAAGAGCGTCCAGGAGGCCGTCGGCGATCATGGTCCAGGTGTTGTCCTTAAAGCGCCAGACTCCGGCGGTGCGGGTGGTGACCACGATGGAGCCGTCTTTGGGATCAAGAGCCATGCCTAGGGGCTCGAAGAGTTGTGGGCGACCGTGGGGGTCGGTGGGAGCCGGAACGCGTTCGGCTGAGTAGCCGGGCAGGAGAACGACACCATCCATGGGGGTGAGCGCGACTTTTTGGGTCAAGGTCGATGGAATGGGATTGGGGCGCCAGACTTCCCCTGGCTTGTCGGTGTTGGTGACATGCTCCGAGGTCCTGCCGTTCTTTGTTGACCGGGTAACGGCCAGGCCATCGGATTGGATCTTGAATGTCAGGGAATACGTGTCCTTGCCAATACGGTAGTGGAAAGTGGGGTGGCCCATGGGGTTGGACGGGTAGTCGTAACCGATGAATTGGGCGTCCGCTTTTTTCAGCTGGTCGAGGAAGTCGGCATTTCCCCAGAGGTTTTCCTCGATGGTTTTGCTGTCGTTGATGAGAGGTGATTTGAAGGAGAGATCGACGGGCTTGTCGTGAAGTTTAGGCGGATTGGAAAGGCTAATTTCACGGGGCTGGTTTCCCAAAGTTGACGGGTTGTTGCCTCGTCCGGACATCTCGTTCTTAAGATTGAGGAATCCGCCCCACCAGACCTTGCTGATGGTCATATTGCGGGGATCGAAGGCGTAGTTGAGTCCACTCGGGTGTCCTACGTAGACGGCGCGGGCCGAGGAGCCGGGGATGCGGGCGCGGAAAATGCGGGTGCGGTCGGTTACAAGGATTTCGGTGGGGTCTTGGTGGATGTCTTTGACCATGGTTCCATCCTGGAGCTCCGCCATAACCTTGCTGGGTCCGCGCAGACCGTCGTCGTTTAGGGTTTGGAGGTAATGGAAGATGGCTTTGGCCTTTTGCTCGTTGAGAAAGGCCTTGGGGTAGGCTGGCATCACCGGAAGAAATGCGGTTCCCTTGGTAGGAGCGACTTCGGAAATGGCGATTTCAGTGGTCGGGGAACGAAGCGATGTTTTGAAGTAGTCGTAGTTGGCCGTGATGGTGTGCTTGCGATTTTCAGCGACCTCGATGATGTCGCGTTGGCGGGCGGTTGATGGAAAGAGTCCGTAAAGCCCGGGGCCGGTTTTGACCGAAGTGTCGTTCTTGATTTCAGAATGGCATTCCGCACAACCGACGGCGTTGAAAGTTTCTTTTCCGAGCTTGACCAAGTCGACTTCAGCGGCGCTCAGGCCAATGGTGGCAACGACCATAAGAGAAAGTGATTTAAATATCATGGGTTCATATTGAAAAATCGTAGTGGCTGCGTCGAGAACCGAGTTTTTTTAGATGGAGAAATAGGAGTGAGTGGATACCCTTCGGGGGGGGAGGAAACCTAGATAACCCCGAGGTCATTGAGCTGTGAACTTTTCTATCCTATTGCGTTCTCTCGGAATCATGGTTCTCCTATTTGGGGGGATGATGGTTGGATCGGTTGGCTTGTCTGAGGTGGTCCCTGCAGGAGTATCTCACGACACCGATCTTGATTTGCAGGGCTGGGCTATCTCCCTGGGGCTTACGCTTTTCATGAGCGGAGCCTTCTTTTTTGCATCGGCGCGATTGGCGAAGAAAATTAAGCGGGGAAACCTAATGAGGCGAAGAGAGGCGATGGCTCTGGTGGGAGTTGGTTGGCTGGTTTGTAGCTTGGTGACAGCATTTCCCTATTTGTTTTGCGAGCCTAATGCGGCGGTGCACGTGGCACTTTTTGAGGCGACGTCCGGATTGACTACGACCGGAGCAACCATTTTCACGGATGTTGAGGCCTTACCGAAATCAATTTTGATGTGGCGTTCTGTGACGCAGTGGTTGGGTGGGATGGGGATTCTGGCGATTTTCGTGGTGGTACTTTCCGGGACCGGAACGAGTGGACGTATGTTGGTGGGGACGGAGTCGTCGTTGGCGGGATCTGATCTGGCGAGTTTGCGTCAGACCATGAGGAAGATGTGGAAATTGTATCTCGGCTTTACGATTATCTGCGCGCTATCCTTGTGGGCAACAGGATTGACGCCTTTTCAAGCAGTGAATCACGCCTTGACGGTGGTCTCGACGGCGGGCTTTGGGACGGAGAATGATAGTGTGACGAGTTTTGGGACAGGAGTGAAATTGGTGATGATTGGCTTTATGCTGATTTGCGGGGTGAGCTTTCCTCTTTATCTATCGATGTTCCGGATGTCGTGGCGGGATAAGCGGCGGCGTTTTGAGGAAGTATGGTGGTTTTTTGGGGTTCTCGGAGCAGGGGTGATTTCGGTGGTGATTTTCCACTTGGCGACGGAGACAGGTGATTCGATCCTTGAGGTGGTGTTCGATACGGTGTCAGTGGCCACGACAACGGGATACGTTTCGGGCAATTACGATCACTGGGGGCACTTTGGAAAATCGGTCCTGGTGGTTCTCATGATCGTGGGAGGATGCTCGGGATCGACGGCGGGAGGTCTAAAGGTGGGGAGGGTCGTGCTAACGGCGAAATTTGTGATCGGAGAGCTACGGGCGTCATTTCGACCCCAGGAGTTGAAGAAGGTGCGTTTGGGGGGGAAGTTTATCGACGTGGCCGGGCAGGGGCAGTTGTTTTTGGTGGTGGCAATGTTTGGGGTCTTTTTGATCGGGGGAACCTTGGTGATGAGCTCGCTCGAACCGAAGACCAGTTTTATTGGCTCATTGTCGGCCGTTTTGAGCTGTTTGTGCAACGTCGGGCCGGCCTTTGCTGAATTTGGGCCTTGCGATAATTTCGCCCATGTTGAACCAGCCGGGGCGCTGGTTCTCTCAATGCTCATGATTTTAGGCAGGCTGGAATACGTAGCGGTGCTGGTGTTATTCAGCCGCCGACTTTGGAAAAAGTATTAGAGCCGATAGGGTTCTAAAGGATGTTTTCCACAAAGTGCTTTCGCTCGAAGCGCTCGAAGCGATCAGGCTCTTCGCCTGTACCAATGAAGCGCGGAGTGATGCCGAGTTCTTTTTGAATGGCAGCTGCAACCCCGCCTTTACCCGAGCCATCGAGTTTGGTAAGAATGAGGCCATCGAGGGGGACGGCTTTTTGAAATTCGCGAGCCTGGTTGAGGGCATTTCCACCGGTGGAGGCGTCCACAACGAGAAAGGTCTCGTGTGGCGCGGTTTCGTCCTGTTTGCCAATGGTGCGCTTGATCTTGGACAGTTCGTCCATGAGATTGTTTCTCGTATGAAGGCGTCCAGCGGTGTCGCAGAGAAGGAAGTTATAGTTTCCGGCGATGGCTTTTTGGTGGGCCTGATAGCAAACCGATGACGGGTCGGCTTGGTGGGCTCCGGTTAAGACGGGGAGGTCCAGTCGCTCGCCCCAACGTAGCAGTTGTTCGACGGCGGCGGCGCGGAAGGTATCGGCGGCAGCCATCAGGACGGAGTAGCCCTGGCTTTTCAGGAGGTGACCCAGTTTGGCTGTGGAGGTGGTTTTGCCGGTCCCGTTGACTCCGACAATGAGGAGGACGGCCGGATTGCCGTCGGTTCGCGGCGCTAGGACCGGGGCGTCCTCTGGGAAAAGGCCGGAAAGTTTGTTGCGTGTGGCTTCTACCACATCATCGGCGGAGATCTTGCGGCCGAGGTCTTTAAGTTCGTCGACAATTTCGAGCGACAGTCGCACGCCTAGGTCACCGGAAATAAGATCAGCTTCGAGATCATCCCAATCGATCTCGGCCTTGTTCGTGACCTTATTGAAGAGTTTCTTGAAAAAACCTGCCATTGCGGGCGGATGCTCGTTCAAAACCGGCGTAATTGCCAAGGTTTATTGTGATGACCTCCGGAATGAATGCCTTTCCATTCATTCTCCGGGATCTTGCCGTTGATGATTTCGGTCACTACTTCGGCTTTGCGTCGGGCGGTCCAACGTTTGATTGCCTGAAGTTATTCACTCATGACAGCTGGAGAATTTGAAGGTTGTTCGCGGAATCGTCGACCCTTCCTTTCGGAGCCAAGGCCCCCGACTCACGCCGGTTGAGGAGCCTCGTTCCAAAAGAAACTGTCTTCTTATTACCTGTCCAACTCTAAAAGGGGACGCTCCAGCAGTTAAGATTGCAGGCTCTTCCTAAACCGAATTCGCGTAACTCGTATCTTGTTAGTTAAGCCCCTAAATCCCAGTTGCAGTGCTTTGTAGTAACGAGGGAAGCTTGTAGAACTTCAAGTTTATTGAGCAGGAGTCTATGGTGCCTAAGGAATCGTTCTTGAAGTGTTCTTTGATGGGGCGATACCTTGCCTGAGCTCACCCTCCACCGGTAACGCGGGTATTTCCATGGCGAAACTCTTGCACCTCTTTTGAGAGTCTTTCCTTGTTGAGCTTTACCTTTCTTTGGGTGGATAATAAGGTAGATCTTTCCGTGGTAAATATTTGATTACACCATAAGCTGCTCCCGTAGTTCAACGGATAGAACAAGGGTTTCCTAAACCTTAGATGTGAGTTCGATTCTCGCCGGGAGTGCCACTCTCAATCCCTTATAAGCGTTAATAAATAAGCGATTCAGGGCCCAGACGGGAGAAAATCTCGGAT
>JAURPJ010000094.1 GCA_030835305.1 Verrucomicrobiota bacterium | reverse complement strand
CTGCCACCCATTTTTGGAAACGGGCGAAGGCGCCCAATTTCCGGCGGTTTGTGCTGAGGTGCTTGAGGTGCGAGGGAAGAATGAGTTTTGACTCGATGGGCGAGAAGACCAGGACCGAGGCGACAATGGGGGGGATTTGACTGGTCCAGGCCGACCAGAAGCCTGGGAAGTAGGAAAGAGGGATAAAGGCTACGATGGTGGTAATGGCACCGAAGGTTACCGGGGTTGCAACCTCCTTCGTTCCAAGGACGGCGGCGTCGAGCGGCGTGAGGTTTTCCCTGAGTTTCGTGTAGATATTTTCCCCGGTCACGATGGCGTCGTCCACAACAATTCCGAGGACGATGATGAAGGCGAAAATGCTCATCGTATTGGCGGTCATGCCAAAGTAGGGCATCAGGAGAACACCGCCTGCGAAGCTAATCGGAATGCCAAGGACCACCCAGAAAGCGAGCATGGGTCGAAGGAATAGTCCGAGGACGAGGAGGACAAGGCCGGCACCCATGATCAGGGAATTCCCGAGAGTTGAAAGCCGGCCACGAATGCGGATTGATTCGTCATCCCAGGCGGAGAGGCTGACGCCGTTTGGCAAAAGTGGAGAGGTGTTCTCAATATATCGTTGAACTGCGTCGGAGATTTCGATCGCGTTTTCATCGGCCGCTCTCAGAATGTCGATCATGATGGCAGGCTGTCCGTTGAAACGGGTCATCATTTGGGCGTCCTCAAAACCATCTTTGATGTAAGCGAGATCGCCCACCCGGATCTGGGCACCATCTAGGGCCGTGACCACGATGTTGGCGAAGTCTTCCTGGGTGTAGGCCTGACCATCGGTGCGGATCATGATGGAACCCACTGGAGTCCGGAGCGAGCCGGCGGAGAGGGCAAGGGATGACCTGCGGATGGCGTTCACGAGATCCTCAAAGGAGAGGCCGTAGTCGCGCAGTTTCTGATCGTCAGCCTCGATACTGATTTCGAGCGGTTGAGTGCCGCGCATGTCGGTTCGGGAAATTTCGGGCAGATCAAGAAGTTCGTTTTCGACCCGTCGGGCGGTCTTGTAGAGGTCGTTTTCGCTGAGTTCCCCGGTGATCGCAATGGTGAGAACCTCTCTGTAATTCGACATGTTTGGAATGTGAATTTCGGGTCGTTCGGTCTCTCCGGGAAATGTGTTGATCGCGCCGACGCGGGCTTCGACTTCGTCGCGCAGCTCCCGAAGGTCCACTCCATCCTCCGCCTCCACATCGATATTTGCAGACCCGCTCCTTGCTTTTGAATCGATCAATTTTACCCCGGGAAGGTCTCGAAGAGCCCGCTCAATCGGCTTGACGATATGTTCCTGAACGTCCTGAGGGCTCGCGCCACGGAAGCGCATGTTGATTTCAACTTCCCCGATGTCATAGCTGGGTTGAACTTCAAGCGGGATTTTATTGAAGGCGGTGTAAAGGCCCGCAAGAAGGATCGCAACCAGGAGAAAGTTGCAAGCGATATCGTTACGAGCGAACCAGCGGATCATGTGAGCTGACTATAACGGCGAATCTGGGTGTGTCCTGTCGTTTCTTGTGTATTTAGAGCGAAGGGGTGGGAATCCGTCCTTCTGAGTTTCGGGGTTAAGTTACCTCTCCAACACCCTAAGGCGGACAAATTGCTTTGTGTTTACTGATGGAATGAGAGGACTGAAGTAGGTCAGAAGGGAGGTCCCATCGCCCTGGTTGACACGGGAGATGAGATTGTCTGAGGTTAGGGGGAGCCAACTGTTCAAGTCTGTCGAATATTCGGCAATTACGATGGCATCGTCGCTGACAAGATTCTGTAGGAAAGAGAGGGTGAATGTGTCGTCGGAGATAAGGGTGGCTGGAGGGGATTGAAGTATGTAGGAGATGATTTCGTCTCCGGTGCCAGTGAAGCTTTGGCCGTCGCCTGCTCCGGGTGATCCACCGATGATACTACTTGAGCGCCAATCGAGGGGGAGATTTGGATCGCCGCCCGAGAAGACGAGGCTGTATCCGTCACCATCGGAACTCTCGGGCCAAGGGGTATTGTCGCCGTAGGTGAAGTCGGCGATGGGGGAGGTGTCGGCTGCTTCGTAGCGGACGTGTTCACCACCGTTGTTGAGTTTGCCGGTGTATTGACCGGCGATAGTGGTAGTGCCGACTCCATAGCGGAATTCAAAGGCGGCTTGATTGGAGACGATGATGAGGCGTTCGCCGGGTGGAAGGATGGTGCCGGTGGAAAAGGTGAAGGAAATGCCATCGGTGAAGCTGGTACTGCTGAGATCGATGCCGGAGGTGCTGGTGTTGAGGATTTCGATGAATTCGAATTCATCGGCATCGAGTAATCCGGCGTTGAGTTCGGCGGTGGTAGGGTCGGCCGGGTGGTAATGAAGCTCACGGATGATGGTGTTGGAAGCGTTGGCGAGATCGATGGTGCTGGTGTTGGTGACATTGATCGTGTCGCTGCCGACTTGTTCACCGTGGTAGTTGAATGCGGTGAGGGTGAGGGGATTTGGGCCAATGGATATGGGAACGGTAATCACCCAGCTGTTGGCGTCAGTCCAATTGACGGGAGTGGAAATCCCGTTCACCTCGATGGTGAAGACATTTACCCAGCCACTCCCTTCGAGATCGACGGTGCTGTCGGCCTCCGCGAAATTGTTACCTCCGTTGGTGGTGATGGCGAAGATGGTGTTCGATGGAAGAGTGGCCAAGGCGAAGCTACCACGGGAATTGATATAGGAATTAAAGGAGCCAAAGCTGCTTCCGGAAATTGATCCGAGATGGTTGGCCCAAGTTGTAATGTAAGCAGTGTTATAGGTGGTATTAACGATGTCTTCAAGATGGCCATCGAAGAGGCGTCGATACTGGGGAATATTGAAAAGTTTTCTGATGTTGTTTCGAGTTGGGAGAATGGATTCGTTGGAACCCAGGCCGAAAGCGGAGTCGAGGTCCCATTGCAGCACGATGACTTTCTGGTCGGTTGGGCGGACGAAGTATCGGAAGTTGTGTTCCCAGACCCGTCCGTAGGAATCATTGGAAGCGGTGAGGGTTGCCATCGCAAAGGTGCGCATCCATTGATCGACGTCGATGATGGGGTCGAGGGCGTTTTTGAGATCTGTTCCACTGAGGTTCCCGACGGCTTGGTTGACGGCGATGATTTGAGAGTAATCATCGCGTCCCCGGGCACTACGGATTTGGAATCCAAAGCGGTAAGGCTCTTTGTCGTAGCCACGATCCTCAAGGTCGTAGCGTCCGTTGGTGTGATTGTATGGATTTCCGACCTTGAGTCCTTCAGGTCCTCCGGTGGTCCCATTGGGGTTGTAGAGGAGTTCGTGGTTGAAAAGGGTGCCGGATTCGTCTTCGTCGGGAAAAAGTCCGTCGAAGAAGGTGCTGGTATGGCGCGCCATTGAGAGAAGGGCGGGCCCTCTGTCACCGGGGGTTGGGGTGATGGCGTAGCTGACGTCATCATAAAACGACCAATAGCCGCCGCCGGCACGGGTGAGGAGGTGTTTGGCGAGGAGTTCTCGGAAGGGCCTGGAGCGTTCGACCGAGATGGTGGCGTGAACTCCGCGAAAAAGTTGGTCGGGTTGGAAACTGACATTGAAGCCGTAGTGTCCGCTTTGGAAGCGACCGTAGGCACTGGCTTTGAGGCGAAGTCCAACGTCGTAGTAAACTTTTTCCTCGTCTTCGATGACGGTGACCGGAAAGCGGTCGTTGCTCATACGATTGGTGGAGTTGAAGAGAAATTGCCGATCGGATTCAGACATGATGACGCGGAAATTATGACGATTTCCGGATTTGTCGGCCATGCCGTCCTGAACCTTGAAGAAGGCACCGCTTTCCGGTCCTTTTGCGGGGAAGAAAGAGGTGGTATTCGAGGTGTCACGAGCGCGGATGTAAAAACGAACGATCCGACTGGTGGCTTGGCCGGGGATGGTGCCCACAAAGCGGACGCCATCTGGTCCCGGGGTCATGGGCGAGCTTTGGAAGGCCCCGCCGTTGACGGAGTAGAAAAGAGTGAGGCTGTTGATGCCGTCCGGGTCGGAGGCGTCGATCGCAACGTTTACCGATTGATTGGCATCAGGAACAATCGGGGCGTGGGAGAGGGCTTCCATCGTAGGACCGACGTTTTCAAGCGCGGTTGAATTAACTTTGCCCGGGGTTCCCCAAACTTCGGCAGTGGGGAGGGTGTTGGTGCGTTGAAGGTAGTTGAAATAGAGGCGAGTGTTGATCTGATTGTTGCCGCTGAGGAATTTTGCGCGAAAGCTAATGCGATAAGTTGCACCCGGGGTGACTTGCTCGTTGTTTGCAAAGGTGGTTTCGAGTTTGTTGTGTTTGTCTTCGGTTGGGCCGGAGGCAACGACATGAAGACAATTGTTTCCGGGGGAGTCGGGATCATCGACAACAACGGTCTTACCATGTGATCCGTGTGTACCGAGGGCGCGCCATTTGGTTGCGGTTGAGCCCAGTGAGTCTCCTTCAAAATCACCGTTCTGGATCATCTCCTTGCTGCCGTTTTCGATGACACTAACGTCGTCGAGAAGGAATTCACCTGAGTCGAGGAGAGCGATGAGGAATTCGTGGTAGGCGTTGTTGCCGATGCCGTCGCTCACTGCGACTTCTTCATAGGTGAAGGTGTTCCAGGAGTTTCGGTGGGTCTCGTTGCTCGCGGCCCAAGCGGCGGCAGTGTTATTGTCTGCGTCCGGGTCACGGAGTTCGAGGCTGGAGCCTCCTCCGTCGGCCTTTCCGTGCCATTTGCCACCATCGAAATAGGTGACTTCATCTGCTGGATTTCCATGGGCGTCTTCGAGGACAAGGTGATCTCCTCTGTTGCCCAGGCTCCCCGAATAATCGCCAATGACTGTGATATCGGGATGTTTTTGAGCAATGGCGGCGGCATCTTTGGCAACGACGAGGTAGCTACCCGAGGAGAGTATCGTGCCAGCGGGGAATTCATACCTGATTCCGCCATTGATCTCCCAAGAACTAAGATCAAGGTCTGACTCACCCGGATTGTAGAGTTCGAGCCACTCTTCATCGCGTTCGGCGTAGGGAGTCGAGGGAGTGCCGGGAGTGTCGATTTGTTTCAAGGTGGCTCGTACTCCAAGAACGAGGTCACTGCTGGTGAGGGTGGTCTGGTGAATCTCAATCGACAGGCGGTTGCTGCCTTGAAGGATGTTGGGATTGTTGACGGTGAGTGTTCCCAAGGTGGCATTACTGACGGAAGCGCCCGGAGTCGTAGGAGTGAAGGGTCCATCGGCCATGTTATAGCGGGCGATTTCTTCTCCGTTCAGGTAGAAGATGGCACCATCGTCAATGAAGTGGTCGAAGACGATTTGCGCGACGGTAGAAGGGTCGTTGTAGGTGAATTCCGTTTCAAAATAATATGGAATTTTCGAGGAGCGGGTAATTTCGGATCGGATTGGCTCGCCAAGGGTTGTTGTTTCGAATCCAAGTAAGCCGGGGCCTTCCGACCAACTCACATCATCGACCGTGTGTGCGGTAGCTTCCCAGCCGGCGGGTAATCCTGCCGCTCCGGCATCAAGGTTGTAGCGCCAGACATGGTCGTAGTCCATAACTTGAACGTCGGTGTAGGTCGGCGGTGTCCCGGTAGTCGGGCGGACCGGGTAGGCGTGGTAGAAGATTTCGTTGATGACGATGTTGTCTTCGAAAGTGAAGGCATTTGCGCTGCCGAAGGTGGCGGATTTTGGATTGAGCCAGCGTCCGGTGCCGTCCGGGCTGCGTCCCTTGGGAGTGTCGTCGATCCGTGCGGTGTCGATGAGAGCTGCTTTGGACGGGCTGAAAAGGAACAAACGTTCATTGTCTCCGGGAGTGAAGCCAAGGGTGGTGGCATCAAGGGTGGTATAGGAACCGGGAGCGAGGGTGCTGGCAGGAAGGGTGTAGTCGCTGTGAAGGGGATTGGAAGAGGTGACGATCATTCCGCCAAGAGTGATGGGAAGCGCTCCGTGGTTATGTAGTTCCAGCTGGAATGCTGTTGAGGTGGATGAGTCGAGTTCGTTGAAGGCGATCGCGGGGACAAGGGTATGGATGTTTTCTGAGCCTGGCGTGCCATTGAGGGTAGTGCTGTGCGTCCAGTTTTGAGGATGGGCACTCCCGGTTGCAGGGGCAATTTTTGCGAGAGTTGAGCCGGATCCATCGGGGCCAAGCGGCCAGGGGTAGGTGTCGCCGTATGAAATTTCATCCATGATGCGACGTCGATCAAGGGATGTTGAGATTGCTCCTTTCGGACCTGCACCTGCAGTGGTGCGGAAGGAAAGGTTGTTGTTGTAGAGTCTGAGGTTTTCTCCGGAGTTTGAAAGAGTTCCGGAATAGGGGCCGAGCGATCCCGGATAGTTGCCAGGGTTTTTGGCGATGACCAGGTAGTCCTGGGCATTGATCACGGTGCCTTCCGGAAAGTTGAAATCGATTCCATCAAGGTACCAGTTACTCAGGTCAACATTGATGGCCATCTGGTTATAGAGCTCGATGTACTCAAGGGCATCGTTGTCGCCCGCGGGATGGTAGTGGATTTCGTTGAATACCACGACACTGTCACGGGTTGGGTTGGGGGATCCCAGGGTCGGGCGTTTGACAGTTGCGACAGGGAAACTCCCGTTGTTGTTGGGATTAGTTCCTGCAGCGATTTCATCACCATCGCTATAGCCGTCGTTGTCACTGTCGCTATCGAGCGGGTCGGTATTGTAGGTGTTGATTTCCTGTCCGTCGGTCAGGTCATCATCGTCGAAGTCGGAATCCTTGGGCGAGGTTCCTTCGGTCCATTCGGCCTCATCAATAAGTCCGTCGGAGTCAAAGTCTCCACTGCCATCGCGGGACAAATCCCCAAAGTGGAAGGTCTCCCAATTGTCTCCCATGCCGTCGTTGTCGCTGTCGGTGGGATCGGTGATGTCGATGGTCGAGTCAAAGGCGATGGCCATCAGGGATCGGTTTTGTCTGGTGCTGGCAATGTCGATGGTGATGTCTGAATTGCCGCTTGAGATATCGAAAACGTGGTAGACGACGCCGTTGCTGGTATGGTCGTGGTTGGTGGACCGGGAACCACTGCCGTCATCGACCGAAACGGTGTATTCGGTACCTTCGTTGTCGCCGGAGGCGGTGAAGATCGTTAGCCGGAAGGAATCGGAGTTCGACCGAGTGATGGTAAAGCGTTTCGTTCCACTTGAGTTGGCAAGAACAGGAGCATTGGTGATGGTATTGCCTGCGGTTGGGTCTTGCAGGGTGCCGAAGTTGCCATTGCCCGACCACATTCCGATGTTGGTGTCAATGGTAGTCAGGCCGACACCTGCGGGGAGATCATAGACATTGTTGGAGTTGGCGGAGGAGATGTCGTAATTGGTTCTGTAAACGGAGTCCGATTCTCTCAACCCAAAAATGACATAGCCGCTCGTGCCATACTCCTGATCGGTGTCGAGGTTGGCACCGGTGCGCCAGTTGGCACCGGTTTTCAAATCAACACCAATGATGGTCACGGACGCCTTGAGATTGAAAGTGGAAGCAAGGAGTGAGATCGCGACGAAGGCGCCCTTTCGAAAGAGGGTCATCATTTTAGGAGTGTGTTTGGCAGCAGGTGCTATGATTTAGCATGGCGCCGAACAGAAAAGTTTTCGACGGGTCAGGTTACTCGCGAACAACGCGGTAGTACTTCTTCAATTCATTCGCGGCCGGAGTATCAACATTTACGGTGGTGATCGTTCCGGGTGAGGGAGTGGCGTCGACTTCGGTCAGCAAGGGAGTCCAGAGTGTCATGTCGGGGGAAGATTCGACGGTGTAGCTTCTTCCCGGCCTACTTGTCCAGGTCAGCTCGATAGCACCGGTGTCGGTCTGGCGGATATCGGTCACTCTGAGGCCGCCCTGAGAGGAACCTGAGTGGATCAACTGAAAGCCTCCCCAGTTTGCTTCGTTTGAAGCCCCTGGTTCGATTGAACCGAGGATGCTTCCGTTGGAGCTCACAGTCCCGGTGAATTCAAAGCCGTTGATATCGACGTTGGTTGGGTTTTCGTCTGTGAGGTCGCCGTCTCCGTCGGTGTCGACAGTGAGGAGCATGTCACGGGCAATACCACCGTAAGTGAAAAAGGTAAATTCGGATAATGGGGAAAGGCCGGAAAATTCCCAAGCTGCGCTGAAATCGGCGTTGCCTGCATTAACGAACAAGTAGTCATTGGTCAGAGGATCGTTCCCCGGGTTGTTGGTCCAGCTTGAGATTGTCCCTGTGAACGAGAGGCTCACTCCGGTCTCTTCGCCGCTGGAATCAAGTAAATCGAAGCTTGGGTCAGTGGCTGTGTTCGGATGGCCACTTAGATCAATGGCATTCCATACGTCGGTCATGACCCCAGCGCGAACTTCAAATCCACTCATGAGAACGGGCTCATTTGGGAATAAGGCTCCATCATTACTCCCCTGGAAATCGACACTGATGAGGCCCTCAGGAACAGGAGGCAAATCAGTGTTGTCGGTGGGATCTGAGCCGCTTGTAATTTCGACGCTGTCGGGCACGGTATCGCCGTCGGTGTCTGTGTTGTTAGGGTCGGTGATGGAGCCGTTGGCGTTGTCGACTTCCTCGAAGTCGCTGATGGTGTCGCCATCAGAATCGGGGTTGTTTGGATTGGTGGGCTCGCCGGGTACGGCTCGTGGGACTCCTCCCGAGTATGGGTTTGTGGCACCGTTGACCTCATCGCCGTCGTTGATTGTGTCGTCGTCCGAGTCGGCGTCAATCGCGTCGGTTGAGTTTGTGAGTTCAGCGGCGTTGTCGAGTCCGTCGCCGTCGGGATCTTCGTTGGAGTCATCGATCAGCGGATCAAAACCAGAGACCAGATTGTCGACTTCGAATTGATCATTGTAACCGTCATTATCAGTGTCGCTGTTGGTGGGGCTGGTCGAGTGGGTATTAACTTCTTCGCCATCTTCAAGACCATCGGAGTCGCTGTCGGCGACTATGGGAAGCGAGAGGTTTTGCCACTCTTCAAAATTGGTTAATCCGTCCGGTTCCTCGTCTGCATTGGGATCAACTGCTCCAAGGCTTCCAAAGTAGTGTTTTTCCCAATTGTCCCCGATTCCATTGGAGTTCGAATCGGTGGGATCGGTGATGTCATCGCCTTCACTGTCAAAGGCAATCCCCATGAGGGTTCGGTTTTGAGCGGCACTGGTGATCATGACCTCGATATCACTGTTTCCAGCGGAAACGTCGAAGACATGGTAAGCGAGGCCGTTTGCGAGGTGGTCGTAGTTCGAGTTCGCGGAGCCAGAGCCATCATCAAGGGTGACGTTGTATCCTGTGCTTTCGTTGTCTCCGGAGGCGACCATGATGGTGATCCGGAAGGCCTCGCTCCCGGTGCGGGAGATCGTGAATTGCTTGGTGCCTGAGCTGTTGGCGAGTACCGGAGCGTTGGTGATAGCATTTGCATTTCCGGGGTCTTCTATCGTTCCGAAGTTTCCGTTGCCGGACCACATGCCGATGTTGGTGTCGATAGTCGAAATAGTAATTCCGGCGGGGAGGTTGTAAGCGTTGGCGGGGTTAAATTCGCTGGTATCGAAGGATTGAGTGTAAACTGAGTCGGTTTCGTTAAGCCCAAAAACGACATATCCGGCGGATCCGTATTCCTTGTCAGGTTCGAGGTTGGCCGCGGTGCGCCAGTTTGGGCCGGTAGTGGAGTCTGCCCCGATGGAGGTTACGGTTGCGGAAGCGATTGTGGCTCCTAAGAGTGAGGAAGCGACAAGGAACCCGGTGAATTTGTCTTGTTTCATTTTTCTAGTTGGGTTGCGGAAGGTGTTTTTAGATTTAAATGAGACTATCAGTTTTTTTGAGATGCCTGCAATAGCGCCAGAGCATTTTGTCATACTTGTGATCCACATTTTGGAGCCGGGGGGATGGGCTTAAAAAACCCCCGGAGGTCAGGACCTGCCGGAGGCTAAATTGGATAGCCTGGATTTAAATGCCTATCGACGGCGACGCATGGTGGCGCCGATCATGCTGAGGTTGAGCAGGAGAGCGGATGAAGGCTCCGGGACTGGGAGGGCATCGAATGCGATACCGGTCAGGGAGCGGTTCTGGGCGGTTGAAGCAATGTCGATAACGATGTCGCTGGTGCCATCGGAAATGTCGAAGACATGGTAAGCGAGGCCATTGGTAGTGTGGTCGTAGTTTGACATCATGGCTCCACTGCCATCATTAACGGTCAGAGTGTATTCGGTCCCCTCGTTATCTCCAGAAGCGGTAATCAGGGTTAATCGGTGGCTGCCAGAAGCCGCACGCGTGATGGTAAATTGCTTAGTTCCATTAGAGTTGGCGAGGACCGGAGCACTGGAAATTGTATTGGCATTTCCGGGATCCTCGATAGTGCCAAAGTTCCCATTGCCGGACCACATGCCGATGTTGGTGTCCACGGTTGAGACAGAAATACCGGCAGGGAGGTCATATGCGTTTGCTGTATTAGCGCTGCTCACATCAAAGTTTGGATTGTAGACGTTGTCGGCCTCGTTGAGACCAAAGACGACGTATCCTTCGGTTCCATATTCATTATCTGTTTCCAGATCGGCCGCAGTGCGCCAGTTTGCTCCGGTGGTCGAATCGAGATCGACGAACGACACTGCTGCGTTGGCGCTGGCAGCCAGAGCGAGTGCAAGGAGTAATCCTGAATTGATCGGTTGTGTATTCATCATAAAATTTTAAGTTGACCGTAGATTTCAAACAGGTTTTCCAACTATCAAGCTACCATCTCACCGAAATTATAATCGTTTCAATAACAAAAAATAGTGGATTCCAACATGAGTATGCCCAAATTCACATGGCAGGTGGGCGATCAGATAACGAATGATGGGTGGGATTTCTCAGTTCCGGTCAGGCATTCCCGCCATGTTGTTAGGTTCGAAAAGGGA
This sequence comes from Verrucomicrobiota bacterium, assembly GCA_030835305.1. GTDB lineage: Bacteria > Verrucomicrobiota > Verrucomicrobiia > Verrucomicrobiales > Akkermansiaceae > SW10. The sequence goes on along the minus strand of JAURPJ010000094.1, from coordinate 2,611 downwards.
ATCGGGGACGAGGCGATGCTTTAAAGACGCTTCCCACCTTTCATCTTGTCGGCCTCGTGTGTGAGGCATGTTCCTAGTGGCGGGGCAGTCTCACGCAGGGCAGCGGAGCACCAAAGGTTGTAGATGGAGGTGGGTCATTTGGGGGGGCGAGGCGAGAGTGGCTGCTTGAATTCCTGCTGGCAGGAAAATTAAGGGTACGATTGCGAGTTTGAATTTCATTTGTTGATTGAAAAACTTTTACGGTACTCCACAAGATGTCAAACCGCCATCGGACTGAAAAAAAGTTCCTTCTGTCCGCTGAGAACCAAAATGAGAAGGATCCCAATCAACTGGCCGGGTTTAAGGATCACTCTCTTGATCCTTTCCTTCACGCTTCTCGGTGTTACCGTCTTTGGGCTCCGCTGTTCTTTCCTGCCTGAATCACTTTTTAGTTAAGGCTGAAGAACCTTGACGAGGCGGTGGTTGAAAGAGTCAGCAATCCAAAGCGATCCGTCGGGAGCATAGCGGGCACCATGGGGGCGATTTAGTTCAGTGGCAGCGTTACCCTTTTTGCCAGGGGTGCCGTAAAGAAGGTGGAGAGTTTTGCTTTTATGTTTGTAGAGGCGCAGGATGTGGTTGTTGTCATCGCTGATGACGAGGTTGCCTTGAGAATCGAGAGTCAGGTGCTTCGGGCCGTTGAGGCGGGCTTCGATGGCGGGGCCATCGTCGCCGGCAGAGCCTTTCTTGCCAGCAAGATTGACGATGGTTTTCAGGGTGCCTTCTGGGGTGACTTGGCGAATGGCATGGCCTTCGCGGGAGGCGAGGAAGATGGATCCGTCCTTACCGTAGATTGCGGCCCGGGGAGCGAGGAGGGGTGATTTAGTGGCGGGTGAGTCTTCGATAGGCTTGCCTTTTTTTCCGTTTCCGGCGCGTGGTTTGACGGTGAGGGTTTTGAGGTTGATTTCGAGAACCTGGCGTTTCTCGAGATCAGCAACGAGGAGGTGTTTTCCATCGGGATGAAGGTCGACAGTGTAGGGAGATTGAAATTTCAGGTGTTGATCACCCAGGGTGGCGATGGTGTTTGTTTTGAGGTCGAGGACACGAATGCGTTCGTTGAAGGTGTCGGCGATGAAAAGTCGGCCATCGGGGTGAAGCGCGAGATCATGCATGCCATTGAAGCGGGCTTTTCTGGCATCACCGCCATCGCCTGCGGCAACGTCGCCGAGTTTTTTGCCGCCCGGGGTTTTGGAGCCGGCAATGAAGGAGAGCTGGTCGTTTTTGAGACGGAAGATGCGGTTGCCATTTTCATATTCCACGCCGTAGACGGTACCTTGTTGATCGAAGACGATGGAGAAGGGTTCGGTGATGCCGGTGACGATTTGCGGAGCTGATTTTGCGATGAGGGAGAGAAGGGGAATCGTGAGGCTGACGAGAAATGATTTCATTGTGGTTGAGAGATTTCAGTGGGTGATTTCGTTTTTATCTTCCACCGACATCCGTCTGTGGTGTTGTTTAAAGCCTGTGAATTGCTTACTCCGATTTCTTCTGGGATTTTTCACCGTGATGGTGGGAAGCGGTCGTGAGTTCACTGAAAAGGAAAAAGCCTGGTGAGTGGTGCAGCCAGTGAGGAAAGTGGTGGTGCCGAAGGTCGGGCATACGGTGGATTTTTTTGTGGAAAGGAAGTTAGGGCAGGCCGGATTGAAGATGTCGGAGGAGGCTTCAGCGGAGGAATTTGTGAGGCGGGCCTATTTTGATTTGCATGGTTTGCCTCCGGCGGTCGAGCAAGTGGAAGAGTTTTTAACGGCGTGGGAAGAGGATCGTGATGTGGCCGTGAATGAGCTGATTGATGAACTTTTGGCGAGCCCAAGGTATGGAGAACGATGGGGGCAGCATTGGCTGGATGTGGTTCGCTATGCCGATAGTGATGGTTATCGGGCGGATGATCTTCGTCCGGCGGCGTTTCGTTATCGGGATTATGTCATTGGGGCCTTCAACGAGGACAAACCTTACGACGAGTTTGTAAAGGAGCAGTTGGCGGGTGATGAAATCGCAGCGAATGATCCGGAGCGAGTGGTGGCGACAGGTTTTTTGCGCAACGGGGTTTACGAGTGGAACCAGCGCAATGCGGAGATGCAGCGGGAGATCATGATCAATGAGATCACGGACGTCACGGCTGAGGTGTTTTTAGGAATGGGAATCGGCTGTGCCCAGTGTCATGACCACAAGTTCGATCCCATCTTGCAGAAGGACTATTTCGCGCTGCAGGCCTTTCTATCGTCGGTCTATTGGCCGGACGACAAGTCTTTTGCGACTCCCGAAGAGCTTGACGGGTATCAAAAGCGTTACCGGGCATGGGAAGAGGCGACGGCGGAGATCAGGGCGGAGATGGCCTTGTTGGTTGAGGCCGGGCAGAGAGCAAAATACAATTCTCACGTGAAGACGTTTCCGCCGGAGGTGCAGGAGATGTTTGCCAAGCCGCGGGAGAAGCAGAGTTCGTATGAGCGCCAGATTTCTTTTTTGGTGGAACGTCAGGCGATTCGGGAGGTGGAGACGCGGGCCAAGCCGGAGCAGGTTTTAAAGAAGGGCAGTCCCGGGCGATTGCGCTATGAAGAACTGGAGACGCAACTGAGGG